>NZ_FCOG02000346.1 GCF_001544975.2 Caballeronia arationis | reverse complement strand
GGCGAAATCGAGGACTATGTTTGGTTTCCGGCCTGGCTACTGGTCGTCAAGCCAGCGCTCGCGAGCCGGCTGGGCGAGGCGCGCGTGCAGCGAGAGCTGCACGCGTCGCGTGCCACTGCCTTGCTCGGGGAGATTTTGCGTCGCGAACATGAAGGCGACCAGCATGAATTGGTGAGCTTACGCGAAGAACTCAGTCGGCTGCATACTGGCCTGTTTGACGCATACATGGCAACACGGAAAGTGCAGCATCGCTGACCGGGTCCGTTCACGTCACCGGCTTTACTACCGAGCTGGTGAATTGCCAAGCTGAGGGCTGCTGTCTCGGCCAGCTGTTCCTTTGCTGACACGGAAGGACTCGGCGCGACCGGTCCGTCGTAAAACGATCTTGGCTGTGCGCCAAATACTGAGGCGGGGCAGGATGGCAGAGCCGTCTCAATCTGAAATCCACCCAGACACGAGTGCGTCGAACTATCTGGCCCGTTGCCAGACGTCTACCGCGTCCAATATGGGGACGGAATCGAATTAGTTTCACAGGAAACGCTTTTTTTGGCAACACATCATCGGTGCGTCAGAAACGACTTGAAATGTGAGAATTGTGATATACATTGTAAATATCACAATCCTAATCGGTTGAGGGCAACATGGCCAAGGCGCAATCGGCGGGTCCGAAGGGTGCGGCCGCCGCGCACATTTCGTTTGTATCGCCGGCGGGAACTACCACCCAAGCGGTCAGCAGCGATATCGGTCGCTATGTGACGGCGCTGGACGCCACGCGAGCGGCCGCGACAATGCTAATCGACAAGATCGAGACCGCGGATTTCACGCCGGCTGCGAAAGTCGAGATGACACGCCAGGTCCGCCTTAGCGTCAGTGAGCAGGAAGGGCTTGTGTTGCAGGGACTTGTCGACGCATCTCCGGTCACGCTGCTGACTGAATCACGGGCAGAATTGGAGGCGAAGGCGGTAAAAGCTGTCCTCAACGGGACGACGTGGATGACTGCGCAGAAGGTCGGTGAACGGCAAAATCCTGACGCGACGAATCAGCACGCGGTAACAAGTCGGTGGAAGAGAGAGGGCAAGATTTTTTCGATTGAACGCGCAGGCCAGACGCTTTATCCCAAGTATGTCTTCGACGAGCTAGGCAACCCGATCCCTGAGGTCGCGGAGATCCTGAAGATTTTCAAGGGCTACCGGCCGTTTCGAATCGCTTCGTGGTTCGAGTCGACGAACAGTATGCTCCGCGGCAAGCGTCCGCGTGAGGTTCTCGCAACCAACCCGCAAGCGGTGATCGAAGCGGCGAGGGACCACGTTGTCGGGCCAGTGCATGGTTAGTTCGGTGTTTCCGCCGCCTGCGTCTCCACTCACGCTCAGCAAGGTCTCGTCGGGTACGTGGTTCCGTGTTCATCCGCTCGACTCGGCGACAGGCAACTACGCGCCGGACGCCTTCAACGATTCTGGGCTTGGCAACGCTCGTTTCAGTCCATTGCGTCGACCGGACAACGGGACAGTCATCCCGACAATTTATGCCGCCGCATCCGAGCGAGGAGCGATCATGGAAGTGGTTCTGCATGACGTGCCAACGCCGTCTGCCGGCTATCAGCACGATCTGCAGAGGGACCTCGCTTCATCTCTCCATATGAGCCAAATCGGAATGGCCGACCTGCGACTGGCGAATCTGACCGCGACGGGGTTGCGTGGCCCGGGCTTGGCCCCATCGGATCTGTTTGATGGCGACAAGACCGACTATTTGCGCACACGTGAATGGGCGTTATGGATATGGCAAAACCTGCCCGATGCACAAGGTCTGATGTGGATGTCAAAGCAGGACAACCAGTCCATGGCTGTGATGCTGTTTGGCGACCGGATGTCAACGCCAATCGTCGATTTGAAGCGGTCCCGTCACCTCGAGCATTTTGAGCATCTGATCGTCGAGTTGCTGGCCGAAATGGGCGCAACAGTGACGCCGACACTTTAGAATGCAGCGGCTGCGAGTCATGTGTTAGCCATCTACCTGTGATGACCAGAGAAATGTCGCACTGCGGGCTAAATACGAGGGCTCGCTTTCCCGCGAGCAGGCGACCATGACCATCCGCGAATGGCACGCTCTTTCCAGCGTTCGTTTGAATGCCGGGTAAACCGTCCGTTCAGAGACTGCGGCTCATGCGGGACGGCCGTTGCGGTTCTTCCGATGCAGGCAGAGATGGCGTCGGCCGGCGGCGAAACCGCGGGACGTTCGCCATTGAACGTGCGACTGCCGGGTTGACTACGTATCCGCGTTGACTTGTCTGATTCAGTCGAGATTGTCGCGCGCCGCTTGCTCAAACCGAGCAGGTTGTGCACGCTTTGAAGACTTCGACGCTCCCTCCGCTTTTCCGAATTGGCGCAGGCTTGACTTTGCATGAGCGCACATATGCTTGATGGACTGAACCAGCGAGTCCTTCATGATGGCGATTGTCAGAAACTCGAGAGTGCCGAGTTCTTGCGCCTTTCTCACGGTCTCATCTTGGCGTTCGTGAGCGCCGATCCAGTTCTCGGTAA
>NZ_FCOG02000095.1 GCF_001544975.2 Caballeronia arationis | reverse complement strand
CGACAGAAATCGCGCTTTATCATGCACTTGGAAAACTACCCGAGCCTCCGTCGACCCACAGTTTTTACTGACGAACCACATTTTGATTTAGGTTCCGGGACCCCTGCGCGGAGACGGCTAGAAACACCTGTGTAGATACGCAACCATCGAAAGAAGAACCGGTCGCGGAGCCGCCAACACCGATCAATGTCGTTTGATCGTTTGTCGTTGCATTCGCGCTCATGATTGACCCGAAAGCGACGAGCGCAGAGACTGCAGCCCAGGCCCCAGGTTTATTAAAAGCGGCACGCAAGTAAGGCAAGGAATGGCGCATAATAGCCTCCTTAAGGTATAGACCGTTAACCGCTGCGCGATCTCCCTAAAGGGCTGAAACTGGAGGCGTGATCGCCGATTAGAAGCATAGGCGCGATCTCGATAAACACCAGAAGAAACACGACAGATCGCAGAATTTATTTCGGAGGCGAAAATTTTAGATTGTCGCGCAATGGTTTCGTTTAGATCGGCGCTGAAAGACTATATAAATAAATAATTCGTGTTCGTCGACGAGGCGCGTTGATTCCTAGAACCACAATTTGCCCTGTGGACTTGCCTCGAAGTCAAAGCGTAGCCGAATACCTGGCGATCGTCATTCTCAACGCGTTGTTTGCGTGGCTCGCGCAGGCGGACTATCTTGCTGGCAATCCCCTTTCCCTATCCCGCCAACGCACGAAGCACGCCGCTGCTCGCATCACCCGCTATCTCGAGCCAGGGCTCTGGCAGGAGGTCAAGGACACCATCGCCGCGCTTCCGCGCGATAGCGATCGCGCGCGTGCGCATGCCTACCGGGTGCGGTGGCTGTTCACCCTGCTGTATCCGGGCGGGTTGCGTATTGCTGAAGTTGGCGCGAACACCATGGGCCAGTTTTTCGTGCGGCGCGACGCCGACGGCGCCCTTCGCTGGTGGCTGACCTCTCACGGCAAAGGTGAGAGGAGCGACTCGTCCCCGCGACGCGCGAGATGATGATGGAGCTTTCGCGCTACCGCCAGCAACTGGGCCTGAGCGCACTGCCCTCACCCAACGAAGAGACGCCGCTGGTTTTGCCGATTGGCGCAACCGCAGCCAATGACCGGGCACAGACATGCGCGCCGCTGACGCGCGCCGGACTGCGCGCGATCGTCAAGGACGTTTTTGCGAAGGCGGCTGCGCGACTGCGCGAGCGAGATGGCGCTTCGGCGCGTGCAGACTTATTGGAGAAAGCATCGGCCCACTGGTTGCGCCACAGCGCCGGCTCGCACACGGCCGATCAAAAGGTTGATCTTCGGCTCGTTCGTGACAATCTGGGTCATGCTTCGCTGACCACGACCAGCCTGTACCTGCATATCGACGATGACCGGCGGCATCGGGAAACGGAAGACAAGCACCGTATCGACTGGTAGCAACGTGTCGGCCTCGAGTGCTATTCCGCGGGCCAGCGTTCGAACACTCGCCTAACTCAATTGACACAGCTTATTCATGGAAGCCGCAGCGGCAGGACCCCGCATCCTCGCAAATCGCCGCGGTGTCGCGTTCGACCTCGTACAAGCGAACGGCTCAGTCGAGTGCGTGGTCACCCTCGAGGCGCTCGAAGCGTATTTCTGGCTTGAACCGGGCGCAAGCGACGCTCGCACGCTCAAATGCTTCGGCGATGGCTACCAGCGAATCGCCGCGATCGCGGCACGCAAGGCGCTCGCCCATCCATCTGCGAACGTTGAGTTGACCCCGTCGGATTTTGGCCGTCGTCTTTGAGCGGGCTTCGCAACGGGGTTCTCCGAAGATCGCGTATCGCCTTGCACCGCGACTCCAAGTCCACACTGCCGAACTGGTTGGCCGTTGGCATCCTCGGTGTCGCCCGAACGGTGTCAATTGTAAAACGTTGATTTTCTAGACGGTTAGTTGCTATTCTTCGATTTCGAGAAGCCAAACTTATCTTTGTTGTTCGGACAAGCGGCTAAGCGATTTCATCGATCTGTTGCATCGACAAGTTGAATCCGCAACTGCCTTCGGCCCTTCGACCTACCTCCGTTTCAACGTCAGTGTCCAACTCCAACGGTTATTCACGCGTTTGCATCGGAGAGCGCGGGCCACAACAGGTTGTGACAGTTGCTGACGGCGGATCGGATGATGCCGGCTTAAGCCTCGTCAGGACGCCTCGAACGAGTTGCAAGTGCATGCTGGGCCGGTCACGGGATTCATTTTCGTGGAGTATTCGCTGGTCCCCGGTTTTCCTGCTTCGAACTACGCAGTCTGGTTGGACCTCACTGAGCCAAACGCGGAGGAACGTAAGCGCCGTAGTACGGGCCGCTCGGCCCGGTGCTCGCGGTAATCTTGAATCCCGTAATAAGGTGGCCCTGGACATACTTGCTGCTCTTGTTCACAGAATCGATATGAAATGCAGCGAAACCGACAATCGCCGTCGTCGACGATGTGACCTGCTGCACCACGGGCATCAGTACGTCAGCATTGGTGGGAACGAAATCATAAATGGTGGCCTTGATGCCGTTCTCGATCCAGATCGAATCGCCAAGACTCAGCCCGGTCGGGTTTCCGCCACTGATCAGTCCACGTACAGTAGGGACGTCGTTGTTGTCTGTCTGAAACGAGGTCCATTGTCCCGCATCGCAACCCCCGTAGGTATGGCCGTTACCGAACTGGAATGTAAAGCCTTGTCCGGTCGACGAATCCACCTTCGGGGCGCCGGTCGTTGCGTCCCAGTATTGGTCATATATGCATTTACTGATCGCCATGGGAAATAGGCCACTGGGGCCAACATAGCCGGGCGCAGACACCACGGAGACAGCGGATGCTGTCACGGGGCCATTCTTCACGCCGAATAGCGGCGCGAAGAAGAAAGGAACGGCGCCACCGTTGAGCCCCGTCGCGCGCGCGACAGTCACTTGCACCGCCGGATTGTCATATGCTCCAGGCGTTATCGTCGATGGCTGCATTCCAGCCGGGCTACCCGTTAGATTCCAGAATCCGCTTTGTACTGATGCAGTCGTCAATTTGACACCGTCCGAGCTATTCAAGCCGACCGCACTCGCGGCATTGGCCTGGGCAGTAGACCAACGAGGGTTTGGGTTGCCGGGCAGCAAAGAGGCGGCTCCCGCGAGTGCGGCGGCGTCAGCAGCGTTCTGCAATTCGGCCCGGACAACATATGCCCGCCCGATGTCGATCGCGAACGCTGCTACCGCCAACGCCGCAAACAAAGAGAAAAGCATTGTTACGCTCATCGACCCGCGCTGGCGACGACGATGAGAAATACCGCTCCTGCATCGGTGTGAAGGTAGGCGTTCGACGCGGCGCCGATTAGCCGCTCCTTGACACCATATCAAACGAAGAGCCATGCGCTACTCATAGTTCATGACGGCGGTCGCACTCAACACGATCGGACCGGTAAGGGCACTAAAAGCGGAGCCGAGCAAGAGACCATGATAGGTGTACGAAAGCGCTACTTGGAGTGGGCTGCCCGAGATCGTTCCATTAGGCTGCGTCACCGTGACGGTCGGCGAAGGTGGAGTGCCGCCCGTGACTAGGCTACCCTGCGCACTGGCGATCGCGATGGAAGCGATCTGCGAGGTCGTGAGGGGCGGCACTTTCAGTACGGTGCCTGCTCTTGCGCCCGCGCGAGCTGCGTTCGTCAGCGCGGCCTTGTCATAGAGAATCAAGCTGCCATCGATGATCCCGACCAGAACCATGATCAGAAACGGCAGCAAAACAATGAATTCCAGCGTCACGCTACCCGCATCGGAGCGGAGTCGTCTGATACCCCGTCGTGGAAGGACGCCGCCCGGACATCTTGTGTCTTTATTGTTCTTGATCATTCAAGTGCTTTATAGGCTAGGCAACCCTCTGCTGCATTCTTTTCGAAAGCCAGCCGATTGCGTCGATTGCAGACCCAACAGATTGCCGACTTAGAACAGAACCCCCGCTTGCAGTCTTGCTCTTCGACCCGGACGCTTCGCGACGTCTCTGCATCGAGACCACGCGAGCATAATGCATTGAGACGCTGCCGCTAGGCTTAGAACCAGCTTACAGAAGAGAGAAGATGCTGACCTCCCTCCAGCAAAGCAACCAGTGAAGGGGACGTGTCCATCGCGGAACCAAAGCTACGCAGCCCGCGTAGAAGCCAAGTGCCGTCGCCGGATAGGTCCGACTTCCAAATCCGAGCCAGCTATCGCGCCGAACACGTATGCGACACTAATGAGGGCGCCGGGGTCCAACAGTGCGTCCCCGCTATCGTCAGAGCGCCAAATTGAAGACTCTCGGCCGCCTGCGGAGTTGCGCAGTTATTACCTGACCGTCGTCAAGCGTCAACGTGACTTCATATGACTGCTTTTGGAAACCAAGGGCAGATCTTTGCGGTGGGCCCCACCTGCCATATCGCCTTGTGTTAGGCCGCGACCAATACCTTGACGCCCGGACCCGACGTTACCGGCACTGTGTCCGGTACCCCGGTGCTCTTTGGCGCGGCGGACGCACCCGCAGAGGTAATGCGAAAAAATGGTCATGTGCTGCTTGCCGCGGATGCCAGTCCCGCACTCGGACTGTTTGAGCCGCTAACTCAGGCTGCCGCGAACACGATCACGCCCGTCTCGCCGGCGCGCGCAGATCTCAATCTCGCGAATACGCCGTCCTTCGTCACGCCATGCTAATACTGCCTACCGGCAAGGTTTTGTTTTCCGATGGATCCCGGCAGCTATGGATTTACACGCCCGACGGCGGTCCTCAGCCGTCCTGGCGCCCGGTGTTCGTAAACGTGAAATCCGTGGGCGGTCGTTACCGAGTACATGTGTGTAGATGGCCCGGTATTCAAGTTGCGCCAGGCGGTGCCGTAACCCCGTATATGTCGACCGCCCTCTTCCCGAAATCACAGCCGTTAATGACTGCCGCCATAGAGTACCGCTGCCTGCCACGCAATGAAGGACGCGCTCGCGATCGGCGCCGGAAGCTGAAGCGTGGGACCGGCCGCGCCGACGCGCTAATCGTCGGCGTCGCCGATATCCAGGTCGTCTTCGAGCGTCACGATCAGATCCTCCGTATCGATCTCATAGCCTCCGTCGTTGCGCTCCACCGTGACTTCGCCGCCCTGCACGCCCCCGCTCTCGGTCTCCGTCAGCTTCAGGACGATCAGGTCGTCGGCGGAGCCCTGGAACTCTTCGGCCGCGATCGTCGCGAGATGCACGAGTTCGCCGGTTTCGGGGTCCTCGAAAGGCTCTTCCCACCGCAGCGCGTCGCCGGGCAGGTCGGCCACCGCTCCCGACTGGCTGGTGATGCGCACGATACCGTCGCTAAGCACATTACTCATGGTCGTCCCCCCGAGTTGACCACCGGCGTCGAATGACACCGGTTCTGTTTGCGGCACGCCGCTGCGTCGTGTCGCATCACGCGGAATGCGCCGCACCGATCACGTCGAGACACGATGTGGACAGCGGTGGTTCCCGTGTATCGATCGCGCGCCGCTTCAGTCGATCAGCGCCGGCTCGTGAATCGCGCGCGTGAGCAGGGACAGGAACGCCTCGACCGCCTGCGGCAAGGTTCGCCCGGCCATCGTCTGGACCTGCAGGGTGCGCTGATGCAGTTCGACGTTGCTGATCGGAATGGCGGCAAGCCCGTCCGATTCCAGCCTCCCGCGCACGGTCAGATAACCCGTGAGCGTCACCGCGTCGGTGCGTTGCACAAAACTCTGCAACGCGGCGTGATAGTTGCTCGTAAACGCGGGCTCGAAGATGAGCCCTTCGAGGCTGCACGCGATATCGAATAACTGCCGGATCGTCACGCCCTCGCCCGACATCGCGAGCGGCCACGCGGTGAGATCCGCGAGCGTCACGGATTCGCGCGCGGCGAGCGGATGCCCGCGCCGCATCAGCGCGAAGATCGGCGCGCGCTGCGAATGGACCACGGTCACGTCCTTCTCCGGCGCGAGGCTGAAGCACACCGCGATATCGGACGCGCCCTCGCGCACCCGCTGAGTCGCGACCGACGGTGCCATCACGTCGAGCTGGAAATGCGCGGCCGGATGCGTGTCCAGAAAGCGCGCGAACACTTGCGGCAGGAAATCGCGCGCGACGCCTTCCGAGCTCGCGACGCGTATCGTCGCGCGGCCGTCCGCAGTCAGCCCGCGAATCTCGCCGGTCACGCGCTCGTTTTCGAGCAGGCTGCGTCGCGCATGCGCGGCAAGGAGGCGCCCCGCTTCGCTCAATACCATCCCGCGCGGACGCCGCTCGAAAAGCGGCGTGCCCAGTTCGTCCTCCAGCTTCGCGATCTGCCGGCTCAACGCCGACACCGCCACGAAAAGCTTCTCCGAGGCCCGGGACAGCGACCCGCTCTGGGCCACTTCGAGGAAATAACGCAGCGCGGTGCTTTGCATGTGGGCGGCTCTTCCGGTTTGCCTTTTCGGCAACGATATCTGCCAAATATTGTGATTGTCCACAAATATCGGCGACAGCAAGATCGGCGCATCGCTTTCGATTCGAACCTTGCGCGCCCCCGTGCGCGCCGCACCGGAGAACGATGTGACACGTGAGTCGGCCATTCAAAACGCGGCGGATCGCTACGATTCCGGCCGTTTTCTCGAAGACCTCGCGCGGCGCGTCGCGCTGCGCACGGAGAGTCAGGAGGCGGACAGCGGCGCGCTTCTGCACGCCTATCTCGACGACGAAATCGCGCCGGCGCTCGTGCGTCTCGGCTTTCGATGCCGCGTCGTCGAGAACCCGCAGGCGGGCGCGGGGCCGTTCCTGGTCGCGCGTCGCCACGAATCCGACGACCTGCCGACGGCGCTGACCTACGGCCACGGCGACGTCGTGCGCGGCTACGACGCGCAGTGGAACGAAGGACTCTCGCCGTGGCGCGTGACCGTCGACGGCGACCGCTGGTACGGCCGCGGCACAGCCGACAACAAGGGTCAGCACGGCATCAACCTCGCCGCGCTCGCCGCAGTGCTCGAAGCACGCGGTGGCCGGCTCGGCTTCAATCTCAAGGTGCTGTTCGAGACCGGCGAGGAAGTCGGCTCGCCGGGGCTGCATGCGCTCTGCACGCAACTGCGCGACGAACTCGCCGCCGACGTGCTGATCGCCTCAGATGGCCCGCGACTCGCCGCGAACCGACCGACGCTCTTTCTCGGCTCGCGCGGCGTCGTGAACTTCCGGCTGGACGTGCGGCTGCGCGAAGGCGGCCACCACTCGGGCAACTGGGGCGGTTTGCTGCGCAATCCGGGCGTGGTGCTCGCGAACGCGATTGCTTCGATGGCGGATGCGAACGGCCGCATTCTGGTCGAAGGGCTGCGTCCGCCACCCGTGCCTGCGGCCGTGCGCCGTGCGCTCGCGGATATCGAAGTGGGCGGCAATCCGGGCGAGCCGGAGATCGACACCGACTACGGCGAACCCGGCCTCACGCCGACCGAACGCGTGTTCGGCTGGAACAATCTCGAAGTGCTGGCGTTCCGCACGGGCAATCCGGAGAAGCCGGTCAACGCGATTCCGCCGCATGCCTATGCGCACATGCAGATCCGCTTTGTCGTCGGTACGGACTGGGAGCGGCTCGAAACGATCGTACGTCGCCATCTCGATGCGCACGGTTTTCACATGATCGAAATCGACGTCGAGCGCGGCATGCCCGCGACGCGCGTCGATCCCGACAACGCGTGGGTGCAATGGGCCCAGCGGTCCTTGCACGAGACGACCGGCCAGCAACCCGTGCTGCTTCCGAATCTCGGCGGCACGCTGCCGAACGACGTCTTCGCCGACATCCTCGGCATGCCGACGCTCTGGGTGCCGCACTCCTACCCCGGCTGCTCGCAGCACGCGCCGAACGAGCACCTCCTCGGTTCCGTCGCGCGCGAGGGGCTCTGCATGATGGCGGGCCTCTTCTGGGATTTGGGCGACGCCCGCGGCCTGCCGACGAAAGCCATCGCGAAGGAGCACAGCCATGAGCACTGACTTCGCCGCCGAAGCGCGCCCCGGCGCAACCAGCACCGGTCATACGAGCATGTCGCGTCTGATCGTCGCGACATCGATCGGCAATGCGCTCGAGTTCTACGACCTGGTCGTCTACGGCTATTTCGCCTCGACGCTTTCACACCTTTTCTTCCCGACGACCGACCGCACCGTCTCGCTGCTGCTGACGCTCGGCACCTTCGCGCTCTCGTATCTCGCGCGGCCGGTCGGCGCCTTCGTGCTCGGCTCGTACAGCGACCGTCGTGGCCGCAAGGCATCGCTCACGCTCTCGATCGCGATGATGACGCTCGGCACCGGCATGGTCGCGCTGATGCCGACCTACGCGACCATCGGCGTCCTCGCGCCAATCGGCATCTTCCTGTCGCGGCTGTTGCAGGGTTTCTCGGCGGGCGGCGAGTTCGGCAGTTCGACGGCGTTCCTGATCGAACATGCACCGAAGCGCAGCGGCTTCATGTCGAGCTGGCAGTTCGCGAGCCAGGGCGCGAGCACGCTGCTCGCGTCCGCGTTCGGCGCCGTGCTGACCGGCATGCTGACGCAGCCGCAGCTCGAAGGCTGGGGCTGGCGCATTCCGTTCCTGTTCGGCATGCTGATCGGGCCGATCGGGCTCTACATCCGCCGTCATATCGACGAGACACCCGAGTTCGAGCGCACCGAGCGCTCCGCTTCGCCGATCCGCGAAGTGCTCGCGACGCAGAAGGAACGCCTGCTGGTGTCGATCGGCTCGCTCGTGCTGACGACCACGGCGAACTACATGCTGCTCTACATGCCGACCTACGCCGCGCGCCAGCTCGGGCTCGCGCCGTCTTACGGCTTCATCGCGACGCTCGTGGCGGGCTTCATCGTGATGGTGCTTACGCCGTTCGTCGGCCACTGGTCGGACAAGGTCGGCAGGACGCGCATCATGCTCGGTGCGGGCTCGCTTTTCTTCGTCACGATCTACCCGGCGTTCATGTTCATGAACGCGCATCCTTCGCTTGCGACGCTGCTTGCCGCCGTGATCTGGGTGGCCGTGCTGAAGGCGACCTACTTCGCGCCGATTCCAGCGCTGATGTCGGACCTGTTTCCGACCCGCACGCGCACGACCGGCATGGCGGTCGGCTACAACATCGGCACGACGGTGTTCGGCGGCTTTACGCCGCTCGCGGTGGCGTCGCTGATCGCAGCGACCGGCAACAATCTCGCGCCCGGCTTCTATCTGATGCTCGCGGCGGTCATCAGTCTCTTCACGCTCGTGTGGGCGCGCCGGCGCCTGAACGCGCACTGAACTTCGCCCTGAATTCAAATGGAATCGCAAGACATGCCACACGATGAGCTTCAACGCGCAGTGCAATTCGCAATCGATCATGAAACGACGTGGGATCGCAGCGTCGACGGGGTGTTCGGTGTGCATCCGAACGACCCGCCGCCGTGGAACCGACTGCTCGGGCCGGTGCACGACCGCGGGCCGGTGTCGGGGACGATCGCCGTCGACGGACGCGTGCTCGCGTCATGGGGCGAGCCGGACCGCGCGGACCTGACCTTCAGCATCGCGAAGACGTATCTCGCGCTGCTCGCGGGCGTTGCGCACGATCGCGGCCTGCTGCCGGACGTCGACGAGCCGATTTGCCGGCGGGTGCCCGGCATCGGTTTCGACGATGAACACAACGCGAGCGTGACCTGGGCGCAGATGCTCCAGCAGACGAGCGAATGGCAAGGCACGTGTTTCGGCCTGCCGGATCAGGCCGACCACTTTCGCGCGGTCACGTTCGGCGAGCCGCCGGACGGCAAGAAAGGCGAGTTACGTGCGTTGCGGACGCCCGGCACGTACTGGGAATACAACGACGTGCGGATCAACCAGTTGTCGCTTGCGCTCTTGCATCTGTTCGGCCGGCCGCTGCCCGAGGTGTTTCGCGAGGCGATCATGCGTCCGGTGGGCGCGGGCGAGCAGTGGCAATGGGTGGGCTATGACCATGCGTGGGTCGAGATCGACGGGCGGCGCGTGCAGTCCGTGCCGGGCGGGACGCACTGGGGCGGCGGACTGTCGATCAGCGCGAACGATCAGTCGAAGGTCGCGCAGATGCTGCTCGACGACGGCATGGCGAATGGCCGGCGCCTTCTGTCGAGCGAGTGGCTCGCGCGCATGCGCACGCCTTGCGCGATTGCGCCGTTCTATGGCTACCTCGTCTGGCTCAATCACGAGCAGCGCGTCTTTCCGAGCGTGCCCGCATCGAGCTGGTTCGCGATCGGCGCGGGCAGTTCGTTCATGTGGATCGAGCCCGAGCGACGGATGACGGCGATCGTTCGGTGGCTGAATCCGGAACATGCCGATGCGTTCTTCGGGCTCGTGCTGGAAGCTGTCGACGCGGGGACGGTCGACAGTGGCGCTCGGGGGCCGCTATACGCCGTCTGATGTTTCTGCGCTTCGATGGAACTTGCTTTGTCTTGGTCTATTAGCTCGCCGCCTGTGCGGGGCGGCAGTCACTTTCTTTGCTGCTGCAAAGAAAGTAACCAAAGAAAGCAGCTTTTTCAGGCAACGGTATCAGGACGGCAACGCTCACGCAGTACTGATTGGCACAGCGCCTAAGTGTCGCCTTCACAGAACTTCAGGGGCTTGGTGCGCGGCACGCACTGCGGCATCGCGCAGTAAAGGGAGCGGTACAGCAGTCATCCATCCGTCCTCGCTTCGCTCCGACGAGGTGTTCGTTACGTCGCCGAGCTGATGCGTCAGGGAAATAGCAGTGCGTTCCGGGCAACCCATCGCGGCTTTTTGTCGGGTGCCTGTATTAGCACCGTTGTGCCGGTGCTCGCAGCCTTGATCAGCGTGTTACGCCTCAAGCAACTTCTGCATAGAAAATAGCACCCAAAGCTATCGATTGCAGGTACGGCATCGGCATCCAGTACCTTCGTTTCGCACCGTATGCACGTCCACATAACATCCCCAATCAGTTCGACAGAACTCAGTATGGGCCGGCTTCGACCGCTTCACCATAGCTTTCCGAAACTATCCGGATTGCTCACGAGATCGTGTATCGGTTCTGAGAACCGCCGGTATAAAGGTTCTTGGCAAGCCCCAGAATTCGGTCGCGGTTATGGTCGAATGCCGCGAGCAGCGCGGGTTCACCAGGGCCGATGCCGGGAGTCAGCTTCTTGAGCATCGCATCGTCAACGAGAAAGGAAATCTCGCGCGCATTGTCGTAGCCCCAAAAGCACACACAGTGTCGTGCAGGGTCGTAGCTGCGGCTCGGGTTGGGAAAGCTGAGTGCCACAGAACTTTGTCTCATTGAGCCGAAGGACTCACGTAGCGCCACTTGCTCGCGCCAACATCGATGCGAGCGTAGTTGATGCGCCGCTCTTGAGCGCGCTCGGCGTCTGCACGCTCCAGGGCTGAAGCGCGCGACTTCTGCGCGACGGCGTGTTCGCTTTCCCTGACCGGCGGGGGTGCGTTCGTTTTGATGTGGGATGACATGGTTGTTCCAATGCAAGAGTGCGACGAAAAGGGATTACGGTCCGGAAGATGCTTCCTCCAGATGTAAGGCTTGCAGGTCGTCCGTCACCGTCCCCGCCCGTGCCTTGGTGTCAGCGTCTGAACAGGTTCGGTAAGCGCCCTGGGGGCTCGGCAAATTGCCGTCGAAGAAAAACAAGCGGTATGAACGATGCGCGCAAAGATCACATCCGTGATCATGGCGCAATGCACCCGGTACGCTGCCCCAGCTGCATTGATCGACCTACGGCAGAGTGGACACAGAAGACTCGTCCGCGCCTACCGGACATTCCTGAGAATGCGCGCAATTCCCGCGCGACGCAAGCTGATTCTCGAACGCCCGTGCGCGCAACGCGATGTCGTTGCGCCTGTCGAAGCGATGGGTTGCGAAAGAGGCGCGATGGACGGCCGCTTCGTCGATCGGTTATCGGCGCAAGCAAGCGTGCACCGCCAGGCATCAGCGACAGCACGGGTCAATTTGGATTCGGATGGAGACGGGTACGTGTCCGTAGTTCGTCCCTCCGACCAGCGCGGAGAGAGATTGACCCGCTTACGCGCGCGTGACTGCTATTTCTTCTTGCTGGGTGCGCTGGCTGCAGTACCTTTTGAGGTCGTCGTCCAGGACACGGCTTCCGCGGGAGAAGTCACCTTCTTCGGCTGTTTGGGCTTCTTTGCCTCTCGATTACTACGCGCTTGACCCTTTGCCATCATGTTGCTCCCACTTCGACGATCGCGAAGGCAATCGCCACGCCTCACAGTGTGGGCGCATTCGGCGCGATTGTCGCGAACTATTTTCGAACGCGCGACGTGGACCGATTCCGGCATCCCATCGGTCCAAAACCGCGATCAACGCTTCGACTCCGCAAAGGCACGCTCAGCATGACCAAGTCCGTGTACGATCCACTGCCCGCCGATCGTGACGCGCCGGCGCCTTCCTGAACCACTCCTTTTGCTCTGTTTGTACCCAATTCGAACATCCGGATCAAAGTTGGAATTTGTCGGGTGCTCGAGAAGCCTTAACCGGTGGGGGCTCTCCACTAAGTACTCAACAGTCGTCCGGGACAGACCCAGCGAGAGTCCCCCTCGGCACGTTGGCGATAGTTGCTGTTGGAAGTTTTTGTTGGGCGTACTCTGGTCCGACAGCCGATCGAATCCGGAGTCGAAGAACTACCCTCGACGAAGCCGAGGCACCGAGCCCCTGTTGATTTACCGTTGAACCCGCAAGAGAACCGCGGGCCCGATTTGACACATAGCATTGAGCGCCCGTCCCATGAAACTCCGCGTTGGCTTCCAGTTGACCTACTCCTGTTCGCAAGCGACGCCTGCGGTGCTCATGTTGAACACGCATCCATCGATGGCGGACAGAGTGATCGTGCCCGACCGCATATCGTTCGACCCGCCAGTGGCGTTCACGCACTACTACGATGCGTTTGGCAACCTGTGCACGCGCATCGTCACCCCCTCTCAGGGGTCGTTGGTGGTCGCCACCGAAGGAGTGCTCGACGTACCAGACACTCCGGAAACGTATCCTGCTGAAGATAACCAGCATCCGGTCGAAGAACTTCCCCACGACTGCCTTCAGTTCCTGCTGGGCAGTCGCTACTGCGAAACCGATCTGTTGTCGAACGTAGCCTGGGCGCTGGTCGGCGGTCTTCCCCCGGGCCGCCCTCGGGTCCTCGCCATCTGCGACTATGCGCACTCCCATATCAAGTTCGACTACAAGACAGCACGGCCCACCAGGACGGCTTTCGAAGCTCACCAGGAAGGAATCGGGGTATGCCGCGATTACGCCCAGTTGGCGGTCGCACTGTGCCGCGCCATAAATATTCCTGCGCGGTACTGCACCGGTTATATCAGCGACGTCAATCTCCCGCCGCCTTACGCGGCCCAGGACTTTTGCGCATGGTTCGAGGCGTACCTCGGAGACTCGTGGCAAACGTTCGATCCTCGCAATAACGCACCGCGTACCGGTCGCGTGCTGATGGCACGTGGCCGCGATGCGACCGACGTGCCGATCAGCATGACATTCGGCGACGCGGCCCTGGTTGCGTTCGAGGTGATATGCGAGCCCGTGCCATGATCCTCATGTCGGCCCGGACGTCACTCACGACTCGTCCGCTATGAAGACGTTTCACTGTAGCAACTGCGGACATCTGATCTTCTTCGAAAACGTCCAGTGCGAACGGTGTGGGGTGCTGCTCGGGTTCATTCCAGAGATCGCCGAGATGAGCGCATTCGCGAAGGTAAAGGGCGGTCTTTGGGAAGTGCGCCCCTCGAAGGGCGGCGTCCGTTACAAGCCGTGTCATAACTACGCCGTCGAAAAAGTGTGCAATTGGATGGTGCCGTGCGACTCCGTCGACCCGTTATGTCACTCTTGCCGCCTGACATCCGTCATCCCGAATCTGAAAGCGCGTCGGCGGAGATACTACTGGTTCAGGATGGAGGCGGCAAAGCGCCGCCTGCTTTACACGCTTTCTGTATTGGGGTTGCGCGTCGATACGCGTGAAGACAATCCTAAAACCGGTCTTCAGTTCGAGTTTCTCGAGAACCGTCGTGGCAAAAACGTACTGACTGGCCATGACAATGGGTTGATCACGATGAACATCGCCGAGGCGGACGATGTGCGTCGGGAACGAGTGCGCGTAGCGATGCGCGAACCATATCGAACGTTGCTAGGCCACTTCAGACATGAGATCGGACACTACTATTTTGACAGGCTCATTGCCGACACGACCCACTTGAACGAATTTCGGGCGCTATTCGGGGACGAACGAGCCGACTACACCGAAGCACTGACACGTCACTATAAGAAAGGCGCGAAGGCAGACTGGGGCGCAACCCATGTCAGCGCGTACGCGACGATGCATCCCTGGGAGGATTGGGCGGAGACCTGGGCGCACTACCTGCACATGGTCGACACCATCGGCACCGCGCGGGCGTGTGGAATCAGCATGACACCCGAGAACCCGAAAGACCCGATGTTCGCTGCGGAAGCTCTGCCTGGTCCGCCAAGCTTCGATCTATTGATGAAGCAGTGGTACCCGCTAACCTATGCGATGAACAGCCTGAACCGAAGTCTTGGCATGCCGGACCCTTATCCCTTCGCGCTAGCTCCCGCTGCAGTGAAAAAGTTGCGATTCATCCATCGCGTTGTCGAAGCACACGCATCTCAGCGAGCCAACGCTTCTGTAGAGCAATAGGAATTCGTATCTCCAACAATCGAGCAATTCAAGGCGAACCGTGAGACGGCGCGAATCCACTCTTCGGTACCCGGCACGTCGGAAGGGCCAAGTACGAGCGCATCGACACACAAGGACGATTCATGTTCGCGCGCTTTCACGTCACACTTAATCAGGACCCGATTCTCCTTGACCATCACCACGATCGCTCGCGGCTATCTCCCTCGTCTCCTAGCAAATCAAATCAAGCATGTGCGAAACGTACTTGTTGGATACTAATGAAGCACTGATATAGAAAATTAATTTTCGTCTGCTGAATGTTTTATTTTTATCCGGGGCGCGTTCAATGCCTCTAGACGCTTTAGTCGGAAAAGGACTGTCACCAATGCCAATCGCGACGACTATCGCAGGCTGCTTTTTGGTGATTCTTTGCGACATTCTCCCGTTCGTCCGTCTCTGCGGGTCATTGCGCCCCACAAACAAGATGGTCTGAATCGAAAACAAAAACTCGGCAAGTGTCGGCCGCCGATAAAGAGCCGGATCGCGACCCAACGCAGCAACATTCGATTTCCCTTGCTCCGAAGTCAAAGCCGATATTTAATAGCGAGGCACTCCTCATGTCTTGCACAAGGCACCCGCCGCATCGAGGACGCGCCACATTTGGCGCGACCGGCATCTCTACGCGACGTCTAATTCATTGCTAACTCTCGGCGCCTAAATTTCGTTCAACCGACACGAACGAAGGGAGCAACAGCATGGACAACCCATTTGACCACGAACAAGGCACGTTCTGTGTCTTGATTAATGAATCGCGCCAACGCTCGCTCTGGCCCGCTTATTTCAAAGTCCCGACTGGCTGGGAAGTGGAGCATCCGAGCGGCTCACGCACACAATGTCTGGACTACATCGATGCGCAATGGATCGATCTGCGATCCAATTGAACCTGATCTGGGGATATTAAATGGCAAAGCGCATCGTGAAGGTTATCGATCTCGTTCCAGGCCGGGCTGTAGAGCTTCCGTCCATAGGCAATGAAAAGCTCGGGCATGAAAAGTTCTGGCACGATTTTGTTTGCCCTCAGCAGCCCATCGTAATCAGAAATGCTGTTTCGAATTGGCCCGCTCTTAGCAAATGGGGGACAAAGGGATATCTCGAAGCACTGACGAATCATCAAGTGGGAGTTTCGGACACGTTCAACGCCAGCCCGGCGGGTCTTTGGCATCAAAACCTTCCGAAATACCGCCTCGACGAAGCCATCACGTGCCTTCGCAACGCCGCTCCGGACGAAACTTTTGCAATTCGGTCCCTGCCTATTCCACCCGAGTGGAAAGCCGATATCGGCGGCTATGATTTTCTCAGCGCGAACCGGGATTTGCCGCCTCGCGCCTATGCGCGCGACCGTCTCTTCATCTATCGGAACGCCTCGACGGAGTGGCATTACCACACGACAGACGAAACGTTGACGACGCAGATTCTCGCCTCGAAACGCATATCGATGTTCAAGCTGTCCAAGGAAAATTGGCAAGCGTATGCCGGGCCGATTAGGTCCAATCTCCATCATATGAACGATCGGGCGCGCTTCTTCCCCGCGGATCAAGCGCTGACGAAATTCGAAGCAACACTCGAGCCCGGCGACGTCCTCTATATACCGCCGTTCTGGTGGCATGGCGTCGATCCAGCAGATACCGAGTTCGGCATCACACTGGCACACTGCTTTCGCACTCCGCTAAACCGGATCGGATCCTTGAGCGATCCGGCCGTGAAGGACGTAATCCGCGCACAGGGAAGTCTCATGCTCGCGCTTCGAATGAGAGCGTTTGTCGCACTGGGCTCTCTTTCCCGCATTGTGAATCCGTGACAGATGTCGTCTGAAACGTGCCGCGGTCCGGGCGTGTGATCACCTCTTGTCTGTCGCTGCATCGCCTTTTCACCATCGATGTGCGACAGCCTCTAATTCGACCGTAATTCAACCGGCGCATCCTGATCGCATTGGATTAGCCTGCTGTGTCGAATGCAAGAGCTCTCGCAAGCCGAATATCGACGGCAGTCAGGTCTGACAGTCTGATAGCTACGCAAGGATCCGTGGCCAGGTGGACAAGCGCACGAGCAACCGTGCACTTCTTCCACAAGTCTTTGGTGACGATGTCCTTGACCATCGGTTTTAAGAGCACTTGCGTGCTCCCACATATGGATTGATGTCATGCTCAGCTTCCCTCTTGCTCCCGCTCAATCGGGCATCTTCTTTCGACAGCAGCTCGATTTGCGTGATCCGCGCTTCACCCTGGCGCAGTTGACGGAGATCATCGGCCCGCTCGATGTCGAGGCGCTTCAGGCGGCCTTGCGGCACACGGTCGGTGAGACGGAAGCCATGCACGTTCGCCTGATGATCACGGATGGCATGCCGCGTCAGGTGGTGCCGGACGAAATTGAAGACTTCACGCTTCGGATAACCGACGTCAGCGATGCGCCCGACCCTGTGGAGGCAATCGATCGGGACGTGAAGGCAGCGCTTGCCACAGCCATCGATCTCGGCCGTTACCCGCTGTTCGACTTCCAGCTTTTCCAGGCCGGCCCTACACGGTTCTTCCTGTTTCAACGGATTCATCACATTGCGTTCGACGGCTTTTCATTCTTTCTTTTCACGCAGCGCCTCGCGGCCGTCTATTCGGCTCTGGCCGAAGGACGGGAACCCGCGCCATGCGGTTGGGGGCGGCTTGCCGAACTACTCGATGACGATGCTGCCTATCGTGCTTCGCGCGCCGTCGAGAGCGATCAGCAGTTCTGGCGCGACTATCTGGCGGACTGCCCCGAGCCGGTGATTCTTGCCGAGTGCATGGCACGCGAGCCGATCCAGGCGGACGGTTCCCAACAGGCGATCGCGCAGATACGTTTGTCATCGGACACGACCAGGCGTTTGCGGCAAGTGTCCGAGTGCAACGGCGCGACGTGGCCGCAATTCATGACGGCGGTCATGGCCGCCTATGTCGCGCGTCTGAGCGGACAGCCCGAGGTGGTGCTCGGCTTTCCGGTCACGGCCCGGGTGGGACGATTGGCGCGGAATGTGCCCGGCATGTTGTCCAATGCACTGCCGCTGCGCGCGGCTCTCGGCGAGAGCACAAGCATCATCGAGCTGCTCGGAGAGGTTGCCCGGCAGAGTCGCCGGATCTTGCGTCATCAGCGCTATCGCGTCAAAGACATTCGACGCGATGTAGGACGCATCGAATCCGACAGGCCGCTCTTCGGTCCCACCGTGAACATCATGCCCGAGTACAGCCTTGCGCTTAATTTCGCCGGCTGCCGGATTGGATTGAATCGCTCTTTCTATGGAACACCTGATGATCTCGCGCTGATCGTACACGACGAGGGAGACGATCTCGGGATTGATCTGATGTTTGACGCCAACCCGTCGCTCTATTCACCCGAAGCCGTCGATGCACATGCGCGCCGCTTCACGCGTTTTCTCGAACAGGCGCTGGAGCATCCCGATGCGCCGCTGCATGCGCTCGAACTCGTACTGCCCGAGAGACAGGCGCTGCTCGAACGCTGGAACGACACGGCCGCGCCCTATCGCGAGCACCTATGCATTCATCAGCTCTTTGAGCAACAGGTTCAACTCACGCCCGATTCAGTGGCGCTCGTCGGCGGCAACGAGTCGCTCACTTTTAGGCAACTCAATGCGCGCGCCAATCGGCTCGCGCACCATCTGATCGCGCTGGGCGTGCGTCCGGAAGATCGTGTGGCGCTGTGCATGGAGCGAGGCATCGGCGCGATTGTCGCCCTGTTCGCGATCCTCAAGGCCGGAGGCGCGTATGTACCGCTCGATCCGGCCTATCCGGGCGAGCGACTGAGTTACATCCTCAGCGATGTGGCGCCTCTGCTGCTGGTCGCCGATGCCGCGGGTCGTCAAGCGCTTGGAGATACCGGCGCGCTCGCCGTGATCGATCCCGATGCAGCGCTCGATAACGCACTGCCGCAGGACGATCCGTCTGTGCCCGGCCTCGCCTCGCATCATCTTGCCTACACGATCTACACGTCCGGTTCCACCGGCAAGCCTAAGGGCGTGATGGTCGAGCATCGGCATGTGCTGAATCTGCATCACGCATTGCATTCGACGGTGTTTGCACATTGTGCCCCGCACTCCAGCGTCACGCTGAACGCCAGCATCTCATTCGATGCCTCTGTGCAAAACCTCACCGCCTTGCTGAGCGGGCATCGGCTGGTCCTCATTTCCGCAGACGTGCGCACCGATGCCATGGCGTTGATCGAATTCCTCGATACCGCTGGCATCGACGTATTCGACTGCACCCCGACTCAGCTTGAATCGATGTTCTCCGCCGGTCTGCTCGAACAAAGGCAGTCGGCCCTGACGGTGCTCGTGGGCGGCGAACCACTTACGCCACAGACCTGGAACCGTCTGGCGCATGCCGAACAGATGCGCGCTTTCAACGTCTATGGCCCGACCGAATGCACGGTGGATGCGACCGTCGCGGAGATTACGACTGAACAGACGCAGCCCGTCATCGGCAAGCCGCTCGCCAACACGCGCACTTATGTGCTCGATGCGCGGCGTCGAGTGGTGCCTCCGGGCGCGGTGGGTGAGCTTTACATCGGTGGTGCAGGCGTGGCGCGTGGCTATCTGAACCGGCCTGAACTCACCGCCGAGCGCTTCCTCGACGATCCGTTCGTTCCGGGCGCACGCATCTACCGTACCGGCGACCTCGCGCGCTATCGTCTCGATGGCAATATCGAGTTCCTCGGGCGGAATGACCTTCAGATCAAGATTCGCGGCTTCCGTATTGAACCCGGTGAGATCGAGACTCAAATCGCCAGCCATCCGGCGGTGCGCGAAGCAGTGGTCATCGCGCGTGCGAGACATCATGACGCGCAGGATCAGCAACTCGTAGCCTATGTCACGCTGGTGTCCGAGATCGACGCCAGCGCGCTGCGTGAGCATCTCGCCTCGCGTCTGCCCGACTACATGGTGCCTTCGGCCTTCGTCACGCTCGATGCGCTGCCGCTGACGCCCAACGGCAAGCTCGATCGTCGCGCACTGCCCGACCCGCAAGCCGATGCCTTCGCGATGCGTCCCTTTGAAGCGCCGCAACGTCGAACCGAAATCGCACTCGCCGATCTTTGGGCCGAGTTGCTCGGCCTCGAGCGCGTAGGCCGCCACGACAACTTCTTCGCCCTCGGCGGGCACTCGCTGCTCGCCGTGACACTCATCGAGCGTCTGCGCCGCATCGGCTTGCACACGAGCGTGCGTGATCTGTTCGCCACGCCCGTGCTCAGCGCGCTCGCGGCTTCGCTCGAAGACAGCGCGCCGAAGCCCGACATCGTCGTGCCGCCCAATGCGATCACGCCCGGCTGCACCGCGCTTACGCCAGCGATGCTGCCACTCAGCGCGCTCACGCAAACCGACATCGATCGCATCGTCGAGCAGGTGCCCGGCGGCCTCGCCAATGTGCAAGACATCTACGCGCTCGCGCCGCTGCAGGAAGGTATCCTGTTCCACCACATGCTGAGCACCGAAGGCGATCCGTATCTGCAAACGGCGCGCCTCGCCTTCGACAGCCGCGCACGTCTTGATGCATGGCTCGATGCCTTGCAACAGGTCGTCGAGCGGCATGACATCCTGCGCACCGCCTTCATCCACGATGGGCTCAGCTCGTCCGCTCAGGTGGTCTGGCGTAACGCGCCTGTGATGATTACGGAGATCGCGATCACAGACGGCCACGCTGCTGAGCAGTTGGCGCGCCATTTCGATGCACGCACGCAACGCCTTGATCTCACTCAGGCTCCGTTGCTGCGAATCGCGATTGCGCGCGAATCTGAAAACGCGCGCTGGCTCGTGCAATTGAACTGGCATCACCTGATCGGCGATCATGCGACGCTGGAAGTGATGCATGCGGAAATCGGTGCGATCCTCAACGGTCGGGGTCACTCGCTTGGCGCGGCTCAGCCGTTCCGCGATCTGGTCGCACAGACGCGGCTCGGTACGAGTCAGCAAAAGCATGAAGCCTTCTTCCACGACATGCTCGCCGATGTGAGCGAACCCACGCTGCCCTTCGGGCTCACCGACGTCCACCATGACGGCTCGTCCGTCGCCGAAGCGTGCCTGACACTGCCGGCGTCGCTCAATACCGGCCTGCGCACCCAGGCTCGCCAGCTCGGCGTGAGTCTCGCGAGCCTTTGCCATCTCGCCTGGGCGCGCGTGCTCAGTGCCGGGAGTGCAGTCGACTTCGACGGACGCATCGTGTTCGGCACCGTGCTGCTCGGGCGCATGCAGGCGGGCGTGGATCAGGCCCTCGGACTGTTGATCAATACGCTGCCGATCCGCCTCGATGTGAACGACGCCTCGGTCGCCGATAGCGCGCGTCACACGCATGAGCGTCTCGCAGCGCTGCTGCAGCATCAGCATGCGCCGCTCGCGCTTGCTCAACGGTGCAGTGGCGTGGCCGCCCCCGCGCCGCTCTTTAGCGCGTTGCTCAACTATCGCCACAATCAAGGCTCGGCAAATGAACTCGAAGCCTTCGACGGCATCGAGCTACTCAGCGCCGAGGAGCGCACCAACTATCCGCTGACCCTTTCAATAGACGACAACGGCGACAGCCTCGGACTCACCGCGCAGACCATCGCGCCTTTGTCGCCCGAGCAGTTGTGCGGGTACATGCAGCAGGCGCTTTCGAGCCTCGCGCAGGCGCTCGAGCACGCGCCTCAGACGCCGGTGGACCAGCTCGACGTGCTGCCGCCCGAGACCCGCACCCTGCTCGTCGAAACGTGGAACGACACGGGTGCGTCCTATCCTGCGGATCTGTGCATCCATCAGCTCTTCGAGCAACAAGTTCAACGCACACCCGAAGCAATCGCGCTGGTCTTCGAAGACGAGTCGCTCACCTATGCGAAACTCAATGCCCGCGCCAACCAGCTTGCGCATCATCTGATCGCGCAAGGCGTCAATCCGGAAGATCGTGTGGCGCTGTGCGTGGAGCGCGGCATCGGCATGGTCGTCGCGCTGCTCGCAATCCTCAAGGCCGGGGGCGCTTACGTGCCGCTCGATCCGGCGTATCCGGGCGAGCGTCTGAGCCACATCCTCACCGACTCCGCACCACGGCTGTTGCTCGCAGATGCCGCGGGCCGTGAAGCGCTGGGAGATACCGGAGCGCTGAGCGTGCTCGACCCCAATGCATCGCTCGACGGCTCGCTGCCACAAGACGATCCGCAAACGGCTGTCGCCCCGCAACACCTCGCCTATGTGATCTACACCTCCGGCTCCACGGGCAAGCCTAAGGGCGTGATGGTCGAGCATGCCCAGATCGTGCGCCTGTTTGGCGCGACTCAGGAATGGTTCGGCTTCAATGAGCGCGATGTCTGGTGCATGTTCCACTCATTCGCCTTCGATTTCTCGGTTTGGGAGTTGTGGGGCGCGCTGCGCTATGGCGGAAAGCTGGTGATCGTACCGCAGCATGTGGCCCGATTCGCACCCGATTTCCTTCGCTTGCTTCGCCGGGAGGGCGTCACCGTTCTCAATCAGACGCCAAGCGCCTTTCGCGCCCTCATTCAGGCGCAGGAAGCAAACGATGCTTCGACTGCGTTGCGCTACGTGATCTTCGGCGGCGAGGCACTGAATCCCTCGATGCTCGAATCGTGGTACGCGCGACATTCGGACCAGAACCCGCGGCTGGTCAACATGTACGGCATCACCGAGACGACCGTACACGTGACCTACCGGCCGCTGACTCGCGAAGACTGTACTGACAGCAACAGCCCGATCGGGGTGCGTATTCCTGATCTGACGATCTATCTGCTCGATGCACAGGGTCAACTGGCGCCTGTTGGAGCGGTAGGCGAGCTGTACGTCGGTGGTGCGGGCGTGGCGCGCGGTTATCTGAACCGGCCCGAACTCACCGCCGAGCGTTTCATCGACGACCCGTTCGTTTCCGGCGCTCGCCTCTATCGTACGGGTGACCTTGGACGCTATCGACGCGACGGCAGCCTCGAGTTTTTTGGGCGCAATGATCATCAGGTCAAGATCCGCGGCTTCCGTATCGAACTCGGTGAGATCGAAGCTCAGATCGCCAGCCATCCGGCGGTGCGCGAAGCCGTTGTTATCGCACGTGCGCGGCAGCAGGACGCGCAAGATCAGCAACTCGTCGCGTACGTCACCGGAACGGCTGAGATCGATGCAAGCACCTTGCGCGAGCATCTTGCCTCGCGTCTGCCCGACTACATGGTGCCTTCGGCCTTCGTCGTGCTCGACGCGTTGCCCCTCACGCCCAACGGCAAGCTCGATCGCCGGGCACTGCCCGATCCGCAATGGCAAAGCCTCGACACTTACATCGCGCCGCGCACCTCGCTCGAACACGCGCTCGCGCAGTGCTTTGCCAGTGTGCTAGGCCTGGAGCGTGTGAG
>NZ_FCOG02000037.1 GCF_001544975.2 Caballeronia arationis | reverse complement strand
CCATGGCCCGAATGCTCACGTCCTGCAGTCGTAGGCTTGCGATGGCGAGGCGTTCTTCAGGTTGAAGGTGCTGGTATGAAGTAGTTTTGTCGGGCATTGCAACACCTTATACGAAATAAGTGTTGCACCTCACTTTTGAGGCCGCCGTTCTTCATCGCGCAAATTTGCGCATACTTGAGAATCAGCGACGACCGTCACTCTTCGTCCACAGTGATTTCAAGGTTCGTACGCGTCCCGAAATTAGATAGGACATCCTGCCACCCTGCGAATTGGATGGCAACTGCACGATCCGCAGCAACACCTGCTGTGTCGCAAGGCCTCGCATCGCTCGCGGTTGAAGAACAAATATCGCGAGTCCTGCAGTTATTCACTTCTTTAGCGGTGAACGAACTCACCATCTTATTTCTGTTAATTCACACCAGCCCAATGTGGTCGCTCACAGCGCCGCGGTGCGCAGCCTGCTCCGCCTGCTCGCCGAACTGCAACGCGGCAAGCTGGGCGTAGAGCGGGGAGCTCAGAAGTAGGTCGGCGTGACGACCCTGCGCGACGATCCGCCCCTGTTCGAGCACGACAATGCGATCAGCCCGTTGGACAGTCGCAAGACGGTGTGCGATGACCAGTGTCGTGCGGTTCTGCGCGGCATTGTCCAGCGCTTTTTGCACCAGCCGTTCGCTGGCGGCATCGAGTGCACTGGTGGCTTCGTCCAGCAGCAAGATGGGTGGATTCTTCAGGATCGCGCGAGCGATTGCAATGCGCTGACGCTGCCCTCCGGACAGTCGCACGCCGCGCTCGCCGAGAAACGTGTCGTAGCCCTGCGGTAGTTCTTCGATGAAGCCGGCCGCCGCAGCCATGTCCGCCGCCCGCTGCACCTGCGCAAGCGTGGCTTCCGGTGCGCCATAGCGGATGTTGTCGAGCACGCTCCCCGAAAAGATCACCGATTCTTGCAACACCACACCGATCTCCTCGCGCAATTCGACGAGCGGTACGTCACGCGTCGGGACGCCGTTGATCAGGATACGGCCTGATTGCGGATCGTAGAAGCGCAGCAGCAGCTGGAATAGCGTGGTCTTGCCCGCTCCGGACGGGCCGACCAACGCGACATGTTCGCCCGGACGGACAACGAGCGAAAGTTCTGAAAGCGCGGCAATGCCAGGGCGTGACGGATACGAGAAGCCGACATCGTCGAAGCGGATGCCCTCGCCTCGCGCCGGCAGCGCGATGGTGATCTCGGCCGCCACGACCGGCGAGCGCGCCGCCAGCAATTGCAGCAAACGTTCGGTGGCGCCTGCAGCGCGCTGCAGGTCGCCCCACACCTCGGCGACCGCTCCAACGGCGCCGGCCGTGAACACCGCATAGAGGATGAACTGGGACAACTGGCCCGGCGTCATCCGCCCAGCCAGCACTGCCTGCGCGCCGAGCCACAACACGAATACGATGGCAGTGAACACCAGCACGATCACCACGGCAGTCAGCCAGGCCCGCGCGCGGATGCGCGTGAGCGCAGTCTCAAAGGCTGCCTCCACCGCACCGGCAAACCGCCGCGTTTCAAAGAGCTCCTGCGCATACGACTGGACGGTCGGCATGGCATTGAGCACCTCGCCCGCCAGCGCGCTCGTGTTCGCGATCTTGTCCTGGCTTGCGCGCGAGAGCCGCCGCACGCGCCGCCCGAACATCACGATAGGCGCGACCACCACGGCCAGCGTCGAGATGATGTAGCCCGACAATACCGGGCTCGTCACCGCCAGCATCGCCACGCCCCCGGTCAACAGGAAGAAGTTGCGCAATCCCAGCGACAGGCTGGTGCCCACGACCGTCTGGATCAATGTGGTGTCCGCGGTGAGCCGGGACAGGACCTCGCCGGTCTGCGTAGTCTCGAAGAACTGCGGGCTCATCTGCAGCACGTGATCGTAGACCGCACGTCGCAAGTCGGCCGTCACCCGCTCGCCCAACCATGACACGAGGTAGAAGCGCAACGCCGTGGCGCCGGCGAGTACCAGCGAAACGACGAATAGCGCGAGGAAGTAGCGATCGATGTGCCCCCGGTCGCCCGCTGCAAAGCCACGATCGATCAGGTATTTGAACGTCACCGGCAGCACCAGTGTGGCGCCCGCCGAGGTCACCAGTGCGAGGAACGCGAGCGCCCAGCGGCCGGCATAGGGGCGCAGGAAGGGAAGCAACGCAACGAGGGGGCCGATACGTGGTGAAGGCAGCGAAGACGTAACAGCGTCTGGCATGAGGGTTCCCAAGCTGAGCGAATATCCTCTCGATTGTGCCAGTCTTGCGAATTCAAGGTGGTTCACGCAATCGCCCGGCGCTGATCCATGAGTGCTTCTGCCAGAACTTCGATGCTTTCCACGATTTGCCCAGGCTTGAAACTACTCACAAGACTCCCTCGCCGGGTGTCCTGAGAATCAAGGGGCTGCTCCAAATTCACCCACGCTGATGATCGCCGAGCGCGCCAGCGATATGATCAAGGAGGACAGAAAGCGGAGACGCGTCACAGAGGGGCATGTCGCAGGTTGAGCGCTGGGTACACAGCGAGCAAGGACCCGATTCTGGAAGAGTTGATTCAACGGACGAAGGCGAGATATCGAAGCGCGCGGTTTCGTGGCTCCGTCAGGCAGACGGTTTGTTCGTCACGGCCGGTGTCGGCATGGGGAAATTGCCGGGTGTGGCATCGTCCACACCGTGCGGCGTCCCGGCGTCTGCTTTATAGGAGGCCCGGGGCGTTTTCAGTTCGCTCAAGTTATTCTGCAATGCGCTTGAAACTGGCGTAGTAATCGTCGGTGTAATAGCAGTCGCCAGTCTGCTTGCGCGGTCCACCACACACGATGCGGCGCTGCCCGCGATCCGCCGAGCCAGGCGTGCGAACTGTGTATGCGTGGTAATAGCCGCGCGGATGCTGCGGCAGCAATACCGCAGTGTTGCGGAACAAGACACCGTCCTCGCCGAAAGGGAAAGGGCCGCCCGCTTTGATCAAACGCAGTGTTTCGGCTGCCTCCCCCGGCAACTGCGCCTTGGTGATGGCGGCCAGCGCACTCCGCTCTTGCCCGCCCGATGCGACGGGTGTATCGCTCGCGGCCGGCCCAGGCTGAACGGGCGCCTGACTCGCGGATGCGCCCGATTCCTGAGTAGCGTTTCGCGATTCGTCCTTGCCACATCCGCCGAGGATCGCGCTCAAGGCGAGGATGCAGGAGAAAGCATACGCTCGCTTCACGAGATGGTTGTCTCCAGGTTGACCAGCATTCGACGATCACGAACGAATTAAGGGTATCGCTAATGGAAGAGTGAATCAATGTACCGCCGGAAATAGAATTTTTTTTCTCGACCACCGGGCCGATGCGCGGTTCTCGGCGTTCGGGAAGCAGGCAAATCAAGCCGATTGCGATGAGTCTCGTTTTATCGTCGAGTTGCTTGGACAAACTTGTGCGATGAAGCCTCGAAAGATGCATTGCTCCTTCGACAGCGTGTAGCAGGCCCTTGAAATGCCATCCGTGAAACGGCAGCGATAACCCTGTTGCCTCAGCTGCAACGATTGAAATGACCGTTACCTCAGATACGCCGTCAAGGGGACGCCGTAATCAGGAGGTTGCACTCTCCACGGTTTTGGCTCACATCATTTCAGGGCTGCGCAGTATCGATCCATTGCTGAAGCGTCCCAGCTCGTAGGGCTGGATATCAAACTGCGCCGTCTCGTTCATCACCAGCCGGCTCACGAGAATGCCCGCGCCTGGTCCCAATCCGAAACCGTGGCCGCTGAAGCCGGAGGCGATCACGAGGCCTGGCTTTGCATCGACCTTCGAGATGACAGGGACCAGGTCCGGCGTCGTGTCGATCGCGCCTGCCCAAGCGTGGGCGATCCGCAGATTCGCCAGCTCTGGAAAGACACCGGCGACATTCTGCAAGGCGCGAGTGAGCCATTCCGTGTCGGGCTGGGGATCGAGCACGCGTGTTTCTTCGAACGGAGAGATGTCGTCGTCGCACCACGTCGCGCTAGCCTCGGGCCCGCGGAAGAAGCTAGACCCGACACGAATCTTCAGCTTCTTGTTGAGCTTGCTGCGAAACATGCTGCGAAACTTTACCGAATGCCTCAGGTTTTGCGGCGCGAGCTCCACGCGTCCGTAGCCAGGAACGGCGATGGTGTAGCCGCCGTCTAGTCTGCGCCTGAGTGCAAAGTTCGGGCCCGAGAAGCAGCCGTCGATGACTCCCGGCGCTTCTGCGGTTCGCAAGGCGGTTCCAATCACGTTGATGGCTGGAAGATCGATGCCATGATGCTGACAGAACAGCGCGCTCCAGGCTCCGCCCGCGAGGACGACGGTATCGGCAGCGATGTGGCCACGCTCCGTCCAGATGCCGGAAACACGGCCCGCGCTCGTGTCGAGACTTCGAACCGCACAGTTCTGATACACCTTCGCACCGAGTCTTTGCGCACCTCGTGCGATCGCAGGGGCGGCCTTGGACGGCTCCGCGCGGCCATCCGTGACCGACCACAGTCCGCCGACCCACTTCGCTCGCCCGGACGGAATGCGGGCCGCCAACTCGCGCGCGGTGAGGATTTCGCTGTTGAAGCCCACCTCCCGTGCTCTGGCAAGCCATGCTTCCCATTGCGCGACATCGGACTGGTGCTCCGTCCCATACAGGATGCCTGCCATGCGAAAACCGATGTCCTCGCCCAGCTCGTCACTTAGCTCGCTCCAGCGCCTCAGACTTTGCATCGCGAGCGGCAACTCGTAAAGATCGCGATTCTGCTGACGAACCCAGCCCCAGTTCCTCCCCGACTGCTCCCCTCCGATGGTTCCCTTCTCCAGCAATGCCACCGATACGCCGCGCCTCGCCAGTTCATATGCGGTGCTGACGCCGACGATGCCACCGCCTATCACCACGGCATCGAATCGGTTGGAGAATCCTTCGCTGTTCGTTACTTCGTCGACCCTTAGCATGATTTGCTGGTAAGTGACAGTTGGGTTATCGGAGCGAGCATATGTTGCAAAATCCTTCTGACGCGGGCTCGATTGCGCCGATGCAGACTTTCTTCTCGCAAACGTCATCCACCGAAGTTTCGCCATCTCAGCCAGTTGACGATAGGACGTTTCTACTGTCCTTCTTGTCCCCGCGCCCGAATGGCCCGCGGTGCGCTACCGTCGCGCGTCAGCGTCACTTCCGAGCGGGCGTCGCCGACTTGACAGCCTGTCGCTTTCGAAAGAGGTCTAACTACGGTTCGGTGCCGAAGCGGCGGGTACAATCGGCCCCGAAGGGTATTATGTTTACGCATCGCATCGAGTTGCCCGGTCATTTTCTCCGCGACGCCTGGCGGGAATGCAAGCAGGAATCGTCCGCTGGGGACCGCGTTCAAGTCGCCCTAATCTACACTTTCCGAAGCCAATCATGCGCTCTTGGCGGCTCGATCGTCCCAGCCTCTCAGGACACCTGGACCTTTCCCGGGCGACAAGCTTGGTATCAGCGATCGGGTCCGATGATGCCAATGCGTTTGCCGCGGAAGTCTTGAAGTTACTAGGCGATGCCGCGGGTATCTCGCAGTGCACCGTGTTTGCGTACGAGTTCAACAACCGTCCCCGGACGGTCTCCGTGGCGGACCATCGCGGCGGCCGATTCCTGCGCAATGTGGCGGACACGTATGCTAAAACCTTCTATGAGCTGGACGGAAACCAAACGATTATCTCGTCTGCACGTCCGGAAAAACTCGACTCCGCAGTCCTGCTCCACCAGCAAGCCATCGAAGACATCTCGCATGAAGGCTATCGAGCCGCTTGTTATCACCAGCCTGATGTGTCGGGCCGCCTTTCCCTGTTGCTGCAGCCCTCGCAGGATATCTGGCTCTCGGTCAATCTGTACCGCGACCGCAGGCGCGGTAATTTCCAGCCGAACGAAATCGCGCTGATCGAAGCTTTTGCCCCGCTTGTCGCTCAAGCCGCCAAGCATCATTACGCGCTGTGCGGCCAGATTCAGACCGGCATTCCGCAACTGATGCTGGCACGCGTCCGTGGGATCTGCCCGGATTTGTCGAAGCGAGAACTCGACGTTCTCTGCGGTGTTTTGGAGGGCCGAACTGCGCAAGAAATCGGCGAACTGATGGGCGTCAAGGCCTCCAGCGTCGTGACCTATCAGAAGCGTGCTTACCGCCGCCTCGGCATTTCGAGCCAGCGTCAGTTGTTCGCCTTGTGCCTGGCCCCCGGCAGAAACTAAGCCCGCACTGCCCCCAATCCGACGTTGGCCTCTCCCGCGGTAGCGTAGCGCCGAGGGTTTCCCCTAGCCCATTTCACCCTCCAGGTTGTACCCATTTTGGGGACAGCGCGCGCTGGCGTCGCTCCATACTCCACTCATCGCCACAACTCGCCGCCCTGACGAACCTGACGCGATTGCATTGAGTGCTGGGGCGCTCGACATAGACCTGATTCTGGAGACGACTTACATGGGAACGACCCCGTTGGCCGACCGCGGCCCACTTCCTGACGGGCCGGCGAACGGTGCTGGACCGGGCGCTTCACTGCAAGAGCAGCATGTCATCGCCAAGGTATCTCGACACCTGCTTTGGTTTCTCTTCATCCTGTTCTTCTTCTCGTTCCTGGATCGGATCAATATCGGATTCGCCGGACTGACGATGATGAAAGACCTCGGTCTTTCGGGCGTGCAGTTCGGCTTGGCCACGACGTTGTTCTATATCGCGTACATCGCGTTCGGCATTCCGAGCAACATCGTTTTGGCGCGCATCGGTGCACGGAAATGGATCGGAACCATCATGATCGCCTGGGGTCTGGCATCCACGGCGACCATGTTTGCGTCGAGTCCCGGCACGCTTTACCTGTTGCGCATTCTGGTCGGCGTGACGGAGGCCGGTTTTCTGCCAGGCATCCTGCTTTACATGACCTACTGGTTTCCGAGTGCATATCGCGCGAGAGCGAATGCCATGTTCATGATCGCCATGCCGGTGACGGCCGCAGTCGGTTCCGCACTCTCGGGATACATCCTGGCATTGGATGGGACACTCGGGCTCAAAGGGTGGCAATGGCTGTTTTTTCTGGAAGGCTTGCCTTCGGCGATCCTGGGTCTGGTCGTATTCGCTTATCTGCGCGATGTCCCTGAAAAGGCAACCTGGCTCAGCGCGGACGAGAAGCGTACGCTCTCGCAGACGCTCGCGGCCGAGCACAAAGCCGATCCCGTGCCGCATACGTCGGCAACTGAAGAGAAAAGCCTTCTTAGCGAGCTCGTCTCACCGACCGTCCTTAAGTTCGCGCTCGCCTATTTCTGTCTTGTCAATACGCTCGCCATGGTTGCGGTCTGGACGCCGCTGATCGTGAAGAGCTTCAGCGCCGACGCAAGCAATCGCACCGTGGGTCTCCTGGCTGCGATTCCGCAGCTCTGCACGATCGTCGCAATGATCTGGTGGGGAAGGCGCTCGGATCGCAAGCAGGAACGCAGATGGCACCTGATGCTGCCGATGCTTTTCTCCGCCGCTGGCTGGCTCTGCACGGCTTACTCGACAAATCCCGTGGTCCAAATGCTGGGTATCTGCCTCGCATCGGCGGGATCGTATACCGCCATGTCGATCTTCTGGACGACCCCGGATCACGCCCTGAGCTTTCGAGCCCGCGCGGTCGGCATCGCAGTGATCAACGCTACCGGCAATATTGGCTCGGCCTTGAATCCACTGGTGGTGGGTTGGCTGAAAGACCTGACCCACAGCTTCTCGGCCGGTTTGCTGTACGCGGCGGCACTGCTCGTGATCGGCGCCGTCGTAGTGGCCATGCTGCCGATCGAGCCGACCCGCAAGCGCCGCGCCGAACCATCAAGCAGCGTTAGCTAGACCGCGCTTGCGATAGCGGCTGTTCGACTCAAACCAGGGCGAAGTGTCCAGCTACGAATGACGCGTCATCCATGATCGCGTCCACACTTCGTTCAAGAATTCGTTATGGAGCAAACGATGGAATTCAAATCTTATCCCTTTACTGCAAAAAAATACGCTGCCAAGGTGCCGAAGCTAAACAAGGGTATCGAGACGAAGCGACATGCAGTTACGATCGTTGGCGGAGGTCCAGTCGGGCTGACGGTGGCGCTCGGTCTGGCAAACCATGGCGTTCCCTCCGTATTGATCGAAGCCGATGACTCCGTTTGTTCTGGGAGCCGGGCCATCTGCATATCTCGCCGTAGCCTTGAAATAATGGAGCGCCTGGGAGCAGCGGATGGATTTCTGAAGACCGGGCTGCCGTGGACTGGTGGGCGCAGCTTCTACCGCGACACCGAAGTGCTGCACTTCAAAATGCCACAGGACGACAATCAGAAACTGCCGCCGATGGTGAACCTTGCTCAATATCACATCGAGCAGTTTTTACTGGACGCGGCGCAACGAAAATCCGACCTGATAGATATTCGCTGGCAAACACGGGTGACAGCGATCGATTCGCGTGCGGACGGCGCCACGCTCAACCTTGCAACTCCCGAAGGCGACTACTCGCTTGACACGGACTGGGTCGTCGCCTGCGATGGCGGCCGCAGCACGATTCGCGAGGCGCTAGGACTCCAGCTCAAAGGAACGAGCTACGAGGGCCGCTATGTGATCGTCGATATCGAACTCGAGAGCGACAGGCCGACTGAGCGACTCGCCTACTTCGACCCATCGTCCAACCCGGGTTCCACCGTGTTGGTCCACAAACAGCCTGACAATGTCTGGCGCATCGACTATCAACTGCGTGACGGCGAAGACGCCGAGCAGGCCGTGAAGCCGGAGAATGTGTTCCCGCGGGTGCAGAGCCTCCTGGACATGATGGGTGAGCGTGGTGATTGGGCCCCGATCTGGATCACGATCTACAAAGCCAATGCCCTGTCCCTGGAACGCTATCGTCAAGACCGCGTGCTGTTTGGCGGCGATGCAGCCCATCTGGTCCCGATCTTTGGCGTGCGCGGCGCAAACTCAGGCATTGACGATGCGGATAATCTGGCGTGGAAGCTGGCCTTTGTGGTTCGTGGCCTTGCTTCCGAAGGATTGCTCGACAGCTATTCGGACGAGCGCGTCTTTGCCGCGCACGAAAATCTGAGTTACGGCACGAAGAGTACCGAGTTCATGGCGCCGCCGTCATTCGCCTTCGAGTTAATGCGCAAAGCCGTTTTGAGTCTCGCGATCAAGCATGAACGCGTGCGCTCCTTGATCAACCCGCGGCAAACTTCGGCCATCACCTATATCGCGTCGCCGCTCAATGCGCCGGAAGCAGAGCCGGGCGCATTTGCGGCGGGTCCGGTGCCGGGGGCGGTGCTTGGGGAGTGTCCGTTGATGATTGTCGAAGGTGGCAACGCAAGGGAGGCTCATCTGACAGACCTTGTCGTTCCCTCTTTCACGGCCTTGCATTTTAGTGAAAACGGACAGGTACCCGCGGAATTCGTCGCACTCGAAGAATCACTCCGACGCGAAGGGCTGCCTTTCAAGCTGATCCCTGTGACTTCGCATCTGCATCCTGAGACGAAAAGCGATCACAACTGGGACCATACGGGTCGGCTGTTTGCCATGTACGGCGCCAGACCCGGCACCGTGTATCTGGTTCGCCCGGACGGTCATGTATTGGGGCGCTGGCATGCGGCAGCGGCCGAGGATATTGCAGCCGCCATCCACCGCGCCCTTAACACGTGATCACGTCCAACCTGATAAAGGAGAACACCATGACCGACAGCGACCTCGATAACGTCTATACCCGACTGTGCAAGGCAATGACCCAAGTGGGCGAGGCGAACGCTCCCCTGTTTCTCGCGCGCTTTGCGATGCTCGCGATCGATACGATCGACGACCCGGCCGTCGCATTGAACCTGATCGATGATGCGAGCGATGGAATGCCTGAATAAGGGCAACCGTCGTTCCTGGTTGTACCGAATCACATCAACCGCTTCCTCGCGAGCGATCCATCGCAATCAGGATCACCACGATGAGGCGTGCGAGGGCTTTCCAGTGATTTCATGCGACCTCCCCTTGGCAATACCCTCGCTTATGCTATTGTCTATTTAACGTTTTCCGTGGATATGCCACTGCGGTGTCAGCGCCGCGCAACGACAGAGTGCGAAAAAATGGTTTGCTTGAGCATTGAAGGGCATCAGGTTGAAGCCCCAGCCAACTGCTCGATCTTGCAGGCCTTCGTGCATGCAGGGCAGACGCTTGTCCAGGGCGTCGGCTGCATGGGCCAGGGGGTGTGCGGCTCATGTCGCGTCATGGTCCGGCGCAGCGGCGAGCAAGAGGTGAAGACCGCGCTTGCTTGCGAAACCCTGATCGAAGACGGCATGCAGGTCGCCTTCCTGGATTACTTCACAGCCTCGGCACGCCACGCGTATCGCATCGAGGATGTCGGCGACAGCTGGCAGGCGCTGCGCACGATTTCTGAAATATTCCCGGAAGCCGCTCATTGTCGTCACTGTAGTGGCTGCGATCGCGCCTGCCCGAAGGGCCTTGATGTCCAGCGGGGCGTAAACCTCGCCGTGGAGGGCAAGCTGGCCGCATCGAGCGAAGTCTTCGACGAATGCGTCATGTGTAATCTCTGCACGCTTGCCTGCCCCGAACATATCCGGCCTAATCATCTCGGCCTGTTCGTGCGACGAATGATCGCCGCAGTGACGCTGCGTCCGGCCAATCTCATGCGACGGCTGCAGCAAATCGAGAGCGGTGAGATGAAAATCGATTTCGATGCGCCGGGCGCGCACCCGCCGCGCTGAACGGAGCGCAAGATCATGGCTGCCGGCATTCCTTATGAAGAAGCGCACAAGCGCTACCATCCCGGCGGAATGCCCACGCTACGCACCGATGACAGCTCCGTCGATGAACTCCTCAAGGGCTATCACCCCGACCACGGTCCCAACGCACACGTTGCACTGAGTGTCGGGGTGAGCCGCGGAGAGCTCTGTCAGCCGGATCTTGCGCGCGCTCTCCAGGCCAATGCCCTGATCGACGATGTCGACATCGCCGGTGCGCAACTCATGACCACCGATGTGCTGATCATCGGTGGCGGCGGCGGAGGCTGCGCCGCGGCGCTCACCGCGGCAAAGCAAGGCGCGCGAGTGATCCTTGCCACCAAGCTGCGCCTGGGTGACAGCAACACCGTAATGGCCGAAGGCGGAATCCAGGCAGCCGTCGGAGAGGAAGACAGCCCCCAACTGCACTTCGAGGACACGTTGCGCGCCGGCCATTTCTGCGGCGTGCCCGAGCTCGTTGCGCAGATGGTGATGGACGGCCCCGACGTGATTCGCTGGCTGATCCAGCTCGGCATGATGTTCGATCTGGAGGAGAACCAGCCCATCGGTGGCAATCTTCTGCGCAAGAAGCCCGGAGGCGCATCGGCTGCGCGCATTCTCTCCTATCGGGACTACACCGGACTTGAGATGATGCGCGTGCTGCGCGAGGCGGTCGATCTCGATCCAGGCATCGAAGTGTGGAACCGCTCTCCCGTGGTCGAACTGCTGTCCGACGAGCGCGGGCGCTGCGCCGGAGCAGTGGTCTACAACCTGGAATGGCGCACCTTTTCGCTGGTGCGCGCTCATGCAGTGATCCTCGCCACCGGCGGCGCCGGGCGACTGCACCTCAACTCCTTTCCGACCTCCAACCACTACGGCGCCACCGCCGACGGCCTTGTGCTGGCCTATCGGATCGGGGCGCGCCTGCGCGAGCTCGACTCTTTCCAGTACCACCCTACCGGCATCGCCTACCCGACCCATCTGGCCGGCGGACTGATCTCGGAGGCGGCGCGCTCCGCTGGCGCCAGGCTGCTCAACGGCGAGGGTCAGCGCTTCGTGGACGAGCTGAAGCCTCGGGACATAGTGGCATCGGCGATCCTGCGCGAATGTGCTCAGGGGCGCGGAATCGAACGCGAAGGTCAGATCGGCGTATTCCTCGACACGCCGACGCTCGAAATGGAGAACCCTGGCATCCTGGAGAAACGCCTCGTGACGCTGCGCCATCTCGCACGCAAGTGCGGTCACGATGCGGCGCAGGATCCTTTCCTCGTCTATCCGACCCTGCACTACCAGAACGGCGGCGTGGCGATCGACAAGGATGGCGCCACCTGCGTCGCCGGCCTGTTTTGCATCGGCGAGGTCACCGGGGGCATTCACGGACGCAACCGGCTGATGGGCAACGCGCTGCTCGACATTCTCAGCATGGGGCGCCGTGCCGGTGCCAAAGCGGCGGAATCACGGAGCCACGTGATGGCAAGCCGCGCCGGAATCGGCCACGTTCATGCATGGCAGCGGGAACTGACGCTGGCTGGGCTGCCCTTGCACGTGAAGGCACCGCAACTTTTCCCCGAGTACGCTCATTTCGATCTGCGAGTCGACGCCGGCTTGCGCTCGAGCACGCTCGGCGTGGCGGGCGGTATCCGGTAAGCGATCGACGGAGCGTGACGATGGAACAGCTCAATCAGGTGCTTCTGAGGGACGATATCCGCGTCGGCGCAGACCTCGATGCCTGGCTTGCACGCGGTGGCGGGGACGGACTCGCCAAGGCGCTGCAAGACCCGGGCGCAATCATTGCCGAGATCGCCCAGGCGGACTTGCGCGGGATGGGAGGCGCCGGATTTGCGACGCATCGCAAATGGACACCGGTCGCCGCCGCCCCTGACGGCGACAAGTACATAATCTGCAATGGCAACGAGGACGAGCCAGGTACCTTCAAGGACCGCTTTCTCCTGGAGCACACGCCGCATCAGGTGATCGAGGGCGCGCTCATCGCCGCAGTGGCGACCCGTGCCAATCACGTCGTCCTGTATGTCAACCCCCATCAGCCGCTACCCCTCGCGGCGACTCGTCAGGCCGTTGAGCAGTGGCGGAAGCACTCGTTGTTCGCGGCGATAGAGCAAGTAGTCGGCCAGCCAGTGGCGCTTCGCGTCGTCGCCAGTTCGGGCCTGTACATCGGGGGTGAGGAAACGGCCGTGATCGCAAGCGTGGAAGGCGGGTTTCCGTTTCCACGGCGCAAACCTCCTTTCCCGGCTGAGCAGGGGGTGCATGGCGCACCGACCGTCGTGAACAACACCGAGACACTGGCACACGTACCGGCGATTCTGCGCCATGGGGCGCAGTGGTATCGAGACCTCGGCATAGGGAATGCGGCTGGAACCAAGCTCTATTCGCTATCGGGCGACGTCCTGCGACCCGGGTTATACGAGCTGCCAATGGGCACGAGCCTCGCGACGCTCGTCTTTCAGTATGGCGCTGGAATGTTGCAGGGCAAGGAATTCAAGGCGGTCTTCACGGGTGGTCCTTCCAACACCTTGCTGACGAAGCGCGATCTAGACGTTGCACTCGATTTCGACTCGGTGCGGCAACGCAGTTCGCGTCTCGGGACCGGTGCGATGATTGTCGTGTCGGAAGGCACCAGTATCGTCCGCAAGGTCGCAGAGTACGTGAGCTTTTTTGCTCAGGGATCGTGCGGCCAGTGCCCGCCCTGCAAAGGCGGAACGTTCCAAATGATGCGACTCCTCAATCGGATCGACACTGGCCGCGGCGTGCGGGCCGATCTCGAAGCGTTGGAGAACCTGTGCCGCATCCTTCCTGGAGGCGGACGATGCGGTCTGATAGACGGCGCGGTGACGGTGGTGGAGAGTTCCGTCAATCAGTTCAGGGAGGAGTATGAGGCGCTTCTGATGGCCTAGGCGTCGAACGCCGATGCCGATTTGGTCCACAGTCTACTGTGGTCGTCGTCGAACACGTGGGCTGGGTTGGCCACATGGGCACTCCCCTCCTCTAAGCGAACATTTCGGGCCGCAAGTCGCTTACCTCGATGATCACGTCGGCCGGCAGGTTTGCGCGACGCGCTGCGGCGCGGATGGCCTCGGCGTTGGGCGCCTCATACAGGCAATAAGTCTTTTTCTTGTCAGCGCTGAGGTACGAGAAAAGCCACTCGACGCCCTCCTCGTCATTGATCCGCTTCACGGCCTGTGCACTTTCGCCTGTGACCTCGAGTTGTTCTGCAAAGTTTCGTTCAATCATAAAGCGTGGCATGACGTTCTCCTTGAGTAGGGGTTGCATCGTCGTACTTGGAACGGTGCGATAGCCAAGTGCTAGTTTCTGAGCCGTGTGCCTGCGTAAGCGCCACCAATGCGCTCGACGAGCGCGAACATCTTCAGTTCCCTGGCTGCGTCGGCCGCGGCGGCGAGCAGGTCTTGCGCACGCGCTCTATCTTCGATTCGATTGCGCTCTGCAAGCATGAGCGCGAATTCGTGCCGCCCATGCGCGAGCCATGGCCACGCTCGCAAGCGCTCGTCCATGCGCAGCGCGTATTCAAAATGCTCTTCGGCGACGGACCAATCGCCCATTGCATGGGCAAGCATGCCGAGATATCTCGCCGCTGATCCACAGCACAGCGTAAAAACAGGAACGGTGACGACCTGGTCCCGGAACGGCAGCAGAAGGGCGTAGACCTGTTCGGCGTGCTCGACGTCGCGGAGCCGCGCAGCAACTTCCGCCAGGTACGTTAGCGTGATGAGCCGTTTGCTGTCCACGGGGATGCCCGATTCCGATTTCGCAAGCCGATCGAGATTGTCGCGCGCCTGATCTTCAAAACTCAGATCGCAACAGATCAACATGAGCCCGGGCCGCCACGTCGAGTCCTCCGGTTGCTCGTCGACGAATTGCTTGAAGAGCGGCGCGACCTCCGCGAGCCGGCCTTGTTCGCGCCGTATCGTGAACATCTGCATGCCGTAGACGCCTGCGGCGAGGTCGGCGTCGACGCTCTGCGCCATCTGCATCGACTCTCGCGCCTTCTGCTGCGCCGTTGCGAAGTCGCCAACGAGGATGGATCGCATCGCCTGCGCTCCCGTCAGGCACCACTTGTCAACGAAATGCTGCCCGGTGGCGGCAATTTGCCGATACCGCTCCAGGGCAGCCTCGAAACGATCCGCCTCGCCGATCTCGAGGTAGCCGGCAAGGCCGCGCGCGCATGCGTGACCGATGGTATGCGCATCGCCGATTTCTTCGGCAATCTGGCTCATCTCCTGCAACACCGCTGCCCGCTCGGCGAACCTGGCCGCTGGCAACGGACGGCCTCCGACATGCATCACTTCGCACGCCAGCGCGTCGAACAGGCTGGGCAGATCGTTCAGGCGTCTGGCGAGAGCGACAGCCTCCAACGCGAATGCGTCGCTTTGTCCCGGCCCGCCGGTCATGTGAACGGTCCGGACCAGACGGCTCAACAGGCGGCAACGCTCGACGGACTCCTCAGTGCCGACCACGACGAGCGCCTCTTTCAGCAAGGCAAGAGACGCCTTGCCGGAGCCTTCGAGAAACGTCTCGGCGGTGTCGAACTCCAGCGCCGCCTGCACGAGATACGACGGGAGTTTCTGTTCCCGCGCCATGCGAGCGGCCTGCCGGAAAGTCGCTATTGCCTCGCGGCGGCCCAGCCTGTGCTCCGCACCGCCTCTCGTCAGGAGCAGAGGCAAGACGTGGGCGGCCCGATCCTGTTCAGTATAGGCACAACGCTTTGCCAGTTCGAGTCCGCGCCGCGTATGAGCGATGGCCTCTTCGTAAGCAGCACCCGCAAGCGCCCGTTCCGCGGCACGTTGCCAATAGCCGAGCGCGCGATCCGGAAGGTCGGCTGCAGCGAAGTTATGAGCGATCAGTTCGGGCTGCCGCTCGACGATCTCCGGATAGTGCTCCTCCAGCGCCGCCGCGATGAGAGCGTGGTAATGGCGGCGGCTCGCAAGCAAAAGCGATTGGTACGCGATCTCATGGATCAAAGCGTGACGGAACAGATATGCGTCTTCGTGCGTCGCCGTACCCGAAGCGGGAACAATGATTTCTGTCGCGACGAGTCGGTCGAGCGTTTCCCGCAGTTCGTCGTCGGGTTGGGACGAGATGAGGCCCAGCAGCTTTGTGCCGAATTCCCGACCGACCGTAGCTGCGATCTGTGCGGTTTCCTTGACGGCTGGCTCCAGCCGGTCGAGCCGGGAGAGCAGCGAGCCCTGTAGCGTGTCCGGAATCGCAATCGTCTGCGACGTTCCCTTCAATTCGTAGTTGTCGCCGGCATCCCGCAACAAATCGCCCTGCAGGACTGCCTTCGTGAGTTCCTCGACAAAAAGCGGCACGCCATCCGTTTTGGAGGCGATCTGATCGAGTATCAAAGGCGGAAGCCGCTTTCCATCGGTCAGCCGTTCGACCATCGCCACGCAATCCCTGCGCGAGAGCCGATCAAGATTGACCTGAACCAGATGCGGATAATTCCATCCCGGCTCGAACTCGGGCCGCGCAGTCAGCAGCAATAGCAGCGGCGCGGCCACCAGCCGCTCGAGCACGAGGCGCACGAGTTCGAGGGAAGACGGATCGATCCAGTGCGCATCCTCCACGACGATGAGTGCTGGCTGGGCGCGCGTCGAGCTTTCGATGATGGCGACGAGCACGTCCAGCGTCCGGCGCTTGAAGGATGGGGAGGAAGCGTCGATCGCCGGATGGCGCGACGCCACCGGAATGACCAGCAAAGTCGTGAGTACGAGCAGCGCTTCTTCGATATCGACGCCGAGTCGGGCTATCCCTGCCTCCAGACTTTCGAGATCCGCAGGGCCCGGTGCGTCGGAGAGAGGCCAAAGGCGTCCCGCAGCCAGCGCAACACCGGCCAAAAGGGACTGTTGCGATGATACGGTGAACAATGAAGCGAAATCACCGCGTGAGCGTCTTCCCTGATGCTGTCGCCGAACGCCCGCAGCAAGCGCGATTTTCCGATTCCCGGCTCACCGGTCAGGAGCACGCAGCGCATCTCTCCGTCGACGCTTTGCTTCCAACGCTGTCGGATCATATCGAGTTCCGCGCTCCGGCCAACGAGCGGTGTCATGCCATAACCCGCCCTGATCTCGAAGCGGTCGACCGCGTCTGTTTGCGACAGCACGCGTTGCACCAGAACCGGACCGGCGACGCCCTTCAGTTCTTGCCAGCCGAGGTTTTCCAGCAGGAATGATCCTTGAATCAGGCGCTGGGTCGCCGGGCCCACCACGATCGCGTCGGGTGAGGCGAGCGACTGCAGTCTTGCGGCAATGATCGGCGCCTCGCCGACGACCGCCTGGCGGTCCAGGGTGGACCCGGCACCTATCGCCCCTGCAACGACTAATCCGGTCTCGATCCCGATACGCACTTGCAGCCGCACGCCATGCTCGAGTTCGATGCGATCGTTGGCCTCGCGAAGCGCCGAAACAACGGCGAGAGCGGAGAGCACCGCGCGCAAAGCATCGTCTTCGTGTGCGTTCGGATAGCCGAAATAAACAAGCAGCCCGTCACCGATGTAGAGCGCGATGTGACCTTCATGAGCCTCGATGGCGCTTGCGCACGCTTGATGGTAGGCCCCTAGCAGGCGTCGCATATCCTCGGGATCGAATCGCTCAGCGAGCGCCGTCGAATCGATCAGGTCGATGAACATCACTGTGAGCTGCCGCCTCTCGGCCTCGACGGCGGCAGCAGGCGACGCGGCTGGCACCGGTCGATCCGCCGCGCGTTCGGATGATCGAGCATGAGCGCCGGGTAGTGTCGCAACTGCCTTGATGAACCGTTTTCGGTCACCGAGCGTCAGGCCGAGTTCTTTCAAGTCGCCCTCGGAAAGATCACCGAGCACATCCCAGTCGATCCCCTGCAAGGAGAAGCTAGCGGCGTGACCGCCGAGGCCAATTTCCTCCAACCATTTCGTCAGATCGTCGGTCATCGCCGGATCTCTGGTGTACCGTCCAGGACTATGATCGGCGAGGTAACGCAACTTGTCCATGCGCCTGGGCCCGACCGTCCGAAAAACTTCCGCCTGGCGGGCTGCTCCGGGATGTACTGCATGTCCCCGGTATTGCTTAAATAAGAATACCGAACGTTGCCCCACTGGAGAGCCGGCCTGTCCGCCTTTGCCTCCCATTAAAGGGACGCGGCACTCGCAAAGGAATAACGTACTTAACGAATTTGAATTGACACAGAGACTCCGTGTTGCGCGAGGTCAGGCGAATTCGAGCCGCGTCAGATTGGGAAGCGTTCGCCTTGCATCTGAATTTGATCTAGATAACTAACCGACTCAAGGGGCAGCGCGCCGTGCAATCAAGCCAGCCGCAAGAGCCACAATGTCACGAGTGCGGATAGTCGTTAAGGGGGCGGCGACCGTCGATGAATGCGCTCACGACCTGCTCTGCACCCATCCTGCAACACGCAACTGCACGCGTTATTCCTCGTTTCCGCAAAAATAAAATTCCAGGCTCACACGGAAGAAACCGCCGTTGTCCGCTGTTCAGTAGGCATGGACGGCGTGGCACTCTGCCGCGCGACAAAAGACTCGGTGCACACAGCGCGCGAGCCTGCGAGGAGACTTTCATGCACCGGGAAATCCACGTCATGCAGCAGAGCTTTTTCAACCTCGGCTGTTTTTATCGCGTCGATGTACGCAGTCGAAGCGGCCGCCTGATTGAATGCCATTACGTCGAGTTGCGCGAGATCACGTGGTGCTAGGACACGCGAAAACATCTGACTCCACTCAACACCCACAAGGCGCAAGGAGACCTCCGATGCCCTACAACCAAGCCCGCCTGCCCGCCATCGTCGACTACGACGAATGGCTCCGAGGAACATCGTCGTTGCTGCAACCGCGCAGTGCCGCGCTCAAGGCGCTCGATCAACAGATACTGACGTATCACCGTGATCGGTCGACGTACCAGTTTCACCAGTTGAAGAATGCGTTCAGGAACTGGAAGGAAAGCGTCGGTCCGAGCGGTGCGTGGGAATCGGATGCACGCAATGAATCGAAGCTCTTTTCGTTGCTCGACCAGCAGTTGGGCGGCAAGGGCGACACCGATGCCGCGATGGGCGCGCAGGACTTCATGACGCCGGCACTCGTTAATTCGCGACTGGGCGTGCTCTACTTGTTCGGCAACGTGACGATCGAGGACGATGTGTTCCAGGTCATGCTGGAGGGCGCCTTCGAGGTCACGATCGGTGGCCTGGGCATCGCGGACTCCAACGATGCCGCGTCGCGCGCCTCCGACGTGCTGGAAAACAGCGTCGTACAGAAGTCCGCCTCGCTGGCGCTCGAGCAAGTGCAGAATAGGATCAGGAAGCATAAGGGCAACAAGCTCGTGAACGCGAACCAGCTCACCACCGGCAGCAGCCCACCGCCGACCGGGAGCGCCGCGCGTGCCCTGTACGACTCCATCCGCGCGAAGCTCGATGAAGCTGCAATGAAATTGTGGAACATGATTCGCGAAAAGGTGGTGGACATCCGCGACGATCCGGGCGCCTTTGCACTCGACGTCATGCCTGGACTGATCCGCAAGCTGGTCGATTTCCTGTGCAAGAAGCTGCTGGTCGCCGTCGCCCCGCTCATCGGCGCAAGCCTCGACATCGCCAAGGGCATCGCGAATACCGTCGACAGCAGCATCACCAAGTACCGGGAATGGGTCGCGGGCCGCGAGGTCCAGTTGCTCGCGGGGCATCCGTCCACCATCATCGAGGCGATCAGGCGCGCGATGAAAATGAGCATCGGCGCGGGCGTGTACGACATGGTCAAGGGAGGCGCGGACCTCGGCCTGCAGATCGCGAGCCAGGGCGCATCGACGATCGTGGGAGCCGTGGTCTCCATTCTGGAAACGCTCGCCAAATCGATCTGGAAGATCGTGGAAATCAAGCGCATGCAGCGCTTCTTCCAGCAGGCAAAAGTGCATTGGGAAGCGCGCATGCATCGCGACGCGCTGCATACTCAGCCGATCGCATTCAACAACTGGTTCAAGCGCTATGCGATCCCGCTTCCGGTGCTGTCGGTCCTTGCTTTGAACTCGGGAATCTGCGGCGACAAAATGCACTTTCTCGCGATGTTCAAAGACGACGACGCAGTGATCGGCGAGGCTGAATTCCAGGCCGGATGCAAGTACGTCGATGACCTGAAGGTCTGGGGATCGACTTATCTGAGCGATGCCGGATTCAGCTTCGCGTCGGAAGACAACATGGTCAAGTCACTGCTGGAATTCTCCGGCAATCACAAGCAGGAACAAACCTGGGATCTCAAGGTCCGGCAGGCCGTGCTGGGATTCCTCAACGGCTGACCGCGCCGCTTCCGTCACCGTGATCGCCTTCATCGTCGTGAAGGCGCTCGCATGTCTGCCCGCGCCAATGTGAGATACACGCCTGAGCGTGCATCTCACCGGGGCAGATGTCATCTGCCCGGCTTCATCATCACCGAGAAGCTCACGGGCGCAGAGCTTGCGAGCACGTTGAGATTCATGACGGCGCGCAATGCCTCAACGCCATCCTGCAAACCGTAATCCTTCAGATTTACGACGATCGGAACGCGCGTGCCCACGAGCAGCGCATCGGAGGCCAGTTTCACGACGCGCACGCTGGCCGTGAGCGGCTTGCTCTGTCCGCCAAGCGCAAGCTGCCCGCTCACGTCCATGTCGAGGCTCGCCCCGACGCCCAGCGCGTTCAGGCGCCGCGGATCGACGGAGCCGGTGAACACGGCCTTCGGGTTATCGGCGACCTTGAAGAGCAGCTCTTTCAGCCGGTCGTTTCTCAGGCCAATGTTCGTTTCGATGCTCGCCAGTTCGACGTCGAACACGAGCTTGCCGTCATCGGCAAGCGAGCCGCCGATCTGCCTGAACGTCTGCACTTCCTCCACCGCGGACGTGCCGGGCATGCCGGCCTTGGCCGTCGTGAAGGAGAACGAGGACTGGCCGCTATCGACGTGCCACGCCGCCTGGCTCGAAGAAGCGGCCAGCGCGAGCGCGATGACCGCGGCATGCAAAGTGGATCTACGCATCATGAATGTTCCTTGAGTTCGATGGATCGGTGATTGAAAGACCGGATCACGGAACGCCTGGCGATCCCGTCCTGCCGACAACAGCGGAACACGCGATTTTGTTCCATCGCTCTTCTGAAATTTATTTTGGAATAGAAACGATAGCCCGGCTGTTTTCGACGCGATCCCCCTTCACTTTTTCGAGGCATGGCGGCGATGAACTTCCAGCATTGGTCAAGATGCGGCCTTGCACGATGGCTGCGCCACGGCATCGGCATCGCATGCCTGTGCGCCGCCCCGCTCGCGTACGCCGGCCACGCGATACTGCTTCCCGAAGGGCCGGTCACGCTTGTCCGCGGCACATCCGTATTCACGATCGACGCGCCGCTAGCCGTCGAGCCGGGCGATCTCTTCTCGACCGATGCTCACGCAAGCGCGCAGATCGAGGACGCGAACGGGACGATCGTGGCGCTCGGACCGCAAACGCGCATCTCAATCGATGCCGCGCCGCGCGGCGTGAACGCCGATACGCTCGATGCGCTCTCGCTTCTCTCCGGCTGGATCAAGGTCGAACGTGGTGGCGCCGACTCGTCCGGGCAATTGAAGATCGACACCGCCGCGTTGCGCGTCGGAATGCCCCACGGAGTCGCCGTGATCCACGCGAGCGGAGACGCCGCGTCGCTTTTCATCGAGACGGGGGGCATCCTGCTCGCTCTGCCGGATACAGCCGACGCGCCACGGCCCCTGATTGCCGAACACTACGTCCAGCGCGAGAACGGCAAGCCGCTCGAAGCGCAGCCGCGCCCCGCACCGGCCTTCGTCACCGGCTTGCCGCTCGCGTTTCGCGATCCCCTCGCTTCGATCACCGCGCGCATGCCGACACAGCCGCTCGCGCCCACGCACGGCCGCGTCGCCGCGTACTCCGACATCGCAGAGTGGCTCGTTTCGCCGCTCACCGTGCGGCGCACCTTCGTCACGCGCTTCCGTTCGCTCGCCCGCACCGAGACATTCCGCAGGCAGGTCCGGCAGAACCTGCGCGACCTTCCCGAGTGGCGCACGGTGCTCTGTCCGCCGCCATCCGCGCCGCCGCGTCGGCCGGGCATTCCGAAAACGTCCGAGGTGGACTCATGAAACTGTCGCTCGCCGTCAAATTCAACCTGGTGTTCCTCGCGGTCTTCCTGATCGGCTTCGTCGCGGCGGGCTTCGCCGCACGCGATCTGCTGCGGCGCTCCGCGGTCGAAGAAACCGTGCAGAACGCGCGCGTCCTGATGGAAGCGGCGGGCGCGGCGCAGAACTACACCGCATCCCAGGTCACGCCGCTCCTGCAGACGCAGCTGAAATACAGCTTCGTGCCGCAGTCGGTGCCGGCGTTCTCCGCGGTCGAAACGCTGATGACGGTGCAAAAGCACCTCACGGGCTATTCGTATCGTTCCACGATGCTCAATCCGACCAATCCGCGCGACCGCCCGAGCGACTGGGAAACCGATGTCATCCGCCACCTGCGCGACAGGCCCGAGCTGAAGGAAGTGGTGGGTGTGCGCGACACGCCGTCCGGGCCCAACCTGTATATCGCGCGCCCGAACCGGATCAACGACGTCGCGTGCATGGAATGCCACAGCGTGCCGTCCAGGGCGCCGAAGACGCTGATCGACAAGTACGGTCCCGACAACGGCTTCAACTGGGCGATGCACGAAGTGATCGGCGCGGAATTCGTTTCGGTGCCGATGGCGCTGCCGGTCGCGCACAGCGAAACGATGCTGCGCACGTTCCTGGTGTCGCTGCTGGTGGTATTCGTGTGGCTCCTGCTCGCGCTGAACGCGATGGTCCACCTGCTCGTGACGCGGCGCATTCGCGCGCTCTCACGGGCCGCCGACGAAGCGAGCCTCGGCAAGCTCGACGGCGCCACGTTCACAGAACGCGGCCGCGACGAGATCGCTTCGCTCGCCGCTTCGTTCGCGCGCATGAAGACGAGCCTCGTGGAAGCGTTCAAGATGATCGAGGCCTAAGGCAGCGCGATGGAACCGCCGCCCGTCAGGTCGCTCGGCAGGTACCGCATCGAAGGGACGCTCGGTGCCGGCGCGATGGGCGTCGTGTATCGCGCGTTCGATCCGCGCCTCGACCGGCTCGTCGCGCTCAAGACGATTCGCCACGAGTTATTCGAGACCGGCGAGCGCGCAAGCCTGATGGCGCGCTTTCGCAACGAAGCACAGGCGGCGGGGCGGCTGTCGCATCCGAACATCGTCGGCGTCTACGACTATGGCGAGACGCAGGACACCGCCTATATCGCGATGGAGTTCGTCGCGGGACGCGGGCTCGATGTCCTGCTCGATGCGAGCAGCGGCCCCGTCGAGGTGTACACGGCGCTCGGCTGGTTCAGCCAGTTGCTGGCCGCGCTCGGCTTTGCCCACGCGCACGGCATCGTGCACCGCGACATCAAGCCGGCGAACCTGCTCGTCACCGAACACGGCCGGCTGCAAGTGACCGACTTCGGCATCGCGCACGTCGAATCGTCGACGCTGACGGTCGTCGGTTCCGTCGTCGGCACGCCGAGCTACATGTCGCCGGAGCAATTCTCGGGCGCTCCCGCCGATGGCCGTTCTGATCTCTTTTCGGCGGCGGTCGTGCTGTACCAGATGCTCACGGGTCAGCGGCCGTTCGTTGGAAGCTCGCCGGTCGCGGTGATGCAACAGGTGCTGCGCGAGACGCCGCGTGCGCCATCGCTCTGCAACCCGGCATTGCCCGCGGCGTTCGACGAAGTGCTGATGCGCGCACTGTCGAAAGACCCGGCAGCGCGCTTCCAGACACCGGCGGCGTTGCAACAGGCGCTGACCGACGCGATGGGACCGTCGGGCAACGCGCACGGCGATCACGAAATCGATCGCACCGTGCTCGTCACGGCGGCGAGTGGTCAGACCGGGTCCACTGCACCGGCCACGGATTCGTGGCGCGGCGACTGCGTGGGCTCGCCCGCAGCATGGTCCACCGCGACGCTCGCCGGCATCGAGGCGCGACTCGCCTCGCAGGTCGGGCCGGTCGCGCGCCTACTTGTCGCTCGCGGCGCGGCGCGCACGGCGGAGCTGTCTGCGCTCGTCGCACTGCTCGCCCCGCATATCCCCTCCGACAAGGGTCGCAGACAGTTCACGGACGCCTTCGCCGATGACGTGCAGACGTGCGCCACGCATCGCGCGACGCCACCGGATGGCTCGCACCTTCCGCACCCGAGCGTCGAAGAGACGCAGGCAGCCGCGCTGAAACTGGCTGTGTATCTCGGACCGATAGCGAACATCCTGGCCCGGCGAGAAGCCGCGCGCGCAGCCAGCCTGCAGGCACTGTACGAAAGCCTCGCCATCACGATCACGAACGAACACGATCGCGCCCGCTTCCGGCGCGACGTCGGACTGCAATGACAGAGCGCGCGCAAGCGCTCTCATCGAGGGAGACCCGACCATGATTTTCGACACACTGCCGACGCCGGCGCTGCTGCGCCTCGGCGACTGCTCGGCGTGCGGCCTGTCCGATCCGGGGCGCGTGCGCCGGGAGAATGAGGACCGTTTCCTGATCGACGCGAGCCTGAACCTGTTTGCCGTCGCCGACGGTATGGGCGGCCACGCGTTCGGTGCACGGGCCAGTTCGATTGCGCTCGAGCGCCTCGCGGCGATTCTTGCAACCTCACCGGTGCGCGAGAGCACGAAGCTCGCCGTCGACCCCGATGCCACGATCCACGACGACACGCTTGCGGCGATCCGCGCGCTGACCTATGCGCTCGACGACGCGAACGCCACGCTCCACGCGATCAACGTGCGCGAGCGCATCGCGGCGCATCGTTCGATGGGCACGACCGTGACGGGCATCTGGCGGCCGCTCGCCCCCGACCTCCTGATCGCGTTCCAGGTGGGCGACAGCCGGCTCTACCGTTATCGCAATGGCGCATTGCTGCAACTGTCGCGCGATCAGACGCTCTACCAGCAGGCACTCGATCTCGGCACCATCGACCATTTGCCGCCGCGCAACGTGCTCCTGCAGGCGCTCGGGCCGCTGCCATCGGTGGCACCTGTCATCGAAGCGCACGCGTGCGCGCCCGGCGACCGCTACCTGCTGTGCAGTGACGGGCTGCATGGCGAAGTGCCGCATCACGAGATCGAAGCGGTTCTGGCAGGGCTGCACGGATCGGAGATCGAGGCAGGATGCCAGCGTCTGATCGATCTAGCCCTTGAATCCGGAGGCAGGGACAACGTGACCGCAGTGATTGTCAGCGTCGACGCCGGCTAGATTCCGGCGCGGCCCGTCAATGGGCGATGCCACGCCCAGCCGCCGATCCGGCCGTCGATGAGGCCGGCGAAGCGCGCGGCATCCGGCAGGCCGCTGCAGCCTCGCAGCGACGGCGCGACGCTGTCCGATCCTTCGGTCCACCAGACGCTCATGCCGCGCGCGACAGCATCATCTGGCACCTCGATGCCCGGTCCCGCCCGCACTGTCGGGCAGACCGGCGAAAGCGCGACCAGGCCCTCATCCAGATCGTTGAGACGCGAACCTTTTTCGAGCGTCGCCAGCGCGAGTTCGCGGCAGCGCCCGAACCACGCGCCGGCTTTCGGCAGCCAGAGCGGCAGCGCGCCCGGATCGACGGGAGCCGCGATCGTCAGGGGAAAGTGGCGTCCGGCGAGATCCACGCTCGGCATCAGCACGCCCGCCCACCCGCTCCCGCCCACGATATCGCCGCCAAGGGCGAAACACCACAACGGCGCGTCCAGATAGGCATCGAGCCATGCGTGCCCGAGCGCCGCGCGGGTCGCGAGCATGCCGGTCTGCAGCATGGCGTCCCACGGCTCGACGAACGTGCGCGGCAGGCGTCTCGAGACGAAGTCGCCGTTGCCTCGCACCTTGCCGAAGCAGCCGGCGGTTCCGGGCGTTTGCATCACAGATGATCCGGGCAGCGAAACTGTTCGAGCGGCGCGCGCCGGAACGGATTGACGACGCTGTTCGCATCGAGTTCGAGCACGGCCTTGCGGCCCGCCGATTCGAGCGTCAGCTTGTAGCGCTCGGGCTGCGCGGTCGCTTCGAGCTTTCCCGCATCGATCAGGTGCAGCAGCGCCCACGGGCCGCTGGTATCGAACGAGACGGCCTGTCCGGCCGCCTGCGGCGCGAATTCCGCGCGCGCGTGCCCCGTATTCTTTCCGCTCGGCCACTGGAAGAACATCGACTGCAGCGTATCCGGCCTGACGACGAGTTGCTGGCCGTCGATATCGAGCGTCAGTTGCGCGACCGACGCATCGATCGCGAGCGGCTTCACGGCGAAGCGGACGGACAGGTCGCGTCCGCCGTCGCGAAAGAACGCGTCGCGGATCTGCGCGGCGCGCTGGAACTGCGCGAGCACATCGCGCGGCATGCCGGCGGGCGCCGCGCCCGCGCGCCACTGCCAGACGGGCGTGCTGGTATCGACCAGCGCCGCGAGGTTCTTCTGGAAGAAGTCGTCGATGAGGCCGCCCGGGCTGAAGAGCCTGGCAAAGTCGTCCGATGCGGCATCGCGCGTAGAGGTGCGAACGAGCGGATAGCGGCCGTCGAGCGCCTTGTGGCACTGGCTCGCGAGCCTGAGCTTGCCCAGCGCGTCGCCAGCAGGCGCGGCCTGGCCCATGCGACGCGCGGCGTCCGCTGCGTCGAGATAGACGGCGACGTCCTTCAGCGGCGCGAAAGCCTGATCGAGCGCGGCGGAGTCAGCCGGCTTGCCCGCGAGGTCATGCAGGGCCTGGAAGTGCGCATCGACCGGTGTCGTGGTCGGAGCCGTTTCGGCTGCGGGTGCTGCTGGCACCGCCTCACTGCCGAGTGCGGCGGCGACGCGCCTGCGCGCCGCTTCGATAGGGCCGGCGGGCTGCGCGCCGTGCTCGCTGGTCGTCCGTCCGACGGACACGTCGGCAAGCGTCGTTTCCCGCGCCGCCGCGACGATCAGCTTCTTCAGTGGCGAGTCATGCGCCGACAACTGGTTCGCCACGCGCGCGCCATCGGACAAGCCCATGAACGGCGCGACGGTCACGTCCGCAAGCAAGCCATCCCACGCGCGGATATACGCGTCGAAATAGCGCTGGTCGAGCGCGGCTCGCAACCCGGCGATGCCTTCCGGCGTCGGCGCGACGTCGTCGCGGCCGAGCACCCACGCATCTTTCGCGACATCGGCCAGCGCGACGTCGCGCACCCGCGTGTACTGGGCGTAGCCGGCGCGCGTGTAGGCGCCCGGCACGCCGCCCGTCAGCGCCGCCCCGCTCGCCCGCGCGAGCACGAGCGGCGCGTTCGGCCCGGCAGCCTCGCTGACGCTGAACGCAGACAGGTTCTCCTGGTTCAGTTCGCGATCCACGCGATCGCCGATGCGCTGCGCGAGCGGCAACGCGCCGAGACTCGCACGCGCCTGCGCGATCAGCGCGCCGTCGAGCGGCAGCGACGGATCGAAGCCGGATTTGTCGAAGAGCGCCGCCAGATGCGCATCGAGCGCCCGCTGCTGGGCCGCGTTCGCGTCGCGCTGGAGGTCGCGCGCCACCCATGCGCGCACGGCGTCGGCGTCGTAGTGACGCGGATCGCCGAGCATCAGGTAAGTGCGCAGCGCTTCGTAGCGATGTTCGGGCGAGTCCGCCGCGCCGTGACGCAGCGCATCCGCGAGCCGCGCGACGACGAGCGGCAGCAACGCCTGGTCGAGCAGACGCCGGTAGGTCACCTGCGCCTGCTGACCGAGCTTGTCGCCCTGATACAGCCACAGGCGCGTGAGCCACGGCACCGGCTTGCCCGCGTCCGCGTAGCCGCCGGGAAGCGCGCGCGCCGCATCGAGAAGCGGCAGCACCGCGAGCGGATCGCCATCATTGCCGCGCTCTTGCGTCATTTGCTGCAGGCGATGCATCTGCTGATCGAACGACGCGACGAACGCACGGTTGCGCTCGTAGCTCACTGCCATGCCTGCGAGCGCCAGCGCGAGCGCGACGCCGATCAGCGCGAGGCCGCCTCGCTGCAGCCACGCGCGGCAGCGCTCGAGCCGCGGATTGGCGCCAGCAAGCCCCGCCTCGCCGATCACGACCTCCGTCAGCAGCCGGTTGATGAAGTACGCCCGGCCGGCCGCCTCGCGGTTGAAGGCCACATCGCGGTTCAAGCCGAAGCGCTGCGCCAGCGAGCTGATCGCGCGGTCGATCGGCCGACCATGCTGCGTGCCGCTCGTGAAATAGACGCCGCGCAGCAGCGGCGCGGCTTCGTAGCGCGTGCCGCGAAAGGTGTCGTCGAGAAAACGGCGCAGCGCCGGCTGGAGACCCGCGAACTGTTGAGGAAACGCGTAGATCAGCGCGCGGCGATGCACGTCGGTTTCGCGCTGCATGCGATGCAGCACGCGCGCGTGAAGCCGTGTGCCGAGTGCATCGAATTCGGCGGGAAACGCGCCGAGCGCACTGTCCGCACTCGCCGATTCATCGAGCGGGAACGTCATGCCCCACACCTGCGCGCGCTCCTGCTCGCCGAGGTCGTCGAAGAACTCGGTGAAACCGGCGAGCAGGTCGCACTTCGTCACCACCAGATAGACCGGGAAGCGCATGCCGAGACGCTCCGTGAGTTCGTTCAGCCGGGCGCGCACGACCCGCACGTGCGCGGCGCGTGCGTCATCGTCCTGGCGCAAGAGATCCGCCGCCGACAGCGCGACGATGATCCCGTTCAGCGGACGGCGCGGACGATATTTGCGCAGCAGTTGCAGGAACCCGGACCAGGCGGACTCGTCGGCCTGGGCGTCGCTGTCCTGCGTCGTGTAGCGGCCGGCCGTGTCGACGAGCACGGCGTCGTCGGTGAACCACCAGTCGCAATGACGCGTTCCGCCGACACCGCCGATCGCATCGTCCCCGAGCTTTTCGCGCAGCGGGAAGCGCAGCCCGGAATGCGTGAGCGCGGTGGTTTTGCCGGTGCCCGGCGCGCCGATGAACATGTACCACGGCAACTGATACATCCACTGGCTGCCGAAGGTGCCTTTCACGCGGGCCTTGCGCAGCATGGCAAGCGCCTGTTCGAAGCGTTCGCGCAAGAGCGCGATGTCGGCGCTGCCCGCGGCCTGCGAAGGCGTCTGCGCCGCCACGCCGCTGACGAAGCGCACGTTGACGATCCGCCCGGCGAGGAAGCGGCCGGCCCACGCCAGCGCCCAGGCCAGCAGCAGGAAGCCGATCGCGAACCAGCGGCTTTGCTGCGTTTCGAACGGCACGTGAGAGCCGAACGCGAAGAGGGGCCCTTCGAACCACAACGCGAGCGCAAGCCCCGCCACGCCCACGAGGGTCAGGCCTTGAGGCGTCTTTATCCATCCAGCGAGCTTTTTCATTCGATGTCTCCCCGTCGGGCGATGTCTTCAAAGCGGCGCGTCATGACGACGCTCCCGGTGCAAGCAAGGTGATCTCCACGCGGCGGTTCTTCGCGCGTCCCGCTGGCGTGTCGTTCGGGGCAAGCGGCTCGGCGTCGCCGCGTCCTTCGGCGGTGAAGCGTTCCGGCGTGCCGGTGGCCGCCGCGAGCCGCGCGCGCACGCTGTCGGCGCGCACCTGCGACAGATGCCAGTTCGACGGGAAACGCGCCGACAAAAGCCGCTGGTCATCCGTGTGACCGATGACGACCACCCTGCCCGGCACCGCCTTCAACGCATCTGCGATTCTCGTCAGCAGCGGGTCATAGGCGGGGTCGGGCGTCGCGCTGGCGGATGCGAACAGCCCGTCGCCGTTGATCGCGACCACCGTGCGGTCGGCTCCCTCGCGCACCGTGACGAGTCCCTGCGCGATTTCCGGCGCGAGGAACGTCGCAAGCTTCGCGCTGGCGGCGGGCATCGCCGGAAGCGGCACGGCGACGGCGTGCTGCGACGGCGGGTTCGCGCGAATCCGGTTCATCGCATCGAACACGGGGTCCGATGCGCGGTTCAGGCTCACGCCGAGCGCCACATGCGTCGCGGCCAGCACGACGCCGGCGAGCGCCGCCGCCACCCACAGCGGCACGAGTTGCGACAGCCGGCGGCGCGTGCGCTGCACCGGCTGCCAGTGCAGCGACAGTTCCGTCTCGAAGGCGCCGCGCTGCGCGCGGATCATCCGCTCCAGCCGTTCGCGCACGGACTCCAGTTGCGTGCGTCCGCCATCGATCAGGCGATAGCGACCCTCGAAGCCAAGCGACAACATCACGTAAATCAGTTCGAGGACGTCGACGTTTCCCGCCGGGTCCTGTGCGAGTCGTTGCAGGATCAGGAAAAAGCGCTCGCCGCCCGACGCCTCGTTGTGAAACGTTACGAGCAGGCTGCGGCTCGCCCACACGCCGCTGCCCCATGGCGTTCCGGAGATCGCCTCGTCGATGCAGGTGCACAGGCAATAGCGCGCTGCAGCGAGCCGTTCGGTGTCGATGCCGCTCGCGCGCGCGTCGTGCTCGAAAGCGCGAACCATCTGCACGAGTTGGGCGCGCAGCGCCTCGATATCGGTCAGCGACGGACGCGTGCGCAACGGCAGCGCGAGTTCGAGCAGCGGGTTGGCGGCGCGCAGGAGCGGGTTCAGGCCGCTCGCGACGTCGATGACCGGCGCCTGGCGCGATGGCCGGGCGTTCGCGCCCGCGTGTTGCTGCGATTGCGCGGGCGCGTCCATGCCGGCCTGCGCCGCGCGCCGCCCGCCCGGTTGCGGGATCAGCATGGTTTCATCCGGGTCGGTGCTCGCCACCGGCAGTGTCTGGTCGTTCACGGTCTCATCCTTCGAAGGTGCAGGCGGCGTCGTTCATGGACGGATGGCCCAGAACTCGAGCGCGAGTCCCGGGAAGTCGCCGGCGACATGCAGCGCCACGCCCGCCGATGTCGCGAACTGCTTCCACAGTTCGCTGCTCCGGTCGAGCTCGAAGTAGGTGAAGCCGGCGTGGAACGGCAACTGGCGCGGCGCGACGGGAAGCACCCGCAGCCCGATCCCCGGCAGCTGGAGATTGACCAGATCGCGGATACGCTCCACCGGTCCGAGCTTCGCCTGCGACGGGAAGCCGTTCAGCAGCGCGGCAGGCGCGAGATCGGCCTTGACCGCGAGCACGAAGCTCGCCGAGCGGAACAGGTCGCGATCGGGCACGACCGCGACGCGCAGCCCGTACTTGCGCTCTTCCAGCGCGATCGGCACCGCGTGCGGGTCCATGACCATGCCGAGCGCGGCACGCAATGCATCGACGACAGGCGTGAACGTTTCATCGAGCCGCTCGTGCCGGTAGACCGGGAACGCGCACGGCCGCTTGCCCTGGCCGAAGGTCGCGAGTTCGCCCGCCAGTTGCAGCGCGTGATGATGCAGGTCGTGCGGATGCAGGCCGGTCGTCGATGCGATGCCTGCGAAAAGCGGTTCCGCGCGATTGAGCACCTGCAGCAACAGGAAGTCGGCGATCTCGGCCGCGCCCGTGGACGCCGGCTGGGCGAGGCGTGCCGCGAGCGCATCGGCGCGCTGGTGCAGCAGGCCGACGAGTTCATCGACGAACGACGAGAGCCGGCGCGTCACGCGATAGTCGAGGCACGGCGGGGCGTAGCCGGCATCGAGCACGACGCGGTTGTCGGCGCGGCGCTCCACGATGCGCACGACGCCGAGCGACGTATGCGCATGGGCGACGTCCTGCTCGAACGCGAGGCGCAACTGGAGCTTGCCGACCTGCACGAGCGCCGCGCCCGTCGCGCCTTCGTTGCTGTCGAGCACTTCGGCCTCGGCGATGCGATGCCGCGCGAAGCCGTCGCGATGCGCGTCGCCCGGCGTCTGTGCGGCCGATGCAGCATGCATGGCTTCGGGCACGCCACGGCGCGCCGCCGGCAACGCGAGCACGACCGTCAGGTCGCGCGCGTCCTCGGGCACCGCGAGCGGCAACGGAAGTTCGTCGTCCGACGGCAGCCGGAACGGGCTGCCGTCCGGCAGCACGCCGGCGCACGCGGTCAGCGCGATGCGGCCGAGCTTCAGTTGCTCGGCGTCGATCGCCAGTTCCGAGAAGCCGAATGCGTAGGGGCGCAGCGCCGCGCAGCGCGCATCGATCTGCGCGCGCACGTAGCGGTCGTGTTGCTGGAGGTGCTGCGGCTGCAGCAGCATCCCTTCTGACCAGATCACCTTGTTATTCCAGGACATTGTCGTCTCGCTGCGTGTGAGTGAAGGTCTGCGGCTCGCCGCCGGACATGAGGCCCGCTTGCCGCTCGTATGCATCGTTGAAGGCGCTGCCGCAGAGCGCCTGAAGGTCGTCGGCGCTCGCGCGGGTGAGTTCGCGATGCAGCGCGACCAGGCGATCCCACTGCCTCGCCTTGCGGCACGCGGGCAGCCAGTCGAGCCAGTGGTGTGCCGTTTCGGCGACTGCTATTGCCTGAGGATCGAAGCGGCCGAGCAGATGCTGGATTGCGGCGCGCATGCCGCCGAGTACCGCGAGTTCGTGGCGGCGGATGTCGTCGAAAGCGCCCTGCAGCGCGGTCTGCGCCGGCAGATAGCCGCCGCTGCGGCCGGCGAGCATCTGCTGCAGCGCGCTGTCGCCATCGGGAAAGAACTTCAACGGGTTGTTGTCGCGTTGCAGAAGGAGCGTGGTGTCGAGACGGACTTCGCGCTTGAGCACCGAGCGCGACAGCAGCACGTCCACCGCACCTCGCACCGCCGTGCGCAGCATCGTGCCCGCAAGGCGGGCGAGTTCCGTGGCGCTGCGCTCGCGCAGCGCGGATGCATCGATGCCGAGGCCTTCGAGCAAGGCGTTGAGCGTCGGGTCGTCGGTCGCGGGCGCGGTGCGCGCCATTTCCGGGACGGCCGGTTGCAGCGACCGCTCGCCAGACAACTCCATCGAAGCCGATACCGGCTCCGGTCGCTGCGGCACGAACGGCTCGTCCTGCAGCGGATCGTAATCGTGCGGAATGCCCGCGGCGGCTGCAGCCGGCGGCATCCAGGCGAACTGCTCCGGCGGGACGTGATCGCTCTCGGACCCGGCGAACGCCGCGCGTCCGCCCGGGCGCAGGGCGTGCCTCCGTGCCGCATCGGCCGGCGTGCCGAGAGGATCGAACATCGCGCCCGGCACAGGCGAGCCGGAGAGCACGGCAGCATGCGCGAGCGGATCGCCGGAGAGCGCGGCTGCCCCGGCGCTGGCGAGCGGATCGAAGACGCGCTCGTCATGCACGCCGGGCGGCGCGTCGAAGCCGTCCGCGACCGCGCGCTCGACGGTGCGAACTTCGAGCCGATAGCCACCGATCTCCAGCCGGTCACCATTGGCAAGCCGCGCCGGGCGGGCGGCGGCAAGCGGCCGCCCGTTGAGCCGGCTCGGGTTGCTGCCGAGGTCGGTGAGCCGCCAGCCGTCCTCGCTCCAGTCGATGCGCGCCTGCACGCGCGATACCGTCTTGAGCGCGTCGGGCAGCACCATCGTGCTGTCGGGTCCGCGTCCGATGGTCCCGCCCGCCGTGCCGAATCCGCAGGCGAGCGGCGCGTCGGGCGCGGCGCCCTGATAAGTCCTGACCGCGAGCGTCATGCGCATCGTGTCTTCCTCGTGCGCGTGGTGCGCGTAGTGTTCGGCGGGCGCGTTCATTGCGAACCGTCGTCGGCTTGTTGCGGATCGGCGGGCGCATCGGGCCTGGCGCTCATTGCGCTCGCCCCGCCACCCGCGCCGCCGCAGTTGATCTTCACAAGCACGCCGTCGATCGTCACCGGCCCGGACGCGCTGATCGCGATGCCTTGCGGCCCGAGCACGATGGTGTTGCCGCCCGCCTTCAGCGTGAGCGTGCTGCCGGCTTCGATGGTCACGTTGGCAGCACCCTTGAGGTCGACGTTGCCGCCCGCGCTGAGCGCGAGATTCGCGCCGGTCTTGTGCTGCGTGTCGGCGCCGACATCAAGCGAGTACTTGCCGCCGATGCGTCCGCTGTGACTGCCGTCGAGCGCGTCGCTGCGATCACCGCCGCAGCGCGCGAAGTCGCTTTTTTCGACGATCACATGCCGCTCGTTGCCGATGCGCGCGAGCGCGTCGTGCCCGACCCAGGTGTCGAAATTGCGCTCGGCGTGGAAGAACAGTTGTTCGGCGCCCTTGGCATCGTCGAAGCGCATTTCGTTGAAGCCGTTGCCGCCTTTGGTGGAGTTGGTCTTGAGCGTCGTGCGCGCCATCTTTCCGGCTGGCGTGTAGGGCGGCATCTGCGCGGCGTTATGGACGCTGCCGATGACGAGCGGCTGATCCGGATCGCCTTCGATGAAATCGACCAGCACTTCCTGGCCGATGCGCGGCAGGAAAAATGCTCCGAAGCCCTTGCCCGCCCAGGGCTGCGCCACGCGCACCCAGCAGCGTTGAAGCGACGCGCGCGACTCCTGCGGCGTGAGCTGTTCCCAGTGGAACTGCACCTTGATGCGGCCATACTTGTCCGTGTGGATTTCCTCGCCGGCAGGCCCGACGACCACCGCTGTCTGCAGTCCGGCGACACGTGCGCGCGGCGTGATGCGCGCGGCCCGAAACCCGGCGTCGCGGGGCAGCGCCTCGAAAGCGCAGTCGAATACATGGGGCTGAGCCGCCGCGTCGAGCGTGGACAGATAGGCGTCCGAGTTGAGTTCGTAGTCCGCCGCAACGACGAGGTATTCGCCGTTCTGTTCCTTCAGCGGGTGCTCGGCGAGCCGCAACAGCGTGCCGGGACAGATGCCGCGCACCGTCGCGTGGCCGCGCACGCATGCGTTGGCCGCCTGATGCCCCTGCGCGTGCGCCTTCGCATAGCGTTCGGCGTCGTCGTGCCGCGTGTAGCCGAGGCCGTGTTCCTGCATCACGTAGACCGGCTCGTCGTAGCGCTTCATCCGGCGTCCGCGTGCGAGCAGGCCCTCTTGCTCGCTTTGCGACGGCTTTTCGAAGTCGTAGTCGTTCGTCTCGACGATGCCCGCCTGCACCTCGCCGCCCGTGGACCAGCCGTAGATGCATTCATGCTCGCCGGGCGCCGCGGCTTGCGGCCGATAGACAAGCGGCGCGTAGTGCGGCATGGCCGCGTGCACTTGCGACGAGTCCGTCAACACGAGCTTGTGCTTGCGGTCGCGATGTTCGAAGAAGTAGTAGATGCCTTCGCGCTCGGCGAGCCGGCTGACGAAATCGAAGTCGGTCTCGCGATACTGCGCGCAGTGCTCCAGACTCGGATATGTGGCCGAGCACAGGTTATCGAAGTCGATGTGATAGTCGCTCAGCACCCGGGCGATGATTGCGGGCACTGTCATCTGATGGAAGAACCGGCTGTGCGACGCGCGCGTGAGCAACCAGAGGCGCGGCCGCACGGTCGCCCGGTATATCGCGGGGCGGTTCGGCTTCGTGCTGGCGGGCTGCGCCAGCACGAATGCGCTCACGATGCCGTTGAATTGCCGCTCCCCGCCGCCAGGAATATCCAGCGCGATCGACAGGTCGCTGCCCAGCATCGCGGCGATGTCGAGATCCGAACGCTCGGCGAAGAGATCGAGCGTCCACGCTGAAAGCCGGCCCAGTTCCTCGCGCCCGCGCATGCGGTAAAGCACCAGCGCGTCGGGCCCGAGTGCGCAGGTCAGCTTGGCAATGCGGTGGGTATCGGTCAGCATCATCGCTCCTCTCGCGTCAGGGAATTTGCGTCTCGCGCGTGGCGGGATCCGCGACCGCGACCACGCCGCCCCAGGCGCACGTGCAGACCGACACGTTGTCGAGCGACGGCTGGTTGCCGAGCAGCACGGTCGTCGCGCCGGGCGTCCACGGCTGTGCGGTAGCGGGCACGCATGGCATCGGAGTCGGGACGCCGAGCGCGGCGGCGGTCGCCGCGGCCACCTGCGGATTCGCGGGCGACGTGCACATCCCGAACGGCATGATGTTCACGAGCGGGACGTGGTCCATGATGTTCGCGGCGATCGGCCCTTCGCAGAGCACGCGGTTGACCGGCAGCACGACGAGCGTCGACGGCGCCATGCCGAACGAACACTGCAGCGTCGCACCCATGCTGACTTGTTGCGGCATCATCGGCTCCTCTGGTGTGATGTGCGTTCGCGCGTTCAATCGAACGCGTAGGTGAATTCGCCGTCGCGCGCGCTGACCTCCACCTTCGCGACTTCGCGGCCTTCCATCAGGCGCGCCAGGAATTCGGCGCTGATGCGCGGCAAGAGCGTGTTGGTGAGGATCGCGTCGATCATGCGTCCGCCGCTTTCGAACTCGGTGCAGCGGCTCGCGATCTGACGGACCATCGCGTCGTCGTAAGCGAACGTCACGCGATGCCGCTCAGCAATGCGACGCTCGATGCGCGCGAGTTGCAGGCGGATCACGGCGTCGAGCATCGTGTCGTCGAGCGGGTAGTACGGAATCACCACGACGCGACCGAGCAGCGCGGGCGGAAACACCTCGACGAGCGGCGCCCGCAGCGCCCGCGCGATCACTTCGGGCGCGGGCGTCTCACGCGCATCGCCGCACAGACGCGTGACGAGCTCGGTGCCGACGTTGGTGGTCAGCAGGATCAGCGTGTGGCGAAAATCGATCTGGCGGCCGTCGCCGTCTTCCATGCGGCCCTTGTCGAAGACCTGGAAGAAGAGTTCGTGCACGTCCGGATGAGCCTTCTCGAACTCGTCGAGCAGCACGACGCTGTAGGGACGCCGGCGCACCGCCTCGGTCAGCACGCCGCCCTCGCCGTAGCCGACATAGCCGGGAGGCGCGCCTTTGAGCGACGACACCGTATGCGCCTCCTGGTACTCGCTCATGTTCACGGTGATGACGTTCTGCTCGCCGCCATAGAGCGCCTCGGCGAGCGCGAGCGCTGTCTCGGTCTTGCCGACACCCGACGTGCCCGCGAGCATGAACACGCCAACGGGCTTCTCCGGGTTGTCGAGGCCGGCGCGCGAGGTCTGCACTCGCCGCGCGATCATCTGCATCGCGTGTTGCTGGCCGACGACGCGCCGGTTCAGCGTCGCCGCGAGATCGAGCACGTTGGCAATGTCGTCGCGCATCATCCGGCCCACCGGAATGCCGGTCCAGTCCTGCACGACCGACGCCACCGCCTGCCGGTCCACCGCAGGCAGGATGAGCGGCGTTTCGCCCTGGCGTTGCGCGAGTTCCTGCTGGAGCGCCTGCAGTTCGGCAAGGCGCGCGGCATCGGTCCCGTCGGACGCTTCGAGTTCGCTCTGCAACGCGAGGATGCGCGCGACCAGCGCTCGCTCCGCTTCATGGCGCGTGCTCAGTTCAGCGAGCCGCGCGCGCTCGCTGTCGAGCCGGGCGGCCACATCGGCGGCCCGCGCGGCTGTATCGATACCGAGCGCGGCCTCGCGCGCGACGATCTGCGCTTCCGTTTGCCACGCATCGATACGCCGGCGCGCATCGTCGAGCGCCGGCGGCAGCGCATGCTGGCTCACCGCGACGCGCGCGCACGCGGTATCGAGCAGGCTCACGGCCTTGTCCGGCAACTGGCGCGCAGGGATGTAACGATGCGAAAGCGCGACTGCCGCTTCGAGCGCTTCGTCGAGCACCTGCACGCCGTGATGCTGCTGCATCCCGAGTGCGAGGCCGCGCAGCATCGTGACGGCGCACGCCTCCGACGGCTCCGGCACCTGCACCACCTGAAAGCGCCGCGTGAGCGCCGGGTCCTTCTCGATGTGCTTCTTGTATTCCACCCACGTCGTCGCGGCGATCGTGCGCAGCGTGCCGCGCGCGAGGGCGGGCTTGAGCAGGTTCGCCGCGTCGCCGGTGCCGGCGGCGCCGCCCGCGCCGACGAGCGTGTGAGCTTCGTCGATGAAGAGGATCACCGGCTTCTCCGATGCCTGCACCTGCTCGATCACCTGCTTCAGCCGCTGCTCGAATTCGCCCTTCATGCTCGCGCCGGCCTGCAGCAGGCCGACATCGAGCGTCCGGACGACGGCATCGCGCAGGGAAGGCGGCACTTCGCCCGCGACGAGGCGTTGCGCGAATCCTTCGACGACCGCCGTCTTGCCGACGCCCGCTTCGCCCGTCAGGATCGGATTGTTCTGGCGCCGGCGCATCAGGATGTCGATGACCTGGCGGATCTCGTCGTCGCGGCCGACGATGGGATCGAGCTTGCCGCTACGGGCCTCGGCGGTGAGGTCGACGGTGTAGCGTTCGAGCGCGTCCTGGCCGCCGAGCGGATCCGTCTGCGGACCTGCGTGCCGGTCGTGCTGCGTGTGCTCGGCGGACCCTTCCGGCGAACCCGCGAGCAATGCGTCGAATCGCTCCGACAGCGCGTCGAGGCTGATCTTCTCGAACTGGCGCGAGATGGCGAAAAGCGCGTTGCGCAGGTTCGGCGTGCGCAGGATGCCGATCACCAGATGGCCCGTGCGCACCTTCGCCGCGTTGAACATCAGCGAGCCGAACACCCAGCCTCGTTCGACCGCTTCATCGACCTGCGCCGAGATGTCCGAAACCGACATCGAGCCGCGCGGCAGACGATCGAGCGCGGCGGTCAGGTCGCGGGCGAGCACGGCGTGATCCAGTTCGAAGTGCCGCACGATCCGCTGCAGGTCGCAGTCCTGCGCGAGCAGGATCTGATGCAGCCAGTGAGCGAGCTCGACGTAGGGATTGCCGCGCAGCTTGCAGAAAACGGTGCCGCTTTCGATCGCGCGATACGCGAACGCGTCCAGTTTGCCGAACAGCGCGAGACGACTGATCTCAGTCATGGAAGGTCTCCAGTTGGCGGGGGCTCGCACGCGTCCCGTGCGATGACGACCCGATGATGGTCATGAACCGGCGTGCCGCTCGTGAGCCACGTCGACCAGCCGAGACGCGCGCCGGGTTCCGGTGTGGCGCCGAGGCGCAGCGCGGGCACTTCGTCGCGCTTCAGATGCAGCACCACGTCCCAGTCGAGCGGATCGCGCACGTAGTTGCGCACCCAGTCGGCGAGCTTGCTCAGGCTCGCGCCGCCGGGAAGGAAGCGCTGGAAATCCTTGAAATCGAGCGGCCCGAGCTCGATGCGGAACTTGTGCTGGCAGTCCCACACCTGCGTGCCGACCACCGACGAGACGCCCAGCCGCGCGCCGCCGAGACGCGTGCGGGCATCGTCCGGCAACGTGATCCAGTGGCCGCGCCACGGCTCGACCGCAACCGGCACGCCGAAGAACCGCGCGAGGATGAGTTGCAGTCCGCTCGCATGGCGCGTCGGTGCGGCGAGCACGCCTGCGAAGTGCAGCTTGGCGGCATCGGGTACCGCGCCGCGATCGTGCAGTGCAGGCGCGCCAAGGCCGAACAGGCTGCCGAGGTAATCGGCGAAGCGGTCGTCGCTCGGGCGGTCCGCGCTCACCACCGGCTGCGCGTCGGCCCATGCACGGTAGAAGAGCGACAGCATGCGGTGATGGAACACGTCGAGAAATCGCGCGATTGTGGCATCGCCTGCGTTGCGGGCACGTTCGCGCACATAGGCCGTCAGGTGCGTGGGCAGCGGACCGTTCGGGCCGAGAAGCCCGAGGAAATTCACCGCCAGGCGGCCGGGACCGCCCTCCCCGCCGGGCGTGTAGTCGCCGAGCGCGGTCGGGTGGAAGATCAGCTCCGGATCCTGCGAAAGGCGCACGGCGTCGTCACGGGCGCTGAGCGAGCGGCCGAGGCGCGGACGCTCCGGATGCGTCCGGTCGAGGAGGCGCAGCGCCTGGAAGAAGTCGAAGCGGCGTGCGTCGCGCGCGAGGGCGCGGTCGAGGTCTAGAGCGTCGCGCATCGTCCGGTCCTCGCAGGCCATTGCATGATCGGTCCGCGCGAGAGGGTCGCGACGGCGGTCTCGGTGAACGAGTTGATCGACACGTACTGCGCGAAGAAGCGCGCGAGAACCGCGCCGAGCAGGAAGGCGCCCGCGCCCTCGAAAGCGGCATCGTCGAACTGGAGCGTGATGCGCAGGCCGCGCCCGAACACGATCGGTCCCGGCGAAGGCATGCGCCGCACGACCGGCGCCGCGACGACCGAGCGCAGCCCTTCGATCTGCCGGTGCGCGGCGGTATCTCCCGCCGGGCAGTAGAGCGCCAGCATCTCGCGCAGCGCGCGGGCGCCATGCTGCGGATCGCTGTCGACGAGCGACGCATAGTTGAGCGACAGGTGATTCAACAGCCGCCACGCCGCCGGTCCCTGCGCGAACGACGGCAGCGGCCGGCTCGGACCCGCCACGCAGCGCACGGCCGTAACGGGCGCTTCGGCGTCGAGGGTGAAATCGGTCGAGCCGGTACCGATCGGCATCGAGAGCGGCAGGTCGCGGTTCGTGCACCATGCGGCGACGCCGAGCTGGCGCAGTTCGCCCCGCACCGGCACGCTCGATGCATCGACCAGCGCGATGAACGTCTCGCTGCCGAGATAGCTGCTGCGCGCGCCGTGTTGCTGCTGCCGCGCCGACGGCCGCCGCGCCTCCCGGCGCAACTGGTAGAACGCGCCGCCTTGCTGCGGCATATCCAGATCCTTCGCGCAGTGGAACGGCCGGAACTGCTGCTCGGCGCTCGCGCCCGCGCCATAGCCGGTCACTTCGTCGATCTGGTGGATTTCGTAATCCATCGGCCGGGTCCGGTCGACGACGACGTGATACTCGAAGTCCGAATCGGCGAGCGCGATGCGGTCGGTGCGGCGGCGGAACAGGTTCACCGCCGGCGTGCAATGGAGCGCGAAGTGCGATACGTCCACCGAGCGTTCGAGCGACGCATCCGCCCCGTCGAGCAGGACGATCAGTTCGACTTCCCGCTCGCGGCACCCGCGCAACGCTTCGCGCAATCCGCCGATCTCGACGAACATGAAGCGCGGCGCGAATGCGAAATACTCCTGCAGCAGCCGGTAGCCGTCGAACGATTGCTGGCTCACGGGCAACAGCGCTTCGTCCTCGCCAAAGCCGAGCGGCTGGAGCGCGGCCTTCGGCAGCAGGGTTCCCGCCCCGGCGCCATGCAGCACGGCAACGCCCATGCAACCGGCCAGCAGCCGCTCGTGGATGCGCGCCGGCAGGCCGTCGGCGCCGCGCAGATAGAGCGCAAGGCGATCGAGTGCGAGGCGCTCGAACGTCAACGTGCCGGTCGTGCGCAGACGCAACCGCAACCCTGCCTTGACGCCGGCTGGCACTGCCAGGCCCGCAGCGCCCAGCGACCCCGTATGCGTGAAGAACTTCGCGTGCGTGATCTCGATCGGCCACAGCGTCACCGCGTGCGCGGTGCGGTATTCGCAGCGCGTCGAACCCGACTTGTCGAGCATGCTTCGCAGCATCGTGTTCCGCGCCACGACGGCGCCCTCCGGACTCGCCGCGAGCTGCGGATTGGAATGGTCCGCCTGCAACTGCACGACCGCCATCGACGGCGTCGGCGCGAGATAATGCGGATACGCCAGCTCGGTCAGGTGTTGCGTGAAGCGCGGAAACTCGGCGTCGAGCTTCAATTGCACGCGTGCGGCGAGGAAGCTGAAGCCTTCGAGCAGGCGCTCGACATACGGGTCCGCGCATTCGATGCCATCGAGCCCGAGCCTTCCTGCGACCTTCGGAAACGCGGCGGCGAACTCACCGCCCATCTCGCGCAGATGCTGGAGTTCCTGGCTGTAATACTTGAGAAGCGCCGGGTTCATGCCTGCTGCTCCGCGAGTTCGGTGCGCCGTGCCGCGCCACCATCGACGATGCGCACCTCACCCGCTTCGAGGTCCAGTTCCGTACGCAGATAAAGACGCTCGGGGTACGGCTGCGACCACATCTCGGCTTCGATCCCGAAGCGGATCACATGGGCGCGCGACGCGCCCTTCGCGTCGTCGAGCGCCGTGACGCGCACCGTATCGCGCACGAGCCGCGGTTCGAAGGCCCAGAGCGCATCGCGGATCAGCCGCTCGATCGCAGCCGGCGTCAGGCCCGTGACGTTGCGCCCCGCAAGATCCGGCAGGCCGTAGTTGAGGACCGAAGTCGCCACATGCGGAAAGCCAGCGAGGTCCTGCACCGCGTCGAGCCCGCTCGCGTTCAGCAGCCAGCCGATGTCGCGCTGCACGCTGTCGCGCAACGCACGTTGCGACAGCACGCGCCGCTCGCGCGTTTCGTGGCGCGCGTCGGGTTCGAGATCGGTGAGGCGATCGAGCAACGACGGTTGCAGGCGGTCCCGGGCGGTCAGTTCGGACATTTGATGCTCCTTCGAGATGGGCGCGGCCGGGATCATGCGGTCTTGGCGGTCGGCAGCTTCGACACGAGCCGCAGCGACACCGTCAGCCCTTCGAGCTGGTAGTGCGGCCGCAGAAAGAACTTCGACGTGTAGTAGCCGGGATTGCCCTCCACCTCTTCGACGACGACCTGAGCGTCCGCGAGCGGCTTGCGGGCCTTGGTGTCGTCGGATGAGTGGGCCGGGTCGCCGTCGACGTACTGGAGAATCCAGTTCTGCAGCCAGCGCTGCATGTCCTCACGTTCCTTGAACGAACCGAGCTTGTCGCGCACGATGCACTTCAGGTAGTGCGCGAAGCGGCAGCACGCAAAGAGGTATGGCAGGCGCGCGGCGAGGTTTGCATTCGCGGTGGCATCCGGGTCTTCGTACTCGGCTGGCTTGTGCAGCGACTGCGCGCCGATAAACGCGGCGAAGTCCGAGTTTTTCTTGTGCACGAGCGGCATGAAGCCGCTCTTGGCAAGCTCGGCCTCGCGACGGTCGCTGATCGCGATCTCGGTCGGGCATTTCATGTCGACGCCGCCGTCATCGGTCGGAAACGCGTGCACCGGCAGCCCTTCCACTGCCCCACCCGACTCGACGCCGCGAATCCGCGAGCACCAGCCGAACATCTTGAACGAGCGCGTGATGTTGGCGGCCATCGCGTAGGACGCGTTCGCCCACGCATATTTGCTGCTGTTCGCGCCTGCGGTGTCCTCTTCGAAGTCGAACTCCTCGACCGGGTCGGTTTTCGCGCCGTACGGTGCGCGCGCGAGAAAGCGCGGCATCGCGAGGCCGATGTAGCGCGAGTCCTCCGATTCGCGCAGCGAGCGCCACGCGGCATGCTCGGGCGTCTGGAAGATCTTGGTCAGGTCGCGTGGATTTGCGAGCTCCTGCCACGATTCCATCAGGAGCGCCGTCGGGTCCGCGCCCGCGATGAACGGCGCGTGCGCCGCCGCCGCGATCCTGCCGATCTGCGCGAGCAGGTCGGTATCGGGTCCGCTGTGATCGAAGTAGTAATCGGCCACCAGCGCGCCGTACGGCTCGCCGCCGAACTGGCCGTATTCTTCCTCATAGAGCTTCTTGAACAGCGGGCTCTGGTCCCACGCGATGCCCTTGTACTTCTTCAGCGTCTTGTGCAGTTCCGCCTTCGACATGTTGAGCACGCGGATCTTCAGCGACTCGTCCGTCTCCGTGTTGTTCACGAGGTAATGCAAACCGCGCCACGCGCTCTCGACCTTCTGGAACGGCTCGCTGTGGAGGATCAGGTTGATCTGCGCGGTGAGCGTCTGGTCGATCTGCGCGATCAGCGCTTCGATGGTTGCGAGCACGTCGCCCGAGATCACGCCCGTGTCGCGCAAGGCCTGCTCGGCAAGCGTGCGCACCGCGCTCTCGACCGCCTCGCGGGCGCGCTCGGACTTCGGCTTGAATTCCTTTTGCAGCAGCGCCGAAAAGTCGCTGACGTCCGGGGCGCGTTCGATGGCGGTCGCAAAGGCGTCACCCTGTTGCTGGATGCTGAGATCGTTCATCGCGTCATGCTCCCTCGGTCGGCGTCTGGGTTTCGGTTGCTTGTGCCTCTGGGCGCGGCTGGGCAGACAGCGCCTGCATCAGGGCAGGCTCCTCAAGCAGGCGCGCGATCAGAGCTTCGGCGCCGGTCTTGCCATCCATGTAGGTCAGGAGGTTTGCGAGCTGCGCGCGTGCTTCGAGCAGGCGCCGCAACGGCTCGACCTTGCGCGCGATGGCGGCCGGCGCGAAGTCGTCCATGCTTTCAAAGGTCAGGTCGATCGCCACGTTGCCCTCGCCCGTCAGCGTGTTGGGCACCTGCACCGCGACGCGCGGCCTGACCGACTTGAGGCGTTCGTCGAAATTGTCGACGTCGATCTCGAGAAACTTGCGCTCGGCGGCCGGCGCAAGCGGTTCGGCGGGCTGGCCCGACAGGTCCGCGAGCACGCCCATCACGAACGGCAGATTCACTCGCTTCTCCGAGCCGTACACTTCGACGTCGTACTCGATCTGCACCCGCGGCGCGCGATTGCGCGCGATGAACTTCTGACTGCTTTCCTTTGCCACGATGTCACTCCTGTGTCCGCCAGTTGAATGCGCCCCGCGCAGGTCTCACTCGACGCCGCCCAGATGCCTGAATTGACCGGCGCCGTCGGGCGCCACGTCCTCGATGATTTCGATAAAGCTCTTGCCCACGAGCCGCCGCGCGCGCTGCAACAACACGGGCAGCGGACTCGATGGCTCGTGCTCCGCGTAGTACGCGCAGATCGTGTCGAGCGCGTCGATCACGTCCCGCGGGCTTACGATGCGTGCCGGGCTTGCAGGACCGGGCATGGCGGCGCGATGCGTCGCCGATCCGGTGTCTGCTTCCTCTTGATTACGGCTGGTCTCCATCGCACTGCCCTGTTGTCTTTCCCCTTCCCCCGATGCCGCGACACGCGCCCCGACGAACTCGGCGATGCGCGCCAGAAGCCGCGCAAACGGCTTGAAGTCAAGCGCGCGCGCCGGGCCGACGCGTTCGGTCAGCAACGCCTCGATCCGTGCCAGCGAAGCCATCGCGTCGCAAAGCGCCTCACGGGTCGCCTCCACTTCGCCCGTTCCCGACTGCGCGAAAGCGGCGTCGATTTCGGCGAGCGTCGGCATGCCCGCGCCCTCGGCCGGCGACGATTCGCCCGCAAGCACTTCGATGTCGCGCAGCGCGAAGCCGCACTGGCCGGGCGGCGCCACGAACGGCACGTCGCGCAGCGCTGCCGGCAAGCCGGCGCCGTCGACGAGCCCCGAAAGCGCGTTGACGCGCGCAGTCGGGTCGTCGTTATCGCTTGCATCCAGTTGCGGATGAACGGTCTCCCAATACAGGTCGACCAGACCCTCGATCAGCGCCAGCCCGCATGCCAGTCCCTCGAAACCCTCGCGGATCGTGCTCGCCCGGGTGAAATGCACAGCCACGCGCAAGTCGCGGCTGCGCGCCAGCAGCGTCATCGAGAGAGAGAGCGCCCGAGTCCAGTCGGGCGGCGTCGCGGCAACCACGGTCCCGCCGTACTGCACATCCGGCTTGCCGGCCACCGCCAGTTCGAGTGCACGAAATTCCGCGCTGTATTCCTCGTCTTCTCCGCACGGCAGTTCCGGTGCAACGTCGGTCAGCCAGGCGGCGATTTGGGCATGCTTCATGGTGATGTCCGGGGATCGCGATCAGGGGTTTGCAGGGTCGGCCCAACGATCATTCCGAAACGTTCTTCGGGATGTTCCACTTGCCGGTGACGACGCCGCCCTTCTTCGCGCCGTTGTTGTCCTGCGGCTGGTACTCCATGTTGAATTGCGCGAAGTTGAGGGTGATGTTCTCGACGGCCTGGTCGCCGCCGCCGAAGCTGACCGAGTGACTGCTGACAAGCACTTCCTTCAGCGTGAGCTTCAGGTACTCGACAGGCTCCTTGCCGCCTGCCTTGCGCATCGTAAGCACCGCTTCGGGCATGTGGCTGCCCTGGCAGCAGGACTGCACGATCGTGGGCGAACTCTTGTCGACGTACTTGCTGATCATCAGGTCCTGCACGGCGGCGGTTCCCGTGCCGCCGCCCGTCCCGCTGTGCGTGGTGCCCGTCTGCGACGAGCCCCATGACCAGCTCAGAAATTCGATTTCTTCCACGTGGCCCACGGCCAGTGATTCACCCTTGATGTCGCCCAGCTTGAGGAACATATCTACGGCCATTTCAGTCTCCAGAAAATGTGTGCGTCTCGCCGCACAGGTCAATTCGCGCCACTTGGATCGCGAAGCTAGTGATTCGGAGCGCGACTCGCCCTCCGATCGATTCGGATATCTAACTATGTCGATTGGCTCGATCCGCTCGAAGCCGGATTTACTTAGCCGGCGCTCACGCGTCGTCGGCCCATCGGGCGAACGTGTCGCGATCCGCAAGCGGCGCTTCGCAAAGACGCGCAAATCGTTCGAAACGTCGTACGCGAACCGGCTATGCTATAAAAATGCTCGCGTCCATGCACGCCTCCAGCATGACCGCCATGCCCGCTTCCCGGGCCCTGTCGAGGATGGTCTCCATGATCTGTCTCCTTTTCGGTCGTTCGTCTCTGCGCTGTTTCGCATCCAGTGACCCGAAAACAGCCGGGCTCCACGACTTATTCCGCAAAAAAACTCGAAAAAACTTTGGAATAAAGGCGCGAACTGGGTGTTTTGTTCTATGAGCGCGCCCATTTCAGGAGCTGCCCCGATGAACGACGACGATTTGCCCGCCGTCCTGCCGACGTTGTTGCCGCGACTCTGGCGTTTTGCGCTGCGTCTGACGCAGAACCAGCACGATGCCGAGGATCTCGTCCAGCGTTCCTGCGTGCGCGCGCTGGAACGGCGCAGTCAGTTGCAGCCCGGCACTTCGGCACTAAGCTGGCTCTTTTCGATCGTTCACTCGACGTGGATGAACGAACTGCGCGCTCGTTCGATTCGCAACCGCGGCAGCATGGACTGGCAGGACGAAGACATAGAATCGTTTGCCGATCCCGCATCGCACAATCCGGAGATCGATTTGCTGCATCGCCAGGTGATCAACGCCGTGGAAGCCCTGCCGGACGCACAGCGCGTCGTGATGGTTCTGGTCGCAATCGAAGGCCTCAGTTACCGTGAGGCTGCCGACGTGCTCGATGTGCCGATAGGCACCGTCATGAGCCGGCTGTCGCGAGCGCGGCTCACGATCGGGCAGCAATTCGGCGCGCAACCATCGTCCGCGGCTCGCAAGGGAGAATCAATATGATCAATGTCGATGATTCACTGCTGATGTCATACGTCGATGGCGAGCTTCCGCCCGAACAGCGCACGGAGGTCGAAGCCGCGATTGCGCACTCTGACGATCTTTCCGCCCGAGTGGCCGCGTTGCGCGCGTCGTGCCTGCCGTATCGCGCCGCCTACGAGCGGCAAGCCGTGCCCCCGGTGCCAGAAAGTCTCACGCGCCGCATCGAGGAACTCGTGAGCGTGACGACGCCGCACCAGCGCGCCGCCGAGCGCCGCGGTCGGCGCTGGCCCGTTCAGTGGGCCGCGGCCGCTTTCGTCGCGGGCGCCATCTGTTCCGGCGTTCTTACCGGCTATCTGGGGGGCGCGAATCCATTCAAGCCGGGTGTCGATCCGTGGGTGCGGAGCGTGGCCGATTACCAGGTGCTGTACGGACGCGATACCGTCGCCAATATCAGGGAGGATAAGGTCAGCACGGAGCAGGTGCTTTCCGATATTCACCAGCGCGATGGCATGCCGGTCAGCGTGCCGGATCTGCGGCAGGCGGGCCTCAAGTTCAAGCGCGTGCAACGGCTGAATTACCACGACCGGCCGCTCGTACAGATGGTCTATCTCCCGGAGCGGGGCGATCCGGTGGCGCTCTGCATCATCGAGGACGGACAAGGCGATGCGCCCGTACGTTCCCAGCAGGTCGGCGAGATGAAGACCGTTACATGGCGTGCGAACCGGCTCGCTTACGTGCTGCTTGCAAAAGACACGTCGGTCGATTTGCAGCGAATGGCGGACGGTATCGCAAGCGGACAAACGGGGCAGCTTTACGGCAAGCTTCCACAGGAGGATCCGCGCAGCAGTTGACGCAAAAGCGGCGCGGACAAGACCCTCAACGGGCGTTCGGAACAACGCTCATCGCGCGCGCGAACGCCGCACGCCCGTCGACGCGCGCACGACTAGCGCCGGGGGTGGCGCCAGCACCATCTCCGGCGTGCGCGCCGGCTGCTGGATAAGTCGAATCAGCCTCTCGATGGACAGCTCCGCGATTGCGGTCGTGTTGATCGCGACGGTCGTCAGCGCGGGATGCACCTGATTGGCCAACTGGATGTCGGTGATGCCGATCACCGACACATCGTCCGGAATGGCACGTCCAAGCGATATCAACGCCTGCGCCGCGCCGATCGCGAGCAGGTCGTTGGTGGCGATGTCGGTGTTCATCACGAGCACGCCATCGGCGAGCGTCCCAGCGATCTGGTTCAGATACGCACGACCGATCTCCGCGTCGTCGTCGGTGTTGCAGACCATCAGGAAGTGACCCGCCTTGCGCGCGGCGCGTTCGGCGGCCAGGACAAACTCGGGGTAGAACGGGTTCGACAGGTTCGAGAGCATCAGCGCAAGCGTCGACGATCGACCCTCCGCAAGTGCGCGTGCGTTAAGGCTCGGCCGATAACCGAGCTCGGAGATCGCCTTCAGGACGCGTTCCGCCGTCTCGGGGGCACCTTCTCGCGGTTGCGCAGCACATTGGACACGGTCGCGGCAGTCGATTACGAAACGCAGTGGATGTTCGAAATCCAGCGGCATGGCAAGAGTTTCGACTATAAGACACTCGCCTTCGACTACTATGAGGCGCTGCGCGAACTTGGGATCGATGTCGATTTCGTGCCTGCGACGGCGGATCTCTCCGGGTACCAGCTCGTGGTCGTGCCGAGCATCGCCGTGATCGACGACGCGCTCGTCCGGCAGATCGAACGCAGTTCCGCGCAATGGGTGTTCGGTCCGAGAAGCGGATCGAAGACCGGCGCGTTCGCGATTCCCGGCAATCTTCCGCCCGGTGCCCTGCAGCAGGTTCTGCCGATGCAGGTGCTCGAAGTCGAGTCATTGCGTCCGACGCTGCAACCTTCGCTGTCGATCGGCGGGGAAAATGGCATCGCCGTGCATTGGCGCGAGCACGTTCGCGCGAACGGCAATGCGCAAGTGGACACGCGTTTCGAGGACGGGTGGCCCGCGATCGTGAGTCACGGCTGCGTCCGATACGTAGCCGCGTGGCTCTCGCACTCACTGCATCGCGCGTTGCTGCAACAGGCGGCAAGCCATGCAGGCGTTGCCCGAAGGACTGCGCACGCGCCGACGAGGAGACGTGACATTTGCGTTCAACTTCGGCGCAGAGCGGCAACGCGCTCTAGCGGCGTCGAACGCGAGGTTCGTGCTAGGCGAAGCGCTACTCGCGACGGGTGAAGTCTGTGCGTGGGTCGATGCCCCAAACAGGGCTCAGTTGAATGCGTGATCATCCTCGAGGCGCTCGAAGCTTTGAACCGGGCGCACGCGAGGCTACGAGCAAATCGCCGCGATCGCGGCACGCACCATGACGCTCGACTCCATGGGACCGTGTAGGTCCCTCGTATTATCTAGCGCCTGCTAGCCGCGAAACTGGGGCGCCGGTCGCAACTACTCCTGCGCCCCATGCGATCGAAGCGCTTGTTTGCTTCGCGCTTCATTGATCAAAACTGCTACTGGCCGGCGGCCGGCGATACTACGCTCGGAGTCGCCAGAGTGTTGTTGCTCTTGGGAGCGCTGTTGCCAGACGTCGAGTTGCTGTTCGTGCTACTCGGCAGGCCCGAGTTCGACGACCTGGCGGCCGTGCCGCTGTCCGAGTTGGTAGTGCCTGGCGTGCCGTAGCCGCCCGTTGCACCGTTGACCTGGTTCGCCGGGCCAGCCGTGCTGCCCGTCGAACCGCTCCCGCTTGAGCCTCCGGCCGCCTGTGCATAAACGCCGCCGGACAGCGTGAGTGCGGCGACGGCCGCGATCATTGTGTTGATTGCCTTACTCATGATCCGTCCCTCCTTGATCGGACTGAAATATGGAACGCAGACGGTTGCCGCCTGCTTGACCACGAATTCAGCAATCACCGTGCCGGCTGTTTTTTATCCACACCGAAACGCGTCGCAGCGAGCAGCTTTCGTGTGCGCCTTTAGCTGATCCCCTGCAAGAAAGTTGAGTCTTATCGGACCCACATCAGCCTCTCGATCCGACGCAACCGACAGCAGCCAAACTGGAATGGCCGTTTGCGCGTGGTCGTCGCAATCGGTGAGTCCTCGGCAAATACCGACAATGGAGCGGACTGGGTTCTTTAGTCAGCAACGTGGCGGATTGCCGACGGTGGCGGTGTCGAGCAGCGAGACAGCGGGTTCCTGCGTCAGCGAACTCACACTCGTGACCCATGACGGACACACGGATCCGCCTGCAGGACATCCGCCTACGGCATAGTTCGTGGTCGAAGCAATTTCCTTGCTCGCTCAAAAACCCCGGCCGTCTCTCAAGACGGCTTCCCCCGTGCGTGGATTCGCCAGGGTGACGTTCTCGAGCGCTTTGATTCGCCACTCGTCAACCTCCCGCGTCAGCACGGCAAGGATCAGCGTGTCGACAGCGTGCGGGCCCGACGGATGAGCAGCACCGACCGTGAGGCGGCTCCAGAAGTGCATGACCGCCGCATCGTCGCGGATCGGGACCACGTCGATCAGCTCGTTCTCAAGCGCGGAATCGCTGTAGATGGTTGCGTGGATGGGCGCATGCAGCTTGATAATCGCCTCGACGCCGCGCACGTAGTGCCCGAACCGGTTCACGAATGTCGCATCCTCGTGGAACAAGGCTCCGAAGGACTCCATGTCGTGACTGTTCCAAGCGGTCTGAAATTCGTAGAGCGCGTCTTCGGGACGTCTCATTTGAATCATGTGGATTCTCGCGAATGTCTACAGAGGGACACCCGACGTTCGCATCGGGCGCTTGCTGTCGGGCGGCAAAAACAAATTCTGTCACACCACGGAATGTCGGCTCATAGCGGAACTCGGTTCCATCCGGAATCGACCGGTTGAATCCGCCGTGCACTGCGGCCATTGGCCGTTCTGCTTGAGCCTGATCTGCTAAGCGTGCGGTGCGACTAGGTGATGGGAAATCGGGATCAAGCTGCCGATGACGCAAGTTGCTTGTTGCGGTCGATGAGAAACTGGATCAGCCCGTCGACGCCGCTTTGCTGGATCTTGTCGTTGAATTGCGTACGGTAGGTCTGGATCAGCCACGCGCCGAGCACGTTCATGTCATAGACGCGCCAACCCTGGGGTGACTTGTACAGCCGGTAGTCGATCTGCACTTGGCCGTTCTTGCCCGAGGCGATCGTGCGCACCACCGCATCGGTGTCGCTCGACACGGTATGCGATGGCGGGTACTCGAATTTCTGATCCGTGTTGATCAGCGTGAGCGCGCCGGAATACGTGTGGATAAGCAACAGCTTGAACTGCTCGACCACCTGATTCTGTTGCTCGGGTGTCGAGGTGCGCCAGAAGCGGCCCATCGCGAACTGCGTAGTGCGGCGAAAGTCGACGTATGGGAGGATGTCCCGGTTCACGATATCCATGATGCGCGGGATGTCGTCCGGCGTGAGTGCCTGCTGGCGCACTTCGTCCAGGATTTGCTGCGTCACTGTTTGGATGAGTCTCTGGGGGTCGGTCTGGTCGTCGATTTGAGCCGACCACGCGTGCTCCGGCGCGCACAGCGACCCGATGCCGGCCCAAATTGCCACCGATGCGACGAACGCGGAACGGACAATGGTGCTTCGGCAGAAGTGCTTCATGCAAACCTCGGTTTTGAGAAGGTTCAAGCAGACCGCCGGAGCGGTGACGGCACGGTTCGCGCGGCGTTTTACTGCCCGCGCGGCGACACTGGCATACCACTTGATCGTACTGTTCGACTGCAACATGCTCGGCGTGTCGCGATCTCGGCCGGTGATTCGCCTGCTTTCAACGTACGCTCGCATTCAGACATCGCAGGATGTCGCGCGTATCGCCGCCGTGCCTTTCGTCCGATCAACAATCCGAACAACCCGACCGGCTAGCTCATGGACGGAAAATTCCTGACCGAAGTCGGCGAGATCGCGCGGTCGGTCGGCGCCTTCGTGCTCTGCGACGAAGTCTATCGCGGCACCGACCAGGAAGGAAACGGCTACACGGCATCTGTCGCGGATGTGTACGAGCGCGGCATCGCCTCGGGACCCGAACCGACGTGTTAGCCGCCGCTGATCGTCCTTCATTCGGCAGCAGCCGACCCGATTGAAATCGGTCCGTGTTAGATATACTGCCGATGGCGACCGCGAAGACGCATTCGGGGCCACGGGAAGTACAAAAAAACCACACGGGTACCCGGAAGAGGTGTCCTGCCATGCATAGTCAGCGAAGGCCTGATGGTGCAGCACCCGCCACCCGGCGCCGAAGCGTTCGCCTCGACGCCGCCACTTTGAGCGTCTGCGTTCTGCTTGCGATCAGTAGCGCCGTGCGCGCCGATGAGGAGCCGATCCAGGCGCAGGAGCCAGCGAAATCTCCGGAGCCGGCAAAAGCGCCTTCGCCTTGGCTGGTCTTGCCAACGTTCTCGAACAACCCGAAGCTCGGCACCTCGTTCGGTGCACTCGGCGCTTACGTTCGAAAATTCGACGCTCAGTCGCAAGTGTCGATGTTTGGTATCAGCGCACAGTACACGTCGACCAATTCCGCGACCACAGCGATCTTCGCCCGAACATCGTTCGCCAACGACCAACATCGGCTTTCCGTGCTGGCCGTTGGCGGAGTGATCAAGAACGACTACGACAACTTTCTCGGGACCGGTACTCCGTTGAAGTCCGACGACCACTTGCGGGCGCTGGTGGGCCGCTACCTGTACCGCCTGAAAAGCGACTGGTTCGTCGGCGCACAGGCGATTTTCACCAACTACCAGATCGTGGGACAGACGGCTCTGGACGATGACATACTCAACGTCCTCGGGTTGACCGGTTTCAAGGCGGGCGGGGTCGGCTTGGTTATCAACCACGATTCACGGGATATCGTGGACGCGCCGAAGCACGGGTGGTACTTCAACGTGAACAACATCGCCTATCGCCAAAGTATCGAGGGAAGCAACAATTTCAACGTGTACCGGGCCGACTACAGGCAATACTGGAGCCACGGAGACGGGAATGTATTTGCAGTGCGGCAAAGCAACCAGTGGACGGCGGACGCACCCCCGGGCGCCTACGCGCCCGTGTTATTGCGCGGATATACGACGGGCGAGTACCTCGGCAAGTACATGTCCTCTCTCGAAGTCGAGGAACGCCATCGTCTGGCAGCGCGCTGGACGGCCACGCTCTTTGCCGGCGTGGCGTGCCTGTATGGCGCGAACCGTAACGGCTGCGCAGATTCGGCCAACCGCTTTCCGAGCGTGGGCGCTGGAGTCCAGTACATCCTTAAGCCTGCTCAGGGCATCGTTGCCAATATGGAATTCGCGCTAGGAAAGGAGGGCAACAAAGCCTTGCTCGTCAAGATGGGATACGGATGGTGAGTCGATTGACGACACCAAAAGCCTGCTCGCAGCAGGCGACGCAATCAGCGTGGGCGTCATCGACCGGATCGTGCTGCACAACATGCGATATGAGGAGGCGGCCACGCACGCATCCTCGGACACCGTATAGATCCTCAGAGACGGTCAGTATCACTGTCCGGCGAATCGGCCGACGATATGGGGCCTTTCTGACTCGCCGGTGGCTGCGGCGCGGGCGGCTCTTTGAGTACGCGCTGTTCCAGCGGCGTGGTGGTAGCCGGCCTGCGTCGGCGCTCACTGTTCGCATCGATCCCCTGCCCGCTTTCGTCCGGGTCGCCATCGTCAGGCTGCGACGCTGCGTTCGGTCCGTTCGGCGGCGTATGAAGCCGCATATGCGGCACCGGAATCTCAATACCCGCCTCATCCATCTTGTGCTTGAGCCTCGCGTTAAAGGCGCGCGCCACGCTCCACTGCTGCAGCGGCCGCGTCTTGATCTGCGCTTTCACAACCATCCAGTTGGCCTCGAATCGATCGAGCCCCCACACCTCAACGGGCGCAAGTATTTCCTTGCGCAGGCGAAAATCTCGCTGCAGATCTGCGCCCGCTTCCACAATCATGCGCGAGACATCCTCGAGGTCAACGGAGAACGGCACCCGTACCTCGAACACCGCGTTGGCGAAGTCGCGCGACAGGTTCTTCACGATCTTGATCTGCGAAAAGGGAATGGTGTGAACCGCGCCTTGTCCGTCACGTAAACGGACCGTGCGAATCGTCAGGTCCATGACGATACCGGCGTGACTGCCGTCAATTTCAATCCAGTCGCCGACCGAAATCGTCTCCTCAACAATGATGAACAGGCCCGTGATCAGATCGGTGACGAGCGCCTTTGCACCGAAGCCGACTGCAAGACCGATCACGCCAGCGCCCGCCAGGAGAGGCGTCAGATTGACGCCCAGTGTGGCGGCGGCGACGATGGCGGCGAGGGTTGCAACCGTTGTGAAGACAGCGTTGCGCACGAGCGGCAACATCGTGCGTGCGCGCACGCCAGGGTCGAGTGCCTTGCTACGCGAACTGCTCGGGCCCAGCGTATTGAGAATTGCGGTGTCGCAAAGTATCCATATGAACCAGGCACCGAAAACCGTCCCGATGACCGTAACCAGCGCATGCTTGAAACTGGGTGTCATCGCGCTGTGCTTGATCATCCGCGCGATCGGCCCGCTCCACACGTCCAGTTCGAATCGAATGAACGCGAGCCACACCAGAAGGACAAGCAGCATGCTGGCGAAGCGCAAGAGTCGCATCAAATGCGGCGCGCGACGGTGTGCGCGCGTGTCCCTTCGACGCGTCACATGTATGAGAAGTGCTGACACGAAGAGCGTGAGGACGAGTAACAGCGCACTGAGAAGCGACGGCCGTAAAACGTTCTCTTCCGAACCGCGTGCATCGATGATCGCCACGACCGACGCGATCGCGATCAAAAGAATCGGGATGTTCCAGAGCGATGCGAGGATGTCGAGCGCTTCCGTAGCGAGTTTGTGATCTCGCCTTCGCCCATACGGGCGATTGCGTATCAGATGGGTGACGGGCCGCCGGTAAGCAAGCGCGAAATAGCCGATCAGGACGGCCGCCGCCACGTTTGCAGATGCCGACACGAGCCCGGCGAGGTTCACGCCGAGCAGGCTAGTGACGTCCGGATTGGCCGTCGCGTCACCGAGCGCACCACATGCACCGATCGCGAAAAGCGGCCAGCGGGTTTGCGCGAGCAGCTGATGAACTGCGACACGCCGGTGCGCCGTGTTGAACGCCGAGAACACGATCAGGCAAATCGCAGAGAAGATTGAGCCCGCGACCACGGCATAGACAATCACAAGCCCGAGCGTGCTTCCGAGCGCGTCAGGCATTCCCCGCATAAACAGCGCCACTGCCACGAATCCGATGATCCATGGGGCCGTGCGCCAAAACGCGAAGCTCAACAGTTCCAACGACGTTGGATTCGGTTCGAGCGCGACCTTCCACCCATAGCGCGCACTGATGCGTCGCCGCAGATAGATCAACAGTGCAGCGCATGCGCCCCAGCCCGCAAGCGTCGCGATCATGCCGAGCAGGACCTGCCCGAACGACTGCCCGCTCCCGCCCCGGAGAATGGTCCACAGCTCTTGTGCCGCCCCGCTCGAACGCGCCACCCAGTAATGCAGGGGCGTGCGGCCCTCGCTCAGATCCGTCTCGACAGATGCAATGCCCGATGCAATCGCGCCGAGCAGATCGCTATTAACCTGTCCGGACGATGCCGGCGCCGCAGGCGCGGTACTTTGGGTCGCTGCACGCAGCCCCTTCAATTGGGCGACCAACTCTTTACGTTTTGGATCGCTCTCCAGCGTGCCGATCAGGCTGTCCAGCGAGCGCGTCATTTCGGCCTGGCTGGCAGGCGTCGGTGCCGAAGCAGCCTGCGCCGGCGAGGCTGGCGGCGCCGGACCACCCGTCGCGCTGTTGATGATGTTTTGCAGCCCAGCAGGCAACGCGGCTGCCGCCGGATTGATGTCCGCAGTCGACAAAACGAGGAGGCTGGTCACGGACAGCCACAAGCAGGCACACCCCATGGCGCGCGACAAGCCGGCATGCAAAAGTGCTCCAGCCAGCCGTCTGGCGAAGACCATGGCACGGCTCGATTCTCGCCGCATGAATGCGTGCATGGAGACCCCTTCCGAAAGGTCACCCCTGTGAGTACCGGGTCGCCCGGCGATCGCTGCTGCGAAAAGCTTCGCCGCGCCCGAGCTGTGCTTTGTGCCGAGAGTACGGGCTAAAGCTTACATCACCACGAGCTCCAGCCCCTTCCGTGCCCTTCGGCCCTCCGGCCCTTCGGCACGGAGGACACAGCGAAGGGCCCGGCGCACCACCGGTCACGACGGCCTCCCGCCGACCTCCCGCGCCCGTCTATCCCGGTGCAAGGGTTGCTATCCTCCGGACATCACGGCAACGCAAGCCCTGTGCAGCCGCGATGACGTTTCAATGCGCACGCGCACCACTTTACAACCGCTCCGTCGTCGGTCACTGCGGGCGGTGTCGTGCTCGTTTGCGCGACGGCGGACAACTACATCCGCGCGTTCGACGTGAACAACGGAAACATGAGATGTGGGCAAATGTGAGAATTTCGTACTGGAGCTACGGGGATCGCCTGCAGCCAGCGATGCTTGAACGAAGAGGCGTTGCTTCAATGCGCTCGAGTATCCTGAACGTACCTGCCCCACTCATAGTCGACGCTGTCCGGCCGAAGTTGAAGTACCCCTGCGCCGGGCGTAAAGGTGAGCTCGCCAAAATAGATCCTGCCTTGCGGTGAATAAAGGTCGACCCGAACAAATTGGAACTCCTCGGCCAGCCGTTCTCCGAGACCCAAAAGCATCGGAAGGTTCTCAGGGCGCGGATGGGGAGACTTGCTACGCCCGAAATGACCGATACCGATGTCGAGGAGATTCCATTGGGCGTCGTAGAAATCAGCGCGTGGGTGATCCGTGAATCGATCGGAGATCACGCAGAGAAACACCGTCTTGCAGCCGTTGTCGTCTTTGAACACATATATTTTGAAGTCTGCCGGAACGGCGCCGCGCTCGTCTAGCAGCAAGGTTTCGAAATAGATCCGATGCTTGATAGCACGGTAGTGTCGCTCGCGCGCCACGCGATAGAAATCGGCCGATAACCACTGAGTGGCAAGATCGTTCAATTCTTCGAAACTGGTCGTCGACTTGTCTTTAATTACCTTGACGTATCCACTTCCATGATTCGCCTTCATTACAAAAGCCGAAGGAAGCGCGTCGAATACCTCTCTAGTCAGCGATTCAGGCTCTGCAATCAGAGGTATCAGATACTCTTCGCCTATCTTGGATTTCACATAATCGCGGACGGTGAGTTTGTCCGTCAAAGTAGCGTATCGTGGATCAGGATGGAGGCATCGGTGAAGGATCTTCTCGTTGTATGTGGTGGGCTTCTGCAAATTCGGAAAGCGTCCGACCTTCTTTCGATGTTGCATGCTCAAAAATAGATAGTCGGGCAACAATTGCTTTGCTACGCCGATAAATGCTTTAGATAACGACATCTTCGTCCTCCGCTATGCGGAAATTGCTCCGCGAGTTGGCGCCAGAGGAGGGTTAACGATCGCTATCCTTCTAATATTCCCGCTGTACTTAAAAAAATTCCGATTGCCACCTGGTCGAATGGCGATAGGGGCGACGGCCGCCCTTCGCTGCCAACGGTGGGTTATTGGGTCATGCCGGACTGTAATGCCGATTACACACGCTTGTCGGCTCTTTGTCATTTATCTTTTCAAGAGTCATTCCGTCCGCCATCAGCATCTATACAGGAGCGACCTATTACAAAAGACCGGTGTACCTTTTCTGGCCTTCGGGGCTGGTTCGAAAGGGAATCGCTGGCGATCAATACGAAACATCGTTTGGGTGATAGTCGCGGTCGCGCCGACTATCTGGCCTTCCGCCGATTTTCTGGCCAACGGTGACCTGATCGCTGCAATTCGCAGCCTCCCGATTTTTGGCCGATCTTGAATCACCGGCCACAGAAAAATCGAATAAGCGCTGACGCCCCTAAAGGGGTCAACGCTGAAATGGGCCTTCAGGTATTGGAGCGCTCTTCGCTGTGCGTCCCGACGGCGTGATCGGCTTTGCAGATGACCCGGCGTGACCCCGCCGCGCTTATAAGCTGGCTACGCCACGCCGGAATGGACCGATAAACATAGCGCCCCGCTTCACGCCAACCCGGCCAGACAACTCATTGAAAATGCCGTGCTCGGCGTTGGAAATCGCGGCAGGCTCAGCTTGCGATGGCTCGAACACGCTGCGATGCTGCACGCATCCGTCGGCACTTCTGCTTTTCCAGCCATTGCAGCGACTCCTGCACAACTTCGGGTGGAATGTCGTTGAATGACGCACTCCGAATCAGGGTCTCGCTTGCGGCAATGTCGTTGAACTGGCCGAGCTTGTTCTGCACGGACGTCAATTCTTTGATGGTGCGATCGTGTCCGCCCTTGATGACGGGTTGAAAAAACTCGAGCAGATACCTCAGCTTCTTGCCGGCCTTGCGAACATCATGGAGATCTTCTTCGTGGGCGGTGTCGTTACGAGATGCATATCTGCTGCGCTTCTTCAGTGCGCGCTGCGCGCGACGAACACGATCCTCGGCGAACTCCTGAATGGGAAGATCGTTGCAGCTCGACTCCAACGTCACTTGCGCGCGAAGCAAGACGTCATTCAGAAACGCCTCGATATCGTCGCTCTTTATCATCGTCTGGCTATGCACCACTGCTTGTGCCCGCTTCTCACGCGCAGCGGCCACGAGCAGTCCCATCGATGCGCGTGACTCCCGCGCGCCTTTCAAAAGATCGCCAGCAATGTCCCAGTCGCGCGTTCCACCGGCTACCGCAGCAAGGCGCTTGAACTCTTCGGTGGCCTGCGCGGTTGCCTCTTCACCGAGGTAGGGCGAATAGGCCCAATACAAGGCACGCAGTTTTCTGAATGCGACGCGAAGCTGGTGGAATCCTTCAGCATCGCAATTCGTGGCCAGTTCCCGCGCCCGCCGCACTGCCTCGGCGACCACCGGTGTAGCCAGTGATGAGAAAGTACTTGCGATGGAACTTGTCGTTGATAGCGATGAAACCGCCGGCCGCTGTTCTTCCTTGAAAAGATTGATTGGCCGCGGTAAGGGCCAGTCAGCATCCATATCCACCATTGGAGCCTCGAGTCGGACGAAACGTGGTTTGCCCGACCTTACCACAGCGATATTCTCGGAACCCAATTTCTGTGTCGATTTGATGAAACGCCTTTCAAGTTGTTGCGTGTAAACAGCGATCAGGTCGAGGCGTCGCCGGGCGACTGCGGTTCTGTATTAGGATGCTCGGTTATATCAAGCAGTGCCCGATACGCTGGCGCATAAAGCGCCTCGAAAATACCTGGAAGATAAGTGGGAGGTCAGTTTGAAGAAACGCGCCACCGTCATCTGTCGCAGAGGTAAGCGAATCCTCCTGGTCGCACGTAGTCAGTCGAAGTGGGCACTGCCAGGTGGGATTCTGAAGCACGGCGAACACATCTCGGCCGCCGCACTTCGGGAGCTCAAGGAAGAAACGCGACTGTCCGGGAAGTCGGCGAAGTATCTCTTCGACTTTCGTGGCAAGCAAAAGCACCATCACGTGTTCTCCTGTGAAATTTCAAATCGCGCCAAGGCTCGCCCGAGCAACGAAATCTCCAAATGCCGTTGGGTCCATCTCGAAGACATCCCTCGCCTCTTGACCAGCGCGCCGACGACCGACATCGTGAAGCTGATGGGTCAACGGCGTAAAAAGTAGCTGCGCCAGGTTGGCGCAGGCATGAGTCGTCGACTTAATGACAGCGCCCGGCTTGCTCGTTGGTGTCGCGCCTGTGATTCATGCAGTCGGCGAACCGCGGTACGGGACGAGATCCTACACGTAGATTTCTGCGACAGCCGCAGCAACGCGCTGACGATTCTGTTTAAACGCAAGATAGAGTTGCGAAGCGGACAGATCCTTCGTCACGACGACTGCCGGAATCGGAGACCGTAATAGAGCGATCTTGCATTCGTCATCGTGCAATAGAGCCCTCGCTTCGGCCGTGCGTGACGAGCGTCATGCGCTTAAAGTTTTATAAAAGTTATTGTGCGAGAAACCGTTCGACGAGACGCGTCCAGTAGGCCGCGCCGATCGGAAGGTTGGCATCGTTGAAGTCGTACTGCGGGTTGTGGACCATGCAGCCATCCTCGCCAGCGCCGTTGCCGATGCACAGGAACGAGCCTGGGCGCTCGTGCAGCATGAACGCAAAGTCTTCGCTGCCCATGAGGATATCCGCGTTCGCGACGACGTTCTCTTCCCCGACCAGTTCGCGCGCAACCCGCGTGGCGAATTCCGTCTCCGCGTCGGTGTTCACGACGGCCGGATGGCCCCCCACGTACGCCACGATTGCCGTCGCACCGTAGCTCGTGGCCTGCGCCTGGACCAGTTCCGCGATGCGGCGCTTGAGCAGCGCGCGCACGTCCTCGCTGAACGAGCGCACGCTCAGTTCCAGCTTCGCCGAATTCGAGATGACGTTGTTCGCCGTGCCCGCGTGCAGCGAGCCAACCGTGACGACGGCCGGCTGCGAAGGATCGACGTTACGCGAGACGATCGTCTGCAGCGCCATCACGACGCTCGACGCCACCACGACCGGATCGACCGTCAGGTGCGGCCGCGCCGCATGGCCGCCGACGCCTTCGATCGTGATCGTCACCATATCGCCCGCGGCCGTGAACGCGCCCTTGCGGAACAGGAACGTACCCGGCGGCATGCCCGGATGGTTGTGCGCGCCGAACACGGCGTCACAGGGAAAGCGATCGAAGAGGCCGTCCGCGATCATCTTCTGCGCGCCGCTCGGGACGCTGCGCTCCTCCGCCGGCTGGAAGTACAGATGCACCGTGCCGCTGAAACGCCGCGTGCGTGCGAGATGGCGGGCGGCGCCGAGGAGCATCGTCGTGTGACCGTCGTGGCCGCATGCGTGCATCTTGCCGTGGGTCGCGCTGGCGTAGGGCTTGCCGGTCTGCTCGACGATCGGCAGCGCGTCCATGTCCGCGCGCAGGCCGATGCTGCGCGCGCCCTCGCCCACCTTCAGCGTGCCGACGACACCCGTCTCGCCGACGCCACGCGTCACTTGCCAGCCCCAATCGGCAAGCTTCTCCGCGACGAGCGCAGCGGTTTGCAGTTCCTCGAAGGCAAGTTCAGGATGCTGGTGGATGTGGTGGCGAATCTCGCGCAGGGAGGGGATGTCGTCGGCGAGATCGGGGATTTCGGTATAGCGGGAAGTGAGAGTCATCGGGGAAACGCTCATGTGTCGGGTCCGCGCGGCGGCTTTTGGGTCGTGTCAACAATTACGGGCTGCAAAACGGGTCCGGTTCTGCGGATGTGACTGCTCGTTTTATAGGGCCTGTTCCTCTCGAATACCCCGACGGCTGCAACCGGCACCTTCTGGGATACGCAGGAAGAGCGGGCAAAGCAGTGGCGGTCCGAATGTACCCACGTCGAGCGTCTTGACCTCCGCCCAGATGAGCGCACCCGCGCGAGTTTCGGCCCCCGATGGAACTTCGGTCCCGGCAGGCGCCCCACATCCTTATCTGCGGTGGCAGATTGCAGATCTGTGTTCGGCGACGTGTTGATCAAGTCCCCATCGCTTGAAAAGCCCTCGACGCAAAACGACACCAACAGCGCCTTAAAGGCCTCAGTCCTCAAAATCAGGAAGTGCGCGACGAGTGTTAGCAACCGCGTCTCGCTTGTATCGAAAGGCGATCCAGGCTAAAAATCGATGGGGACAAAAGACAGGCGACCAAATGAGTTCTCAGCTCAGCGACCCCCGCCGGATGTGTTGCAAAGACTTCTGGGGCTGCAATTCATCGCTGGCCTGGCCGCCCAATACGAGGAATAGCCGGAGGCGTCTTTAGTCGAGCTGACACCGCCATAGTCCGTCGACGCAGAGGGCGCTGCCGCGTTCACCTGAGCAGGCTGCTGCGTGTCCGTTTTATCTTGCGCATGGACTCCGTTCAGTGCAATCGCGCCTAGCACGACTGCGGAGATGAGGTGAATTGCCTTCATGATGTTTCCCCCAAGGAGTTGGAAAGCTGCTTTTCAGTCGCTCGTGGCATAACGTTGCGACATGAGTTGGTTAAGCACGACCATGTGCGTGGTCGCGTTGAATGCGATGTCTCGCCGAGTCCCATTCGTGAAACGCAGAGAATCGGCTTAGCAAGCTCTTAAGAGGGGGGCGCAGGATGAGCGCTAGCGCGGGGCGGTTCGAAGCGGCATGAGCGCTCAAAAAATCGCCAGTGGACTGATGGGTCCGGTGCAAAAGGAGAAGCACACTTAGAATCTAGTCGTTATGTCAGAGAAAGCAATGCCATAAATTCTAGCCCTGTGTTCGAAACGAAATTTGATCTTGGTGTATCTCATCGCGCCTAAATGGCGAACGTTCTAATTTGGTGTTGTTCACGAACATATACAAGAAACACGCGATGCTATTCGAGCATGTGTCGGCGCGATTCCCTCGGAGGGCGCGCAGAAACTCGCGCCGCGGCACCTCCTGCGACCAAAGCGTCAGAATCGTTGGGGCAGTGTTGATAGGCCTTGTTATCGGGAGCGCCCTGTAGCTGACCTGCGCGTACATTTCTGTTACGTCATCTTCAGCCGGTACCCCAAGCCCCGCAGGGTAATGATCTTGTCTTCGCCGATCTTCTGAGGCAGGCTATTTACGTACACCTGTATCGTGTTGCTCTCAGGGTCTGGTCCCTGTCCGTATAACAGTTTGGAAAGCTCTGTGCGGCTGATTGCGCGAGTGGTCTCTTCCATTAAAGCCTCCAATATCGCAAATTCACGAGGCGTAAGAAGCAATGGATTGCCGTCCTTGCTCGCTTCGTGCGCGGCCGGATCCAGCGTGAGTCCGCCATGGACGTGCACCGCCTGGGGGCGGTCGGCGCGGCGGCGCAGCAAGGCGTAAACGCGCGCGGCAAGCTCGTCGAAGTCGAGCGGTTTCCTCATGAAATCATCGGCGCCCGCAAATAGACTTCGATGCCGTCCGCACCCTCATCGCGTTCGGTCAAAATCAGTATCGGCGCTGAACCGCCCGCTTTCCGATCAGCGTTTAATAACTCGGTTCCGTTCAGTCGAGCAACGTCTAAGGCTAGCAGCGCCAGATCATAGGGTTCGTGCAGCAGCGCCTGCCTTGCCGTCTCTTCCTCGCGCTTCCAGTCGATCGTATATGTCGCGCGCCGCATGGACCCGAGCACCGTCGCAGCGACCATGTCATGCGCTTCCACCAAAAGCAGTCGCATCGTGGTCTCTCATAACGAACAATGGCTGGATGGAGTTTCGCCGGCTGGCCGTCAGTGGCTTGACTCTTGACACGCGTAATTAACTGTGGGATTTCAGCCTTGATCTTCAGTTCCGCACATCTCCCGTACGTCGAGAGCGGGCGCTCTGAGGCTGTAGACGCCAGCTATCTTCCCCGAACCGTTCCCCTTGTTGCAAGACGATGCTAAATCTGCCCGTTGAAGTACATTATGGCCCGTCCCAAATAACGATCGCCATGAAGAAACGGCTCAAGCGTGTGACGCTTGAGGCGTTCTGGCACAAAGTACGGGCGCCGTTTGAACTAGCAGAACCCTCTAATCGTCAGCCGTGAACACGACGCCACAGCCTCCCTGTGCGACGGCGGATCAACGCGCGCCATCACCGCGTCCGCATGCTGGAATGGCCCAGTCAGACGCGGGATGACAATCAGAATTTGTGGCGGATGCCGACGATCACAATTTCCTGGTGGCTGCTGCCGCTACTGTAACCGAAACTACCGTTCGAAGCTTGTGCCTCCGAGGTCGTCACGCCGTCCGCATTCTTCTGCGTACCGCTTGCGTGTTGATAAGCCGCGACAGCATAAAGGTCAGTGCGCTTTGACAGCGAGTAATCGCTGCCCAGGCTGACCTGATGATACGTGGCCGACGTGTCGCCGTGAGCATGCGTGTACGTGTAGCCCAGGCCCAGCAGCATCGCCGGCGAAAGCTGCCAGTTCACGAAACCGTTGCCGACATCGAATCTTTCGTACTGGCTGAAGAGCGAATTGCCGTCGTTCTTATACTGTGCGTTGCTGTACGAAGCGCCGAGCGTGAATGGGCCGAACGCGTATTGGCCCGCCGCACGAGCGATAGCGATCGCGCTAGCCGTCTGGTAGCCAATGTTGACCGGGCTCAGGAACAGCGAGTCCGACGACGGGCTGTTCCAGCCGCCGCCAGCGGCAGTCGGGCGCCCTGCGGACGGGTTGTTCGCATAGAGGTAGCTGGCCGCGAGAGCGAACGGGCCGTTGTTGTACGTCGCGCCCGCACCCCAGGTGTGGCCTTGACCCGTCGCACCTGCCACGTTGCTGAAGCCATAGATGCCTTCGACCTGGAAGCCGGCATAGTTCGGCGAAACGTACTTCACGGAGTTTGACACGCGCAGGTCGTTATCGTAGTTGTCTATATCGCCCGGCGTTGCCATGATGCTGCCGAAATAGTTGTCGCCCGTGATGCCCTGAACCATGTCGACCGACGGATCGTACTGGCGGCCCAACGTCAGCGTACCCCAGGTATTACTGGTCACACCGACGAACGCTTGACGCCCGAATTCGCGGCCACCCTGATTCGACTGGCCCGTGCTCGGGTCAAAGCCGTTTTCCAACTGGAAAATTGCCTTCAGGCCGCCGCCTAAGTCTTCCTGACCCTTCAAGCCCCAACGGCTGCCCGACAGGATTCCGTTTTGAGTGCCCCACCGATGGTTGCTTGCTTCGTCAGCATTGCTTACATAAGAGAGACCTGCGTCGATCACGCCATAGAGCGTCACACTAGACTGCGCTTGTGCTGCGCCCGCGGCGCCGAGCAATGCTAGCGAAATAGTCGCCATAGTAGTGTTCTTCATCGACTGATCTCCGCGAAAAGATTAAGTGTCTGAATTCGGTTTGAAGAATACTCCTGGTGAACTAAGTTTCACAAAAAGTTGCAATATCGCAACGCTTCGATGTGCGTGCTTTGCCGCTGCCGTCGCTGGTGGTGCTAGCGGAAGCGCTTCTGGTTCAGGTGCTCTTGCGAGCCGCCCGAGCTGGTACGGATAACGCAGGGCGCTATCAAAAGCGAAGTGCAACACCTATCTCGTATATGGTGTCGCAATGCCCGACAAAGCCTCGTACCAACAGCTTCAACCTGAAGAACGCCTCGCCATTGCAAGCCTGCGGCTACAAGATGTGAGTATTCGGGCCATGGCCCGAATACTCGGACGCTCGCCGGCCACCGTGAGCCGTGAACTGTCGCGAAACAGCTCTCCTGCTGGTTACGCATCTGTGCCGGCCGAAGCGCTCAGCGCCGCACGCCGCATCGCGAGTCGCCGCCCCACGAAGCTTTGCCCGGAAAGCGTCTGCTGGCGCATCGTTCTCACCCTGCTCGATTGGAAATGGTCGCCCCAGCAGATATCAGGCACACTCAAGCGTATGGTGCGATGTGATGTCGCGTAAAGGATTGTTTCATCTGGTGTTGTTAGCCAGAGAGGAGA
>NZ_FCOG02000344.1 GCF_001544975.2 Caballeronia arationis | reverse complement strand
ACCGTGATGTACAGATGCTTGCCGGAGCGGTCGGCCAGGATATTTTTGGTCCAGTGATGGTTGATCGGCCCGGCCGGCAAGTCGGCAACCTTGACGCCGGGGCTTGTAATCTGGGTGGTGCCCGTCACATAGTTGAAACGCAACAGAGCGTCCGTGTCAGCAACATAGAGTTGATTGCCAATGAGCGCCATCCCGAACGGCGAGTGGAGCTCGCCCAGAAACACGGTCTGAGTCCTCGCGACGCCGCTGCCGTCCACATCGCGTAACAGCACAATGCGATCGGGGCTTGGCACACCGGCGCCTGCGCGCTTCATGACCTGCTTTCTGACCCAGCCGAATAGGCCGCTGCCTTCATCGTGTTCTTTTGGCGCGTCGCTTTCCGCTACCAGTACATCACCATTGGGCAGCGTGTAAAGCCAGCGTGGGTGCATGAGGCCACCGGCGAACTCGGTGACGAGAAAGCTAGCGGGAGCGGTGGGCATGAAACCGTCGGGGCGCGCCTGGACGGGCGCGATGTTGACCATCGGAACCAACGACGATTCCGGAGCCGGCATGGCGGGCGACGCGCCGAAACCCGCATCACTTGAACCTGATGGTCCGATCGCGCAGGAGGCAAGCGGCAAAACCATTGAAACAGCCAGACGATTTAGCAGGCGCATATGGGTTCCCACCGATGAGCGTTGATTGATAATGCGTGGGAGAAATAGCAAGAAGCCGGCCCGCGACGGTGCCTGCTAAGGCGCAAACCGCTCCTCAATTCGAGCGGAACACCTCGGCCTCCCGGCTTTCCGAACTTACTGACGCTACGTTGGCAGCTACGCGGTAACAGCAACGGAGTCGAGCATCCGGATCGCTCCTGCCGAGCGTCAGGTTCCCTTAAGGTAAGGTTGCTAGCATCGGTCGGATTTGTGCAGCGCTCTATTTGGGCTATCGGTTCAAAGTTCGCAGGCCGCGCGCCTCATCATTCATCATTTCGCGACAAATTGAGGAGCAAAGAATGGCTAAAGTTTACGGAATGAAGCGTCCTGCATATGATGCAGTCGCGCGCGCGCTGCACTGGCTAACCGTCCTGTTGGTCGCTATGCAGTTTGTGATCGGTTGGACGATGCCGGATGTCCACAAGGACACGCAGCCAGTTAATCTGATCGCCTGGCATCTTGGGGTGGGCGCGACGCTCGTCGCCGTCATGGCAATCCGGGTGATCTGGCGATTGACGCATTGGCCCACGCCGGATGAACTGCCGCCGCTACTCAGCGTCGTCTCGCGCGTAACGCATGTTTTCCTCTACGCCGCCCTGGTGCTGGTGCCGCTGCTCGGCTGGATCAACGCGTCCTCACGCGGCTGGACGGTCCGCCTGCTGGGCGTGGTGTCCTATCCTGCGCTGAGCGAACCGGGCTCGGCCTTCGGCCACGAGATGGGGGATGTGCACGGCATCCTTGCATGGGTGCTCTTAGCATTGATTGGTCTGCATGTCGTCGGGGCGCTGTTTCACCGCTTTATTTTGAAAGACCATGTGCTGCAACGGATGCTGCCCCACGCAGGGCCGTCGCGCGATCAGGGTCGAAAGCGCTAAGGTATGCCAATGCCCACGGCTCACAAGGAACCGCATCGAATCAAGGCGATCGGCTGGCTACGCGCTGCGGTGCTTGGCGCAAACGACGGCATCATATCGACGGCAAGTCTGATAATCGGCGTCGCGTCCGCGCACGCCGAACATGGCCATCTGGTGCTGACCGGCCTGGCTGGATTGGTTGCCGGCGCGATGTCGATGGCGACAGGCGAGTACGTATCGGTCTCGTCGCAAGCGGATACAGAAACTGCGGCGCTTGCCGAAGAGCAGGCGGAACTCGATGCGGATGGCGCACGCGAGCAACGAGAGTTGGCGGCGATTTACGTGCGGCGGGGCCTCGACATGGCGCTCGCCAAACAGGTTGCGCAGGCTCTAATGGCTCACGACGCACTCGGCGCGCATGCCCGCGACGAACTGGGCATTTCGGAAACGACCGCGGCAAATCCATTGCAGGCCGCGCTGGCGTCGGCCAGCAGCTTTTCGGTGGGAGCCGCTTTGCCGCTCATCGTCACGGCGCTCGCCCCGCAGCAATGGGTGGCCCCGAGTATCGCGGTGACGGCGCTGGTTTCCCTGGCAGTCCTTGGCGGACTTGCCGCGCGCGTCGGAGGAGCGAAAGTGGGTCCTGGCGTATTGCGGGTCACCTTCTGGAGCGCGCTGTCGATGGGTGTGGCATCCGCGGTTGGTACTATATTCGGCGCGACTTGAGCCGTGACATCTTTCCGCAATACAGTCACTTGCCATTCCGCGAAGGTTGTCATCTGCTTGCTCGTGTCAAATTTTTTCGGAACGTCCAGCAGCTCAAGAGTGCCGAGTTCGGCACAGTCTTGGGGTTATGTGGCCAGTCGGAACATCTCGAAGGTGTCAGGGTCCTGCCTTTCGGCGATGAATTTCGCGAAGAAATTGGTTTTGGCGCTATTCACGAGAAATTCGGGCAGGCATTGTCGTAGTGCACTGGCGACAACCAACTCCGATGGAGGGATGCCGGGACGGATGGTGCGCAGCCAGGATCCAAAGGAACTCCAGACGAGTGAAGGGAATACCG
>NZ_FCOG02000254.1 GCF_001544975.2 Caballeronia arationis | reverse complement strand
TTACCGAGAACTGGATCGGCGCTCACGAACGCCAAGATGAGACCGTGAGAAAGGCGCAAGAACTCGGCACTCTCGAGCTCTGTGTATTCGCAGGCAAAAATCAGCCGTCGCGAGGCGATCGGTTGGATCCGCAAGTCAGAGAGGTCATTAATCGCAAGTTCGGGCCCTTCGCACAGGACTCGATCGGTGGGGTGAGAGAAAGAATTGCGCACATCGCCGTTGCTCGCGACTGCGTCTACGTACTCGCCGCCCCACGCACGCGACCGAACCGATCGGAAGAGCGGCAGCCTGAATGCCTGCAGCGTGCCAGCCGGCGCAACCCGGCCGACCGCCGAGACACCGTTATTGGCCCATCTCTTTAAGAGATAGAGCATTTTTCACCGACGTAACTCCGGCTACGCTCTTCGCAACCTTGCTGGCTTTATCGATTTGGGTTGAGTCGGGAACGTGTCCGGCAAGCACAACCGCACCCCCTTTAGCGGTTACGTTGATTCCGGACGTGTTGACCCCTCCCTGCGAGAGTGCATGAAGCACCTTCTTGCTCAGAGCGCGATTCGCCTGTCTGGTCGCTTTCGCACTTGGTTCACTTGCTGGCGCCATGCTGGACTGCGCAGGCGTGGCAGCAGGTTCGCTAGTCTGCGACCATGCAGCAACGGACGCTGCGGCCATCAATGCCCCGCCAACCAACCTGAGTGTTCTGATAACCTTCATTGCTTGCTCCAGTTGTCAAGAGTCATGGCAGATCCCAGCAGGGATCCTGGCTCGCTATGAGGGGAAGACCTTTCGCGCTTGTGGGTGGTCGTTTGCTACCTCCCCTACACATTAACGAATCGACATCGAATACGGTTGACCTAGCTTCGTAGACACCAGCATGTGCTCTTCAATCAACTGCCCTGATTTCTGGGCTGCGGTCCAGGAGATCTGCACAGTGTTTTCTTTAAGTGAAACGTTAAGGAAGTCGCGACACCTTCGCTGTGACGACGCAGCCGTTGTCATGAGACTGACAACGTCCATAAGGATTTTCTCAGTCTTTTCATCGTTCTCCGCGCAGATAACGCACGCCAATTAACAGGACGACGGTCGACGCGACACTGGCGAGTGGTAATAGCTGCAAGGCGGGCGTCAACCCCAGCCGGTCTGCCAATACTCCCGTCACAACCGAACCCGGCGCCAAGCCAAGCAGGTTGAAGGCCAAGGCGAGCGTTGCCATGGCAGTACTATGAATCGCCTTGGGCGTCAGATTCGCAACCATCGTACCGGCCGGGCCCATAATGCCGGCGCTAAAGAACATCGCCAATGCGATGAGAGTGAGTTGGGCTGAACCGGCGGGAAACTGAAATGCCGCGAACAGCAATGCTCCGCAGGCCAGGTTAAAGGTGATCGCTAGGAGCATTTTCCGTCGTGGCGAACCACGTCCCATGCGATCGGAAAGTGCGCCGCATAGCGGCATTCCACATGCGCCGCAAAGGACGAAGATTGCTGCGACGCCGCCCGCCTTGCTCAGTGGCATGTCATAGGCTCGATTCAGGAAACTCGGCAACCAGGCAAGCAGGCCACCATTGATGAATAGCTGCAGCCCGCTGCCGATGTAGACGCAGATCAACACCGGGGAGGAGAACAGATCTCTCAACACGTCCCTGACGCGGACTGTAGCCAGCGAATCAGGTTGCCTAGTGCCGGTTGATTGACCTTTCGCCCCTTCGATCCGCGCCGGACTAGCGACCGTCATATAGAGCAAGGTCAGCGCGATACCAAAGATCGCCATGCCAACGAACGCACTCCGCCAACCGAACTGGCTTGCCAGTGAACCGCCGAATCCGATCCCCATTACCGACCCGACCATGCTGCCCGCCATAAATGCTCCAGCTACCGTGGAGGTGTGCCGTGACGGAAACATACTGATGAGAATGGCCATGCCAACGCTGGCGTAGGCGGCTTCGCCGACACCGACCAGAAAGCGCGCCGACAACAACGTGAAGTAGTTGTGCGACAGGCCGCAGAGCAAGGTCGCGAAGCTCCAGATCGCCGCCATAATGGTCACGCTGCGTACACGACCCCAGCGGTCGGCCGCAAGCGAGATGGGGAATGCCAAAATGCCTACAGCCAGCGAGACAACGCCACTGAGCGCTCCGAGCTGAGTGTCGGACAGTCCCCACTCCGCCTTTATTTGCGGAAAGACTGCGCTGAGCACTTGCCGCGACATATAGTCGGACAAGAGCAGTCCGAATGTCAGCGCAAAAATGACCCATGCATAACCACGAATGCGCTGCGGTCGCTCACCGACATAGCACGCTATTTCTTGCATATTCACTGCCACAATTCTTTCTCCTGTTATTGCTGCTGCTAATGCCATCTGTGCGCAGCGCTCTGTTTTCAGCTCTGGCGTCCGCGGCGGCGTGAGCCTGGCCTTCCTTCCCACGGCCACTCATTCATCTTGGGGCTCTAGGCAAAGTGAAACCTGCTCTGTGCCCAATCAGTCATGTCGCTGGACACCCCGATCCGGGCATCGCAGCTGAACAACCTGGAGGCTAACTCTTGAACTGCTCGAGAAATTCCAGGAGCAAAGTGTTAACCTGATCAACGCTTTCTTCCGCCGCAGCATGGCCCACGCCGGGTAGCAGCACCTTCTTCTGCAGTCCGGGCAGGTAGGTGTCGAGCCGGTCGTAGATACCGCGGATTTCGACCGGTTCGAGAGAAGGGTCGGCAGCGCCACCGATAAACAGGCTCGGCTGGCGGACCACCGCGCCGTCCAGAAACGCTGTGATTTCCCAGTTCCGGTCGCGACAGCGGTAATAGTTGATGGCGCCGGTAAATCCCGTGCGCGTGTATTCATCGACGTAGTAGTCGATCGCCCGCGCGCTCAACCAGGACGGGAACTCCTTGGGTTCAGTGAAGGCGTTAAGAATGGGTTCACCAGGTTCGACAAACAGGCGCCAGCGTTCGGTGCCGACGGCGCTGCCGGAGACCGAGTAGAAGACGCTACGCAATGTCTTACGCGCATCGCTGGCGAACTCGCGATCCGGCTTGCCGATCTGCTGGAAGTACAGATGGTGGTACACCCTGCCTTTCGCCATTTCCCGCAAGCCGACGGTCGGCTTGACCTTTCCGCGCGGTGGCACCGGAGTATTGAGCATCACGAGGCCACGGAACAGATCCGGCCTCAGCATGGCGGCCGCTTGAGCGACCCATGCGCCCAGATCGTGGCCGACGATCACCGCGGAGGTTTCACCCAAGGCCTTCATCAATCCAACCATGTCTCCGACTGACTGGCTTATGTCGTAGGCTTCAATGGAATCCGGCTGGTCCGTTTGCCCAAATCCCCGTTGATCGGGGACGACGACCCGAAAACCGGCATCGGCCAACGCGCCGATCTGGCGCCGCCACATGTACCACAGGTATGGAAATCCGTGCAGCAGAATGACGAGCGGGCCCCGCCCCTCGTCGATGTAATGCATACGTATGCCGTTGACTTCGGCAAAGCAGTGCCTGAATGCGGCGGGGTCGTCGGCATCCAATTGCCCCATTGTGGCGCAAGGCTGACCCATTGCAGCGCTGGTGTCCATCGTCTATCTCCATCTGTTGATTGTCGGCCTCTAAGGTAGCCCTGATAGGCAACTTGCACTAAGCTTATAAGGACATTCTCTTACGAAATTGGGACACGTCCGTGCATGCCCTGACGCGGAGCGCCAGCCTTACCGACTATGAGCACGTGGCCCGTTCCGTGGGGCTCGACCCGTTCCGGATGCTGCGGATGGCTAAACTGCCGGCCAAGGTCCTCGACGATCCGAATCTGATGATTAGTGCCGATTCGGTGGGATGGCTGCTGGCGGAGTCGGCACGCCTGTCAGGCCAGGAGGCCTTCGGACTGTTGCTCGCGGAAACGAGAAGCCTGGCCAACCTGGGCATGTTGGCGCTGGCGATGCGGGAAGAGCCCACGCTGCGCGCAGCAATGCAATCTTGCGTCCGCTATATGCGACTGCACAACGCCGGGGTGCAATTGCGGCTCGACGAAGCAGGCGACGTCGTACTGCTGCATGTGGGCGCGAATATGGTGGGGGGGCATGGCGTTTGGCGCCAGACGATCGAAATGTCGACCGGAATCGGGATGCGCATGTTTAATGTGCTGAGTCGCAATACCTTCCGTCCGTTAAGGATCAGCTTCACCCACGAGCGGCCCGCCAGCCTTGAAGTGCACCACCGCGTGCTGGGCACGGCAATCGAATTCTCACAAGAATGCAATGCCATCGTTTGCCGCGGTGGCAATCTCAATATGCCAATCCCTGCCGCGGATCCGACGCTGATCCGCGAGGTGAAGCGAATGCTGGACATCCAGCTGGCCAACGTCCGCGACGAGCCGGCGCAGCGGGCGCGCCAGGTAGCCAGGATGCTACTACCAAGCGGACTTTGTTCCGTCGAGCAGGTCGCCCAGCATCTTGGCATGCATCGACGCACCCTTAACCGACACCTGGCGGCCGAGGGCGAGAGTGTCACAACAATCATCAATGCGGTACGCGCTGAACTCGCAGAGGAGTATCTGGCCGGCAGCAAACGCAAGTTGTATGAAGTCGCCGAACTTCTCGGCTTTTCCTCCGCCGGTGACTTCTCGCGCTGGTTCCGCATCCAGTTTGGCAAGACACCCTCGGAGTGGGTCGCCCATCATCGAGAGAGCAAGGCGACCGCCGGATCCCTCTCGCGTCGGTAGGAGAGGCAGGTTCGGGATCGGGATCGGCCCACGGGCCCCACGGTCATCCGGGCCGGCCACTGCCTGAAGCTGCCGCACCCACACCTTCCCGACGACATGGGTTCCTCAATCCGCGATTGCCGGCGTTCCCGTCCGAACTGCATGGAGGCGTTGCCGCCATCCGCTTTCCAACCAGATTCGTGGCGTCGCGTCCCAAGATGCTAATAAATTGTCCCGTCAAACCAATAGCATAGCGGCCGAAATACGTACTATCAGTCTCGTTGTCCGACGGAACGGTGTCGCTGCTTCGCAGACCGCTCCATCCGCTAGACGCACATATTGCTCGCCGCCGCACAGTACATTTTGGAGACATCAATGACAGCAACTGCCCTCGCCCAAGACACCTCTTCACAAGCCACGCCCATGGCACCGGCCATTGTCCGGCCATCGGTACGCCAGCACTCGATCAAGGTGGAGATTTGCACGCCCG
>NZ_FCOG02000621.1 GCF_001544975.2 Caballeronia arationis | reverse complement strand
GCAAGAACCCATCTCTGCACCAGGAGGACCGATAACTCTGCTTTCGGCTTGTCCCTCGGTTTTTTACTGCGAGCGGGGATCACAGCCACGGAGTAATGCGAGGCCATTTCCTGATAGGTCGGATTGATGTCGGGGTCGTAGAATCCGGGCTTGTGCACACCCGATTTCAGATTGTCGGGCACCAGGATCTCGACTAGGCCGTCATAGAACGCGAAGGCGCGCACGTGCGAGCCGATCCAGTCGGGCAACTGCTGGGTCCACGTGAGTTCCGCGAAGGTGAGGCCGGACACGCCGAGCGCGGCGACGAACAGCTCGGCCTCGCGGATTTCACCGGTGCCCGGATTGATGATGCCGAGCTTCTTGCCCGAGTAGTCGACGAACAGCTTCTGGCCCGGCACATGCGTTTGCCGCATCGTGACCGGAAGCCGCTGCGCCCACTCCTGGTAAGCCTTACAGAACCAGCTGTAGCCGCAGCCGTCCGGATGCTGCGCCTTATATTCCTGCCACAGCAGATCGAG
>NZ_FCOG02000342.1 GCF_001544975.2 Caballeronia arationis | reverse complement strand
CATGCGGCGGGCCTCGGCGGCACGCACGTCGTCTAGCGCCAGATTCATCTTGGCGACGATGTGGAAGCGGTCGAGGATGTTCAGGGCCTGGGGGCAGTGCTTGGCAACGAGTTGCAGGTAAGGTTTCCACATGTCCGAGCAGACAAACTCGACCTTGGCGGCGAGTTCTGTGCCGATTAGCGCGAAGAAGTTCTCAAAGCTTTCCGTGGTGCGCTCGCGCCCGACCCACAGCAGGCGAATGCAGCCGGCTTCAATCTGGCAGACCAGCGTCAGATATTGATGGCCTCGACCGTACTGAATCTCGTCAACGCCAAAAGCGCGAATCGGACCGAGCGTGCGGTGTTCCAGTCCCCATTGCACGACCCATTCGACTGCCTGGCTGACCTTCTCCCAGCTCGTATGGAAGCTGCGCGCCGTTTCCTGCCAGGAGAGCTTGCGTGCCCAGTGAGCCAGATGCAGCATGTACGCTTTGGTCAGCGTGTGTTTGCCGATCCCCCAGGGCACCTGTTCGACCTTGACCCCGCAACCTCGGCACTGCACGCGCCGCATCGCGTACAGTAAGATCACGGCAAAGCCCCAAATCGGGATGAACTCGAAGCGGCGCACCGCCAAGGTGTCGTAGCCGCGCGCCTGCTGGCCACAGCCAGAGCAGCGCGGCCGCGAGCCGCGCCGGGGACGTACGTCAATTTCGATGGTGTTGGACGCTTCGCACAGTCGAGCGCCTTGGTAGACGAAGCCGCGAAAGTGATGGCAGGCATTGAGCAAGCGGGTAAGCAGCATGGTCGGTAAGCGCCAGATAATCCGTCACCCATCGATTGTCTCACCCGAGGAGACGGCCCTTGAGCGCTACGTCCCAGACCTGGCGAACTGGCCGAGATCTTGGAGCGTCGATGAATCTGATGCTGCCATCGGCCAGCAGATCCTCGACGTTCTCCGGCCGTTCCTGCTTGAACTGCTTGCGCAGCAACGCTCCAAGAAGACCTTGCGCCGCGATCGTGACCATCTCTGGATGCTGGGCGGCGAGCTCATCCGGCGGCGCTGCGACGATCCCGATCTGGCCGCGCTACCCGTGGCAACCCTGCTGTTTAACCTCATCGAGGAGGATGGCGGTCCCTCATCTGGCCGCGCATCTCCGAGTCCGAGCAGAAATCCTTCGATGCCACCTGCCGAAAGCTCTATCGCTATCTCGATCGATCTCAAAGCGCCTAACCGCGGCTGAATCCACCCATAGATTCCGCGGACGAGCCATCAAATTAAATCTTTCAACGTGGAACTGCGGCAGACGTAGACTGCGTCGAGCGTTCAACTGACATGTTGACGAAAGCATTCGCAATGCGAACGAAATAAAACCGTCAATTCGCATATGTCCGCATTCAGCCGTATATCGAACGCTTTTTTCGGAACCATCGCCAATAGGCTGTCGTCCAGATTACCTGGTTACAACGGGTCGCATCCACACGATGTGCGTCGAGCACTGTCTGACCCGAAGGGTAACCTGCGTTTATACGTATCGCTCGACGAGCTCGATGAGCTCGTCGAGTTTGCGATCGCGAGCTACCATGGAACACCACACACTGGGCTCAACAATGTCACGCCGCTTGAGGCGATGGAGTATTTCTTGCGGGGGCGTCAGCAACTGCTCACGTGGCTCCCTGAACGTCATCGGCGCAACTTATGTCTGTTGCAGTCTGCGAGACGCTGCCAAGTGCGCGCGTATCTTGACAAAGGGGTCCGGCCGCATATCAACCTCTACGGCGTGCGTTATACGAGCGATGTGCTGGCATGCAGCACTTCTCTGATAGGCAAAAGGTTGCTCATTTATTTGAGCACCGACGACCTGCGTAGCGTTCGCGCGTTTCTGGACGGCCGTACAGAACTGGGTGTACTCGACGCACAAGGCGCGTGGCGAGTGATGCCTCACAACCTCAAATTGAGGCAGGAGATCCTCAAAGCAAAGGGTCGCCGCCGACCGAGTGCGGCCTTCGACGCAAGTCGTATCGAAGAGTACGTCCGAAAGAAATTTCATAAAAAGCAAAGGGCACCCGCAGGGCAGCGTCCGACCTGTCCCACGTGGTGCGCCTTCTCTCTTGCGCGCCGACAGTGCGAACGCCCCAGGGGCCGGTAACCGCCTCAATTGGTGCGAATCCATCGACCCACGAAGTCCCAACGACAGAGCGTGGTGATACGGCCATGCCGTCGGCACCAACACGCGCACGCAAGCTTGGTATCGGCACTGGCCAAGTCTTTTGAAGACGAAATGTGCGGGAGGAGCATCATGCCAGTTGAGATACAACGCCCAGTCGATCCATCGCTGCACCCGCTCGCGACCGGGAATTATCGGATCGCCACACCCGCGATCGAAGCGCTCTACGAGTTAGTGGTTCGGTGCCTTCGTTATCGGATCATGGGCGCCTGATTTATGGACCTTCGCGCATCGGTAAAACACGAGCGATCGAGTATATTCGCCTTTTGCTGGCGCGCAACAATCTCGATATCCCCGGCGGCCTCAAAAGTGAGGTGCAACACTTATTTCGTATAAGGTGTTGCAATGCCCGACAAAACTACTTCATACCAGCACCTTCAACCTGAAGAACGCCTCGCCATCGCAAGCCTACGACTGCAGGACGTGAGCATTCGGGCCATGG
>NZ_FCOG02000099.1 GCF_001544975.2 Caballeronia arationis | reverse complement strand
TGCTTTCTTTGCTTACTTTCTTTGCAGCAGCAAAGAAAGTAAGTCCCGCCCCGGACAGGGGCAGAGCTAATAGACCGCTAAGAAGGCAAGTTCCACAGGAGCACCAGCGCATCAAACGGGCGTTGAAGACCCAAGCGCCAGCAAAAATCACCCACCGCCCGCGAGGGCAAAAAAGAAACCGCAGGACAAATCGCCAAACCATGCCGACGACTCCATCCTCAAAAACGCCCAACCTGCAAGGTTACGAACGCTCCGACGGACGCAAAGGCATCCGAAACATCGTCGCGGTAGCGTATCTCGTCGAATGCGCGCATCACGTGGCGCGCGAAATCGTCGCGCATTTCCGCCCGGCTTTCGACGCGTTCGACGATCACGAAGAGCAGGACCCGCCCGTCCACCTGATCGGCTTCCCCGGCTGCTATCCGAACAGCTACGCCGAAAAGATGATGGAACGCCTGACGACTCATCCGAACGTCGGCGCTGTGCTATTCGTCTCGCTGGGCTGCGAGAGCATGAACAAGCACCATCTGGTCGATGCGGTCCGCGCCACCGGACGCCCGGCCCACGTGCTCACGATCCAGGAAAAGGGCGGCACGCGCAGCACGATCCAGAACGGTCTCGACTGGGTGCGCGAAGCACGCGCGACGCTCGCCGCCCAGCCGAAGGTGCCGATGGCACTCGATGAATTCGTCGTCGGGACGATCTGCGGCGGCTCCGACGGCACGAGCGGCATCACGGCCAACCCGGCCGTCGGCCGCGCGTTCGATGCGCTGATCGAAGCGGGCGCGACCTGCATCTTCGAGGAAACCGGCGAACTCGTCGGCTGCGAATATCACATGGAAAAGCGCGCGGCGCGGCCGGAGCTGGGCGCGGAAATCGTCGCGTGCGTGGCGAAGGCGGCGCGCTACTACTCGATTCTCGGCCACGGTTCCTTCGCCGTCGGCAACGCGGACGGCGGTCTCACGACGCAGGAAGAAAAGTCGCTCGGCGCGTACGCGAAGAGCGGGGCGTCGCCGATCGCCGGGATCGTCAAGCCCGGCGACGTTCCGCCGACCGGCGGCCTGTACCTGCTCGACGTCGTCCCCGACGGCGAGCCGCGCTTCGGCTTTCCCAATATCAGCGACAACGCGGAAATCGTCGAATTGATCGCGTGCGGCGCGCATGTGATCCTGTTCACGACCGGGCGGGGCTCGGTGGTCGGTTCGGCGATCTCGCCCGTCATCAAGGTCTGCGCCAACCCAACGACTTACCGCAACCTGTCCGGCGACATGGACGTGGACGCGGGCCGCATCCTCGAAGGCCGCGCGACGCTCGACGAAGTCGGACGCGAAGTCTTCGATGCGACCGTCGCGGTGGCGGCCGGCGCGGCCTCGAAGTCGGAAGGGCTCGGGCATCAGGAGTTCATCCTGACGTACAAGACCTTCGAGCCGGTCGGGCCAGCTTGCCTGCCGGCGCATTTGCCGCGCGCGGCGACGGCGCGTAATGTCGGGGTTGGGGCGAAGGTCGTGCAAATCGCATCGCAATGAGGTCGCGCAGATGAACAGCAAAACAGTCGACACCGTGGTCGACCAGGTCAATCGCCGCCGGAGAATCGGCCGCACCTCGCTCGAAGTGACGGCCCTCTCGCTCGGCACCGCGCCGCTCGGCGGGCTGTATCACGAGCTTTCGGAAGAAGCGGCAATGGCGACCGTCGACGCGGCGTGGCAAACCGGCATCCGCTTCTTCGATACCGCGCCGCACTACGGCCATACGAAAGCGGAGCACTGCCTCGGCAACGCGCTGCGCCGCTATCCGCGTGCCGACTACGTGCTTTCGACGAAAGTCGGCCGCCGCTTCGTGCCGCGCGTGCACCCTTACGACGGCAGCGAAGGCTGGGCGAATCCGCTACCGTTCGAAGCGATCTACGACTACAGCTACGACGGCATCCTGCGCTCGTTCGAAGACAGCCAGCAGCGTCTCGGCATCGTGGATATCGACATCGTGCTGATTCACGACATCGGCCGCGTGACGCACGGCGAGAAGAACGCCTTTTACTGGCGGCAACTCACCGACGACGGCGGATTTCGCGCACTGGACGAACTGCGCAAGACGCGCGGCGTGAAGGCAGTCGGACTTGGCGTGAACGAAGGAGCGGTGATCCGGGAAGCCATGGCCGAGTTCGACATCGACTGCGCGCTCCTCGCCGGACGATACACGCTGCTCGAACAGGCCGTCCTCGACGACTTGCTGCCGGAGTGCGAAAAGCGCGAAGTCAGCATTTTGCTCGGCGGCGCGTTCAACTCGGGCATCCTCGCGCGCGGTCTGGACGCGAACGCCGAAGGCGACCTGAAGTTCAACTACGGCGATGCGCCTGCTGCGATCGTGGAACAGGTCGGCAAGCTGGAACGCGTTTGCCGCGAGCACGGCGTCGCGCTGTCGAGCGCGGCCCTGCAATTTCCTTATGCGCATAAAGTTGTCGCGACCGTGCTGATGGGCGCGCGCAGCGCTCACGAAGTGGTCGAGAACGCGGCGTCGTTTGCGGAGCCGCTACCCGCCGCGCTGTGGGACGCCCTGCACGCAAACCAGTTGCTGCATCCGGACGCGCCGGTGCCGCGATGAATATCGACGCTCACCAGCATTACTGGAACCCCGCGCGCGGCGATTACGGCTGGCTCAAGCCGGAAATGAAAGCGCTGTATCGCGTATTCGGTCCCGGCGATCTCGAACCGTTGCGCGACGCGGTGAACATCGAGCGCACGGTGGTCGTCCAGGCGGCGCCGACGGTCGACGAAACGCGCTATCTGCTCGATCTGGCGCGCGCGGACGATTCAATCGCGGGCGTGGTCGGCTGGGTGCCGCTCGATGCGCCCGACGCGCCCGCTCTCATCGAATCGCTCGCGCGCGATCCGAAGTTCAAGGGCGTACGTCCGATGCTGCAGGACCTGCCCGACGACCGATGGATCGAAACTGCGCCGATCGATCCTGCGATCAGGAAACTCATCGAACTCGATCTCGCGTTTGACGCGCTGATTTTCGCGCGCCACGTTTCGTCGCTGACAAAATTTGCGCAGCGCTATCCGGAATTGAGGATCGTCGTCGATCATGGCGCGAAGCCGCCGATTCGCGACGGCGCCGCAGGCTGGCAGCCGTGGGCCGACGGCATCGCGCAGCTGGCTGCCTTGCCGCAGCAGCCTTATTGCAAGCTGTCGGGTCTCGTCACCGAAGCCTCGCAAAATTGCGACGAATCCGTATTGAAACCCTACGTCGACCATCTTTTCGAACATTTCGGTGCGCAACGCCTGATGTGGGGCAGCGACTGGCCGGTCCTCAACCTGAATGGCGATTATGCTGGCTGGCACGACGCGGCCCGCGCGCTCTGCAGACAGCGTCCGGATCTCGAAAAAACGGACGAAGCGGCGATATTCGGCGCAAACGCCCGTTCGTTCTACCGCCTGTGACGCCGGTTGAACCGGCGATATACCCGGCATGTCTCAAAAATACTTTCAACCGGAGCTGTAGATGATACAAAGACTGGCAGGCAAGACCGCGCTGATCACGGCAGCGGGGCAGGGCATCGGTCTCGCGACCGCCGAGCTGTTCGCGGCCGAGGGCGCGCGCGTGATCGCAACCGACATCCGCACCGAATCGCTCGAAGGCAAGCCGTTCGAAGTCCGCAAGCTCGACGTGCTCGATACGAAAGCCGTCAACGCTCTCGCGAGCGAAATCGGCACGATCGACGTGCTGTTCAATTGCGCGGGCTTCGTGCACGCGGGTTCGATTCTCGAAGCGAGCGAGGCGGACTGGGATCTCGCCTTCGACCTCAACGCGAAGGCGATGTACCGTACGATCCGCGCGTTTCTCCCGGCGATGCTCGCGAAGGGCGGCGGCTCGATCATCAACATGTCGTCGGCGGCGTCGAGCGTGAAGGGCGTGCCGAACCGCTTCGTGTATGGTGCGTCCAAGGCGGCCGTGATCGGCCTGACGAAGGCTGTCGCCGCCGATTTCGTCACGCGCGGCATCCGCTGCAACGCGATTTGCCCCGGCACCGTCGATTCGCCTTCGCTGCAGCAGCGCATCGCGGAGCAGGCGAAGGCGCAGGGCGCGGCGATCGAGCAGGTGCAGGCGGCGTTCGTCGCGCGCCAACCGATGGGGCGCGTCGGCAAGCCGGAGGAAATCGCGGCGCTGGCGCTCTATCTCGGGTCCGACGAATCGTCGTTCACGACCGGTCAGATCCATCTGATCGACGGCGGCTGGTCGAACTAGGCTGCCGGGCAACCGAATCACCTTTTGAAACACGAGGATCAAACCAGATGAAACTGCTTCGTTTTGGGCCGAAGGGTCAGGAAAAACCGGGTCTTCTCGACGCCGACGGCAAGGTTCGCGATCTGTCCGGCATCGTCGACGACATCGCCGGCGCCACGCTGACCGACGCGGGTCTCGCGAAACTGCGCGCCATCGATCCGGCGACGCTGCCGGTCGCTTCGGGCGAGCCGCGCATCGGCCCGTGCGTCGGGCGCGTCGGCAAATTCGTGTGCATCGGCCTCAACTACGCCGATCACGCCGCCGAATCGAACCTGCCGGTGCCGACCGAACCTGTGATCTTCGGAAAATGGACGAGCGCGATCTGCGGCCCGAACGACGACGTCGAGATTCCGCGCGATTCGAAGAAGACCGACTGGGAAGTGGAACTCGGCGTGGTCATCGGCAAGGAAGCCAAATACGTCGACGAAGCCAGCGCGCTCGACTACGTCGCGGGCTATTGCGTGATCAACGACGTGTCGGAGCGTGAGTGGCAGCTCGAACACGGCACGCAATGGGACAAGGGCAAGGGCTTCGACACGTTCGGCCCGCTTGGGCCCTGGCTCGTCACGAAGGACGAAATCGCCGATCCGCAGAAGCTCGACCTGTGGCTCGAAGTCGATGGACACCGCTATCAGAACGGCAACACGCGCACGATGGTGTTCAACGTCGCGCAACTGGTGTCGTACCTGTCGAAGGTGATGAGCCTGCAACCCGGCGACGTCATCTCCACCGGCACGCCGCCGGGCGTCGGCATGGGCGTGAAGCCCGCGCCGGTGTTCCTCAAGGCCGGGCAGACGATGCGCCTCGGCATTCAGGGCTTGGGCGAACAGCAGCAAAAGACCGTCGCGGCGCAGTAAAGCAGGCGAGCGGGTAAAAGCCGTTGCGCATCGGGGCGCGACGGTTTTTTTTAACGCGGGTCGAAACGTGAGCTTTTACGGGAGCGATCCGCGCACAACAAAAAACCTCGCGTTCGAGCGAGGTTCATCACGCCGATGCCGCCGGAAAAGCGCTCAGGCGTCGAATCTAATCGGTTCCGGCGCGCCTTCACCGATGCGGTTGATCGTGCCCTGCGCGACCGCGACGAGCCGCTCGGCGTTGCCGTCCGTCACGTAGACGTCGCACTGGCAGGTAGCCTGCGTCATGCCGGCGTGGATCACGCGGGCCCGCGCCATCAGCGTGCCGGACACGGCGGGCCGCAGATAGTTGATCTTGTATTCCCCCGTGACCACCTTCGGGCCGAGCCTCAGCGCGCCCGCGAACGTCAGCGCATTGTCGACGAGATAACTCACCACGCCGCCATGCACGAAACCGTGTTGCTGCCTCAGGTCGTCACGAATGGTGAGACACAGCGTAAGACTCGCTGAGTCGACCTGCATCAGTTTCGTTCCAAGCAAGGCGCTGAACGGTTGCGCATTCAGCGCACCGCGAGCGATATCGACGATTTCGGCCATTCGGACACTCCTTCGGTGGGTTCGGTCCTGCAAAGACTGTAGGTAGCGTTCGTCCACTCTGCAAGGAAGTTCGCCAAAAGCCGCTGAAAATCTTTCGCAATTGTTTCAAAAAGCTTGCCGCGCGCGTATTCGAAGAGGAAAGCGCGAATTCCGTTCAAGTGCGCGCCCTTGATTGCCGTAAACCCGCAGATTGCCGCTGTCGAGGGCCAATACATGAATTCGGGTGTCAGGATGTTGGGAAAAATCAAGGTTGCTTCAGGTTTGCTCGCGGTACTGCTGGTGTTCTGTCTGTTTCAGGTGGTGACGGAAGGGCTCGGTTTCTGGTCGTTGTCGAATACGCATGACGATGTGGGCAACCTGTCCAACATCGCGCTCAAGCAGGTCAACATGGTCAACGAGACCACGCAGCGCCTGATGGACGCGCGCATCAACCTCTCGCGCGCCGGGACGCGGATGGTGCGTGGCGGCGCGGAACCGGTCGAGATCGTGCAGCACGCGCGCGAACAGATCGCGCTTGCCGAGAAGTCGTTCGCCGCATTCGTCGGCGCGCCAAAAACGGGCGACGACAACCAGGCGCGCGTCGCCGCGATGCAGGACAAGTACGCGGCCTATTCGAAGGCGCTCGGCGAACTCGTCCAGTATCTCGACTCCGGCAACATCCAGGCGTTCCTCGACCAGCCGACGCAAGGCTTTCAGGACCGCTACCTCGCCGAGCAGCAAAAATTCATGCAGTTCGGCGACGCCGCCGGCCGCGCCTATCTCGAGTCGATCGATCAGCGCTTCTTCCTGTTCCGCGCGGTGGGCGCGGGCATCTTCATCGCGCTGGTTGCGGGCATCGTACTGGTGCACGTCGCGCTGCGGCGGGGGCTCGTCGCGCCGCTCGAAGAAGCGGGCCGTCACTTCGACCGCATTGCGCAAGGCCGGCTCGACGAGCGCATCGCCGATCGCGGCAGCAACGAGATCGGCCGTCTTTTCGCGGGTCTCGCGGTGATGCAGGCAAGCGTCGCGCGCACGGTTGCGACGGTGCGCGAGACGTCGGATTTGATCAACTACGGCGCCGATGAAATCGCCACCGGCAACGCCGACCTGTCGGCGCGCACGGAGAATCAGGCGGCGTCGCTCGAAGAGACGGCGTCGAGCATGGAGGAACTCACCGCGACCGTGCGCCAGAACGCCGAACACGCGCGCGAAGCGAATTCGCTCGCGGGCGACGCGCTCACCGCAACGTCGCGCGGCACGGGCGTGGTTGCGGACGTCGTCGAGAAGATGCGCAGCATCGCGCAAAGCTCGGACAAGATCGCGGAAATCATTTCGGTGATCGACGGCATCGCGTTCCAGACCAACATCCTCGCGCTCAACGCGGCCGTCGAGGCGGCGCGCGCCGGCGAACAGGGACGCGGCTTCGCGGTCGTCGCAGGCGAAGTGCGCGGACTCGCGCAGCGCAGCGCGCAGTCGGCGAAGGAAATCAAGGAGCTGATAAGCGAGTCGGTGTCGCAGGTGAGCGACGGCTCGGCGCTCGTCGAGCGCGCGGGGCAGGCGATGCGCGAGGTGTCGTCGTCGATTTCGCGCGTCACGCAGATGATGGCCGAGATCAGCGCGTCGTCGGCGGAGCAGAGCACGGGCATCGAGCAGGTCAACCAGGCCGTCACGCAAATGGACGAGATGACGCAGCAGAACGCGGCGCTCGTCGAAGAGGCGGCGGCAGCGGCGCAATCGCTGCACGAGCAGACGCGTCAGTTGAAGGCGGCGGTGTCGGTGTTCCAGATCTCCGACGCCGTGCTCGATGGCGCCGTGCGCGACGCGCGCGAGCCAACGCCTTCGTTTCGCGCGACGCGGCTTTCCGCGGTTTGATCAGCGTAGCGCTTCGTAAGCCGTGGCGAGGTGGTAGGGCGTGGTCGACGGCATGTCGGCGCGCGTCACCACGCCTTCCGCCGACTGGCATTCGATCCAGCCGCGCGCGTGCAGGAAGCGCTCGCTGAAGCGCGCGATCTGCAGCGGCAACTCGGCGCGGCTGGCTTCGCTGTCGTGCGTCGCCAGTGCGCGCAGGTATTCGGTCTGCGCCCAGATGCGCTGCGTGCCGTCGCTCACGCGGCCTTGCTCGTCGAGGGCGGCGAAGACGCCGCCTGTCACCGGATCGACGCCGTAGCGGTGCGCGAACTCGAAGGCGCGCGCGAGCGGCTCGCGCAGGCCGGCGGCATTGAACGCCGGATGACGGCTGCCTTCCACCAGAAAATACCATTCGAACTGATGCCCCGGCTCCAGGCGATTGCCCGCCGCGCCGATCGGCAATTCCGCGATACAACCGCTTTCGCGATGCACGAACATCCGCGCGACATCGCGAGCGAGCGTTTCGAGACGGCGGTCGAACGCGGCGTCGCCGGTGGCGTCGCGCGCGGCGAGCCACGCCTCGGTCAAGTGCATCAACGGGTTCTGCAAAGGCGTTTCGAGCACGCCGCCAAAGTCTTCCGACATCACCGCGTTCAGCGCGCCGCTTGCCAACGCGAAGCGCGTTTCGACCAGCGCCGAAGTCTCGTTCAATAAAGCGATTGCGTCGGCTGAACCGCTTTTCTTCGCGTACGCCGCGCAGGCGAAAATCACGAACGCGTGCGTGTAGAGATCCTTCTGGCGCTCGAAAGGCGCGCCATCCGCGTCTACGCTATAGAACCAACCGCCGTTTTCCTTGTCCTGAAAATAGTGCCGCAACGAGGCGAAGAGCGTTCCCGCATGCGCGAGATCGCCTGCGAGCGAGAAGACGAACAACTGGCGCGCGCAGGCCATCGCCCGGTAGCGCGACGGCGGCAGCGCGGCGTGATCGTCCGGCGATACCGCCTCATAGGCGAGGCCGAGTTTCGCGTTGAAGCCGGGGCCGCGCCAGATCGGCAGCACGACGTTCGCGTAGTGATCGCGCAGCGCGGCGCCGTCGGCGGAAGGCGTGGCGGGCTGGCGGGATGCGTCATGCGGTTTCTGATCTTGCATACGGCGAATTGTTGGTGGTCGGCATTCGAGAAAAGCGCACCGCGTCATGCGGCACACGACGTGCGGCGTGCGAGGCGCCAAGCATAGCAAACCCGCATCGGCGTATGCGGGACGCCAAGGGGGCCCGGTGCGGCGAGATAAGGCCCACATCCACAACGAAAAGGAGGACAGACATCCATGTTAGGCAATCTGGAACTCGTCTCGCGGCTCGTGATGGCCGCTGCGCTCGGCAGCGTGATCGGCTTCGAGCGCGAACGCCTCTCGTGGGCGGCCGGCCTGCGCACGCACATGCTGGTGTGCGTCGGGTCGTCGCTGATCATGATGGTGTCCGCGTTCGGTTTCGCCGATGCACTGCAAGGCGACCACGTGGTCCTCGATCCCTCGCGGATGGCCGCGCAGGTCGTCTCCGGGATCGGCTTTCTCGGCGCCGGCTCGATCCTCCTGCGCAACGAGATCGTGCGCGGGCTCACGACGGCGGCGAGTCTCTGGTCGGTCGCGGCGATCGGCCTCGCGGTCGGCGGCGGGCTTTACACGGCGTCGATTGCCGCCACCGCGATCATTCTGATCATCCTGGCGGGGATCAAACCGCTGGAGCGACGCTTCATCTCCGTAAAACAGCGCCGGCAACTGACGATGCTGGTCGAGCGCGGCTCGCTGAGTTTTCATGCGCTGCACGAGGCGCTCGGGCCGGGCAGCGTGCGCGTGAAGCAGTTCGTCGTGCAGCAGAGCGAGGATGCGCCGGAACTCGACGAAGTGCAGGTCGTGCTGTCGCGCGTGTCGTCGCCGGAATATCTGGCGATCTGCGACCGGCTGCGCACGCTTCCGAGCGTGCGCGAATTCAGGGAAGAAGACGCGTCGTGATCGGTTTCCTTCGATGACGCCGCGGACGTAAACACGCGTCGCGCGGAATCGGCAAAATCGCGCAGATTACCGCCAGGCAAGGCGCTGAGCCGTGCGACAATGCGGTCTCGAAAAAACGCAGATCCGCATTTTCTTTTCCGCGCGCCGTCTTTTCCGGCCGCCGCTCTCCGAACTTATGCCAGATTCCGCTGTAAAAACCGCGCCTCAGCCCGACCAGACGAACAAGCCTTCGCGGACGCCATCGCGCCGCAACGGCGCTGCATCGACGGCTTCGCGGCCGGACGGTAACGAAGCCGCCGTTTCCAACGATGCCGAAAAGAAACTCGCCCGCGCCGCGCGCTCCGCGCAGCGGCTCGCGCAACTGACGAGCGACCCGCGCAGCGAAGGCACGCTGGATCTGTTCGCGGAAGACATCGAGCGCGCGACGTTTCAGGCGATGAACACGGACATCCGGCAGGGCACGCTCGCCGGTTTCGAACTGCCGGATGTGTTCATGGCGGCGGTGCAGTCGGGCGCAGGTAGCGACGCAGTGCAGGCAAGGCGTGCGGGCCGCACGGGTGCGGCCGTCGCGAATGACGCGACGCTGGACGTCGAGCCGTCGGGTTCGGCGGCGGCGCAGGCGCGTCGTGGCGGCAAGACGGCGAGTGCGTCGGTTTCGGTGGTCAGGCCGACCAGCGCGACGCGGTCCGCTGCTGCAAATACGGTATCGGGCGACGAACTGGCGCTGGCGATGGATGAGGCACCAGAGGAGAACCCCTCTGCCGACCCAAAGTACACCGACTCGAAACCCGTTTCCGCGACGACTCCCGAGCACCGTAACGAACCAGAAGCCGCATTCCGCCTGGTGCATGAGTCCGGCGCGGCATCGCAGGGCGGCGTTGCCGAGGCGTGTCCCGCGCCGTCGTCGCATGCCGCCGCGCTGGTCGACGCCGATCGCCGGAAACATCGTACTGGCACGGCGCAGCGCAGCGACGATCCCGCCTCGCCCGAACTCGACCGCGCCCGCGCGACGGCCTTCGCCGACACCATCGATGCGCTCTACGCCGTGACCGCCGACCAGCGCGCGTCTTCGACGGCGCACTCGCGCCGCATGAAGACGATGCTGACGATCATCGTCTGCGCGATGCTCGTGACGGTCGCGACGGGCGTCGCGCAGACGCTGCTGCTCATGCGCATGAGCCGCGACAGCGCGTTGCAGCAGCAGCGCATCGAGCAATTGATGCTCAACCAGGAGGCGACGCTGTCGTCCCTGTTCGACACCGACTCCGCGAATGTCAGCACGCTCAACGCGCTGAGCACGCTGAAGGAATCCCCCGATGCGTCGCCGGTCCAGCCCGTGAGCGCCGCGCGCAACGACGCCGCGCCGAAAAAGCACGCGGTGAAGCACGCCGCTCACCGCACAGGTGTGACTGTCCGCTGAGCGGCGCGCCGCTTCCATTCTCCATTCGAGCCTTACGGTCATTCGCGCGCGTCCGTGACGCGTGCGCCACAGCGCGTGCTGTCTTCGCGTCCGTTCTTTTTGGGCAGCGCAAGCCCGTCCGATGGCCGTTCCAGACCTGTCCCCCCTATCGACGGCGGCACCTGGAAACCACTGTTGTAGAAAAACTACAAAATTTTCAGACTGAAATGTTGCGTTGCACTAGAAATCGTTAGGTGAAAACCCTATAATTGGTTCTAAGGGAAAACCCTGCAACATTAACCGGAGTCTGACATGAGCTATCTCTTCGCCCTGCTGCAAAAATTTGCTTCGCTGTTCGAATCGCCGCACCTGCCGCTCGACTCGGATTACTCGTACCAAGCGCGTCACCGCGAAGCCGAGCGCAGTCGCAAGTCGCGCGGCACGGCCTTCGGAATCCGTCTGTGAGCTTGAACGAAAGCGGCGCGGGACAGGAATAACAGCGTTTGAACAAGGTCGATCGACCAATTTTCCCGCCCGCTTTCATACAGTCTGAAATGTAGTTTTTCTAGCTTTACTGGCGAGTTTTTCTCGACTCGCGAGGTCTATCACTCGGCGGCCGATCCGTCGACGTCCACACCTGCGCCATTCGGCGCTATTTTTTTGTCCGCGCGTCCTTCACTGCGCGAGAGCCGCAGCCGGTTCGCTGCCGCCGAAAGCGAGGCGGGTGGCGTAGTCCCGAACATCGCACGGCCATGCGCAGACCAGTTCATCGAACCGCCGTGGGTCGTCGGCGAACAGTGCCCGCGTCGCTTCCTCGAAGCCGGGCAGGTCCCCCGCTACAGCCGACATGAAGCGATAGGCCCGCTCGTGCGCCTTGCGGATCCTGTCCTTTTCGCCGTTCGCGCGCCGCGCTTCCTCAACCAGTTTTCGCAGTGCCACCGATGCGCCGCCCGGCTGCGTCGCGAGCCATTCCCAATGGCGCGGCAACAGTGTTACCTCGCGTGCGACCACGCCCAGCTTCGGGCGTCCGCGGCCGCGAGGCTCGACCACGGCAGCACCCGCGCCGGCGAAATCCGCCGATTGGGCCTGCACGCCTTCAGGCAGGCTTTCCGCCGTGTCTTCGTCCGTTCCTCGCATGTCGATGTCGATCAAGCGCCCCGTTGCGTCGTCGAAGATCAGTACGGGTTCGGTCGCGCCTTCTTCAAGCGCACGTCTCGCTGCCAGTGCGTTTGCCTGAAGCGAGCCCGTTGCAATGCGTCGATGGCCCTCGAAGGTCGTGCAGGACGGAACAACAGGTTGGGTCATGGGAGAGCCCGATTCGAATAAGAATATCGAATATTATCCGGGTATAAATAAAAGATTAATTAAACCCGGATAAAAATCGCCCTGCCGATATCGACGCCCTCAGCTATGCTTGGACTCCTTCAGTTGCCGACACCCCACATGACCGACGACGTCCATTTCTACCGCCCCGAGGAAGGCCACGGCCTGCGTCACGATCCGTTCAAGGTGATCGTGGCACCGCGCGTGATCGGCTGGATTTCGAGCCGCGACGCAGACGGCCGCGTGAACCTCGCGCCGTACAGCTTCTTCGGCGCGTTCGCGTCCTTTCCATACATCATCGGATTTTCGAGCGAAGGGTATAAGGACAGCATCCGCAATATCGAGGCGACGGGCGAATTCGTGTGGAACCTGTCGAATCGCGAGCTTGCCGATCGGATGAACCGCACGTCGGCGCCAGTCGGGCACGACGTCGACGAGTTCGAGCTTGCCGGGCTGACCAAGGCGCCGGGGCGCAACGTGGACGTGCCGCACGTCGCGGAATCGCCGGCTGCGCTCGAATGCAGGCTGTTGCAGATCGTTCACCTCAAGAACCTCGACGGCGAGCCGATGAACAACTGGCTCGCGCTCGGCCAGGTCGTCGGCGTGCATATCCGGCGCGAATTCCTGAAGGACGGCATATTCGATACCGCCGCAGCCCGGCCGATCATGCGCGCCGGCTATCGCGGCGACTACGCGGAAATCGGCGAGATGTTCGAGATGATCCGGCCGACGTCGTAGCCGGTCCAAAAAAAAGGCGCCCCGCAAGGCGCCTCCCGTTCCGGAAAATCGCCGGAATCAGACCCTGAACACGCTCACCGCCTGCGCGAGCCGCTCGGCCTGGTCGCACAAATCGGCGGCCGAGTTTTCCGCCTCGCCCACGAGCGCCGCGTTCTGCTGCGTCGCCTCGCCGATCTGCATCACGGCGACGTTGACCTGCTCGATGCCGCTCGACTGCTCGCGCGACGCCGCGCTGATCTCGCCGATGATCGCGTTCACGTGCGCGACGCGCTCGACGATGCCGCTCATCTTGCCGCTCGCCTCTTCCGCGATCCGGTAGCCGTCCGACACCTTGCCGACCGAATCCGCGATCAGCGTCTCGATCTCCTTGACCGCCGCCGCGCTGCGCTGCGCGAGTCCGCGCACTTCCGATGCGACCACCGCGAAACCCTTGCCGTGCTCGCCCGCGCGCGCCGCTTCGACAGCCGCATTGAGCGCGAGGATGTTGGTCTGGAACGCGATGCCTTCGATGACCGACGTGATGTCCGCGATCTTGCGCGCCGACTTGTCGATTTCGCTCATCGTCGCGACCACGCGGCCGACCGCCTCGCCGCCCGCGCGCGCCGCATCGGACGCCGAACCGACGAGCTTGTCCGCCTGCGTCGTGTTGGCGGCGTTTTGCTGCACCGTCGACGTGATTTCCTCCATGCTGGCCGCCGCTTCTTCGAGGCTGCTCGCCTGTGTGGCGATGCGCAGCGAGATGTCGCTGCTGCCCGACGCGATGCGCTCGGTCGCGTGCGACATGTCCGCCGACGCGTGGCGAACCTGCGAGACGATCCGCGCGAGCCCCGTCGCGATGCCGTCGATCGCGTGCATCAGGCGGCCGATGTCGTCCTCGCGGGCGGAATCGATGCGCACGGTCAGGTCGCCCGCGGCGATCCGCTCGGAGGTCTTCGTGACTTCGTCGAGCGGCTGGCCGACGAGGCGCTTGACCGCAATCATCAGCGCCGCGACGAACGCGCCGATCACGATGAGCCCGATCAGCAGGAAGCGGTTGCGGCTCGCGTGAACGTCGGCGAGCAGTTCGTCCCGATACGCGATGCCGCCGACGAGCCATTGCCATTCCGGCACCGTCGTAAACGCGATTTCCTTCGCGCCGCCGTGCACTTTCGGATCGGCGCCGGCGATGTCGGTGCCGTCGAAATCGAGCCGTCCCTCGCGCTTTTCGAGCATCTGCGCGAACGGCGCGACGTGTTCGTCTGCGGGCTGGCCTTCGGCGCCCGGATGCACGATCAGCTTGCCGCGACTGGCGCCGTTCGACGCATCGACGACGAAGTAGTAGCCGCTTTCGCCGATCTTCAGGTCGCGGATGTTCTGCTGCAGTTTCGCGAAGGTCTCGCTCACGTCCACGCCGACGAAGAGCGCGGCGATCACGCGGCCCGACGCATCGGTGACGGGCTTGTACTCCGTGATGTACTGCTTGCCGAACAGCGCCGCAATGCCGATGTACGGCTTGCCGGCGAGCACCGGCGCGTAGGCCGGCCCCTTGCGGTCGAGCAGGGTGCCGACGGCGCGCGTGCCGTCCTGCTTCTTCAGCGAGGTCGTAACGCGCACGAAGTCATCGCCGGTTCGGGCGAAGATCGTCGCGATGGCGCCGCTCTTTTCGAGGAACGCGTCGGGAATCGAAAAATCGAGGTTGAGCGGCGTGCCGCCGGCGGTGAGCGTCGGCGTGGCGACGCCGCCGATGTCGACGCTCCTGGTTTCGTCGAGGGCGAAATCCTTCGGCACGACGGTCGTGAAGATCGACATGAAGCGCCCGGCTTCGGCGCTCACCGCCTTGTTGTAGAGGCCGATCATCGAAGCGATCGAGTGATTGTCGCTTTCGACGCGCGCGAGCGCGTGGTCGTTGACCTGCTCGCCCGCGGAGCGGGTCACGGCGACCGTGAAGGTCGCGATGATCACGGCGGCGAGCGCGCACGCGAGGACGGCGAACTTGGTGCCGACGTTCGCGCGGCGTAACTTGATGGATGTCATTGACTTGCTGATTTGTGGGGGGATAGGGACTTACTACCGTTTACGGCGCTGGCTTGCGGTTCTTTACGGCCGACCGTTCGTTTTGCGGCAGGAAATTCGCGCCGATTTGCCTCAGGACGACATGCCAAAAACCTCATGCCGGCGCTTCGCGGATGCCCGCAAACCCTTGTCGCGTAAGGCTCCGGCCACCGAGGTGCGGTTTGCACCTCAAACGGGTGTCGTATTTCCTCATGTGGTTGTCGCAAATAGTCGGCTAGGCGCACTTATTTCTAGCAACTATGTATGCACAGCGCGGACGCACGTCCGCGACGCTAGGAGAGCATTCAATGAATTCCCCCAAGGTCGTGGTCGAAGGGCTGTGCAAGGTGTTCGGCACAAGCCCCAAACAGGCACTCGACATGCTGGCAGGCGGCGCGACGAAGGAAGAAGTCTTCGCGCGCACCGGTCAGATCGTCGGTGTGCATAACGTGTCGTTCGAAGTGAAGGAAGGCGAGATCTTCGTGCTTATGGGCCTTTCCGGCTCCGGCAAGTCGACGCTTATTCGCCTGATCAATCGCCTTGTCGAGCCGACGGCCGGCAAGGTGCTGATCGACGGACGCGACGTCGCCGCGGTGCCGCGCTCGGAGCTCACTGCGCTGCGCCGCAAGGACATGAGCATGGTGTTCCAGTCGTTTGCGCTGATGCCGCAGCGAACCGTGCTCTCGAACGCCGCGTTCGGGCTCGAAGTGGCGGGAGTCGGGCGCAAGGAGCGCGAGAAGCGCGCGATGACGGTCCTGGAACAGGTCGGGCTCGCGCCGTTCGCGCAGAAGCTGCCGGCGCAGCTCTCGGGCGGCATGCAGCAGCGCGTCGGCCTTGCGCGGGCGCTGGCGGTCAACCCGTCGCTGATGATCATGGACGAAGCGTTCTCCGCGCTCGATCCGCTAAAGCGCAAGGAAATGCAGAACGTGCTGCTGGAATTGCAGCGCGAGCAGCAGCGCACGATTCTCTTCGTGTCACACGATCTGGAAGAGGCGATGCGCATCGGCACACGCATCGCGATCATGGAAGGCGGACGTGTCGTGCAGATCGGCACGCCGCAGGAAATCATCACGAATCCCGCCGACGATTATGTCCAGGCGTTCTTCGACGGCATCGACACGAGCCGCTACCTCACGGCCGGCGATCTGATGCAGACCGATGCCGTGCCGCTGATGAAGCATTCGCCGCAGATCGATGCGTCGTCGGTGGCTCAGACGCTCAACGGCAGCGCCGACTACGCATTCGTGCTCGACAGTGAGCGCAAGATTCGCGGCTTTGTGTGCCGCGATGCGATGGGGAGCGCGTCGCCGCTCTTGAACCAGATCGAGTGCATCGATCGCACGACGCCGCTCGACGACGTCGTTTCGCGCGTCGTCGCGAGCCGGGCCCCGTTGCCGGTTGTCGAGGCGGACGGTTCTTATTGTGGTTCGGTCAACAAGACGAACGTGCTGAAGGTTTTAACGCGCCATCGAGGTTCCCATGTCTGAAATGATTCCGCTCGGTAGCTGGGTCGACCACGGCGTCCACTATCTGCTCGACCACGACGCCAAGACGTTCGACTCCATCGGCAAGGTCATCGAGAGCTTCGCCGCCCTGGTCGAACACGGCCTGCAGGCCATCCCGATGTGGGCGCTGATGGCGTTCTTCGTCGGCATAGGGTTGTGGCGCGTCGGCTGGCGCTTTGCGTTCTTCACGCTGCTCTCGATGCTTCTCATCTACGGGACGGGCTTCTGGGACCAGATGGTCATCACGCTAGGCCTCACGCTTTCCTCCACGTTGATCAGTCTCTTGCTCGGCATTCCGCTCGGCATCTGGACTGCGAAGAGCAAGTACGTCGAAATGGCCGTGCGCCCCGTGCTCGACCTGATGCAGACGATGCCCGCGTTCGTCTACCTGATTCCCGCCGCAATGCTGTTCGGCCTCGGGCGCGTGCCGGGGATTCTCTCGACGGTCATCTTCGCGATGCCGCCTGCGGTGCGTCTCACGTCGCTCGGCATCAAGCATGTGAACCGCGAGATCGTCGAAGCGGGACAGGCGTTCGGCTGCACGCCGTGGCAGTTGCTCTACAAGGTGCAGTTTCCGAATGCGCTGCCTTCGATCATGACCGGCGTGAACCAGACGATCATGATGGCGCTCTCGATGGTGATCATCGCGTCGATGGTCGGCGCGGGCGGTCTTGGCAACGACGTGCTTGCGAGCATTCAGCGGCTCGATATCGGGCTGGGATTCGAAAGCGGCTTGTCGGTGGTGTTGCTCGCGATCATTCTCGACCGCATCACGGAAAGCTTTGGCCGCTCGCCGGGCATGGCACGCGCACCGCTGCTCTCGGGCATTCGCAGCGTCATGAAGGTGCGCCGGGCGCCAGCGGCGCAGCAAGGCTGATCTGCTTATGAAGCGCGACGCGATCACGCCCGTCACGAACGATTCGCCGTTATCGAAGCTGGCTCACTTCGGCTTCCTCACGCTGCCGAACTTTTCGATGATCGCGTTCACGAGCGCGGTCGAGGTGCTGCGCATGGCGAACTACGTGGGTCGCGCGCAGCACTACACGTGGTCGGTGATCACGCCCGATGGCGAGCCGGCGCGTGCGAGCAATGGCATCACCGTGAAGCCGACGACGACGTTGGCCGAAGCCGGCATGCCGGATGTGCTGATCGTGTGCGCGGGCTGGCATGTACGCGATTACGTCGACGAGAAGGTGATTTCGTTGTTGCAGGAAGTGGCGGCGCAGGGCGTGCCTCTTGGTGGCATCTGCACGGGGCCTTTTGCGCTGCTTGCGGCGAACCTGCTCGATGGCTACCGATGCACGGTGCACTGGGAGGATATGTCGCCGTTGCACAAGAGCTATCCGCACGTGCGTTTTGCCGATGAGCTGTTCGTGATCGACCGCGATCGCGTGACGTGTACGGGCGGGACTGCGCCGCTCGATCTGATGCTCAATCTGGTTGGCATGCGGCTTGGGCAATCGCATGCGGCGCAGGTGTCGGAGCAGTTCATCGTCGAGCGGATTCGCGGGTCGAGCGATTATCAGCATATTCCGGTCGATGCACGCGTCGGGTTTTCCCGCGCCGAACTGATCGAAGTCGTGCGGCTGATGGAAGCGAATATCGAAGAGCCTTTATCGCTCGAGGAACTCGCGCGGCTCGTGCAGTTGTCGCAAAGACATTTGCAGCGGATGTTCAAGGCCTTTCTTAGCGTGTCGCCGACGCATTACTATCTGACTTTGCGGCTGCGGCGGGCGCGAGAGTTACTGCGTAATACCGACGCTTCTATTGCTCGGGTTACCGCGGTTTGCGGGTTTCATTCACCATGTCATTTTAGTAAGGCGTATCGTGCGCAGTTTGGGCATGCGCCCAGCGTCGAAAGGCGGCTTTCAGCCTAAGCCGATGCTTTCAGGTCTTCGTGAAATTGCTATGGAACTTGCTTTGCCTTTGGTCTATTAGCGCGCCCCTGTGCGGGGCGGCAGTCACTTTCTTTGCTGCTGCAAAGAAAGTAACCAAAGAAAGCAGCTTTTTCAGGCAGCAGTCTTAGGACGGCAACACTCTGGCATTGCAGAGTGGCCCAGCGCCTAAGTGTCGCCCTCAAGGAACCGTAGGGGCTTGGTGCGCGGCACGCAATGTGTCATCGCACAGCAAAGAGACTGGCACAGCATTCATACATCCGTCCTCGCTTCGCTCGGACATCAGGTGCATTGGTCGTGTAGGTGAGGCCTGCCGTTCCTCGTTGATATGGCGGGAGCGACGGCGAACCGATGGTTTTGACTTGCCCTTCGTCCGAGCGAAGCGCGGACGGAACTGAACGAGGTGCTTACCGCTTTGTTGAATTGCGAGCGGTGTCAGTGCGTGCGCGCGCCAAGCCGCTGAAGTCCATTGAGGGCGACACTTAGGGGCTGGGCCAGTCAGTTGTGCGAGTGCTTTGGCGTGCGGTGACTGCTGCCTAAAAAAGCTGCTTTCTTTGCTTACTTTCTTTGCAGCAGCAAAGAAAGTAAGTCCCGCCCCGGACAGGGGCAGAGCTAATAGACCACAAAGAAAACAAGTTCCATAGAAGCGAAACAATATCAAACGGTTTAACACGTTCGAAAGCGTTATAGCCCAATAACCCCGGTAGGGAGCAACCCAGAAAATGAACCTTAAGTGGCTCGCGCCCCTGTGCGCGCTCGCAGTATCGACGTCTTATGCCGCCGACCCGGCCGCCTGCCGCAATGTCCGCTTCGCCGACGTCGGCTGGACCGACATCGCTGCCACGACCGGCCTGGCATCGACTGTCCTTGAAGGCCTCGGCTACAAGCCGACCAAGACCATCGCCTCGGTGCCGATCACCTTCGCGGGTGTGAAGAGCAAGCAGATCGACGTGTTCCTCGGCTACTGGTCGCCGACCATGGACCCGATGATCGATTCGTTCAAGAAAGCCAATCAGGTCAAAGTGCTCCCGACGCCGAACCTCACGGGCGCAAAGTACACGCTCGCCGTGCCCGACTACGCCTACAACGCAGGCATCAAGTCGTTCAGCGACATCGCGAAGAACTACGACAAGCTCGACGGCAAGATCTACGGCATCGAACCGGGCAACGACGGCAACGCGCTCATCAAGAAGATGATCGACACGAACCAGTACGGACTCGGCAAGTTCAAGCTGGTGGAGTCGAGCGAGGCAGGCATGCTCATCGAAGTGAACCGTGCGATCCGCGACAAGAAGCCCATCGTCTTTCTCGGCTGGGAACCGCATCCGATGAACGTGCAGATGAAGATCGACTATCTGTCCGGCGGCGACGACGTGTTCGGCCCCAACTACGGCGAAGCCCGGGTGATGACCGTCACGCCGACCGACTACGACACGCGCTGCCCGAACGTCGCGAAGCTGGTGTCGAACCTGAAGTTCACAACGGACATCGAGAACCACGTGATGCTGCCGATCATGAACAAGACCGATGCCAACAAGGCCGCGCGCGAATGGCTGAAAGCGAACCCGGCCGTGCTCGACAAGTGGCTCGCGGGCGTGACGACGTTCGACGGCAAGGAAGGGCTGCCCGCCGTAAAGGCCTACGTGGAAGGCAAGTAAAGGCGTGACGCTGCGTCAACTTCGATAGTCCGTGCCGGTCCCTGCGATCAGACGCAGCGCCGCCTGCCATTGCAGGCTCACGATGTTGTCCGATTCGTCGCGAGCGAATTGCTGCGCTGTCAAACGGCGCACCGCTTCCGGCGGAAACGACAGCTCCGCATTGCCCGCGAGCGCGCGCACCTGTATCTCGCAGGCGCGCTCAAGAAAATAGATGTCCTGGAACGCCGCCGGAATCGACGTGCCGCCCACCAGCAAGCCGTGATTGCGCAGGATCATCGCGTTGTGCGGGCCGAGATCGGCAACCAGCCGCTCGCGTTCGCCGAGGTCGAGCGCAATGCCTTCATAGTCGTGATATGCAATGTGCTCGTAGAACTTCAACGCGTGCTGGCTGATCGGCAAAAGGCCCTGCTTTTGCGCCGACACCGCCGATCCCGCGGAAGTGTGGATATGAATCACGCAGACGAGATCGGGCCGTGCCATGTGCACCGCCGAATGAATCGTGAAGCCCGCCGCGTTCATGCGATAGCGCCCGGGATGTGCCTCGGCATCGGCTTCGACGACGCGCCCCGCACTGTCGATCTTCACGAGGTCCGACGCGCGCATCTCATGGAATAGCACGCCGTATCGGTTGATCAGGAAGTGATGCTCGGGACCGGGCACGCGCGCCGTGATGTGCGTGTCGATCATGTCGGTCATGCGGAAATGCGCGACCAGCCGATACAGCGCCGCAAGCTCGCAGCGCACCGTCCATTCGTCCTGCGTTGGGGGCATGTGGGTTCGTCCTCTCGCTAGATTGCCTGTGCGCGGCCCGGGAAGGTTTCGTCGTAGTCCGCGGCGTCTTCGGATTCGGCCGTGCCGCGCTGCTCGCGATACATCATCGGCGGCAGGCCGAATTGCTTGCGAAATTCGCGGCCGAGATGCGAGGCATCGGAGAAGCCGCAACTCGAAGCGATATCCGCGACTGTCTTGTCCGAACTCGTCAGAAGCCAGGCGGCCGTGCGCAGGCGCACCTGCTTCGCATACGCCTGCGGCGCCTTGCCAGTCTCGGCCTTGAAGAGCCGTTCGAGCTGGCGCGTCGACAGGTCGAGCTTGTGCGCGAGTTCGTCGAGCGAAAGCGAACGGCCGACATGCTGTTCCATCAGCAGGATCGCGCGCTTCACCTTCGGATGCGTCGCGGGCGCGAGGCCCGGTGGATGCGGCTGCGGCGCGTTGCCCTTCTGCATATCGTCGACGAGCAGGATGCGCAGCGCCTTTTGCACCGTCGCCGTTTCGAAGTGGCGCAGCAGGATCGCCGCCGCCACGTCGATCGACGCGCGTCCGCCCGAACACGTGATGCGCCGCCGGTCGATCACGAACAGGCGATCCGCGACCAGCAGTTCTTCGTCGACCGCCGGAAAGCGCTCGACGAAATCCCAGTAGTGGAACCAGCTCACGCAGATGCGATGGCCGCCGAGCACGCCCGCGCGCATCAGCGAGAACACGCCGGTGCACATGCCGACGAGCGTCGCGTCGGTCATGGCGGCGCGGCGGATGAATTGCAGCGTCGCGTCGCTCGCCGCCGGCCCCGAATGCAGCAGGCCACCGACGACGACGACATAGTCGAAGGGTTCGGCCTGATCGAAGGTCTCCCACGGCGTGATCTGGATGCCGCAACTCGCGCGCACCGGTGCAAGGGTTTCCCCGATGACGCTCCACGAGCAGCGCACCGGCTTGCTGAAGTCGCCTTCGTCGGCGGACAGGCGCAGCAGGTCGACGAAACCGGAAAACGCCGTCAGCGTGAAATTCGGCAACAGGATGATGCCGAAGCGGATGCGCTCTTTCGATTTGCCGTCGATGGACTGGGGAGGGATTGCTTCTGCGGGGTTCATGCACAAAGCCGGAAGGACGAGTTGCGACAAGCATAGCACCGGGACCGTCGCGCAGATTTCATGGCGGGTGCTCTCTTCGCGAGCAGCATGCGAAGCCGCGGATATGACGAATCCAGGCGACAGCGCCCGTTATATAGTCGGTCTTGCAGAATCGCGCGAAGCCAAGCGCAGCGTGCGGATAGGTGCAGATAAGCAGTTGCGAAACTCCCAGTT
>NZ_FCOG02000339.1 GCF_001544975.2 Caballeronia arationis | reverse complement strand
AATCACCTCCCATTAGGCGTTCGGGACCTCTCGCCCCGCCTTGACAACTCCTTCGCGTCACTAATCTTGGAAATGAGTCGAGTATGGTAAGCGTCGCGTGAGAGCCGTTTAGATTTTCCTGGACAGACGTTAAGCGCTGCACCTGCGGAGTGACGCCCGGCAGAAGGGTTCAAAGGTTGAGCGTTGCAGGCCTGTGCAGGTGCTTCGCGACGTTCCAAGGCAGCAATTCGTCGATGCGGTTGGCCTGATGATCTGCGATGTGCGTGAGCACGTATTCCAGGTAGGTGCGTGGATTGACGTCGTTCAATTTGCACGAGCCGATGAGGCTGTACATCGCGGCGGCTCGTTCACCACCACTGTCTGAGCCAGCAAACATAAAATTGCGCCGACCAAGCGCGACGCATCGCAAAGCGTTTTCGGCAAGGACGTTGCTTATCTCGGCCCGGCCATCATCACAGAATAGCGTGAGTCCGTCCCAGCGATTCAGAGAGTAGTTAATGGCTTCAACTAATGGCGCCTTTGGCCATAGCGTCGCTAGCTTCTCCCTCATCGACGTCTCGATGCCATCGAGCAGCGGTTTGCTCTTCTCTTGCCTGACGCGTTGCCGCTCATCGGGTGGCTTACCGCGGATAGCAGCCTCTATTTCGTAAAGATCGCCGATCATGTCAAGCCATCTTTTCGTGGTGTCCGATGGGGCCGTCTCGTGCACATTGAACACGTATCGTCGGGCGTGATCCCAGCACGATGCCAGTCGAACTTTGCCGCTTTCGGTTATCTCGTTGAAACCTGCATAGCCATCACCCTGAAGGACACCTCGGAATTCGGCAAGATGGGTCTGGGGATGGATGCCTTTGCGGTCCGGCGAGTAGGCGAACCAGACCGCAGCAGGTTCGCTCGAACCTGAGCGTCGATCGTCACGCACGTAGACCCACAACCGACCCGTTTTGGTTTTCTTGTTGCCGGGCGCGAGCACCGGGATCGGTGTGTCGTCCGCGTGGAGCTTCGCAGTCGCCATCGTGTAGCGACGCAGGGCTTCGGTCAGCAGTCGACACAGTTCTTCGCATTGCCCGACCCAACGTGCCATGGTCGCCCGATCGAGACGGACGCCGTCGCGCGCCGCGATCTCGGACTGCCGATACAGCGGCGTATGGTTCGCATATTTCGCAACAAGGATCTCGGCCAGCAAGCTCGGATGTGCGATGCTGCGCTCAATCGGCAGCCCCGGCATGGGACGTTGCTCGATATGGCCGCAGTTGGCGCACACCCGTTTGCGACGGATCGTGCGGATCACCTTGAACATCGCTGTGACGCGCGCGAGTTGTTCAGATACATCCTCGCCGAGCAGGTCCATGCCGATGTCGCATTTCGGGCAGATCGAATTGGGCTCAAGCACGCGTTCTTCGCGTGGAAGATGCGGCGCTAAGGCTTCCTTCGAGGATGAGGCAGACGCGCCTGAACTCGATGCACGAGCACGCGCGCGACGAACATCGGCGACGCCGCTACCCGCTGCCAGATCCTCAAGTTGAGTTTCGAGCCGATCGATATGCCGGTCGAGTTGTTCGGATTTGCGACCGAAGTGCATGCGCCTGAGCCTGTCGATCTGTGCCTTCAGGCGATCGAGTTCCTGGTCTCGCTCAACGATCTCCCGGTCGCGTTCGGCAATCTCCTGACGCATCTTCGTCATTGACGCCTGCTGCTCGAGCACCAAGGCGCGGAGCTCGGCAACGGTGTCCGGAAGAGGAGCATGATCGGGCATGCACGGCAGTTTACGAGCCTTTGACTTGGTTTACAACATCGACAACGCGGCCGTGCGACGGGGTTGTCGCCAGTCGATGCCTTCCAGCAACATCGATAGCTGCGCCGACGTCAGATAGATCTTGCCGCCATCGGCTTGGGGCCAGATAAATCGCCCATGCGAAAGTCGTTTTGCAAGCAGCCATAGTCCGTCATCGGTTGCCCAAAGGATCTTTACGAGATCGCCGCGACGCCCCCTAAAAATGAACACGTCGCCACCCAGCGGATTGTCTTCAAGTGCGGTCTGCACCTTCGCGGCCAGCGCCGGAAATCCGCTGCGCATATCAGTCACACCTGCTGCGATCCACACGCGCGTACCCGTTGGAAGCCCGATCACGATCGCACACTCTTCAGTACCGTACGTAGTGTTTCGGCGTCGACCGCTCCATCGACCTTGACCACAGCACGTCCGATCCGAACTTCGATCGTGCCCACGCTCGCGGCGGGCTTTACGATTAGCTGTTCCTGTTGGACCGACGGTGTCGGAGTGACTGTGCCCGGCGCGTCCTCCACGACCGTCACCGGAACAAGCTCGGTTGATACGGCGAGCTGCTCGGCCCGATATCGACGTCGCCACTTGAACAACATATTGGCGTTGATGCCATGCTCTCTGGCGAGTTTCGAAACCGAGACGCCCGGCTCACACGCCGCTGCAGCCAGACGGCGTCGAAATTCAGGGCTGTGGTTTGGGCTTCCTCTACGCGTTCCTGAGGCAGCTTCTCTTCCGATCCCAAAGTGGTTCCCGCTACTTGAAGTGGTGGGAACCACTTTGGCGTCTCTGATTGCGCGAATCAAGACGGCCGTGCCGCGACGCTTACCGAGTATGTCACTCGGCCGTTACCAGACGGAGAAAGGGGATGCCTTTTTGTATC
>NZ_FCOG02000374.1 GCF_001544975.2 Caballeronia arationis | reverse complement strand
CCAGATCAACACCGATACGGGCAATCCTGTCCATGTCGCTCTCCTTCGCCTGGTGGTGGGAAGACTATCGTGACATAGCGTCGCGATAGCCCCGCCGGCTCGGAGGTCCTTATTAATTCATAGATTTTTTCTTTCCTGAATCTAGGCGAAAAAGGATAGCGGCGATGTCTCGGGCGCTATGAGGTAGTTAAAAAAGCTCGCTCACGAGGGGCGGGCCAATTCCATGTCCGAGGGGCAGGACCATGGAGGAGCGGACGCTTCTCCCGTCGCAATCGTCGTACCTATAAGCGGTCTCAACGCTCAGTAGCCGTAGTACCCGCGTCGGCGCTCCTACTCTTGGCGCTTCCGCCATTCCCGGCGCAACGGTCACTCTCGCCGGTCCTCGTCTCGCGGACGTCGGTAGAACGACGCCGCCTCTCGCAACATCCGCTGTTTCTCCGCTTGGATATAGATTGACATGGTCTGCAGCGATGCATGCCCGAGAATTTTTTGCACCACGTCCAACGGCACGTCCTCGGCCGCCGCATTCGTTCCGAAAGTATGCCGAAACGAGTGCGTCGATGTACCGGCCAGCAACTTCATTTCGACCGTCGTCAGGTCTGGCTTTCCCTTGATGAGACGCTTCATAACCCACTCCATCATGAAGTTGATGGTGTCGACGTGGTAAGCGAGCGGGGCGCCGTCCGCATGTTTCGCTTGGGCTTCTTTTCCCGGCGGAATGAAGATTGGTGCGAGCAAGGGTCCCGCCGTCGCGCCACGGAAGTCCTCGCCGCGGTCTCTCCAATGTGCAGCCAACGCCTCGATCGCGGCCGGGCTGACCGGGACGGTGCGCTGCTTGTTGCGCTCGCCGACGATCGTCAATTGCCACACCAGGTCTTCACCGTCGCCATGCTCCGTGGGGAATAGACCTCAAGACTATGCGTCGGACCGTGCTGTCTCAGCGACATCCGATGGACTTCGCTAGCCGCGTTGGGCTCACTCCTGGCATTTAAGCGCACTGGCTAAGTAGAGTCGCGAGCACATTTTCTGAATTGAGGAGCGGTCCGCGAAAGTCAAGCACATGTAACCCTGGCGTCGCGGATACCCTTCAACGGAGCCAACCGGGCGGGCGAAGAAGCGGGGAGGGGCATGCCGCATCGGATCTGGGGCGACGTGCTCCTCGAGTCCCTTCGCGTGGCATGCTTGGGCACTCGCATGCGCCAACTGGAACGAATAACGGTTTAAAGCAACACCGCCTGCTGCAATAGCTCTAGCGCTTTCAGTTCGTTCAATCGCCCAGTGCGTGCTTTGCCTGCGAGCGTCTTGATCAATGCCTCCACGATCGGTTCGATGCCGTCAAGGTTGTCGAGGCTCGTCACGGATGTGAAGGAGCGCGGGAACGAACGTGCCAGCGGGGCCGCAGCATCGGGGAGCGATTCGAGCGCCGTCGGGAATGAGGCGTCGCTTTCCGCAGACGGGGGATTGGCAAACTCAGTGGCGGTTTTGCTGGCACGGCCTTGTTCGCTGACGACGATCGCCTCCTCGATAGCGGCCCCCGTCGAAGCATGCGGGTTTTCATCGACAGGTGTGGTCATCGGGACGCGCGCGGTGCGTACGATTCCGAGATCGACGTTCGCTCCCGCGTCCTTTTTCACGGCGGTCGCGGCCGGGAGTTGCGCCTGAGATGCCTTGCCGCGGGAAGTAGGGCGAAGCATGTCGGACACCGATTCCGGAATGTCCGCTTCCGAACGCGGCGTGTCCAACCAGCCGGTGGGCAAGCCAAGGCGCTCGGTGAAACGTTTCGCTTCGGCATCGTCCATGCGTTTCTTGCCATGCAGTCGATGGGTCATGTTGGAGCCGGTAAGCGCCATGATCGCCCCAAGCTTCACTTTTGAGCCGTTGCGTGTCGTGAGCACGTGAAGGTTGGCGCGCCGAATGGTTTCTACCGCCGCGCTGCGATCCAGCCCTAGCGATCGTGGTTCGCTGCTTTGCGGCGAAATCTTCGCATTGCCGGGTCTGCCTTTTGGCGAGTTGCCAGCGCTGGATCGTACGACGGCCCTTGGCGACGCGCCAGTGGTTTTCTTTGCCATTTCCGGCTCATCACGCAAGCGATTATTAAGAGATGACTT
>NZ_FCOG02000338.1 GCF_001544975.2 Caballeronia arationis | reverse complement strand
GACGATCTCAATCTGGTCAGTCAGCGCGCGAGCGATGTAATCCTGTACGGCCAGTTGCCGGTAGAGCGCAATCAGCTGCGCGTTGCCGGAAGCTTCGATGGTGAACAGGTGGAACGCGTGGTTGGCCACGATGTAGCGCGCAACGTCGGTAAAGCGCCGCCCGGACACGCACTGCGCCGTCGCCTCGGCGAGCTGGCGGAACGCGATCAATTGCTCGCTCGACAGCCGGCCCATGGTCAGTTGAGCCGCTCCCAGTTCGAGCGCCATGCGCAGGTCGAAGGCTTCATCAACATCGACAGGAGCGATGTGCTCCTCGCCGGTCTGAACCACGAGGCCGGTGCCCGCGAACTTCTCGTAGTAGAAGTTGCGCGGCGTCAGCCCTCCCGACGACAGAAAATCGCGCACCGCGTCGACCATCGGCGGCGGCCCGCAGAGGTAGACATCCGCATCGCCATCGTTGAGCTGGGAGGCGCTGATGTGGTGGGTGACATAGCCCTTGTTGGGATAGGCACTGTCGGGACTAGCGACCGTACAGGCATAGGTGAGGTTAGGCAGGCGCTGCGCAAAGGCTTCGAGCCGATCGATGCCGACCAGATCCTCGTCGGTGTTCACACCCAGGATCATGTGGATCCGGTACGGACTGCCGCCGTCTGCGACGATCTTGTCCAGCATTGAGAGGAATGGCGCGAGGCCGGTGCCGCCCGCCAGAAACAGCATTGGCCGCTCAATGGGACGAAGGTAGAAGCTTCCCAGCGGGCCGCGAAATTCGATTTGGTCTCCAACCTTGGCGGATTCGCACAGCCAATTCGACATCACCCCTTGACGCACATTGCGCACGAGGAAGGACACACGCGGCTCGGACGGCCCCGAGCTGAACGAGTAGGAGCGGGTCTGATCGGTGCCGGGCACCCGGATGTTGACATACTGCCCGGGAAGGAAGCTGAGATCCCCGCGTTTTTCCAACTCGACAGAGAAGGTGATCGTGGTGTCCGACGCTCGCTCGCAGGCGGCGATCCGTCCTTGGTGGGAGGACGGGCCGGTCCCCGAGACATCGGAATCCGTGGCGAGCTGGATCACGCAGTCGGAACGTGGGCTCATCTGGCAAGTGAGAACCTTATGGGCGCTCGCCTCTTCGGGGCTGAGCGCACCTTCCACGCAGTCGCCCAGTACGTAGTCGCCGGACTCGCAGACCGCCTTGCAGGTGCCACACACCCCATCACGGCAGTCGAGTGGAATATTGATCTTGGCGCGAATAGCCGCATCGGTGACGCGCTCGCACTCCTCGCACTCGATGAAGCGGGTCACTCCGTCCTCAAAACGGAGGGTTATCTGATGGGCCATGGCGGTGTCTCCTCTAGAGCCGCCCGATCATTCCGCTGCGCTGGCGGTTTGCTCGGGCGGGGTGGCGCGCGAGTTAATGTTGCTTCTCGCAGGCGCCCGGTGGGTTTAATGCTGCCAATTTAGAGCCTGAGCCGCGTCGCCCTCAACGGACAGAGACGACGTTCACCCGGACAAAACGTGCATCGTGATGGATGCCGGATCACCGGAGCAGTCCGGACCTCACTCGCCGACCCGCGTCGGGAAGAGACTCATCGATCGCACTAATTCCGCCGCGCTTCGCAGCGGGATGATCGCCACTGCACTGTTTGCCGTGCCGAACCGGTTCGCGCTTGTCGCGCCGTTGCATCGAAGTCAGGATCTTGGCGTAATGGGGATGCTGCTTCTCTCGCTTTCGCTGAACCTCGGAGTGCTTCTTTGCCTGGGCGAGTGCTTTGATGGCCTCCGATGTGACCGTAGGTCGTTCGAAATGAGCAGGGCCGTAATGCGACTCGGAAAGTACGAGAATCCGTAGCCCTCGATCCTTCCGCCTCGTAAAGGCTTCCTACCCACGGCCCAAGTAGCACGTTGCTGATGGCGGCTGGCCCCCTTTGTGTGGTTCCAATGGCATTTTGGCGAAAATCGTCTGCTGAAAGCTCACGGAAAAGCCCTGCCGGAACGACAACTTCTTCTATTTGCGGACGGCGGAGGCTCGGGTTACCCAGTTGGCCAGTTCAGCCCTCCATTCATTCAGAAATTTTTCCGAATTTTTCGGAATAAGCCCCGCCTTCCGGTTGTTTTCGAATCACGGAGCGCGCAACGAGCCGCGGTCGGAACCAAGGCGAGACGCTATAGGCTGCTGGAACGTCTGGAGCAGCCTTCCCGGCCCGGCGAGTGACGGCGCGGCTCAGACTCGCGTCCTCGCTCCGCGAGCCGCGAATTTCGGGCGGGCAGCGCACACGCTTGGCCAAGGCCAGCCGAAGGACTGCCTCGGATCGACGTCCATTTATCTGGCGCCAATCCGCTTTTCATGAAGAGGAGTACGAATCGAATATCAAGGACAAGTTGTAGCTTCGCACTGAAACGACGCGAATATTTCTGTGCCGTAAGACGCACGAATTTTTGGAGACTGACATGGCAGTAGATATGTTTCTTAAGCTTGGCGACATCAAGGGTGAATCAGCTGACGCGGTGCACAGCGAGGAGATCGAAGTGCTCGACTGGTCATGGGGCGTCCTCCAGACTGGCTCGACGCACAGCGGCACGGGTGGAGGCACCGGCACGGCATCCGTCCATGATCTCAGCTTCAGCAAGTACGTTGACAAGGCCTCGCCGACGATCGTTCAGTCT
>NZ_FCOG02000334.1 GCF_001544975.2 Caballeronia arationis | reverse complement strand
ACGGTTCGCAGGAGACGGCCGATGACTTCCTCAACTAGGGCAGGTTCTGGGGCGTCACGCCGAGCTTCGCCTTCGTCGCCGAACCGCAAACGAATGGCGTCGCTGAGCGCTTCAACCGGACGCTGAAGGAACAAGCCATTCACGGTCGCATCTTCAGGAACCTGGAGGAAGTTCGGGCCGCGGCCGTCGAGTTCAAAGATCGTTACAACCGTCATTGGCGTCTCGAAAAACTGGGCTTTATGTCACCCCATGAAGCCCGTCACGCAGCCACCATGAAAGAGGCCGCCTGAGTTGCAAACCCGTGTCCAGACAATCCGAGCCGGTACACCAACAAGCCACCTGCGATGTTGTTGCGGTACTTCCAGGTAGAGCAGACGACATGGCACGCCTGGAGATTTGGCTCGGACATGACGAGCCCATCATCACCGTCATCGGAAAGTACAACCACGGCAAGAGTCGCCTCCTGAACGAACTCATCGGTCAGGAGGCGTTTGCCGTCGCGGACAAGCGCGAAACGGTGAGACTCTCGGACCGTGTCCATCAGGGAGTTCGCTGGCTCGATGCACCAGGTCTTGATGCTGATGTTGGCACCGAAGATGACCGTCATGCCATGCATGCAGCATGGCTGCATGCGGACATCCGCCTGTTTGTGCACGCTGCGAAGGAAGGCGAGCTCGACGCCAGGGAATTGGCCTTGCTCGCCGAACTTCGTGATGACAGTGAGCGAACGCGGCGACAAACACTCTTCGTGCTGTCACAGGTCGACCAACTCCCTAGCGAAGCCGAACTTCAAACGGTAAGCAGCGCGATTAGCGCTCAGTTCCCGGGCATCGCGTTGAACGCAGTTTCTTCGGCGCGGCATCGCAAAGGGCTCGACGAAAGCAAGAAGCTCTTTGTTGAGAAGAGCGGCATTCCCCTTCTGCATGCCGAGCTTGACGTAGCGCTCGCCCAAGTGCCGGCCGCTCGCGGCTACGAAATCTGCTTGTTGTTCGAAGAAATCCGAGGAGAGCTTGAGCAGGTCGCCCGCGAACGCGCGACGTCACTCGAAGCCGCCCGCGCGATGCAGTTCGAGCAACGGCGGGCTCTCGACCAAGGTCTGGCGAACATCATCAGGAAGGTAGGTTCCGACATCGAAGTCATGCTCGACGCATTGGGCGTCGACTATGGGTCTATTCCGGACTCCGCAAAAGACGCCTATGCTTCCACAGCGGGGAAACGCGAACGCGCCCACATCCAGATTGCCTACTCGCGAGCCTGCATCGAAATCGATAGTTTTCTCGCTGGGCACGGCGTTATCGGTTTGCCGACAGAGCAGGAAACCGTTGCGCGTGCTCTCAATTCCGTGATGATTGCCGTGATGGGCGTGTCGGTGAAGTTCAGAAAGGACCTGCGCCGGATGTTCTGCACCGACGCAGGCCGCGAACGTATGCAGCGTGACTTCACCCACTACTAGGAGGTTTCGAACGAACGAAAGGCATTGGCAGCGCGCATCTCAGAGACCAAGTCCGCCATCGACGCTCTGCAAAAAGCGTCAGTCTCTTTGAACGCACTGGACGTCACAACATGAAGGCGGACGCAAGCAACGAAGAGCGCCTCATCGCTGACGTCGACGCATTCGAGTTCATCACGCACGATGTGACGACCATCGTTCATTCGATGGAGGAATGGCTTGCGCGCTTGAGTGCCCATCTTCAATCGAATCGCCGGACATGGCGCGGCCTGAAGGAGCAAAGTGAGCTCGCTCGGAAAGCGGACGCCATCAACACGTTAGTCAACCAAAGTATGGTCGGATGGACCGAGCAATGGCAAAGCTACGAACCGGCGCGTGCTTTCGCCGACTCTTTTGACGACAAGGTGCTGCTGCTTGTATTTGGAAAGTTCAACGCGGGCAAGAGCTCCTTTTGCAATCTTCTCGCCAGCCGATTCGCCGCTCATGGAAAAGACGTTCGATATTTTTACCTTGACGGCGGCCAAATCGTGGAGACGCCGGAACGCTTCCAGGCGGGCGTGACGGAGATGACCTCACGGCTGCAAGGCGTACGCCTGGCCGGGAAGCTGGTCCTGGTGGACACGCCGGGCCTGCATTCGGTCACGCCTGAAAACGCAGGTCTCACCCAGCGATTCACCGACAGCGCCGACGGAGTCCTTTGGCTCACGAGCTCGACGTCTCCCGGACAGGTCCAGGAGTTGGACGAACTCGGACGCGAGCTGCATAAGAACAAACCGCTTCTTCCAGTCGTGACCCGTAGCGACGTATATGAAGAGGACGAGGTCGACGGCGAGATTCGCAAGATTTTGCGCAACAAGACTCAAGAGAATCGTACGGAGCAAGAGGACGATGTCAACATTCGCGCGGCAGACAAGCTCTCGCAGATGGGCGTTGCCGCTGAACTGCTGAAACCGCCGGTATCCATATCCACATACTTCGCAGGCGCGCACGGGCAGACGCATGCGGCAATGAACGAAGCCGGATTCGAGCGACTCTTCGCTGCGCTAATTGCCGTCACTGAACCGACTCTCGCCTACAAGCGTCGCAAGCAAGCAGAAGTGCTGTTGCACCATCTGGCAGAGAACGTCATTGGTGCACTGAATAGCAAGGTCGTATCTTTGCGGATCGTCGGGGGAATCTATGGGTGAATTATTGTGCGCGGCTAGCCAAGTGAAGCTCGATTCCGATACTGATAGAGC
>NZ_FCOG02000333.1 GCF_001544975.2 Caballeronia arationis | reverse complement strand
GGATATCCGAAGATGCGGCGCACGCCCCACGCGTGAAGACGCTCGACAACAAAGTCTCCGACTGTCTCGCTCATTGCTTGCTCCCTGAAAGGATGCACCGCCGATGGTCCGCCGGTCATCTACTGCGATACCGCAAGCCTTCCGGCCGCAAACTTTGTGCCGCGGGTGAAGCTCTGCACGAAGAGCGCGCGGTCCGCAACCAACCTTCACAGACGACTCGAATAGCGGGCAACCGCGCCAAGGGGAATCGAAAATGGTGCTGCGCCGGATCGGTAAAACAAGGGAGTTTTCCTGCTCACCTAGGGATTTTCCTGAACGGTTTTGCTCGATTCAGGGCGCTACGAGGGTGCTTCGGCGTGCTATCGTCATCCGGTCAAAGCGCGAGGGGAAGATGATGGACAATGCTTATCAACACCTCGATCGATACGATCGCACCCAACTGCTTTGCTGGCTCGCGTGCGGGTCCCTTGCTACGTACTATCTGGATGGCACGTGGCCCGAGAGCGCCTTCCATGTCGAGGCCGCGCGCAAGTGGCTGAATCGCCATCGGCGCCGTGCCGACTGGCTGGCCACTGCGCAGCTCGCGTTCGCCGCTCGGCGAATCGCGCAAGTGCATCAAGGGATCGTGGACCGGGAGTGGGTCGGCGACGCCGTCAACGACCTCTTCACCGAACACGATCTCAACTACGACTGCGAACTCGTAAAGGTGATTTACGACGATTGCCGCCGTGCCATTGCCACTGATCCGCATGCGGAGTGAGACGTCGTCTGGAAGCATGCGGTGCGTCGGGCGCACACAGGTTGCGCCGCCCGACCGACGCGCTGCTGCCCAACCATTCAAATCCGGCTGAGCGCCTGGCGGAGTCATTCCGCTTTTCCCAGATCGATTCGCACGTTTATCAAGTGCCCGCTTCCGCGCGGCACGGATCACTTCGTGCCTCGTTGCGTGCGGATTGCGATGACACGGCGCCTCGAAAAGCGCGAAGAGAGTGCACGGAGCACAGAAGCAAATGAAGCAGATCGCCATTGATAGCCTGCGTCCTACTCAGGCAACGCATGGACGCATCGAGGTCGTGAAAAAGGCGAAGGACTACGCTCGCCTCGCGGGCCGCAAGCTCCAGATGGCGATTGCCGAGAAGCCGATCCCGATTGTGCTCGGACCCGGCGGCGAAGCGTTTGCCATCGATCATCATCATGTTGCGGCGGCGTTGTGGGCGGCCGGGATCAAGATGGTGCCGGTGGTGCTCGTGGCGGACCTTTCCTCGCTGGATGACGCTCCGTTCTGGCTTACGCTGGAAAACCGGAGCTGGACCTGGCCTTATGACGCGCGGGGCCGGCGCATCGTGTTCGGAGCGATGCCGAGGCACGTGTACGAACTCGAAGACGATCCATACCGCAGCCTCGCGGGCCTTGTGCGCGAAGCCGGAGGGTACGAGAAAACGACGGTGCCGCTGGAGGAGTTCCGCTGGGCGGATCTGTTTCGAACCACGATGTCCGCGCCTCCGGCAATCGAAGAAGATTTCGATGCCGCCGTGCGGCGCGGCGTGGAAATCGCGAAGAGCAGATCGGCAATCGGTCTGCCCGGCTTTCTGGGGGACAAGTCCGGCGCCTAGCTGGCAATGCGTCTGGTGCACAGAAGAGGCCTGGCGCCTCGCCGACGCGCGCGGGCACGTCGCTTGCTGAAGGCACACCCACCAAATGGGGGAGCCAAATGACCGACAAGCATCAGACCTTGACGCTGCTGAGCACCGGTGAGTGCATCACTCGTGACGAGTTTCGAGCCCGCTTCATGAAGCGGTTCCATGACCCTGCATATCGAGTGGAAAAGCAGGTCTTGATGGAACTCGAGACCAAGGTGTGGCACGACTACACGAAGATTGCTCAACCGCTCGCTGCAGTGCTCGGCAGGGTTTAGTGCATTGGGTGCCTGCGGTTCTCTGCGTATCGCAGTGATCGTGTCAAACGTTTTGACCCGCAACATCGCCGAAAAGGTCTGCAGTCGAGTTTTTCGTCGGGTCCGGCGACGGCAGAACGCCTTCACGGACCTGTGCAAGAACTGCCGGCGGCAACCAGATCTCTTCGATAGCGCCAATCCCGCTTTCGATCAACTGTTGCAGAAAGAACGACTGCTTGCGCCCGGTTGCGTCGGCCAATAGCCTGAGCCTCTGCTCGATTTTCGGGTCGACGCGCACCGCAACTACTTTCAGCTTGTTTGTGGCATTCCTTCTCACCCTTGCTCCTTTCACATTTTTCCGCTTCTGAAACGGACTCGCGCGGTGGATCCGACCAGCATCCTACCCTGCATTTTCTCCAGGGATACGTAGTCACCTCAAGAGTGCCGAGTTCGGCACAGTCTTGGGGTTATGTGGCCAGTCGGAACATCTCGAAGGTGTCAGGGTCCTGCCTTTCGGCGATGAATTTCGCGAAGAAATTGGTTTTGGCGCTATTCACGAGAAATTCGGGCAGGCATTGTCGTAGTGCACTGGCGACAACCAACTCCGATGGAGGGATGCCGGGACGGATGGTGCGCAGCCAGGATCCAAAGGAACTCCAGACGAGTGAAGGGAATACCGCTGCCAGGTACTGAAGCAGTCCCTGGCAGACGATGCCAGCCTGAATGAAGACGTGATAGGCGTGGGTCTTGCGCTTGACGGCGTCGCGGTACTCGGGCGACTCGCGATGAAGGTATTGATCGCCGTT
>NZ_FCOG02000530.1 GCF_001544975.2 Caballeronia arationis | reverse complement strand
TTCCGGCATTCGATGCGTTTGGAGAACAAATAGAGCAAATCCCGCACCGGTCAGCAATGAAAACGAGGCTTGATGTCGATACCACAAGTCGTTTGTCGGAAAAACAGCGAATAAAAGAAGAATATCCTTCCTCAGTAAACGATTGCGCGAGCCATTTTTCCTGTAGCAAACGATTACCGGGTGTAACGAAATGTTGCAAAGCGGCCGGTGTAGTCAGACAATTCGCTCGCGCCCTGACGAAAGGCGCAACGAGCAAACTGAATCCACTTATTTGGTCCGCCGCCATGATCCATGCTTCTTCCGACCTCGGCTCCATCCGCGACTTGAACATGCGTACCTCATGCTCGCGCGACGCGTCCTGGCGTCGGATCGCGAGGCTGCACAGTCACATTTGGGTCTATCGGCGGAAATGGCGGATACGCTACTGAAGCTCTCGCCGGTGCAAACCGAGAAGCTGGCATCGTCGTCTCAGGTGCTGTGCTTCTTCCGGATGCGCGCAGATGCGATCCTGGCTGGCCTCGCCGGTCGTGGCAACAAAGCGACGGTCTCCGCCGTAACCAACGACGCTTTGCTGACGGCCTGACCATGACCACGACCACCGCCTCAAAAAGCCTCGCTGACGAAGCTGCGCACGTCATGCGCGCAGTCACGCTCATTAAACTGGGCGCTCGCATGCAGGTGCTGGAGTCGGAGATTTCGAAGCTGTCGCGTGAGCGACTGATTCGCCTGTACCGGGAAGTGAAGGGGGCATCGCCGCCCAAAGGCATGCTCCCGTTCTCGGAGGACTGGTATCTGACGTGGGCGCCGAACATCCATACGTCGATGTTTGCCAACGTCTATGC
>NZ_FCOG02000332.1 GCF_001544975.2 Caballeronia arationis | reverse complement strand
AATCCCTGCGAAAATTCCATTCGCCCGTTTGTCGTCGCACGCAAAAGCTTCCTGTTTGCCGATACAGTTGCTGGCGCACATGCGAGTGCGAATCTTTATGTGCGACGTGAAAGTCGCGCAGTTCGTTGTTTCGCCGTCGCTGTAGGGCGGCAGGAAACCGGGCGTTCCGTCGCCCGTAGTCTATCGGTGCATGCGAGGCTGGCAACGGCATCGTGTGAAGCCATCGAGACAAAGAAGCTCGGCGTAAGCCACGCTGAAGTTGTGAGACCAAGGCGCTTCTGCAAGTGTCGCCGCGGAAGGAGATCTGACTGGATGGCAAGGTTAAGGCATCTGAATCGCTGTTTAAACACCGTCATCGCAAACAGGCCAAAGACACTGACAGGCCTGACCCAAAAGGGGAATGTAGCGGGTCCGCTCTTTGTATAGTTGGGCGGCACGGACGACAACGCTACCGGTGGAAAGGCGGAACCTAAACCATTCTTGCGAGCTGTGTGGAACACGGAAACCCCGTATCGCCGCCCAATCGGGCAGGCCGACCGCGAGGAAGGCTGATGGCGGTGCGGGCATGGGAGTGCGGAGAAAGCGAAGGCTGACCTGTAATGGGTCGGATAGGGGTTGCGTTACACGACAACATCATCCCACGCGAAAGTGGGCAGACTTCCGCATGGTCTTTCGTCACGAGACAGCTTGATTAACCGTTCAAGGAGGAAAAGCAGATGACTGTGCAGCAACTCGGCGCGGGTGCGTCCTCCGATCGCGCGACACATTGGCACCGCATTGATTGGGTCAAATGTCATCGCGAGGTTCGACGGCTGCAAGCACGCATCGTGAAGGCCGAACAGGCCGGCAAGCATAGCAAGGTGAAATCCTTGCAATGGTTGCTGACCCACTCGTTCAGCGGCAAGGCACTCGCCGTGAAACGGGTGACGGGTAATCGCGGCAAACGTACTCCCGGCATTGATGGCGTCATATGGTCAACGCCGGGGGCCAAGCTTAGAGCAGTGTCGTCGCTCAATCGGCACGGCTACCAGCCGCGTCCGTTGAGGCGGATATACATCCCCAAGGCCGACGGGAAAAAGATGCGGCCCCTTGGAATTCCGTGCATGATCGACAGAGCGTGGCAGGCGCTGCATCTGCTCGCCCTTGAGCCCATCGCGGAAACGACGGCAGACCCTAATTCTTATGGATTCAGGTCTGCCCGGTCCACGCACGATGCGATCGGTCAGTGCTTCATAGCATTGGGCGGCCGTGCTTGCGCTCAGTGGATTCTAGAGGCTGACATCCGCAGCTGCTTTGACGAAATCTCGCATGACTGGCTGATCGCCAACATCCCCACGGACAAGGCGATATTGCGGAAGTGGTTGAAGGCTGGCTACCTTCATAATCGTGTCCTTCACTCAACGGATGCGGGTACACCGCAGGGCGGTATTATCTCGCCCTTGTTGATGAACATGACGCTCGACGGGTTGGAACGAACGCTACGGGTTATGTTCAACCGGCGCGGTCGTAATGTGTCGAAAATCAACCTCGTTCGGTATGCAGACGACTTTGTTATTACCGGTGCAACGCGTGAAGTGCTGGTAGATGAGGTTCGGCCCGTGGTTGAGCGGTTTCTGGCGGAACGGGGGTTGTCGCTATCGCCAGAAAAGACCCGGATCACGCATATCGAAGACGGGTTCGATTTCCTTGGTATGAACGTGCGCAAGTATGGCCGCAAGCTGTTGATCAAGCCTGCAAAAGCGAACGTTCAGCGCTTCCTGCGCAAGCTGAGGGATATCGTGAAGGACAACGCGACAGTACGGCACGACTGGCTGATCAGGAAACTCAACCCGTTGATTCGCGGATGGGCAAACTATCATCGTCATGTCGTATCAAAGCGCGTCTTCGGCAAGGTGAGTCTAGAGATCTGGCGGTGTCTATGGCGCTGGGCACGGCGTCGGCATCCGAACAAAGGCGCACGCTGGGTCCGACGGAAGTACTTCCGAACCGTCGACGCCCGGCACTGGGTCTTTGGTACGGAGACTGGAAAAGTGCCCAGTACAGGAGCGCCGGAACTTCTGGCGCTCCATGATATCGCCAACACGCCGATCCGGCGGCACCGAAAAATCAAGGCTGCCGCCAACCCGTTCGACCCTCAGTGGGAAAGTTATTTCGAGGAGCGTCTTGGCTTCGAGATGATGGACTCACTCAAAGGTCGGACGCGGCTCATCCGGCTATGGTGGAATCAGGGACGCACATGCCCAACCTGCAGCCAGCCGATTACAAAATCCAGTGGTTGGCGTCTCTTCCATCTGGAACGCGTAATCGACGGCGGCACGGACGCGAGTCGTAACCTGGTAATGCTGCATCCGGACTGCCATCAGATCGCGCGTGGCCAGCGGTTCTCAGTGGTGAAACCGGCTCCGGCAACGGGGCTTTGGAAGGCTTGAGCGGAATGCGGGGAAACTCGCCCGTTCCGTTCTTAGGGGGCGGCGACGTAGCAATGCGTCGCTGCTACCCGACTCGCTGGTCGAGTCAGCCAAAGCCAACGGCATCGATCCGTATCGCTACCTCACCTGGCTGTTCCAGCGGTTGCCTCTGGCAAAGACGGCCGACGACTACGACGCGCTGCTTCCCTGGAAGCTGCCGGCCAATCTCCGCTGATCCGCGTTCCTACCACACGTCACGCGCTCCGCCACCTGAATTGAGGGGCGTCGCTGATGGACCGCATACG
>NZ_FCOG02000213.1 GCF_001544975.2 Caballeronia arationis | reverse complement strand
CTGGGCTTTATGTCACCCCATGAAGCCCGTCACGCAGCCACCATGAAAGAGGCCGCCTGAGTTGCAAACCCGTGTCCAGACAATCCGAGCCGGTACAGCCTTCCAAAGTGCCAACCGCGCGTCGCTGCTCGCGCTTGCAGTCAGCGCTTTAGCACGCGATTTCGCGGCGACATCGGCCCCTGCCGCTTGCTCAGCAGCACGAGCTGGCCGTCCGCCGGTTATGCTCTGCAAACCGTCTGCAGAGACGGGCGTCCAATTCTATTCCATCGGCCATACGCCACGTGAAGCAGAACTCTGCCCTTCGGATGGCTTTTTCTAGCAAAGGGTCCCCTCGTTGTAACGACGCCTGGGACATCACAGGCCAATTCATTTCTGAACGGCGAACGTACCAATTGTGACGAAACGCGTGTCGGTCGCTACAGACTCTGCATGGATTCGGCTGGTCGGCGACCGGGATTGGGATTCTTCCTTCGGTAGACGCCTCTATGACCTTTTAAATTTCATCTTCCGTGAAACAATTGCGTATGTATACGCTAACTTATTGATTTTTAAGCTTTATTCTAATCTCGACACGGATTCTCAATGTTCCACGGACGATGTTGTTTCTTGATCAGCCGCTTCATGTGTCAGCGAATGGGACGCCGGGTACCGGCCGGTCGCCTTCCGCTGTAGTCGGCCGCACAGACTGTCTTGCGAAGCCTGACGCGATGCCGACAAGCGATAGTCAGGGTTGTGCGGCCGGTCGCACCATCGGGGCAGTGGCGAAGAAGGGGTTGCTTCGCTTTTTGCCATCGTCAACATGTACGTTCTCGTGCACAGACGCCCGTGGCGTAGCGGTCCTGGATCTAGTGTCGGAGCGACGGCAATCGAGCGCACGGTCTAGTCACCGGCGTCGGCGTAGGCTCAAGCCATCACCATGTGCGCGCCGGTCCGGGAGGAGCGACTCGATGGTCGTTAGTTGCGGCTAGAAGCGGTTGCGCCGGGATGTTCTTTTTTTTGATTCACGGACTATAGATGTCCGACACTTCTGCTGCAACGGAAGTTCGGGCCGAGCCACCGGCACGTCCGCCGAGTATGCAGGCTCCAGTCAGTCGGCTTCGAGCAGAGAACGAACTGTGCAGCGTGGGCCTTCAAGACTGGTTTATACGCGGGACAGCATTTATCAGCGGCGTAGCGACATGCCGCCGCTTTGTCGTGGATCTCTTGAAATTGACAGCCTCGTTGAGGGCCTACCAAGGAATGTTCGATCAGCCATTTCGTTCTGAACTGGTCAAACTCTCTACGAGAGGTGCGAGCGGACGGAGGGCTGAAGGCCGGCGTCACATATCCCGACAGCCCGCTTGTTGTGTTGTTAGGGAAAAGAGGACGAAGGTGAGCCAACGCTCACGCATTACACTGGCTCTTCCGCGACTTTGAGCCGCAGAGATATGAGGGAACCTTATTTTTAAGAGTTGTACCGGTGAAGTCGGACAGATGAATTGTTTGGCGGCGCTCTTGGGCGACGTCATAAAATTTGAGGAGAAAGTGTCCCAACTCGGGACACCTTGGGCAATCCAAAGAAAAGGGTGTGAGAGGCGGCCTACGGTGTCCCCGCACGACACGAGCCTCCAACCGGCGCGGGCTTCTGAAACCAGCGTTCTCACGAAGGATTGGGATCGCCGTTTCATTCTGAAGTAGTCAAACTTTTTGCGAGTGGCGCGAGCGCACGGGAGGTTGAGGGCGGCGGCACATATCTCGGTAGCCGCGTTGGTTGAGGTGTTCGGAAAAAAGATAAAGCCGAGCTAATGTTCACGTGTTACACCGGCTGATCCGCGACTTTAAGTCACAGATATGTAAGAAATCTTAAGTTAAGAGTTCTACTAGTAAAGCCGGACAGAAGGACATTCGACACCGTTCTTAGGGCGACTCGATGAGCTCTGAGCATCCGGAGTCCCAACTCGGGACACTCCGGGCAACAGACAAAAAAGGGTGCGAGGCGTCGTCTACGGTGTCCCAATCGGGACACGAGAGCCCACTGGCATTCGGAAACCAGCGCCCCGATAAGCGGACCAGCGATACGAGCCGGCCCGGAACAATCTTCTGCTAGCACTCGTCCGCGTCAGAGAATAGCTGCGCAACTAAGGCTCGAATCTGCTGCTCTTTATCCGGCGTTAACATTCCCGCTTTAATTTTGACCGTTAACCCCACTGAGTCCCTTGTTATGGACCCGGCGTGCGACCCACCCGCAAATATCTTGTCAATATTGCGATCGCTAATGCCTGCTACGGCCTTGTTGCTACCAGACAAAGCCTGTTTGATCGCTTTTCCCAGTTTCAACTGATCCATGTCGCCGGTCACCACTTGCGCCCACAGCCCTTTTGCAATTTCCAGCGCGTCTTCGTTCTCGTTCTGCCCGCGAAGAACGGAAACGATATTCTCCGCAGCCGTGGCGCCCAAAAGCCTCGGTTGCACATCAAGGTCTTTAACGACAAATTCGGGGAGCTCCGCAAACGACAAGTACCGGTAGAGCTCCGATCTCGAAATTCCTAGAGCTTCCGCCATTCGCTTTCGATTCGGAAATTCCCTCTCAGTCCGGCGTATCGACCGCGATATCTCGTAATCGCAAAGATCCTCACGAGCTACGTTTTCGACGAGCGCGAGCATCGCCATCTCTTCGTCTGAGAGATCGACGACCAAGGCCTTAATCGTCTCTTTGCCGATAATCTTATGCGCACGCCAGCGGCGCTCGCCCGCCACAATTTGGTAGCCCGCGCCAGCGCGGCGCACTACGATGGGCTGGACAAGCCCCGCCTCGCGGATCGACTCCGCAAGTTGCGCGAGCTTCCCCTCGTTAAAAACTTGTCGAGGCTGCCATGGATTCGGCACGATCTCTGAGACCAACGCCTCCGACGCGGAGCCAGCTTTCTCAAGTTGAACGATTCGCTGCTGCGCAGTTGCTAACGCCGCAGCCATCCCAGGCGCGGTTCGCGGGCTTACCGACTTCTCCTGTTGTGGGTCAAGCTGGATGTCTTTTGCTGCTCGGACCTCAGCCGTCTTGCTCATCATGCGGTCGCGGAGACTGCTCATTGTCCGGCCCTCCATTGGGCGACGTACTGGTCATCGATCCATTTACAGTAATCGACCATCGGTTGTTTCACGCGCGCTAAAGTTTTCGCTACCGTCTCCGCGCGCGACAAGTCGAAAACTGTCGAGAACGCCAAGGCGCCATTGCTCATTACGGAACTCGCAGGAATCTCCGTTGTGTGCAGCCAGTCGCCATAGGCGCGTTGAGACCACGAGCGCACGACCGGCGCAGATGAAGTAGTCCCGTAATCGACCCGCGAGAGAAGTACCGACACGAAATCGTAGGTTTTATCAACCTCGTGCTCGACAAAGCCGTTTGCCACTTCCGCAAACAACGACCAGAACGATACCGACGAAATGAAGTCCAGACTCTCCGGCACGAGCGGCATGACCATTGAATCGGCCGCCATCAGCCCGTTGAGCGTCATATAAGAGAGAGACGGCGCGGTGTCGAGGATGATGTAGTCGTATTGGGTGCGCAAAGGGTCGATGCCCTTGCGCAGCACCGACCAAAACTCAAAGTTCTCTTGCGTCTTCTGTGCGGTCGGAAGATGAAACTCCGCGTCGTGCAGATAGTTGTGGGCTGGAATGACGTCGAGGCCGTCCCAATAGGTACTTTGAACCTTTGAAGACAGACCTCCCTCGAGCGAAGGATCGTAGATAAATGGTAGGACCGTATCCTCCCATGTCACGTCTTTCTCCGCATACAACCCACACAGTTCCGAGAGCGATGCCTGCGGGTCGAGGTCGATCATCAGGACCTTCCGGCCACGCAGGCTTAAGCCCTGACCAATGCACATTGATGTTGTCGTCTTGCACGACCCGCCCTTAAAGTTGGCCGTTATCAAGACGCGCCCGCGATGCTCGCGCGTGCCGGTCACGAGCGGCGTTTGATAGATGTCAGATACCTGCTGTACCCAGGCACGCGCATCCTTCAAAGAAAAAATTCGTGCGCGCCCGGTCCCATGCGTTTCGCCAGGCGGCAGTTCGCTACCTTCTTTCGTTGCCAAATAGTTGATCTTCTGGCGGTCGATCCCACACATCTCCGACAGCTCTCCTATCGTAAAGACGGGGGCATTTTTTCTCGGCCTGGGTGCGAGGATCTGATCGCGAAGCTCGTTTGTCATGACCGACAAGCGTTCGGCGAACTCTCCAAGGTTAGAGAGCTTCACCCGGCGGTTAATCTCTGGGAGTTCACTTAGGTTCATTCGCGCGCATCCTTTTTGGTGTTCACGGTGAGGGACTTTCTCCACACTCCGCATTGTTTCAACGGTTTTGGAATGACTATACGTCGAAGCGTAGAATACTCGTCCCACCAAAGAATGGCTATCAGGAATGTAGGAAATCGCTGTAGCTACCGAAATGTGGTACAAATCCTCTCAGAATCAAGTACTTGGACGACAGTCCGTCAATCTCCTACTAGTCGTTCCAGGTGTCGATTGCACCGAGCAAGCCGGTCCGCGCTGCAAACGCCCGACATCCCATCACAAAAGACCTCACCATAGAAAACGAAAAGGCATGTATTCCGCGCCGCCTTTCGTCGTCCCATCAAGGCTCCCGGAACCAGCCGGCAAGTTTTAGTTCCGGCTGAGAACGGCAAAACATCCATTCGCCCAGTTCTCATGAACCCAATCAGAGACCGGCAATAATGTTGACGGTTGTAGGTTATCAATAAAGAAGAACCAACTAACCACTAACAGGTAGCCTTGGATCTATAAAAATCAAAGACTTAGTTTCTGAAGGTGAGGTGTTATGTGATGAAGGTGATGTTCATTGAGAACCAAGGTGCCGTGTTTACCACTGCAGAGTGAAGCAATTTGGCGCTGAAAGTGAGGCGTTTGGGCGACAAAGGTGAGGGATAGTGTGATGGACACCCATCTATGGTGAGGTTTTCTGTGTCAAAGCCGTCGCAAGGTGAGGTGATCTGTGTTGACAGCTCACTTTGCGGTAGGTACCGTACCCGCTGGGCAAAACGAGTCGCAGCGCTAAGGAGGCGGGATGACGAGAGCAGGGCAGGTAGCCACCTCTAGGCAGTTGGCCCTGGCGCTATTTGACGATGCAAGCGCGGAGGGCCTGCCCGTCGAGAGTGCGCGAACCGACATCGGTTTTTCGCGTAAGAACGTGTTAATTCGGATTGTCGACCTCGGCGTGGCGGCTCGGCGCCTGATCGACGCAGCCTATTTCATAGTCGCGCAGGAAGAAAAAATTCACGACCTCTACGATGTGGAACTGGATTATTTCAAGTGGCTCATGCGCTATTCGAGTCGGAACAATACACACTTGGAACAGGTGATCACAGAGGCGCAGCGAGCACTCATTCAGGCTACTGCGGAACCTGATGCTGACGGATCCAAGCCGTTCGGATCGGTTCAACTGATTGGGCGCATCTCGTACGTGGGCGGGCGTTTCCAATTCCGAGTACCGCCCGATCTCATTGGGATCATTCGCGGGTCTGGAAAGTCTCATTGGCTAAGCCTTCGCATAACCTCTCTCTTTACGCTTAGCTACGCGCGCGTAATGTACGACCACCTTCTTCCCTACGCCACCGAGGGAGTAACCGACTGGTTCACGCTTGAAGAATTGCGGGACTGGCAGGGATCGATGGGGGCAAAGGCTTTGGAGTTCAAGTACTTTAAACGAGACTGGCTCGCACCCGCCGTGGACCAGATTAACGACGTGTCCGATCTTTCGCTGTCGTATGAGACACGAAACGAACCTGGGTCCCGCAAAATCGGGCGAATGCGGTTTCGCGTTGAGCGGAAGGAAATGGCCGAGCGCCTGCTTCACACGCACGAACACGCACAGGCGCTCTATCAGACCTTAAAGCGGGAGATCGGCCTGTCCAGCGTGCAATTCAATCAGATCGCTTCCGACAGAGATACCTACACCGATGAACGCCTGGAGCAGGCGATCGAGCGTACTCGTTTTAGTTTGAAATTGGGGAAGGTGTCAAAGAGCCCAGCGGGCTTTTTCATGAAAGCTTTGAAGGAAGGCTGGATCGTCTCAGATGCCGAGCGTCAGATGGTGCAGGTGCAAGAAGGATTGGCCTTCACAGACCAACGGGAGGCCGAGGCAAGGGTGCAGGCCGATACACGCATGGCGTTGCAGATCGCTGCCCAGGATGTCAATGCTCAGAACCGGATCGTCGACGAAGTTCGTCGTGGCTGGGACGTGTATGTCGCCGCGACGCCAAGGCAACGCGAAGATTGGAGGCGCACGTACAAGTCAAGCCCCGGCGGAAAACTCACACTGCGCCGACTGGGCATCGGTCCATCGACCGAACTCGTCGAAGCCATGATCGAGAAGTACCCGGACCTAAGAGATTCTTTTTCGGGATATGTATTCAACAAGACGCGGTCTGGTAAAAGCAGGGTCCAATAAAACAGAACGTTCGACGCGCGTCTTCAAAGCGGCGACTTGCGCGTGCGTTGTTCGGCCGGCACCCGCAAGCCGATACCTACAAGCTTGCGCAACAGAATTTGCGTAGCGCCTACCTCCCGCCTGATGCGGTACAAGGCGCTTGCACCGACCATGGTACAGGGTCGTTCAACTAGCCTCTCTAGCACATGCTCTCAGCGCCCTTGCGACAAGGAAGACGAGGAAAATTGCCGCCTTTGTTCTCGTCCAACGCTATCCGGATAGCGTTGCTTCGGTCATGCGAAGAACTCCGATAATTCGCGGGTCTGCGCGGTACTCGAGAGTGCCGAGTTCTTGCGCCTTTCTCACGGTCTCATCTTGGCGTTCGTGAGCGCCGATCCAGTTCTCGGTAA
>NZ_FCOG02000416.1 GCF_001544975.2 Caballeronia arationis | reverse complement strand
TGTTCAGACAGTATGACTTCCCGTGAGGTGGAAGGCTGGCCTGGCGTGTGAAAACAAACGCGGGTTAGCATGACTGCCAGAGCCGCACGGTGTGGACAGGGCAACACCCGGCGATTTCCGTCACGGAGGCCAGCAATGGAAAACGATAGCACATTGTATGTAGGACTCGATGTTCACAAGGACTCGATCGCGGTCGCTTATGCGCTGGGCATGGGTGAAGTGGAGCAACTGGGTAAGATCGGAACGACGAAGACTGACGTTGACCGGCTGTGCAAACGTCTGCAGTCCAAAGGACGACAGGTGCGCGTGGTCTACGAAGCCGGGCCATGCGGTTATGGGCTTTACCGGGAGCTGGTTCAGAAAGGATTCGACTGCATGGTGTGTGCGCCGTCGCTGATTCCAAAAAAGCCCGGTGATCGCGTCAAGACAGACCGGCGTGACGCAATCAAACTGGTGCGCGGACTGCGCGCCGGTGACCTCTCGGCGGTGTATGTGCCGGGCGTTGAAGATGAAGCATTCCGCGATCTGGCCCGTGCGTGGGCAGCGGCCAAAGCCGATCTTAGGCACGCGCGGCAACGGCTGAAGTCATTCCTGCTCGCGCATGGTGTGGGTTATACCGGTACCGCTAACTGGGGATCCGCGCACCGGCGATGGATCAGCTCATATTCGTTTCCAAGTCACTGGCAGCAACTGGCCTTCGACGAACACCGTCGCACGATCGAGGACAGGCTCGCGCAATGTGCGCGTCTCGAGGGGGCACTGCGCGAGGCCGTGCTCGAGTGGCGCTTCTATCCGGCCGTACTGGGCCTTCAGGCCATGCGTGGCATACAGTTCACCACTGCGATCGGAATGCTTTCGGAGCTTGGAGACCTGTCACGCTTTGAGCATCCGCGCCAGCTGATGGCATGGCTGGGCGTCACCCCCTCTGAATACTCTTCCGGAGAGCGGCGTCGTCAGGGAAGCATTACGAAAACCGGCAACAGTTACGCCCGCAAACTGCTCGTCGAGGCCGCCTGGAGCTACCGGTTTCCCGCACGTGTGAGTACGGATATCCAGCGTCGGCAAGAAGGCATCCCCAAGCCCATTACCGATCGCGCCTGGGACGCACAACTGCGGCTGTGCCGGCGATATCGCAAACTGGCAGAGCGCGGCAAGAATGCGAACATCGCTGTGGTTGCCGTGGCCCGTGAACTCGCAGGATTTATCTGGGACATTGGCCGGCTGTCAATGTCCCAGGCTGTACCGTGCGGTGCACAGCCAACACACCAGCTTCATCCTGCCGGCCACTGAAAAGCAGCAATCTGAAGGAGTTTCCTGAAGGCGGCGTAGCCCGGCACACGAGTAACCCGCGCTCCGGCTATGCAGCGGATGTCATCCGATTTGCGGCTTCAGATAGCGGCAGGCTCATTGGGCGGAACACTGTAATGCGGTAACCAACCCGCGTATATCAGGGTGATCCACCGTCGAGACTTACTGCTACGTCGCCCTCAGGAAATTTAGCGTCCTGAAAAACCGAAAACCGATCTCTCTTGACACGGGAAGTCATATCAGCCGG
>NZ_FCOG02000330.1 GCF_001544975.2 Caballeronia arationis | reverse complement strand
GAACCAGGACGACCGGTGGCGATCGACCTGTTTTTTCGCAGCCTCGCCGAAGTACACCGCACCCGCGCGATCAGCGTGGTTTTATCGGGCTTTGGCAGCGACGGTACGATCGGAATAGGTCGGATCAAGGAGCATGGTGGCGTGACGATCGCGCAAAGTCCCGAGGACGCCGAATGCGATGAGATGCCTCGCAATGCCATGGCGACGGGCCTGGTCGACATTGTGCTGCCAGTCGTCGAGATCCCGCAGAAACTTATCGAATTACGCGACAACGCGCGAGCGATTCAGTTGCCTCCCGTCGCCGACGACCGGCCCCTGATAGCATCGTCGGTGAATAGTAGTGCGGCGCCGCACACAGCGGCGATCGAGGAAGACGCGCTGCAGAAAATCCTTTCTACGCTGCGCGCCCGCACCGCGCATGACTTCCGGCACTACAAGCGCTCGACCGTTCTGCGACGCATTGAACGCCGGTTGCAAGTCAACGCGCTTCGAGATTTACCCTCGTATCAGCGGTTTCTCGACACTCACCCGGAAGAGTCCGCCGCATTGCTTAAGGACATGTTGATCGGCGTGACGAATTTTTTTCGCGATCGGGACGCTTTCGAAGCTCTTGAGCGCGAAATCGTGCCCCGCATCTGCGAAGACAAGTCCGATGACGACTCCATCCGCGTCTGGACCGCGGCCTGCTCGACCGGAGAAGAAGCGTATTCGGTCGCGATGCTGCTTAACGAATGTGTTGCGGAAGCCAATAAAGGCTGTGCGATTCAAGTGTTCGCGACAGACATCGATGAGAGCGCTATCGAGACGGCGCGCACGGGCAACTATCCATCGCCCATTGTGACCGACGTTCCGCCTGCCCGGCTTCGAAAGTTTTTTACGCTCACGCACGGGCGCTACCTCATCAACAAATCCTTACGGGAACAGGTTCTGTTTGCCGCACATAACCTTCTGCGCGATCCACCCTTCTCCAAGCTCGACCTGGTGTCATGCCGCAACCTTCTGATCTATCTGGACCGTACGGTACAGCGACAGGTCTTGCAGACGTTTCACTTCGCGCTTCAACCAGGCGGCTATCTTTTCTTGGGTAGTTCCGAGTCGGCTGAGATTGCCGATGACCTTTTTGCCGCCGTTGACAAGAAGAACCGGATTTATCGCGCGAAGAAGTCGGCGAGCGCGCGAACTGCGCCGACGTTACCGTTCGTCGGCCCACTGGCGCAGCCGACTCACTTCAATAACATAAAGCCAGCGATTGGTCGCACGAACTCTTCGTTCGCAGCCCTGCACCGAAGCGCGATGGAGCATTATGCGCCGCCAAGCGTGCTGATCGATCGCGACGGGGAAATCCTGCATATGTCAGAGGATGTCGGCCGGTTCCTCCGATACGTCGGCGGTGAACCGTCTCACAATCTGCTCACCTTGATCAACCCCGAACTGAGACTGGAGCTTCAAACTGCGCTCTTTCAGGCGCTGCAACATGGCAAAAGCGTCGATGCAGAACGCGTGAGGTTCGCGCGTGGTACCGCTCTTTCCTACGTCAATATGACTGTGCGCCCGTTCTACGATGCGGCCGGTGGAGATGTCCTTGCTGTGTTCTTCGATGAGGCGGAGGAGACGACGTTGCCCGAAGCGTCCCACGTCGCTCCGACTGACGAGAATCCTGTCGTCGCTCACCTCGAGGCCGAAGTACGGCGATTGAAGGAGCTGTTGCAATCGACGGTCGAGCATTCTAACGTCTCCAGCGAGGAGCTAAAGGCCTCCAACGAAGAGTTACAGGCGATCAACGAAGAAATGCGTTCAGCGTCCGAGGAGCTCGAAACCAGCAAGGAAGAACTGCAGTCGGTCAACGAAGAGATCGTGACGGTCAATAGTGCGTTGCTGGCGAAGGTGGAAGAGACTGCGAAAGCCAACGATGACCTTCAAAACTTGATCGCCTCCACTGGCATCTCGACCATCTTTGTCGATCGTTCGATGCGCATCAAACGCTATACGCCCGCTGCCGTGGGACTGTTCAACTTGATCGCGACGGATATCGGTCGCCCCTTGCTCGATTTGACGCATCGCCTGGATTATCCGGAACTCGCCGCTGATGTAAGAAGCGCCTTCGAGGACCTGAAGTTAGCGGAGCGGGAAGTCAGCACCTTGGACGGCCATTGGTTTCTCGCTCGCGTGCTGCCATACCGAACCGTGGACGATCGCATCGACGGCGCCGTGCTCACGCTGATCGACATCACCAAAAGACGCCGGGCTGAGACAGCGGCCCGATCGAGTGAAGAACGTCTGAAGCTCGCTGCGTTGACCACCGACGACTACGCAATCATTGTGCAAGATCCGGACGGCACGATCCTCAGTTGGAACCGAGGAGCGCACCGCATGTTTGGCTTTGAAGAACACGAGGTCGTGGGCAAGCCGATCGATCTCATATTCGTCCCGGAAGACCGGCCGAGCGCACCGCTTGCCGAACGCGAAACAGCCAAGAAGGAAGGTCGTGCCGAGGACGAGCGCTGGCATCTCAGAAAGGACGGGAGAAAGATCTATTGCAGCGGTGTCATGACATCGATCGACACCGTCGACTTCAAGGGTCTTGCGAAAATAGCGCGCGATTTAACCGACCGCAAGAGCGTGGAAAGTCAGCAGCAACTTCAGTTGGCGCTCGAGCGCGCCATTCGGGCTCAGGCGGAAACGGTGAACCGCCAAAAAGATGAATTTTTTGCCGTACTGTCGCACGAGCTAAAGAATCCGCTTAATCTAATTCACGTCAAAGCTGAGTTGCTGAGCCGCTCGCCCGAGGT
>NZ_FCOG02000439.1 GCF_001544975.2 Caballeronia arationis | reverse complement strand
TATCACGTCGACACGTTCTGCTACGAGTACTGGTGGCTCACGCTCACGGCGATCATCGGCCTCGTGCTCGCTTACTTCTCGAGCCTGAAACGTTGGTCTGGGCCTCTTCGAGACAAGTTCGACCGCATGCCGCTGCTTTGGCGCAATCGCCGCGACCTCCGCGCGGCACTGCTTATCGTCTCGCTCGCGGGCCTCTTCGACTCCAATCTCACGCTGCGCGCCGCGCTCGACCGGCTCCTAAAGACGGCTGACCCGTGGCTGCGCTGGCATCTGAAAATCATGGATCGACGCTTGACGGCCCGGTCCGACGAGCCAATGCGCGCGCTCGACACTGGGATTTTCTCGGTGACGATCGTCGACACGATCACCGACGCTGCGGGCCGCGACCAGTTTGAAGCCGCTATCAAGAGTCTTGGCCGTAAGTCACTCGATCGCGTCGTTGAAGCAGTCAAGCGCAACGCCCGAATGACGCACTTCATGCTGCTCGGTTTTGCCGCCGCACTGTTCCTGACGCTTGGCATTGGCTCATACGTCGTGACGGGTGCCGTCAATCTCACATCGGGGAATCCCGCCGCATCTAGCTATTAAGGAAAAGCAAAATGACCAACGAAAACAACCAAGCAGTTCAGATCGACCCGATCAAAGAGCGCCGTGCGCGCCTCCTCAAGATCGCCCGTGCGAAGAAGCAGTCAGGCGAGTTGTCGATGATTGAAGCAGGGGCGGTGATGGCGGGTGCCGCGTTGCTCGCGCTGGCTGTGTACGCGGGCGGCAAGTACGTGCTCGATCTGATTCATGCGTCGCAGTTCAAGAGCGAAGCGCAGATGTTCCACACTGGCATCTTGAACGCGACGCAGAACGACGCCGATTTCTCCTCGGAGACGCTCACGGTCCTTGCGCAGAATCACGCCTTCGACTCGGCGGGTTCGCGCGTCGCATCGGACAAGTCGTCGGTCAAGGGCATGTTCAATGGCACCGTGACGGCTGCCGTTGGCACGCTCGTCACCTCCAACGACTCGTTGGTTGTCACGTATCCGGTGACCTCGACGGTTTGTTCGTTGAGTGCGGCCGCATTGGTCACTGTTTACACACAGGTGACGGTGAACGGGACGACGATCTTCTCGCCGACCACGACGTACAACCCGGCGACGGTCGCGACCGCCTGCGCGTCCAACGGCGCAATGGCGTCGATGGCGCTGTGGACCACTCGCACCTAATCGCGGGGCGCCGATATGGGAAGCATTCTTGAGATGTTGATCGTCCTGATCGGCACGGCCTTGCTGACGGTACAAGGAATCAAAGAAGACATTTCTGCCAAGCGCCAGAACCTGCTCCAGATCGAAGGGCAGAACATTGCGTCGATCAACTCGGC
>NZ_FCOG02000327.1 GCF_001544975.2 Caballeronia arationis | reverse complement strand
TGGTTCAGACGCACGCGGGCGGTCACGACTGCTGCGCCGGAAAGCTGGCGGTCCAGCAATTGACGGCCGATTTCGCGGCGGCGCTTGATGATGGCGATACGCTCAGCGGCAGGCAGGTCGCGGAAGAGCTTTCGCGTCTTGGCGACTTCCGCCCGCTTCATGTCGGCGTCGTCGGTGGAGATCACGCCTTCTTTTTGGAGTCGGTCTGCGTCGGCCTCCATCTGCGTCAGTTCGCGCTCGAGCTCGCCGTCGTCCGCGCCGTCGGTCGTGAGCGGCGGCGCGACCGTACCTTGTTCAAGTGCGCTCAGCGCGACCTTTTCTTCACTGCCGGGTTCGACAACCGTGCTCATTCGCCATTTCTCCTGTCTGGACCGCATCGGGCCCGTTTCATCGTGGGGGATAAGGCAAGCGAAGCGCGTGCCCCATATTCAACATTGTTGCGGCGGGGGCAGCGTGTGGAGGCTTGAAACGGTGACTATTTGAAGCGCCTTTCACCGATTGGTAGGCGCGCGCAGGCAGGCAGTTTGGGACGGTGGCAATGCGGACGGACGAGAAAAAACAAAAGCAACGCTATCCGGATAGCGTTGCTTTTGAGGAATGAAGCGGTTTTTCGTGAGCTTTTGAGGCGTCGTGCGATTTATTTCCCTATCTCGACTACTGGAACGACTCGGCCGCCTTCCACAGGAGACCTCCGAGGAGCGCCGCAACGGCGACCCAGTAGCCGACCAAGACCGGCAACGGAACCACTAGCACCGCGAATAGCGTGCCGGTCACCAGCAGCAGCCCGTGCCCTGCCAGATGGAAAGACAGGGGACTCACAAAGCCCGCAGCCGACGCTTTGATCTTGCGGCGTGCCGCACCGTCGATGAACATGCCGAGGGCAAAAAGCAGCGTTCCGATGATCCACATCTTCATCACCATTGCGCGGAACAGCATCCGGTACACCAGCAGCCAGAAATTCTCAGTCCAGGTATGGGCGAACGATGAGAACCCGCCGTCGTCCAAGCCGCCTACCTTTCCCGAGGCATTCAGCGTGCGGTGCAGCAGCCCGTTATCGACAAACGCACGGCGGAACTCCTCGTTGGCGCTGCGCATGGCGCGGTCGACCCGGTCCTGCCCTACTGACTCAACGAGAGAACGTGTCTCCGCTTCCGGCACCTCGAATAGCTTTCGCTCCGGGATCGCTGGCATGACCGCGATAGCTAGCACCGGCACGAGCAGAAACCACACCTTGATGTGCGAACCGAACCGACTAGCCATGCAGCACCTTGACCAGCATGAGGGCGGGCACCGCCACGAGCGCCATCAGTCCGCCCCAAAAGAGCGCCGGCCGGAATTCGGCGATCGTCGCCAACGCGTAGCACCGGGCGCCCGCGCCGTAAGTGAATTCCTCGGGCACGGCCGCGTTCACATCGCCGTCGAATGCAGCAGCCGTGTCGCGTGCGCGCTGGGCCGTGCGCGGCTCAACTCCCGACAGCTTCGCTATGATCGTAACGGTGAGCGACATCGTATTCCTCGAAGTAACGGCGGAAAGCTTCCCCTTGAAGCACGCGTGCGGCGAGCTGGAACGCCGCGGTTCGCTCGGTGATCTCTTCCGGGCAACGCTCATCGACCATTTCGAACTGGTACTCAAAATGGCGCGCTTCGAACGCCGGAATCGCCTCGACCATCGGACACCACACGGACACCTTGTCGCCAGACCGCGCGACAAGCCGGCGGGCGTACAGAGCTTTCGATGGCTCGAACAGTCCCTGCATGAACGCGATATGCTGGTCGCCCGTGCGCTTGGCGCGCCGGAAACCATCCAGCGCCGACTCGATCATCTCGGCGACCAACGGCCCTTTGTCTCCGACAAAGCGCTCCCCGATGAAGTCGGCTACACGCGAGCAGGCGAGCTCCAATTCCGGTGCGACATTAAAGACCGCAACCAGTCTGTGCGAGAGCTTGTGATCGCGAATGACGTTTTTATATGCAGCGGACATAATCTTGTGTTTTAGCCTTCGATGATAGGAATTCGACCTTGGTACACGGCACCGCCAGAGATGCGCATGAAGTACTGCAGATTCGGCAAACTGTGAAGCAGCTTGACGGGAATGAGCGGCACCTTCTCCAGCTGGATGGACCGGGACTGGGAGCCGCTGAATTCAAGCGCGTGCGCCTCGGTCGTGGTGTTGGTGCTGTTGGACACGTTCACCACGCGGATCGCAGTCTCGCCCACCTTGTCCGAGAACCACTTTGCTGTATCTGAGTCCTCTAGTCTAAGCACCACCTGATTATTGAGGTTACCCAAAACCTGCAGCATTTTCGCTGCGTTTCCAAGTTTCGCTTCGAGGTCGGCACGCGCCTGGAATGCGACAAACGCCTTGAATCCTGCACCGCGGCCTTTGTTCAGGATCTGAATCACCTGCTCGTTGATGGCCTCCGCGATCTCATCGATGATCAGCACGACATCGGGCTTCTCAGCATAGAAGTTGTAGATCGCCCCGCACACGGCCGCCACGTCCGACAATGCCATGGAGGCGATTGCCTTCTGCACGATGTTGTTCGATAGCGAGTCGAGCCCCATATACAAGACCGCCTTCTGCTTGATGATTTTGTCGATGTCCCAGATCTCGCGCTCGTCGTCGAAGTCGTCCGCTTTTGGCGCGAGCATGAGACCGGTTTCCCCGGTCGCCAGCATCTGTAGCAGCGGCAACGCGGACGCGATGATCTTCATGTAGTGCTCGCGGTCGTGGGTGTGCGTGGCGATCAATCCATCGATCGTCTCGTGCCCGCGATCGTGAGCGGCGAAGCGCTCGAGATACAACTTCACCATCCCGTCAATCAACGAGGCGTCGTT
>NZ_FCOG02000175.1 GCF_001544975.2 Caballeronia arationis | reverse complement strand
CCGCTGATCCGCGTTCCTACCACACGTCACGCGCTCCGCCACCTGAATTGAGGGGCGTCGCTGATGGACCGCATACGGCCAATCTGCTTCCGCTTGAGAGCCAGTTTGTTCTGATCCGGCCGCGTGCATTCGTAGACCGCATTAAATTTGTCACCGTTGAGACAGTAATTCTGTCAACTCGCGACGACGCGGCGTTCCCGTAATGGTCCAGCCTTGCTGGACAAGCGTAATTAAATTTGTCACCGGCCTCATGAGACGGGCGGCCTTTCACGTGCGGATGGCCACGAGCCGTTCGCGCGGGCAGCGTGCATCGGCTGCTCGGCTGTGCGGCAGCAGCCGGCCGAGACCGTGTCAAACCGCATAGCCGTCGGGAATTTGACGACACGCTGTCTCGGCGGCAGATCGCGGCATTTTGATTAGCTGCGTCATGTTCATTGCGGAATAACGCGCTCAACCTTAAGCCGGTCAAACAACTCAAAGAAGGCGTCGGACGTGCTCTGATAGTCCAGGAATCCCGCCTTGCGGCTCTTCGTCATATCGGTGAGCACCTCCATCGGACGGCCAAGGTCGGCGTCCGTGTGCCACCATGACGCCAGCCTGCCGATATCCGTTTCGACCAGATCGAACCGTGCCGCGATCTTGGACCATTGCTCGCCCGTATCCTGCATCCGGTGTTCAAGCGGACGCATCTTGCCGTCGAATGGCGCAGCCTCGATGCCGAAGTATTCCGCGATTCGCGACCACATCCAGTTCCAGCGGAACGCGTCGCCGTTGACCACGTTGAAGTCCTCATTGCGCGCGTTTGGGGAGGTCGCGGCCCATTCGAGATGGCGCGCCAGAAGCCGGGCGTCGGTCATGTCGGTCAGACTGTTCCATTGCGTTGGAGAACCAGGAAACACGAAAGGTTCGCCAGCCTGTTTGCAAAGCGACGCGTAGACGGCTAGCGTCACTCCCATATTCATCGCGTTCCCGAGAGCGTATCCGATGATCGTATGCGGGCGATGCACGCTCCAGCTGAAGCCGTAACGCTGCGCGGCGCCGAAGAGCCGGTCTTCCTGTTCATAGTAAAAATTGTCGACCGGCTGGCGCCCTTGCTCTTCACGAAACGGCGTGACCGGCACAGCACCTGTTGCATACGCCTCGAATGGCCCGAGGTAATGCTTCAGGCCGGTGACGAGCGCCGCGTGTGACACGCCACCCGACGGCCCGAGCGCGTCTAGCAAATGAGCCACCATGGCGCCATTCACGCGAATATTTTCCTTCTCGGTCGCCTGGCGAGCCCATGCGGTAAAAAACACGTGGCTGAACGCTCGGCCGGCGAGCGCCTTGCTAACAGAGTCAGCCGAAGTCAGATCGGCTGTAATCGATTCTATGGCCGGCGACACGGCCGTTCGGCCGCGCGAAAGTCCTGCAACCGTCCAGCCGGTCGAAAGCAACTGGTCGGCCAGACTGCTGCCGACGATGCCGCTTGCCCCAATGATGAGCGCGCGTTTTGCCATGAGAGAGTTGGTCAAGATGAAGAAGCCTGTTGACTCGGGCTGGTTTCCAACCGATCAATCGTTGCCCGAGGAGTGAATGCGTCTTAAACGAATCGCGTTAGATCCCGTCGAATCGAAAGGTGGCTCGGCGACACGCCGCGGAAAGCCGGGCCCAGGTTCGATATTGCACCGTACCACAGTGGCCCGCTGCAACAGACCTCGGTTCACGATGCGCCAAGATCTTCTAGCGGGTGCATGTCACCAGGCCATGGGGATGCCAGAAAGTGTTGGACCCGTTCGGCGTGCACTTCGGCAAGCGTCACTGGCTTCCAGCGAGGCCGTTGGTCCTTGTCGACGATCAGAGCACGCACGCCCTCAAGGAAATCGCCCTCGGAGATCGCTCGATACACGATTCCTAGTTCCATGCGAAAGCAGTCGGCGAGCGCCAACTGGCGGCCACGCAGCAGCGCGTGATAGGTCACCTCCAGCATGCATGGCGAGTTGCTCGTGAGTGCGGCGAGCGTTGCCGTGGACCAATCTGTGGGCGTATCCTGTTGCAGGCTCCGGACGATTGACTCAATGCCGTCCGCAGCGCTGAAATGTGCCCGGATCTGCTCGCGGTGCGCTTCGAGTTGGGCATACACCTCAGTGTTTGCCGGCGGCACGAACGCGCGCCGCAGCGAATCGATTGCCTCTTCACGGCCATCCCAGTGCAGCGTCTCAAGGCGCTGCACGAAGTCGCGGAGCCACGGCGATGGCACGCAAATATCCGCGAGACCGCATGCAACCGCGTCGGCACCGGAGAGCATTGCGCCGGTGAGACCAACGTACAGCTCCATGTCGAGCGACATCTTACCCATGAAATACGTCGCCCCGACATCAGGCAGCATGCCAATGCGCGTTTCGGGCATCGCCATGCGTGTGCGCTCGGTCACGATACGGAGTGCAGCGCCTTGCGCGAGCCCCATACCGCCCCCCATCGCGATGCCGTCCATGAGCGCCACTACTGGCTTCTCGGAGTTGTGGATCGCATAGTCGAGGCGGTATTCGTCAATGAAAAATTGGAGCCACGTCTTGTCACGCGTCGCGTCACTCCGCACGGACTCGTAGAGCGCGCGGATGTCACCACCAGCGCAGAAGGCTTTTTCGCCTGCGCCGCGTAGGACGACCGCGAGAATCGCATCTTCGGTGCGGCAGCGTTCGAACACCTGCGACAGCCGCCCAATCATTTCATGCGAGAGCGCGTTCAGAGCGCGCGGGCGGTTAAGGGTGATGATCGCCACTCGATTGACGACCTCGAAACCGACTTCCGGCTCATGCTCAATGACCATTTCTGTGCTCATGCGTTCTCCGTACATATTGGGCGTCTCAACGACGATTGCGACATGCTCGCGACGAGCGACCCCTTTGCGGAACGGCGAGGCGTTCGTTGCTACCGCCTCACCTTCCGCCGCAACCTAATTCGGCACTGGGCCTGGGCCGCCTCAACTTGAGCGAGACCGTTGCTCCATCGAGCCTCGCTTCGACCATCGTTCGGCACCCAAATCCAGTCGGTGAGTCCTGAAGCAAATTGCGCAGTTTGAACTCCCCTCCATCTGCGCAAGTCGTCGTATCCGCGGCATGTCTATTCAACGGCTCAAGTTCGACCCGTGAATGTAGCTGTTCGTAGACCATTTTAGGAATTGACGCAGCGGTGATTAAAGCGGCGTCCTCTGCTCGGCCACCGCCGGTGGGTACGATCCCACCGTAGGCACGCTCGAGAGGACGCCGTTAACCTACACAACATATGTCATGCTTTTACCGCCGCGTCATCCAACGTGTGCTTCTACCCCGCAAACCGAGGCTCTGGCAACCCTTTGACGCCAAGTCCGGTCACGGCAAACAGACCGCCCTTGTCGCGCTCCTTCTGCGGAATGCCCCACATCGGTCGACCCATCGTCGTGACATAGAGGGTGTCAAGATCTGGACCGCCGAACATCACGCTCGTTAAATTGCGTACTGGAAACGGCACGACCCGGTCGAGCGTTCCATCCGGTGCGTAGCGCAGAATGCGCCCGCCGAATACGAGCGCGGACCAGATGAAGCCTTCAGCATCCACCGTTGCACCATCGAAGGTCCCGGCCATGTCGCGTGCGGAAGCAAAGACCCGCCGGTTGGACGCTGCACCCGTCTCAATGTCGTAGTCGTAAGCGTACATCTGCTTGTCGTACGTATCGGTGAAGTAGAGCGTGCGGTTGTCTGGGCTCCAGCACGGACCGTTTGAGCAACTAATGCCGCCATCGAGCCGCGTGACCTTGCCGTTTGTGTCGAGCCGGTAAAGAGCGCCGCTTCGCGTCGAACGCTGGCCGCGGTCTGCCTCATAGCGATCGAAGTCGTATGCCATGGTTCCCGCAATAAAGCGGCCCTTCCGGTCAACCTTGCCGTCGTTAAAGCGCGTCTCCGGATCATCGCTTTCCGGATCGGCGATGAGCTCCACCGTCTGCTTCTCAAAGTCGTAGAAGTTCAGGCCGTTCGCGAGCGCCACAACTGCACCGCCCTGCTCGCGCAGCGCCATCGAGCCGATATGGTGCGGCACGAAGAAGCGCTCGACCTCGCTGCCGTCGGCTCGGCAGCGATAAATCTCCGCCGCCGTGCTATCAATCCAGTACAACCGCTCTTCCTTTACGTCCCAAAGAGGCCCTTCGCCAAGATGGTTATTGGCATCGACCAGTAAGCGCGTTTCAATCATCATTGTCTCCGTGTGTCGTACATTAACGGTCCAACTTCCCTGCGGGTTACTTCGTCTAGGGCCAGCGGCGACGCGCAAAGCGAAAATCGAGCGCGTCCTCTGACCCCGCGAGCAAACTCGAGGCATTACGCTTGCGCGCGGGCCGCGGGGTCGCGGCCCGCCAAGCGTCGTAAGTCAACTGTCTCAATCATGCTTTCTTGTCGCGCAGTGTGATCACCGCGGCCAGTACGACGACGCCGTTAATGATGTCGCGCACAGCTGGCGGCACAGTTGTTCCCGCGAGCAGCGTGCCGAGCGCGGTGAGCAGCAGTGCTCCGCCGAACACGCCGAGGTAGTGCCCGCGCCCGCCCGTGATCAGCGCACCACCCACGACAACGACTGCAATCGACGGCAGCAGGTAAGGATCTCCCATGCCGAGAAACGCCTGGCTGCTGAAACCGGCAAGCAATATCCCGACGATCGCGGAACACAGGCCCGAGAGGCAGTACACGGCGATCAGCGTCGCGCCAACCCGCACACCCGCCAGCTTTGCCGCGATCTGCGAATTGCCAACCGCATACACGCGCCGTCCGAACGGTGTGCGATGCAAGAGCAACAGCGCCACCGCAAGAAAGAGCGGCACGCTCCACGCGGCGAGCGACAGCGGACCGAAGTGGCCGTTTGTGAATTCGCTGATGACTGAGGGTGCCCATCCTTGTGGCGAACCGTTGCAGTAAATCAGCGTAAGTCCTTGCAACAAGCCGTTCGCCGCAAGCGTGACGACGATCGGCGGTAAGCCGAGCACGACAACGCCGAGGCCGTTGAACAGGCCAACCAACAGGCCAACGCCCAGCACCAGGGGCACCGCCCATGCGGCCGCGCCGTTCGCACCGAATGTGAGGCCAGTGAGCAGTACGCCCGACAGCGTGATCAACCATGGCATCGAGAGGTCAAGTCCACCCGTTAGTATCACTGCACCCTGACCAAGACCGAGGACTGCGAGAAAGAGCGTCAGGGTCAGTAGACTGCTATAGAAATTGGCGCTCGTCAGGACCGAGGGGCCGTAGACAAAACCGGTAATCGCAACGGCGACGATGAAGAGCGCATATGCGGGTACGACGTACTTGACCCATTCGCGATTGCGCTCGATCCAGTCGCTGATGAAGCGCCCCTTCAGTTCCTTGTTTTCGATCGGTTGGAAGTTCGCCACTTCGAAAATCACACGCCGCGCGTCACCGCCGTCCTTTACGCGGGTGCCGGTTCGCACCGCTCTCATCCATTGCGACGCGTACCGTGCGCAATGATGTGCGGCGGAATCCTTTCCGATCGACGAGCCGAGCACAGCCAAGATGAGGATCGCCGCTTCAGCAATCGTCGTGTAGAACGCCGACACGTTCAGAACCAGCAAGATGTTGACGGTGACCATCAGCGTCATCGCGGCGAACACCGTTCCGACGCACCCGCCTCGCCCGCCACCGAGCCACGTGCCGCCGAGTACGACGGCCGTGAACATCGACAGGAGCAGCGGCCGGCCGACGAGCGGATCCGCCGACCCCGTCTGTGCCGATACATAAAGGCCCGCCGCCGCGTAGAACATGCCTGCGAGCGCATACGTTGAAATCCGATATCGGTTGAGCGGCATGCCGTTCGCGTAAGCGCCGTCGGGATCACTGCCAAGCGCGTAGATGCCCACCCCGAAGCGCGTACGCTTCATGAACGACCAAATAAGGAGCGCCAACACGAGCACGACCGCCGACATCGGTACTTTGTCCGCGATTAGGTCCGAGGTGATGAAGCCTCCGAACTGCTCACCGATGCTACCGCCGGGCTTATTCTGGATGAGCAGCGTGAGCCCCTGCACCATGAACATCGTGGCAAGCGTAACCACGATCGATTGCAGTCGGAACCACGCGATCACTGCGCCGTTGACAAGGCCGATGCCGCCGCCAATCGCAATGATGAGTGCGACGCCTCCCCATTGCTCAATGGGCGTGCCCTGTACGAAGCGCACGGCGAGAACGTTGGAGAGCGATACAACCGCCGATGCGGACAGATCGAAGCCGCCGGAGAGCACCACGATTGTCTGTCCGATCGCGGCCAGCGCGAGCGTGGTACTGCTCGAAATGACCGACCCTATGTCGTAAAGACCGACGCGTGTCGCAGAAAGCGCGATCCACGCGATTAGCATTGCGAGTAGAGCGCCGACCGCGATAATCAATCCGCGATAGTGATCGACCCGCGCGCCAAACCCTACCCGCGCGCCCGGACGCACGATTTCGCTGTCGGGCGAAGCAATTGCGTTGTTCATGGGAACCTCTGATTGGTTGATGCGTATGATTCGGACTTCAGCTCGACAGCATCTTGCGCATGACCTCTTCTTCGGTCAGCGCGTCGCCTTCGAGTTCTGCGACATTGCGCCCTCGATACATCACTGAGACGCGGTCGCAGACGTTGACTAGTTCCGGCACATCGGTGGAATAGAACAATACCGAGCCGCCCGCCGCTGCAAACGCGCGCATCAGCACGAAGATCTGGTGCTTGGTGCCGACGTCGATACCGCGCGTCGGATCAAACATCAGCCATACGCGGCTTTTCGTGAGCAGCCACTTCGCCATCGCGATCTTTTGCTGGTTGCCGCCGGAGAAAGACAGACATGGCTTGTATATCGCCCTCGGATTCACCTCCATCTCAGCGAGCGAGCGTGCGATCGCGGCCTGCTCGCCCTTGCGGTCGATCAGCCCGAAACGTGAGAAGCGTTTGATGACAGGAAGCGACACGTTCTCGCCGCCCGGAAGGCGCAGAAAAAGCCCCTCCGTTTTGCGGTCTTCGGGGAGAAAGGCGGTGGCTACGCCAGCCTTGAGTGAGTCGGCGGTCGAGGTCAGCGTTACTGGCTTGCCATCGATCAGGATCTGCCCTTGGTCAATGAACTCGGCACCAAAGAGCGCCTCGAACAGCTCGCGTTGGCCCATTCCCTGCAACGCCGCGATACCACGAACCTCGCCTTGCTTTAACGTCAGGTTGAAGTCGGTCACGACACCGTCCACCTTGATGCCCCGCGCCTCCATCGCCGGCGTTTCGCTGCGCGCCGGCGCCGGCACCTTCGGCGGATACTTTGCCTCCAATGAACGACCGATCACAAGGCGGATCACGTCGTCATCGGAGATGTTGGCCGTCTCGAATGCACCGACGTCCTTGCCATTTCGATACACCGTGAGGCTGTCGCAGAACTCGCGCACTTCCTGCATCCGGTGCGAGATGAAGACGAAGGTCACGCCGCGCGCCTTCATCTCGTCGATACGCCTTGATAGCCACGCGACGTCGCGCCCCGAGAGCGCCGAGGTCGGTTCGTCGAGCAGCAGGACCTGCGGTCCGCGCACAATCGCCTTCGCGATCTCAATCTTCTGACGCACGGGTAATGCGAGGTCGCGGATATACGCGCCCGGGCGTACTTCATGGAGGTCCAACCGGTCGAGCCATTCGGCCGCCAGGCGTTGCGACTCGCGGCGCTTGATCCGCCCGAGCCAGCCGGTTGGTTCGTACGACATCAGCAGGTTCTGCGCGACCGTAAGGTCGCGCACGAGTGTCATCTCCTGGAACGCGGTTTGCACACCGGCACGATGCGCGTCCTTTGGACCGTGCATCGTCACCTCCTGGCCCATCACGGAGATGCTGCCCTCATCCGGCCGCATCAGTCCCGACAACAGCTTGACAGTTGTCGACTTCCCTGCACCGTTCTCGCCGAGAAGCGCGTGAACGGCTCCGCGCTTCACTCGGAACGACGCTTTGTCGAGCGCGACGGTCGCGCCGAAGCGCTTCGTGACATTCGACAGATCGATTGCCCATTCGCTCGTCATTGCATTTCTCCTTAAGCCGCGTTTTCAGTCGGGCTTTCCGCTGAGTGCTGCGTTAAAACCGACTTCGCTCGTTTCGGCCGAGAAGATGTCGGCGAACCAGCCCGGCGGCACCTTGTCCGACGTAAATGCCGTGCAGCCGGCCTTGAGTTCATCGATGGAACCGGTCTTACACAATTTCGATTCCGAGGTCAGAACAAGCGGCAACTTGAGCGTCACATGAGCGGGAAAGTCCTTGCCCTCGAGCTTGCCGACGGCCAACTTCAGCGCCAGCGCGCCCGAGTACGGCGGCGAGCCGTACGAGATCGAGCGATAGCCGATCGAGCGATACGCGCCCTCGCCCTTCACGGTGCCGGGCGGCAGCATCTGCACGCGATGCCCGTTCGACGATTCACCCGCGCACGGCTTGATCTTGTCGTCGGCGATGCCGGCTTCGAGCTGCATCGACGCCGCCGTGAAGCAACCAACTTGCATCCACAGCCCGTCGATCTTGTCCCAGCTGTTGGTCGCGAGGATCTTCGAGAGCTCGGTCTTCGCGGTCGCCTGACTCCACATGCCGGTGCCTTCGGCGACAACTTTGATGCCCGGATACTTCGCGAACACTTCCTTCGCGGCCTCAGTGCGTGCGCGGTCCACTGATGTGCCTGGCACACCGTTGATCATGACGATGTTGCCTTTGCCATTGATGGTCTTGGCCAGCCATTCCGCCGTCACGGTACCGGCCTGCTTCTGATCAATGGTTACGTTATGCGCGCACGGCTCGGTCACTTCCGCGTCGTAGGCAACTACCACGACGCCCTTCGAGCAAGCGTTCTTGATCGCTCGATTCAAGGCAGTTGGCGAGATCGGATAAACAACGATCGCTTTGGCCCCCGCTTGGACCATCGAGTTGATCTGCTGGATCTGCTTTTGTGCATCGGTGCCAGCGACCTGCACCTCGAGATCCACCTTGTCCTTGAGCGCGGGCGTCGCCGCCATCGCCTTAACCATGTTCGCGGCCTCGGTCTGCCAGTCGTTGCCGACATAGCTCATCGACAAGTAAACCTTGTACTTGTCGGCCGCCGATGCGTTGCTTGACAGGGTCAGCGCCGCAAGAAATGCGGTGCCAAGCACGAGCCGGCCCGCATTTTGAATCGTGTTCTGGAATGCTTTCATGTCTTCCTCCTATCCTGCATATGGTTAAGATCTAGCTTTCGATATGCTGCAGACGTGCACTTGCGGGTAATTCGATGCCCGAGGTCCCGGGCACAACGTTGGGGTCATGGCCCGGAATGACGAAGTCGGCGATTTGCCGGATGCGCTTGAGCGAGTGCAGTTCGGCGAACGTCTCGTGGACGATGCCCACCGGCACGAGATCGACGATGTTCTCCATGCAGTTAGCGCAGTCGCCAGCAATCATCACGACGCCATCTTCGGTATTGACCGCGACCGACTGATGACCGGGCGTATGGCCCGGTGTTGGGACGACACGGACCCCGGGCACGATGTCGGCGACGCCGTTCACGAAGTGCCAGCGAAAATACGCGAGTGGCTCGCGGCCAGAGAAATTCCTGGTAGTACGTGGCCTGTGTCGGCAAAGGCCTGCCCGCGTACTCCCACTCGGTAGTCTGAATGACGAAGCGCGCATTTCGAAAGAGCGTATTGCCACCGGAGTGGTCGCAGTGCAGATGCGTGTTGATGACGATATCGACATCGTCCGCGCTCCAGCCTACGTATTCTTTCAACGCTCGTTCGAGCCGCTGTTCGGGCGCCTGCTCGCATGGACAGACGAAGTTGGACACCCAGGCCGGGTCATGAATACCCGTATCAACGACGATCTTCTTCGCAGCACCCACAATTGCCGTCGACCACACGGGGACCTTTATCTGTTGGCCGAAGTGGCGGCCGTAGACCTGCGAGGAGCGATCGACGGTGAGCCAGCCCGTCAACATCGCGACAACCTTCAGGGTGTTCAAGGCCGTCTCCGTTGTTAAAAGTTGGTATCGCTCGCGCCCTTGAGGCCGAGCATCTGGCGTGCTTCATCCGGCGTTGCGATGTCGAGCGACAGT
>NZ_FCOG02000127.1 GCF_001544975.2 Caballeronia arationis | reverse complement strand
GCCGCCACGCTCGCCTCAGCAACCCAACCTCAAAACGCTAAACATTAACCCCCCTGTTGCACTTCGGCTTGAAACCGCCAAGCGATTTCCGACGCTACAGACGAGGTTCTACGACCCCTTTGCCAACGAAGGGGATGACGAGCCGATCGACCAATTGACGCCGATCGATCGCGCGCACCTTGCTGACTATTGCAAATACCGGTTTGGGATTGGGGATCACAGCGGTGAGGCACTACAGGAGTGCAAGGCCGAAATTCCGCGCCACTTGCGGTAGCTGCATACTGGCGGCCTTACGACGAGTGACCCCGCACAGGGGCGAAACGAATAGACCACTAAGAAAGCAAGTTCCCCAAAAGCCCAGACCGCTCAAACCAGCAAATCAAACCGGCTCCATCCCGCGCGCAAGCTTGGCCAAATCGGCGGAGTCCGATGCAAGAAACGCGATCAACGCCCTGGCCGCGTCCGGCAGCAACGACGCCGTACACACGCCGGCAGAAAAAACGGTCGTCGCCTGAATCTCGGGCGGCAGCGGCCCGATCACTTCGATGCCCGACAGGTGCATCAGTTCGCTCGTCTGCTGGAATCCGAGTTCCACTTCTCCGCGCGCGATGAGCGCACCGACCGGCACGCCGGGCGGCGCCTGCACGATGCGCGGCGCGATGGTCCCGGCGATGCCCCAGCGCTCGAAGAGGCGCGTGAGGTGCGCGCCGCTCGGCCCTGTCGAATAGCCGATGCTGCGCGCGGCCAGAATTGCGTCGCGGACGGCCGCTTCGGAGCCGATCTCCGGCCGCGCCGCACCAGCGGCCACGGCGACGGCGACACCCGAACGCGCCAGATCGACGCAACTGTTGGTATCGACGCGACCCGCCGCCGCGAGCCGCGCGATTGCGTCCGCCGCGAGCACGACGATGTCGAACGGCTCGCCGTCCTGAACGCGCGCAAGCGCCGCGACGCCGCCCACCGACTCGACGACCACCCGCTGCCCCGAGCGCCGCTCGTATTCATCGACGAGGTCGGCCAGAACCTGGCGCGTCGCCATCGAAGAGATGCCGGAGATCTGCTTGCTCATGGTTCGAAACCGGTCAGTCGATATAGCGCAGCCCGGCCTCGCGCAACGGCTCGCGCATGCTGTACATGTCGAGGCCAAGGACGCCTGAAGCCAGTTTCGAACGCTTCTCGCCTTCGTTGGCCTCGCGCGCGACCGCCTTGTCGAGCACCTTCTGCGCCACAGCCGCCGGCACCACGACCACGCCGTCATCGTCCGCGACGACGACATCGCCCGGATTCACCAGCGCGCCCGCGCAGACCACGGGGATGTTCACGGATCCGAGCGTCGCCTTGACCGTCCCCTTCGCGGACACAGCCTTGCTCCACACCGGGAAGTTCATCTCGGCCAGCACGCGCACGTCGCGCACGCCGCCGTCGATGATGAGCCCGCGCGCGCCGCGTGCCTTGAAGCTCGTCGCCAGCAGGTCGCCGAAGTAGCCGTCGGTGCAGTCCGTCGTGACCGCCGCCACGACGACGTCGCCCGGCTGGATTTGCTCCGCCGCGACATGCAGCATCCAGTTGTCGCCCGGCTGCAGCAGGACCGTCACGGCCGTGCCGCTCGCCTGCGTGCCGGTATGGATCGGCCGCATGTAGGGCTTCATCAGGCCGACGCGGCCCAAAGCCTCGTGCACCGTCGCTGTTCCGAGCGCACCGAGTTGCGCGGCAACGTCGCCGTCCGCGCGGCGAATGTTTCGATACACCACTCCGAGTTCGTACATGATCACCGTCCCTTCGTTTTCAGCGCGGCATCGAGACGCGGATAGACGCGTCGCGCGTTGCCTTCGTAGATCTTGAACCGCTCCTCCGCATCGATGTGTGCTGCGTCGATGTAGCGCTTGGTATCGTCGAAATAGTGGCCCGTTTCCGGATCGATGCCGCGCACCGCGCCGATCATCTCGCTTGCAAACAGGATGTTGTCCACCGGAATCACGCGCGTGAGCAGATCAACGCCCGGCTGATGGTAGACGCAGGTATCGAAGAACACGTTGTTGAGCAGATGATCCTTCAGGAGCGGCTTTTTCATCTCCTGCGCGAGGCCGCGAAAGCGTCCCCAGTGATACGGCACCGCGCCGCCGCCGTGCGGAATCACGAAGCGCAGCGCCGGGAAATCGCGGAACAGGTCCGACGTGAGGCATTGCATGAAGGCGGTCGTGTCCGCGTTCAGATAGTGCGCGCCGGTGGTGTGAAAGCACGCGTTGCAGCTCGTGCTCACGTGGATCATCGCGGGGATGTCGTACTCGACCATCTTCTCGTAGACCGGATACCAGTAGCGGTCCGACAGCGGCGGGCTGGTCCAGTGGCCGCCCGACGGGTCCGGGTTCAGGTTGATCGCCACGTTGCCGTACTGCTCGACGCATTTGACGAGTTCAGGAATGCAGGTCGCGGTATCGACGCCCGGGCTTTGCGGCAGCATGGCGGCCGGAATGAAATGATCGGGGAACAGCTGGCTCACGCGAAAGCACAGCTCGTTGCAGATCGCGGCCCAGGTGCTCGACACCTCGAAATCGCCGATGTGATGCGCCATGAAGCTCGCTCGCGGGCTGAAGATCGTGAGGTCGAGACCGCGCTCGCGCATCAGCTTCAACTGATTGCTTTCGATCGACTCGCGCAGCTCGTCGTCGCTGATGTGCAGTTCCGATACCTTCGGCCGCTCGGACGGATTGCTGATGCCCGCGATCTGGCGGTTGCGCCACGTCTCCAGCGCTTTCGGCGCAGTCGTGTAGTGGCCGTGAATGTCGATGATCATCGTCTTTCCCAAAACTGATTCGATTGCCGGCGCGATGTCTTCAGTCGCGCCGACGCTTCTAGTGCGCCGTGTTCGGCTGCCGCGTCGCTTCGCTTGCCTTCGTGCGCTGGGCCAGCAGGATGGAGATGGCGGCGAGCGTGGCGGGCACGGCCAGCATCGCCAGGATCGCGCCGAACTGCCAGCCGAGGCCGAGCAGCGCGCCACCGATCGCGGAGCCGAAGATGCTGCCGAAGCGTCCCATGCCGAGCATCCAGCTCACACCGGTTGCGCGCGCCACCGTCGGGTAGCGGCTCGGCGCGAATGCGTTCAGGCCGGTCTGCGCGCCGCTCATGCAGAGGCCCGCGGCGAACACCAGCAGCGTCAACGACGACGACATCGCGCCGATCCATCCCAGCCCGAGCACGCACAAGCCGCCGCCGAGATAGGCCGCGCTGATCACGGGCGCCGGCCGGACCTTGTCCATCATGAAGCCCACCAGAATCGCGCCGACGGTGCCGCCGATCTGGAACATCGCCGTCACGTTGGCCGCCGAGGTCACCGTCAGTCCGGCGTCCTTCATGAGCGTCGGCAGCCAGCCAGTCAGCAGATAGATCACGAGCAGGCCCATGAAGTACGTGACCCAAAGCGCCGCCGTCATCAGGCCGTAGCCTTGCGAGAACAGCACGCCGATCGGCTTGCGGGTGGGCAGCGGCGGCTCGCTGGAGACGAAGACTTCGTCGCCCTGGAAGCGCGCGCCGCAGACCCGGCCCAGCACGGCGCCGATCCGGGCGGCGGGTGCGCCGCGCACCGCCAGAAGACGCGCCGACTCCGGCAGCAGCCACATTTGCAGCGGGATCAGCACGAGCGGCAGCGCGCCGCCGAAGATCAGGACCGAACGCCACCCGTGCAACGGAATCAGCCAGCCGGCCGCGAAGCCGATCAGCGCCGAACCGAGATTGAAGCCCGTGAACATGATGGTGATCATCAGCGCACGTTTGCGCTGGGGCGCGTACTCGGAGAGGAGCGTCGTCGTGTTGGGCATCGCGGCGCCCAGACCGATGCCGGTCAAGAGGCGCAGCGCGGCCATCGACATCGGTGTCGTAGTAAACGCGGTCGCGATGGTGAAGATGCCGAAGAGGGACACCGACGTGATCAGCACCCACTTGCGGCCGATGCGGTCCGAAGCCGGCCCCGCCGCCAGCGCGCCGATCACGAGACCGATCGGCGCCGCGCTCATCACCAGACCGAACGCGGGGCGCGAAATCCCCCAGTCATGAATGATCGACGGTGCGACGAACCCCATGATGGCCACGTCCATGCCGTCGGCGGTCACGATCAGGAAACACAGCGCCACCAGTAGCCACTGGTAAGGCGAGATCGGTCTCTCGTCGATGAAGCCCTTGATGTCAATCATTTTCCCGCTTGCCATTGTTGTCTCCACTTTGCATATGATTTTCTGGCTTCGCCGCAAAGGTCAGTTCTTGCCCTTGTCCGCGCCTTCCCAGTCGAGCTTCCCGGCACTCTTGCCCGCCACCGAGTAGAGCGCGCCGGGCGCATTGCGCGTGCGCTGAAACTCTTCCAGCGATTGCCCGCGCATCGCTGCGTAGATGTGCAGGTTCGACACGCCGGTGACCGCGCCGAGCTTTTCGAGCATGAAAAAGATGACGCCGTAGTGGAGCAACGCGCGCCAGTCGCGCCGGCGGATCATGTCGCGCTCTTCTTCGCTGAGCCCGGCTGCTTCGAAGCTCGCCTCGGGATCACGCAGGAACGCCTCGCGATGCGCCGGCTCGACCATGCGATGCAGGTAGTCATTGATCCGGTACGCGCGCACGGCGGTTTCGATCGAGAACGGATACGTGCCTTCGAGCTTCTCGACATCGGTCAGCTGGATCGCCATGCGCTGCCGGTGACGCTCGACGATGGCCGGCTTGATCTCGCTGTCCTCGCCTTCGTAGATGGCGGTCGCGATGCCCGCCATCGACGGCAGGTAGTAGCTGCGGTGCTTGCACACGACGTTGTTCGACAGCGCGCCACGCATCGTCAGCCACATCACGACTTCCGCGCCTTCGTAGCCGCCCAGTTCCGCGTATTCCGCGATCGTCATGTCGGCGAGCTGCTCGGGGTCGCGTTCGAACAGGTCGAGAAAGCGCTGGTCCCACGGCGTGTTGTTGAAGCCGGCGCGTTCGCCATGCACCTGATGCGACAGGCCGCCGGTCGCCAGCACCGCCACCTTGAGGTCTTCCGGATAGCTTTCGATGGCGCGGCGCAGCGCCTGCCCCAGCTTGTAGAAGCGGCGCGCGCTCGGGATCGGCAGTTGCAGCACGCCCATTTGCAACGGCACGAGCTTCACGGGCCACTCCGGCTTGTGCGGAATGAGCATCGACAGCGGCGAGAAACAGCCGTGATCGAGCGCCTTGTTCTGGAAGAAGGACATGTCGAATTCATCGGTCATCAGCGACGTGCCGATGTGCGCAGCCAGCGCCGGATGTCCCTTGATCGGCGGCAGGTCGCGCGCGCCGCCGCCTTCATCCGCGACGTGCCATTCCGGTCCGACGCCCAGCGTGAACGCCGAGTAGTGATCGAAGAAGAAGGACGTGACGTGGTCGTTGTAGATGGTGAGGATCACGTCCGGCTTCTTGTCCGCGATCCAGTCGGCCACAGGCGCGAAGTTCTCGAAGATCGGCGCCCAGACGGGGTCGTCGCGCTTGTTCTTGTCGAAAGCAAAACCGATAGTGGGCGTGTGCGAGGCGGCGATGCCTCCGATGATCCGTGCCATGCTTGTACTCCTTCAAAACTCATTTGAACCGGGGTTCGGCGATTTTCAGGTCTCTGGGTCGATCCGGCCCGGCTGCTACTGTGAATCGCGACGATAAGAGAGAGCGTCCGCCTGTCGACAGTCGGTGTAAACCAGATGTCCGGCGCGGCCGCGACGGGAAGCGATGCCCTTATCTGCTCGCCGGTCCCCGCTGGCTGCGGCCCGGCGTCCCACCGGTACCGTTACGTCGGACATAAATAAATTAGATGGATGATGAAAGGAGTCGCAAAGCGTGGATTCCGGAGCCACGCCGGCGCATCCAGTTTGCTTATCGGACGGTCGTTTGCCGCGTGACCGGAGCCAGCATTTTCTTCACGATCAGAGCGAGCGGCACGGTGAAGCAGAAGTGAGACATGAACCCGCCGATGATGACCACCGGGTCGTAATAGTTCGGATGATTGTCGGAGGTGATCATGATCGCCACATGCATGACGATCCAGGCGAGCATCGCGTAGAAGAGAGCCACGAACGTCGCTTCGTAACCGCGCCGGCGGAAATACGGCCAGATCATGGCGAACAGCACGCCCCACGCAATCGCGAAGACAAAGTGAATGCCGGTGCCGATCACGTATGCCCACACCCCGATCGACTCCTGAAATGCCTTGCCGAAAACCAGACCGGTGGCATTGCGCGGAATTCCGACCAGCGGCATCAGATGCTGGGCGCCGACCCAGATCAGCGCTTCATAAATCCAGATGATGACGGCCCCGGCCAGTCCGCCCGCGACGCCCGCCCGGATGATCGCCTGACGATCCGGCCGGGACGAAGCACCCGACTGCAAGCCGTCGTTGAACCCGTTACCGCTCGTGCTCAGATTGCTGCCCATGTCTCATCTCCTGTAATGAACAGGTGAAAAGATAGCGATTTGGCCCTGCTCAAAAGAAGCGCGGGTTAACCAGATGGAATGGCTGAAACGGGTGCCGAAAGCGCTCTGTTCACGGGATGACGGAACGTCGCTGTACGCCACGCCCAGAAAGGCCGATGGGTGTTTTACGCGGGTGCCTGGACGGGGTATCGGAGAAGGGTTGTCGCGATGCCTGCCGATAACGGGATCAGATGGGGAGAGAACGAAGTCGCAACCGCCGGTGTGCGAACGCACGCCGGCGGAGGGATCACGCGGTGCGTCAGGCGACCTTGAAGCGGCTCGCCTCCTCAGAGCCGGACGTGGCATTGCCTGCCGAATACGAATGGGCGCCGACGCCTGCCAGGCGACCGCCATCCACGATCAGGTATTCGTCGCGAATCGGCTTCCTGTCGAACCAGCATTCGAGAATCTCACGCGTGCCCGCTGCATAGCGCGCCTGCGCCGAGAGCGTCGTGCCCGACGTGTGCGGCGTCATGCCCTGATGCGGCATCGTGCGCCACGGATGATCGCGCGGTGCCGGCTGCGGGAACCATACGTCGCCCGCATAGCCCGCGAGCTGCCCGTTTTCGAGCGCACGCACGATGGCATCGCGATCGACGATCTTCCCGCGCGCCGTGTTGACGATGTACGCACCGCGCTTCATCTTCGAGATCATGCGTTCGTCGAAGAGATTCTCCGTCTCCGGATGCAGCGGGCAGTTGATCGTCACGACATCGCATACCTTCGCCATCGACTCGACATCCGGATGCCAGGTCGCGCCGAGTTCGCGCTCGACATGTTCGGGCAAGCGATGACGATCCGTGTAATGCAGCTTGACGTCGAACGGTTTGAGCCTTCGCAGCACCGCGGCGCCGATCCGTCCGGCCGCCACCGTGCCGACGTTCATACCCTCGACGTCGTAGGCGCGCGCCACGCAGTCGGCGATGTTCCAGCCACCCTTCTTCACCCATTCATGCGACGGCAGGTAGTTGCGCACCAGCGAGAGGATCATCATCACGACGTGCTCCGCGACGCTGATGCTGTTGCAGTACGTCACTTCCGCGACCGTGATCCCGCGCTCGATGGCGGCCTGCAGATCGACGTGGTCCGAGCCGATGCCGGCTGTCAGCGCGAGCTTGAGCTTCGGCGTTCGGCGGTGAGGTAAGCGGGCCAGAAAGGCTGGGAAATGACGATCTCGGCGTCCGCGAGTTCGCGCTCGAAGACCGAACCCGGGCCGTCCTTGTCCGATGTCACGACGAGCGTATGGCCCTGCGATTCGAGGAACTTCCGCAGACCGAGTTCCCCCGAAACGCTTCCGAGCAACTCGCCCGGCGTGAAGTCGATGGCGTCCGGCGTGGGTGCCGTTTGTCCGTCGTGATACTTCGAGATGACGGGAACGTCGTCGCGCGCATATTTGCGCGGCATGCCATCGACGGGGTCGTCGTACAGAACACAGAGAACCTTGGCCACGATTGTCTCACTCCACTTTGACGGGATATGGAACGGCGATCAACGCCGTTGCGTTTCATCGGTCTGGTGCACGTTCATGCAACCGACGAACCCAGTGTCTGTGAGCGAGCTTGAAGCGTCCAATCGTTTGACCGAATCCGCTGATAAGCGCCGCTTATGAAGACGCGCGCCGCAGGCGGCTGCCCGATTCGCCGGCTTCGGCGCGGCCGGCGTCGGGCCGCGTCGTGAGCAGCGCGTCGAAGCGGCTTTGCAGATCCAGCTTCGCCGCAGCCTCCCACATCGCACCGACGATGGGCTGTATCGACGCGGCGCTGCGCGTGACGAGGCCGATGTCGCGCGTGAGTTCCGGCAGCAGCAGCTCCGCTCGCACAGCGTGACTGGCATCGAGCACGCTTAACAGGCTATGCGGCAGAACGCTGTGCAGTCCCGCGTGCTGAACATGCGAGTACAGATCGAGTATCGAATCGGTCTCCAGGATGACCGTCGGCTGGATGCCCGCGCGCCGGAAGGCCGCGTTGATCACCTGGCGGTTCTGCATCGCGTTGTTCAGGAGGCACAGCGGCAGCTTGCCGATGGCGTCCCAGCGCTCGGCCCGCGCCTCGGAGACCTGCGCCGAATCGGGCGGCGAGAGGAGGATGTAGCGCTCGCGATAAAGCGGCAGGATTTCGAAGCCGGCCTGCACGCGATCGTCGAGATAAGTGAAGCCGATGTCGAGTTCGTAGTCGTCGAGCTGGCGCAGGATCGCGTCGGAACTGAGCGAATGCAGCGAATAGCGGATCGACGGATGCGCCATCCGGCACGCGCTCGACAGCAGCGACACGACGGGCATCGTCGTCGGAATCACGCCGATGCGGACGGTCCCGCTCAACCGGACCTGCGCCGCCGATGCATCCTGTCGCATGTGCTCGAGCGTCGCGAGCGTCTGACGCGCCCAGCCTAGAACACGCTCACCATCTTCGGTGAAGCCCAGGAAGCGCCTTCCGCGCTTCACGATCACGAGACCCAGTTCCTCTTCGAGGCTGCGAATGGCCGACGAAAGCGCAGGTTGCGACACGTTGCAGATGTCCGCGGCACGCGCGAAATGCTGCTCTCGTGCGAGAGTGACGAGGTAGTCCAGTTGACGAATGAACATCTGTTCTTCCTGGTGTGGGCCATGTTCGCGTCATTACCGCAACCGCATGCCCGGCCCCGTTCTATATATCCGGAAGAATATAGCGCAAGCCTCCGGATGGCGCTATCAAGAACCTTACGGGTGCCTGAAACGAGAGACGCGGCACGCTTCGCGGATGCGCCGGGCTGTCATTTGCGCGTGTTTTCTTCTTTTCGGCGATGATGACGCGTGCCGTTCGAACGGTCCCCGGTCGAGCATGTTCAAGGCCGTTCCGATCGCCATCGACTTCCCGGCGTGCACGCTTTGCCGCGTCATTTTTGCGTCACATCTGGCATCGTGCGCGCCCTTCTTCCACTCCTCTCCGAGACTTCCAGATCATCATGAAAGCACATGCATATGCGGCGCAATCGGCCGAGTCGCCGCTCGGGCCGTTTTCGATCGAGCGGCGCGACGTCAGTGAACACGACGTGCGCATCGACATTCTTTATTGCGGCGTGTGTCATTCCGACCTTCATATGGCCCGCAACGAATGGGGAGCCACCAACTATCCGCTCGTGCCGGGACACGAGATCGTCGGGCGGGTATCGGAAGTCGGCTCCGAAGTGACGAAGTTCAAGGTCGGTCAACTCGCGGGCGTCGGCTGCATGGTCGACTCGTGCCGGACCTGCGCTGCCTGCAAGGAAGGCCTCGAACAGTATTGCGAAGGCCCCGAGAGCTTCATCCAGACCTACAACTCGCCCGACAAGCATTCGGGCGGCGTGACGTTCGGCGGGTATTCGACATCGGTCGTCGTCGATGAGGCGTTCACGCTGTCGATACCGGAGAACCTCGAACTCGCGTCCGTCGCACCGCTCCTGTGCGCGGGCATCACGACCTACTCGCCGCTGAAGCACTGGAACGTGCAAAAGGGGCAGAAGGTGGGCATCGTCGGGCTTGGCGGGCTCGGGCACATGGGGGTGAAGATCGCGGCTGCGCTCGGCGCGCATGTCGTTCTGTTCACCACGTCACCGGGCAAGATCGAGGACGGCAAGCGCCTCGGCGCCCATGAAGTCGTGATCTCGAAGGACCCGGAGCAGATGGCGGCTCACTCGAACAGCTTCGACTTCATTCTGAACACGGTGGCCGCGTCCCACGATCTCGACCAGTTCATCGCGCTGCTCAAGCGCGATGGCACGATGACCCTCGTCGGTGCTCCCGAACATCCTCACCCTTCCCCGTCGGTCATGAACATGATCTTCAAGCGGCGCTCGCTCGCGGGATCGCTGATCGGCGGCATCGCAGAGACGCAGGAAATGCTCGACTTCTGCGGCAAGCACGGCATCACGTCCGACATCGAAATGATCCGGATGGATCAGATCAACGAAGCCTACGAGCGGATGCTGAAGAGCGACGTGAAATATCGCTTCGTCATCGACATGGCTTCGCTCGCCGGCTAAAGGAATCCGGCAGGCGGAGCGCACCCGGTGGCGTGCCTCGCCGCGCCTTATCAGATCACGTTGATGACGACGTCGATGTTGCCGCGCGTGGCCTTCGAATACGGACAGGTCTGATGCGCTGCGTCCGCGAGCGCCCGGGCCACTTCGCGGTCCACGCCCGGCAGGCTGACATTCAGGCGAGCCTGAAGGAAGTAGGCGCCATCGGTGGTGCCCAGATCGACTTCGGCGTCGACGGCCGTGTCGGCGGGAAGGGCGACCTTCATTTTTGCGGCCGCGATTCCCATCGCGCCGATGAAGCACGCGGACCAGCCGGCGGCGAGCATCTGTTCCGGATTCGTGCCGCTTCCCTTCGAGCCTGGAGCCGAAAGGCTGACGTCGAGACGTCCGTCCGAACTGCGGGACGCGCCGTCGCGTCCGCCGGTGGTGTGCGTCTTGCCGGTGTACAGCACTTTGTCGAGCTGGGTCATGATGAACTCCTTATGCGATTGTCTTGGCTTAGTGATGCGCGAACAGCGAAGCGGAACCGTGAGTCCCGACGAAGGCACCGGGGGCGCCCGATTGCGATGTAGTCTCACTCACGCCGCCATACGACTGCGTGCTTCGGTCGGCGCTCGCGTATTCGGCATTGATCGTCTGGTTGCTCACGCCGCGTTGCGATGCGGGCGCGCCGACCGTCGGGTTGTAGTGAGGCGCGGGTCCATAGCCACTGCTTGCGAACACGGAGCCGGCAGTTGCCAGTCCAACGGTGACAACAGCGACGGTGATGAGATGCTTGAACATGATTGAACCTTTTAGCGGAATGTGTTGGAAGGCCGATCCATACGTTTGCTGAGATCGGCCTCTCGTATCAAAGAGACTGCGGAGGAACGAGCGAAGCTCAGCTCCCGCGATACAGCACGCGCAGATTCGCAAGCTGGCCATCGTTTTGCGCCTGCACCAGTTCCTGCCGGACGTCGGCGCGCGTCTTTGCCATCGCACTGTTGCGGCTCGCATACGTTGCCGCCGATTGCACGATGGACGATTTGTCCGCGCTTTCGCCGGCCGGCACAGCGGCGTGAGCGATGCCGGTGAAGGCGGATGCGGCGAGGGCCAAAGCGATGATCGAGGTTTTCATGCTGTTCTCCTGGAACAAGTAAAGGAAAGAGCGCCGGGATATCCGGGCAACACGGGCAGCGTTTCCATCGGGTTCTGCTGGCCGCCTGACGTCTGGAATCCGTCGTTGATGCATTGGAACCCGCCGGTGTATCTGGCTCATGTCGGGAAACCCGTGTTTTGCAATGTTGTGTATCGATTGGGACCGTGGATACATTGCGATACGAAGACACGAGGAAACACCGGCGGATCGCGAACTACTTTTGCGCCAGCAAAGCCTTGATCGCGTTCTCGGTCTGCGCGTAATCCCCTTCGCCGAAGTGGCTGTAGGCCACCTGACCCTTCTTGTCGATGAGATAGAAGGCGGGCCAGTACTGGTTGTCGTAGGCGCGCCAGGTCGCGTAGCGATTGTCCTGGGCCACCGGGAACGTGATGCCGAAGCGCTTGACCGCCGTCTTCACGTTGCCCGTGTCGCGCTCGAAAGGAAATTCCGGCGTATGCACGCCGACGACCACGAGTCCCTGATCCTTGAATTTCTGGTTCCAGCTCTGGACTTGCGGCAGCGTATGGATGCAGTTGATGCAGCTGTAGGTCCAGAAGTCGACCAGCACGACCTTTCCTCGCAACTGGCTGAGCGTCAGCGGATCGCTGTTGATCCATGTTTCAATGCCGGTGAATTCCGGCGCGGCCTTGGTGTTTGCCGGCGTACCTGCGATGGCGGCGCCGCTGGTCGCGGCGACCGCCGCGAAGACGGTCAGGGCAGCAACGGTCTTGAGTCGGGAGAGCATGTCAGGGTCCTTTGAATACGGGTTGGAATGGCCGTATTGGACCGTTTGCGCGTATCCGGCTTGTGTCGTCGCAGGGGGGTTTGTGCAATGTTATGTATCGTGCGAACGACGGGATACACTGGGATACAAAACTCCGCCCGACCTGCGCTATAACGCAGTCATCGACGATCACGGAGAGTCACATGAGCACGAATACCGAGCTGTTGCAGGGAGCCTGTCACTGCGGCCGCGTCAGGTTCGAAGTCCGCACCGCGCTGGCGCCTGCGTCGCGCTGCAACTGCAGCCTGTGCCGCCGCAAGGGCGCGCCGATGACGCCGCCATTCGCCGCCGCCGAGCTGAAAATCCTGAGCGGCGAAGACGCGCTCACGCTGTACCAGTTCAACACGCGCGTAGCGAAGCACTATTTCTGCAAACACTGCGGCATCTACCCGTTTCACCAGACGCGCAAGGACCCGCAACTCTGGCGCGCGAACATCGGCTGCCTGGAAGGCGTCGATCCCTATACGCTCGACGCGGGTCTCTCGGACGGCGCGAGTCTGTCCGTCGTGGAGGACGCATGAGACGATTGCTTTCGATCGTCGCGTTCCTGGCAGGCGGAATCGCGGCAGAACTGGCGCATCCGGTGCAGTGTCTTCTGATCGATGCCGGCCGGGTGCAGGTCAAGCGCAACAAGCAATGATCCGACCATGGAAACCACTGACCACGTGCTGATCGTCGACGACGACCGCGGCATTCGCGAACTGCTCGCTACCTATCTCGAGAAGAACGGCATGCGCGTGTCACTTGCCGCGAACGGTCGCGAGATGCGCGCCGCGCTCGAACAGGGCGCGCCCGATCTGATCGTCCTCGACCTGATGATGCCCGGCGAAGACGGGCTCGTCCTGTGCCGCGAATTGCGGGCGGGCAAGTTCCGCGCCGTGCCGGTCGTCATGCTCACCGCGCGCAACGAGGAAGCGGACCGCATCGTCGGTCTGGAAATGGGCGCCGACGACTACCTCCCGAAACCGTTCGCGGTGCGCGAACTGCTTGCGCGCATCCGCTCGGTGCTGCGTCGCGCGCGCATGTTGCCGCCGGGCATGCAGGTCGTGGAATCGGCGTCGATACTCAGCTTCGGCGACTGGCGGCTCGATACGACCGCGCGCCATCTGCTCGACGCGGATGGCACGATGGTCGCGCTCTCCGGCGCGGAGTACCGGCTGCTGCGCGTCTTTCTCGATCACCCGCAGCGCGTGCTGACGCGCGACCAGTTGCTCAACCTGACGCAGGGCCGCCAGGCGGACCCGTTCGACCGCTCGATCGATTTGCTGGTGAGCCGGCTGCGTCAGCGTCTGAATGACGTCGCGCGCGAGCCGCGCTACATCAAGACGCTGCGCAGCGAAGGCTACGTGTTCTCCGCGGCCGTGGTTCCGCTCGAAGGTCCGCAATGAACGCGCGCTCGTTGCTGCACTGGCCGCGCAGCCTGTTCGCGCGACTCGCGCTGATCCTCTTCGTCGGCCTGGCGATTGCGCAGACGCTGTCGTTCTGGCTCACGATGACCGAGCGCGACCAGACGATGACCAACGTCATGATGGGCTATATCGAACGCGAGGTCGCGAGTTCGGTCGCCCTGCTCGATCACCTGCCGCCCGCCGAACGCGCCGGATGGCTGCCCCGGCTGGCGCGGCGCACTTATACGTTCGAATTCGGACCCGGCATCGGGGGCGCACCGCCCGATGCAGAACTGTCCGAACGCGTGGCCCGCTCGATTGCGGAAGGCATCGGCAAGCGCTATCCGCTGACGGCGAACGCCGTTCCCGGCGAACCCGAACGTCTGCAGGTCCACCTGAACCTGAGCGACGGCACGCCGCTCACCATCGACTATCGGCCGATGCCGGGCGCGCCGCTGTCGCGCTGGCTGCCGCTCGTGCTGGCACTGCAACTGGCGGTGCTCGGCGCGTGCTGCTGGCTTGCCGTGCGCCTCGCGACGCGTCCGCTGAAGCAACTCGCGCGGGCAGCAGACACGCTCGGACCCGACCTCAAGGCGGATCGCCTGCCGGAAGACGGGCCGGACGAAGTGGCGCGCGCGGCCAAGGCCTTCAACGCGATGCAGGATCGCGTCGCGACGTACATGACCGAGCGCATGCAGATCCTGGCCGCGATTTCCCACGACCTGCAGACGCCGATCACCCGCATGCGCCTGCGCGTCGACGTGATGGACGACGACACGCAGGGCGCCAAGCTGCAGCAGGACCTGCGGGAGATGGAAACGCTCGTCAAGGAAGGCGTGACCTATGCACGCACGCTGCACGGCGCGAGCGAAGTGCCCTGCCGCATCGATCCGGATGCGCTCTTCGACAGCCTCGTTTGCGACTATCTCGATGCCGGGAGCAAGGTGTCGCTGCAGGGCCACGTCGGCGGCGCGCTGGTGACGCGTCCGCAGGCGCTGCGGCGGATCGTCGGCAATCTGGTCGACAACGCGCTGAAGTTCGCCGGCGAGGCGGAAATCAGCGTGGAGGCGCGTGCGGACGGTCAGGTGGTCATCGCGGTGCTCGATCGCGGGCCGGGCATTCCGGCCGAAGCGCTGGACGCCGTGTTCGAACCGTTCTACCGCCTCGAAGGATCGCGCAACCGGCACACGGGCGGCACCGGGCTCGGCCTTGCGATCGCGCGGCAACTCGCGCTCGCGATGGATTCGACCCTGACGCTGCAGAACCGGGCCGGCGGCGGGCTGGAGGCGCGGCTCGTGCTGAAGAAGGTCAGCTAGCCATTCTGCCGACGTTCAGACCGGATTCGCCGCGACGAAATTCCTGAACGCGGCGTAAGCGGCATTCTTCGATGTGCCGTCCATCTGAACCAGCCCGTAGTCCGGATCGATCAGGCAGTACATCATCACCGATTCGATGTTGTACTTGTCCTTGATCGACCGGTATTGCCTGAGCGCCTTCGTCACGTAGTCGGCCGCCGACTGCTGGGTGTCTCCGCTGCCGGCCCAGCCCCACTCCGTCAGCCAGATCGGAACGTCGAACGAATCTTTCAGCACCTGCAGCACGTCCACGCACGCGTTGTAGCGCCCGCCGCACTGGATATCGCCAGAACTCTTGTACCAGTGATAGGTCGTGAAATCCCAGCGCAATGCCGCCGCGCCGGACACGCCCGCTGCGCTGCCATCGGGCGAGATGCCGTTCCATAGCATCTGCAACGCGCGATAGGCCATCGGAATGCCGACGTTGACGCCGCACTTGATGCTCGGATCGATCGACTTCACGCCGTCGAGCATCCCGCGCAGCGCGCCGCGAAACGACGGCCAGTACGCCGGATTCCAGTCGGAGGAGAGACTGCCGTCGCCGCCGATCTTGAGCGGCACGTCGAGTTCGTTGCCGCATTCGATGTGCGTCACGAGCCCCTTCAGCGGCCGCGCGCAGTTCACGCCCAGATCGTAGCCGAGCGTGTAGGCCGCCGACTCGGAACTCGCGCAGTCCCAGCCGGCCGAAAACGGATTGAGCACGGGCAGGATCGATACGCCGCTGCCTGCGAATGGTCCGTTCAACGCATCGGCGAGCACCTGCGACATGACGCTGCCCGCGATGTCGCAGCGGTAGTTCGTCACGCCCAGATCCTTGAGGATGGCGAGTTGATCGGCGGGCGACATCGATTTGTAAATGCCGTTGCCGTAGGCCATATGGCCGTTCATGCCGTAGAAGAGGCTCGAAGGCGATGCGACCGTTTCCGGGACCGACACCACGGCCTGCGACGCGGGGCTCGGATCGGAAGTCGCCTTGCCGACGCTGCCCACGGCCTGGGT
>NZ_FCOG02000434.1 GCF_001544975.2 Caballeronia arationis | reverse complement strand
GTGGTGCTGGACTTTTTCGTCGCAGCGACGCTCGATGCCGGGGCGCTGGTTGAAGACGCGCTCGCCTTCACTGACGCACGCTTCTTGGCCGCCGGTTGGCTCGCTAAGCGCTTCGTCGATGCTCCGTCCGTCGCTCCGTTCGTCGTAGTGGAAGTTGCAGTTGTCTCTGCCGAGCTGCCGTCGATGAGGAACTTAGTCCGGTCCCTGACCTTAGCGATCCACGCCGGGGGGCGTGCCCAGCCGCTCCAGGTTTGGCCGGTCTTCGGATTGCGGTACTTAGCCGGCAGTTTCCCCTTGGCTGCTGAGGACGATTTGGACGAGGTCTGCGTGGAAGTCTGCCCAGATTTTTGGGATAGTGCACCGCGCGGCCGCCCTTTGCGCGCCGAGCTCTTCTGATGAGCTTCGATGTCTGCGGATGTCAGATTGTGTTGAGCCATCAAAGCATGGATGTCATCAAGTATTGCGCGCGAGCGCTTAGCGGTCAGCGCGTCGGCTTGAGTCTGCAGTTTCTTCATTTTTTCTTTGATTTGTTCAAGGGTTGCCATGAGCGGTCTCCTTAATGGTCATGCCCCGAACTATGCCACTATTTGTCAATAAGGCGAAGCGCTTAGCACCATTTAGCGTGAGGTTTCGCTTATTTGTTCCTGCCTTTGCTTCTGAATGAGCTGCACACGATTGCATTAGATCCTCGTCCCTGTCGACAGGGTCTCGGCGGAGTCGTACAAAAAGTCGGCAGATCCGCCTGCCGGGCGTAAGCTACGGGGAGATGTGTCTTTAACGAAACCTACGGCCCGGTTGTGTCTAAGTGGATCAACAGCAGATTAATTGGCTTCGCCGTCGCTTGGTCGCAGTTAGCGGGCAGCGCTCAAGCAGCGGATTTCAAGATCAACCCGCAGGCTGCGCGATTTGTCCTAGCAATCGTGCTTGATGATTTTCAGACGGCACAGGCGGGCGGCGCGTACATGTTCTCGTATGGACCGAATGAATCGGAAGCTTCGCTGCGCGTGAAGGTCGAGCAGTGGCTTTCAGGTCACGATCCGGAGGCCCTGGAAATGGATGCCTCCGAGCGGCAGACGCTCTTCAAGTTCTATTGGGCTGCCAGCATGATGCCGAAGCGCTCGACCTGCTTCGTTCGGATGGAAGCCGAGTCATGCCGACATGAGTTGACCAAATGGATGTCGCGCGAGGCAGCGGGCGATCCGCGTTTTCTGCTGGACTATAAGACGCTGGCTCCGGCGCTCGGGCTTCCCGCGCTGGTTGGTGCAGGTGGTTCGTGAGCAGTCCAGCGATCTGCTGGCCATCCCGTGCTTGGGGATTGTCAGCAGAAGTTCCGGCTGACCGTCGTCAATCCGCCCAGCAAATGCGACATGTCGACGAGCCGTTGCGCGACGAGGTGGCGCACTTCGCCTTCGCATTGCCAGGTGCC
>NZ_FCOG02000324.1 GCF_001544975.2 Caballeronia arationis | reverse complement strand
CGGATCGACTCATGCGGCTTCGCCTGATTGAAGTACAGGAACTTGCGCCCGGTGCGCGCGCACTCCTTCTCCACGCGCTTTTTCCACTCGTCATCGTTCTTGGGGTCGACGATGATCAGGACGTCCTTCGGGTTGTGGATCACCTGCGTGGAGATGACTTCGTAGGTGCGGGTCTTTCCCGCGCCAGTCGTGCCCGCCACCAGCGTGTGACCGCCCATCGCCTTATAGTGAAACGGCACCTCGACCTTCTTCTGCTCCATACCGTCGATCCAGGACGATCCCTGCGGCATGCGATCGCGAATGCTGTCGGGCGGACCGAATAGCCGCTCGATGCGCTCCTCGACGGTCCGGCCTATCTCGGTTTTCGGCAGCCACTTCGGCAGCGACGGAATGTCGGTTACGGGCATCCGGAGGATTTCGTGGGCAATCTGCGTATGCTTCTGCGTCCACTCGTATCCGATGCCCAGATACATCGAGTCCGCTCTTTTCCGCATCGCGTTCTGCGTGGCAAGAAGCTTTTCGATGCGAATCTTGCTCAGCCATTTCGTTGAGATGGCCATGCGAAAGCTCAGTGCCTTCCATATCTGGAGCGCACGGATCGACAGCAGGGCCGCGCCGGCTAGCGCAAACGCCCAGCCGTATGGCATCCCGGAGATCAAAATGCCAACGATGACGATGGGCCAAACGAGAAACGGACGAAACTCGTAGATCGGACGGAAGTGATTGACGTAGTTCATGCCGCGGGTCGCTCCACGATGAGACGTCCGGCGCGCTCAACGATGCAAATGTCATTGCCGTGTGCGCGCATGAGGAGACTGCGCTTCTTGAGTTGTTCGACAAGGGTATCGCTCGTGATGCCGTATCCGCCGACGAGCCGCTTCTTGACGGCCAGCCCCTTCTCTTCCCACGTCACTTCCGCCTTTCCGGTCGCCACGTCGCCAGCAAGGGCTTTGAAAAACTCTTTCAGCATTGCAGCGCCGGGTCCCAGGAGTTCCGTCAATTCTTCGTCAGTCGGACCAACTCTGCTTGCATTGGACCTTGCGGGACGCGCTGCGGCAGGGTCGACGGGCGCCGGGCGCGACGCAGGCGCGCTCGGGCCGGTCGAGGGCTCAGCCGCGGCCGCACCAGCGGCCTGTGCTTCGCTGCGCTCCAACGCATCGAGCAACGACTGAGAGAACTTCGGCGCAGAGGCACTGGCCTGCTGCTCCGACGCGGCCGTTGCTCCAACAACGGCATCGTTCTGCGCGGAAACGTCGGCTTGAGGCGCTGAAGCGGCGGCCGCCGACGGCCGTGCCTGGCTTGCGGAAGCATTGACAGTCTCCGGGGCGGGCGTCGCGACGAACTGCGGCTCAAGCGCGAGCGCGACGTGCACGGCTGAGGGAACGTCATACTTGACCGGCGCGAAGACGGCGCGTTGCGCCTTGCGTTCAAAGTCCACCGCAACGTCCATGGCCTGCCGCACCACCTTGTGGACGAGGGGTTCGAACCCCTGCGGGCTGCGCTCAGGATTGATCGCGTTGAAGAGGTCGTCCAGCACCGTTGTGTCGAACCCTGAGAGCAGCTCGGGTGTGATGACGGTCTGGGCAAACATGGCGGTGCGCATGCGCTCGCTTTTCAGTGGCGTCACACGCCGCTCAACCGCAAACTGACCGGCTCCGATCCACGTGCCGAACGCCCCGTGCGCCGCCGGATTCCACTTCGTGCGGTCCGAGAGCCGCACCATCTCGAAGTGGCGAAATGGCTCGTCCAGCAGCGTGCACGCGGCGGCCAGGAAGACGGCGTAGTTGTATTGCGGCTCCAGCCGGCGACGCTTGTCAGACGCGAGGTCAGCCGCGAACTTCTGCCCACCCGCGAGCCGCATGGCATAGAACGTCGATTCGATCGTCGCGCGGAATGCACCGCCCGGCTCGCAATGCAATTCGGGCGTCAGCGGCATGGATGAAAACCAGTTCGCGCAGCGACGTAACACTGCGAGCCACTTACGGGCAAATTCCGCTTCAGTGCTCTCGTTTGCGCATTGACGGACGAGTTCAATGCGCTTCTGATGCGTGGCGAATAGGTCCTCGGCAAGGATAGCTTCGTGAGCGGTGGTCATCACATGAAACCCTTTGCCAGCTTCAGCGCCGCAGTGCCCGTTGCACTTGCACCGCCGCCAAAGATCGCCGCAAGCTTCGGAATCTCGAGCGACAACAACAGGATGAATATCGCCAAATTGAAGACGTAGATCGAGTTCACCGTTGTGGCCCCACCAACGCCAGACGCCTTCGACACCGCATCGCCGATCGACGATCCAACGAGTTTCATCAGGATCGCGACGACGACGACATACATTCCGGCGCTGATCATCCAGTCCAGCCACTTAACGAAGTAGTTGCGGGTGTAGGACGAGAAGCCGAGAGCGATCGCGATTGGCCCCAGCACGATTCCAATGGCCGACTGAATCTGCCCGACTGCCGAGTAGTAGATGAACACGATCGCCGCCAAGCACATCAAGAACGCGGCCAGCAACATGACCATCGCATCAGACAAGACCGCGGGCATGTTCCAAAGGCTAATTGACTTCAGCTTTTCCTTTAGCCCGTCGAAGATGACGCCCGCCAAATGCGCCATCTGCCCACCCGTCGACGAGTCCGAGGCGCCGCTGATATGAGCCGCCAGTTGCTGAAACCATGTCCAGAACCCGCCCGCGCTCGCCGTGTAGCCGAGGTAGAGGGCAACGAAGATGCCCAGTACAGCGACCTCCTCGAATAAATTGACCCAAGCAGAGACCGGGTGATGGGTTCCGGCGAATCGAACACCGACGAGGACCAGCGAGATGACGCCCAAGCCCCAGGCGAACTTGTTCGCCTCGTCCATCACGCCCGAACTCGCA
>NZ_FCOG02000468.1 GCF_001544975.2 Caballeronia arationis | reverse complement strand
CTGAACAGGTGGTGTGGCTGGTGATCGCACTGGCAATGTACCGGCACTGGTCGATCAGCGAGGTGCTCGACAGTCTCGATCTAGCCTTGCCCAATGAGGCCGCGCCGTTTGTCAGCAAGAGCGCGGTGGCACAGGCACGCCAACGTATCGGCGAGGCGCCGATGGCCTGGCTATTTGAGCAGACAGCACGGGCGTGGACGAGTCAGGACGCGGCTCACCATGCGTTCAAGGGGTTAAGTCTGTGGGCGATGGACGGCACCACGCTGCGCACGCCCGACAGCCCGGCCAACCGTGAGCACTTTGGCGCGCAGGGTTATGCCAGTGGCAAGGTGGCCAGTTATCCGCAGGTGCGCGCAGTGACGCTCACCGCGATTCCGACACATCTGGTCGCCGATATCAATTTCGGTCGCTACGACACCAACGAAATGGTGTACGCCAAAAGCCTGCTGCCACAGATCCCGGAAGACTCGCTGACGGTATTCGACAAGGGCTTTCTGGCTGCAGAAATCCTGTGCGGCCTGACGATGAACGCGCGCAATCGCCACTTCCTGATTCCAGCCAAAGCGAATACCTGCTGGGAAGTGATCTCTGGTACCGCTGACGATGCGATGGTGCGCATGCGAGTCTCGCAGCAGGCACGCAAGAAGTGTCCGACTTTGCCCGAATTCTGGAATGCGCGGGCGATCCGGACCATCGACGCGCGCGGACGCGAACGCGTGCTGCTGACTTCGCTGGGGGATCGCCGACGCTACAAACCTGCCGATATCGTTGCCTGCTACGAGCGCCGCTGGCAGATCGAAACCAGTTACGCGGAACTCAAGCAATCGATGCTGGGTTCGGAGTTGACCTTGCGCAGTCGCACCGTTGAAGGGGTGTATCAGGAGATATGGGGCGCGTTGATCGCCTACAACCTGATTCGCCGCGAGATCGCCAGCGCCGCATGGGAAGCGAAACTCGCGCCGACCGATATCAGCTTCGTGCGAGCCCTCCACACGATCCAGCACGAAATGATGTGGGCTGCCCTGACGCCGGCCTATGCAAAATTGCCCGCATGCCTTCAGCGTCTGCGCGAACGGCTTAAGTCTCTCCCCAATGAAAAACGACCCGGGCGCGCATGCGACCGAGTCGTCAAATCCCGCCCTAAACGCTACACCGTTCGATACCTCAAAAAGAACATTAACTGAACGGCATTA
>NZ_FCOG02000321.1 GCF_001544975.2 Caballeronia arationis | reverse complement strand
AACTGGGAGTTTCGCAACTGCTTATCTGCACCTATCCGCACGCTGCGCTTGGCTTCGCGCGATTCTGCAAGACCGACTAACTACCCGCTCCCAGGCGTTTTTTCAGCCCCTCGGAAATCTATATCCAGAAATATGTAGGAGGAGCATGTTTACTCCGAATTCCATTCCCTATCAGCAACAACCTGGCTTTCAGCGCACCTACCGCCAAGGCCGCCTGAGCCTAGGTCTTTTCTTTCCCCTCGAAGCGTTTACCGCCGATACGCCGACTATGTTTGACCAAGTGAGCCTGGCCCAACGTGCCGAAAAGCTGGGTTTATCGGCCCTCTGGTTTCGCGACGTGCCGTTACGCGATCCCACCTTCGGTGATCCGGGCCAGGTCTTCGATCCCTGGGTCTACCTGGGTTTTATGGCGGCACACACTCGCTCGATCGCGTTGGGTACCGCGTCGGTCATCCTGCCAATCCGCAATCCCCTACACACCGCCAAGGCTGCAACTAGCGTCGATCAGCTCAGTGGTGGCCGCCTGTTACTCGGCGTGGCTTCCGGTGACCGTCCAGTAGAGTTTCCAGCATTCGGTGTCGACCCGGAGCAGCGCGGCAGCCTGTTCCGCGAATACCTCAAGGTATTTCGCGAGGTTCAGCTCAGCAGCTTCGTGCCTTTGACCTTGTCCGGCGGCAAGCTTGAGGGGGCAGATCTGATTCCCAAGCCGACTACGGCTGAAATTCCTTTCTTCGTCACCGGCCATAGCCGCCAGACGCTGGAGTGGATTGCCCGCTGCAGTCATGGCTGGATCAGCTATCCGCGTGCACCGAAGGCCCAGCAGCTGACTGTCGAGGGCTGGCGCGCGGCGGTTCGTGCCGAATGTGGTGACCTGTTCAAACCCTTCACCCAGTCGCTATACATCGACCTGACAGATAACCGCAGACACCATCACGGCCGATCCACCTGGGCTATCAACTGGGCGATCTCACCTGATCGCGCTGCTGCACACCTTGCAGGAGGTCGGCGTTAAGCATGTGATCATCAATTTGAAATACGGCCAACGCGCCGCAGGTGAGGTCATTGAGGAGCTTGGTCAGTTCGTTCTACCTGACTTCGTCTGGTCAACATGAGCCGGCATGGTGCTGGAAGGCGACGAGCCGTGCTCGCTATCTGGTCGCCTGAGCTTCCCTGCGTTTATATTCGCGGCTGAGACTGACCAGAAAGCAATGTCGCCATCGGTCGCAAAGGCTTGATGCTCCCGAGTGACTGACGCGCCGGCACCTGGCCGACGGCGGACGCCGGCGCTTCGGCCATTGCCAACGTTCGACGTGTTTCGCTTCTACGTCAGCGATATGGTCGCAATCCCCTCGCTTTTCAACCGCCGTGCCACGCGTGGCCCAGCCACGCGCCGATCGCGTGATCCGGGCGCGGCGGAGCCGTCGCCCAACTGCGCCGCTTCATGTGACGATTCGAAACGTGACGGTGGTCAGCTTCGGTTGCCCGTGTTGCTTGATCGACGCGGGCAGATGATCGGCGAGCACCGACGAGCCGTGCGCGATCGCCAACTGCACCAGGGTATCGAGCATCTTGCCGACGTGCCGCTCCATCGCGCCGGGGGTCGCCGCATGTGAATCTTCGTCGGGGTCGTAGTAAGTGCGGGCAATCACGGCCGGCGCGATGCACGCACGTAGGCCCGCAACGCCGTGAAATCCTGGTTCGCATAGCCGCGCTCGATGGTGAGCTTTTCCGGGGGACTACCGGATGAAGAATCGCGAGGGTATCGCCGCCCGCTTCGTGCTGGGAGGCTGAAGGCGGCTCAACTGGGCCCAGTCGCGGCAACCCGAGGTGCGCGAGCGCCTTGTCCGCCTCCGTCATGAACACCTCGGGCCAGGTGCCACACAGCACCTCGAAGGCCACGCGTGCGCCGCGCAGTTGCGTGGCAAGCCACACGTCCCTCGAACTGCTCGCCCCACAAGACCCGCTGCACGAGGACCACGGCACCACATTCCGCGGCGTAGTCGATTACCGGCAGAAAGCGCGCATCGTCGATGATCGTGCGGCCGTGCGTTTGCGCGAGCGCGGTGAAGACGGCGAGCTCAATGCGGCTCGGGCGGATCGGGACCGACGGGTCCGCCGCTACCTCTGGCGATGCAGCGTTGGCCGCGCGGCGCTACAAGGTCGCCGATTCATCGGGAGATACTCGGGGAAGAAGGGCGAGACGAAGCAGGTTGCCAGCAAACAAAAGAGCTAGCCGTAGGCGTAGCGACGCACCAAGCCGTTTCTGAATACAATATCTTCTCGACGGGCAATGAGTGAACCGCCCTTCCTTTGGGAGTCGCAACCAGAGCCCTAGCAAGTGCGTGATCCGTCGAAAGTAGACTCTGGCTTACAGCAAGGTCTCGGTAACACCTTCCCTTCGATGCTATTACCGTCTGAACGAGGTTAATCGTGAAGCCGCTTCCTGACGATTGCCCAATCTATTCGTACGGTACCGATATGCCACCTGGCATTTGCAAGAAGATCTACCCCGATGGTCGGTACGAGTTTGTACAATTTGATCTGGAAAGCAACGAAGAGTTGGTTGTGCCGCTAGCAGAGGCTCTCGATCGCTTTGCAAGACTTGCTTCTGTTCAGACACACTAAAATGCCCGCCGTGCCGGCTTCGAGATCACGTGCGGCACCGGCATTCGAATGTACCGCCATGCAGCCCAACCAAGTGCTTAGGCATTGCCACCGAAATCGCTCGGCGCGGTCAGCCCCACGGTAATGCAGACCATGCGCGGCGTGCAGTTCACCACGGCGGTGCTGCGCCGTTGAAACCCATCAAGGGCTCGTTCACGAAGGCATCGCTCACCGTACATCTCGCCGAGCGTGCTGGCGTTGAACCTAAGGCCGCGAAGGCGTTGATGGCGGCACTCGAAGAGACGGTGCTCGCATCAGTCCACAAGAAAGGCGCCAAGGAGTTCACGCTGCCGGGTCTTTTGAAGGTGGTGGCGCAAGA
>NZ_FCOG02000532.1 GCF_001544975.2 Caballeronia arationis | reverse complement strand
CCGCTTCTGACGGATGGCGCGATCGAAGCGCTGCTGACCGCCGGCACCGATGCGCAAAAGCAGCTCTACGTGCCGAAGCTGATTTCAGGCGAATGGACCGGCACGATGAACCTGACCGAGCCGCAGGCGGGCTCCGATCTCGCGCTCGTGCGTACGCGCGCCGAGCCGCAGGGCGACGGCACGTTCAAGGTGTTCGGCACGAAGATCTTCATCACCTATGGCGAGCACGACATGGCGGACAACATCGTCCATCTCGTGCTCGCGCGCACGCCGAGCGCGCCGGAAGGCGTCAAGGGCATCTCGCTCTTCCTCGTGCCGAAGTTCATGGTGAACGAAGACGGGTCGCTTGGCGAACGCAACGACGTGCATTGCGTGTCGATCGAGCACAAACTCGGCATCAAGGCGAGCCCGACCGCCGTGCTGCAATACGGCGACCACGGCGGCGCAATCGGCTATCTGATCGGCGAAGAAAATCGCGGCCTCGAATACATGTTCATCATGATGAACGCGGCGCGTTTCGCGGTCGGCATGCAGGGCGTTGCGGTGGCGGACCAGGCGTATCAGAGGGCGGTGGCGTACGCGAGAGATCGCGTGCAGAGCCGTCCCGTCGATGGCTCGGCGAAACAATCGGTCGCGATCATCCAGCATCCGGACGTGCGCCGCATGCTCGCCACGATGCGCGCGCTGACCGAAGGCGCACGCGCGCTCGCCTACGTGGCAGCCGCGCACAGCGACTTCGCGCATCGTCATCCGGACGAGAAGGTACGCGCGAACCATCAGGCAATCTACGAATTCCTGGTTCCGATCGTGAAGGGCTGGAGCAC
>NZ_FCOG02000320.1 GCF_001544975.2 Caballeronia arationis | reverse complement strand
CGATAGCGCGCTTCGGTCATCCAGGCGAGTGGCGACGGGATGCGCCACCACGATTCGATCGTGTTGACGGCGTCAGTGGCCGCCGCCCAGTCCCCCGCGCGGAGCCATAGCGGCGCGGCGTGGCTTTCGGTGTGGCTCCTGCAAAAGACCAGCGGTGCAGCGCGCTCGGCGAGCGAGCGCCAGCACGGTGTCGACCACGCATGAGCGTCCTGTGCAGGCATCACCCGTTGGGCGGCAGGCGTCACTTCATCCTCAAGGTGTCGGCGGACTGCGGTTAGCTCCGCGTGGTCGGTCAGTGGAAGGCTTGAGCCGTTCTCGAGTTCGAGAACAAGCACCGTCATCGCAGGCAGCGCGCTGTCGTCAGGGTATTCGCTGGCGAGTTGAGTCAGTGAGGCTCGCGCGTCCCCCGCATGGCGACGCTGCAATTGCTCCACGACGTCATTGCGCATTACCACGTCGCGGCTGTCGGCAAATATATCGAGCTGTTGCATGCTTTGCTGCATCGTCGTCGCGCTCAGGAATGTCGTCGATGAAGAGCGATCAGGCTAATTCATTTCAGCGCGTCGAGGAAGCCGCTGCCGGCGCTTTCGACGATGTTTTCATGAATCACCTTGTAGCAGGTGCGCCTCCACAACAAGTACGCTACCGACGCACATCCAGCATCGTGCCTCGACAGCGGCGAGCGCCGCACCGACATGCGTAAAGGCGCTTGAGCGCCGCCGTTCGGCGCCCTGCGACATCAAGCGCATAGTCGATGAAGACCTCCGCGCCCTCCTCGATCGTGCGTATTGCCCGGATGAAGACCCGATCGCCTTCCTGTTCGGCTTCACAGTTGGGCGCGCAACTATGATTGATCCAACGCGCGGAGTTGCCACCTTGTGCGCCGTCGATCATGCGTCCGTCGTCGAGCCCGAAGAAGAAGGTATGTCCGTCTTCTGCGGTGGACCGCTCATACCGGCGCTGCCCCTCTTTCGCCGAGATGATCTCGCTTTTGTACTCGAGGATTGCATCACCGACGACGATAGTCGCCGCGGCGAACACACCACGACCATGAATGGGCGAGTGACGGACTGCAATGCGGCGCATGGTTGACTCTCTAGCGTGACAAGGAACGAAAAAATCTGCGTTGGTGTGAGGACAGGCGATAATCGCATCATCGCATGTCAGCCTGTCAAGAAATGTCCGCTCTGCCTCGCCGCACGAAACTCAAACGCAAGCCGGCGCGCGGCACGCTGGTGCGCTATGAAGGCCGGATCGCGGAAGTTCTGGGCGAAGCCCGCGGGCAACGCGTCATGATTCGCTCCATTCACCCGGACGGACAGGAGCGCCGCACCGCGGTGAAATGGGTGAACCTCATACCGCTCGAGAGTCAGCTTTTCTGACTAGGTCGGGACCCGTCGAACGGGTGATGCGACGGCAAACTGCCCGCCTGCGGCCGTCGCGCGCCACCCGGTCGTTGCTGCGCTCACGCCTGATTGACGGCGTCTTTGAAGCCTTTCCCTGCGGTGAACCTCACCGTCTTGGCCGCGGCGATCTTGATCGTCTCACCGGTCTGCGGATTCCGACCGGTCCGCGCGGCGCATTCGCCGGTCCCGAACGATCCAAAGCCGATCAGCTGAACGGTGTCTCCCGCGGCCACCGTTTTCGAAATCGTCTCAAATACCGCATTGATCGCATCTTCAGCGGCGATCTTGCTCGTACCCGACGCCGACGCCACGGCGCCGATCAGTTCCTGCTTGTTCATTGAATCCCTTCCTCTCTTTAAAAAACGAACGCGAACTTACCGAGTCGCTACGAAACACAAAAACGTCGGTCCTACAGGGCGGCATCGGTCGCATCGAGGTCGAAGAGATCCGAGGTCGTGCTATGTGCAGCGAGCAGCTCAGGCAAATCGCCATTCCGAACCTTGGCCAGCGTGTCCGGCGACAACCAGATTTCTTCCATCGCTTCGATGCCTTCCTCGATCATCCGCTGCAGGAAAAACGATTGCTTCCGCCCTGTGGCCTCTGCCAATACGCGCAACCGCTGTTCGATGACAGGGTCGATGCGCACCGCAACGACCCTCAATTTATTCTCTGCCGATCTTCTCACCTGTACGCTCCTTTTGACCGTCGGCGCGACTGGGGCGCGAACCGGCCGTGGACTGCGCCACTCGCCGGCGCCACCGGTCATTATCTACGCGCGACGTTTCGCTCTCGCCGTCTTGCCAACAGCTGCCTTTCGGGCTGCTCGCCTTGCTGGCGGACTGGATTCGGCCGTGGGCGCGCGTCGCGTAGACGGCCGCGCCGCTCCGCGCAGGGATTTCAACTGCTCCTGGAGCGACGTGTATGCCGCGTCGAGCGCGGCGAGCTTGCCCTGCAACACCCCGGTTTGCTGGCGAGCGTCGCCCTGCTGCTCTTGCAGCGCCTCGACGGTTCGTCGATGTTCAGCATCCCGCTTTTCTGCGCGTTTGGCGGCTTCGGCCAATTCTTTCTGCGCTTTGATCACTGCACCGCGTTCGCGATCGATTTCCAAGAGCGCACGCTTTTCCGAGGCGCGTAAGCGCTCCTCCGCACGATCAGCCGTTTCCCGGAGTTTTTCCAGATCACGTGAGAAGGTGTCGCGTACCTTGTCAAGATCACGCTCGCGCGCGACGACCTCCTCGCCAAGACGCTTGACCTGTGCCTCAAGTGCTTGGCGCGCGGCCGCCTCGTGCGCCTGCTGCCGCTCCAACTCCCGAATTTCGACCTGCGCCGCCTGCAATGCCGCGGTGCGTTGCTCCAGCGCCGTCTCGGTCCGACCGAGTTCCTCGCGCGCGGCGACGATCTTTTGCTCCGCCTCGGCGCGACGCGTTTCGACCTCATCGCGAAGCGACGTGAGTTCGGCGTGTGCGGAGGCCGCCGCGCGCGTCCAAAGCGTTCCGATCAACTCGCCTGCGGCCTCACTCAACTCCGTTGGCAAGTCCGGGTGCTCGATACGCACCCGACTCTTCTCTCGTAACTCCGCCCAGAACTCGGCGAGCACCGACGCC
>NZ_FCOG02000079.1 GCF_001544975.2 Caballeronia arationis | reverse complement strand
CTTTGCAGCGCAGCTTCCGCACCGCTGAGAAGGCCGTTAACACCTGGTGCGATCAGGTCAAAATCGCCGCGTAGAAACTTGACTCGACTGCTACAAGATCAATTCAGTCAAGGAATCTAGTCGGGCACACTTCGAGTTGTGCGGCGAGTTCGTTAGCTGTCAACATGCCGCGCTCGCGCAGGCGTTCAAACCGGCTCTTGAGTCGATAGGCGGTGCGGACGATATAGACCTTCTTGGGCGTGAACGCTTCACCTTTCCAGTTTGTGTAACCGAGCGCATTAAGCTGTTCGGCGACTTGCCGATCCGAGCCGGTTTCGAGGAGTTCGTCGACCTTCGCAACGACTTCTGGCAGCGTCTTGCGAATCAGTGCGATGGGCCTGGGCTTATCGATCTCCAACGAAGTCGTTCGGCCGCCGCGAAAGCGTACGTGGATCGCGACGCGTTCGGACTTGACCAGGGTTACGTCCTCAATGAGCAAGGCGACCATGCGCTTGCGCTCGACCGGCACGACTCGTTGGTCATTCCAAACGCGAGGGAAGTCCTCGGCGAGCGCCCGAATCTGGGTCCGCGCGTCGCTGCTTAAAAGCTTGTGATCGGCATTCTGAAGTCGTTCGTTCTCTTGCTGCAATGAATCCAGTACGCGCAGACGTTCGTTCCAGTCCGCTTCCAACGTGTCTGCGACAAGCCGGTTGGTCGGATCGACGCTCATATATCGACGACGCGCAAGCTCGGCATCATAGCGCGCTCGGACCAGTTGATTCTGACGCTGAGCCGCGGCCTGTTTGACGCGCCCCGATATCTCGTCTTCGACTGCTAGTGCGACTTCGAGTACAGCCGGCGCGACGCTATCCAGAAGCAGTGAGCCTATCGCGCTGTCGATAGCGCTTCCGCGAACAGACTGACAGGGTTTGCCGGCACGACGCACCGGATTCTCGGTGCACATATAGTATGGCTCAAGCTTATTGCCGACGACCTGATACCGTACGCGCATGCGTGCGCCACACACTCCGCACACGACACGCCCCTGCAGGAGGCCCACTCCCTCGCGTGGCATGCTGCCCCGTCGATCACGACCGAATCCGGTTAGATTCTGCTTAAGCGTAGCCTGGTTGCGTTCGAACTCGTCCCAATCAATAAAGCCTGGATGAGCATTCTGAATTAACACTTGCCAATTCCCTCGGTCAACCTTAAGCGCCGTGGATTTACCTCCCGGACGATACGCTCCACGTGTGCGGCCGTATACGAAGGCGCCGGCATAACGGGGGTTGTGCAGTATCTGGATGACGCGGAAGTGCTCCAACGGCCCCCAAATCAGATCTCCCTTGCCAATCCCCCGGCGGATACGACGCGGAAACAGCCAACCCTCCTGGTGAAATCGCTTGACCGTGGCGGTAGCTGACGCAGCTAGACGAAACGTGTCGAATAGCAGCTGCAGCGCGCCCCGGACCTGTTGATCAGGATCGAGTGCGACTGAGCCATTCGGGTGATACACAAGCCCGATAGGCAAAGGCACTTCCAGTTCCCCCCGGCGTGCCTTGTTCTTGATCCCGCCTTGCAGCCTGCCCTTGAGAATATGAAGCTCAGCCTCGCTCATGGCGCCCTTTAACCCAAGCAAAGGGCGATCATTAAATTGACCAGGATCGTAAATTCCATCTTCGTCCAGAATCAAAGTTTGCGTGAGCGATGCAAGTTCGATCAGGCGATGCCAGTCTGCATTATTTCGCGCAAGGCGCGACACTTCCAATCCCAGCACGATGCCGGCGTGACCATTGGCCACCTCGGCGACCAGGTGCTGAAAGCCATCTCGCTCCTGGGCGCTGGAACCGGACATGCCGAGATCGTTATCGACGACGTGAATCCGTTCGATCGGCCACCCGAGCGAAACAGCGCGATCACGCAGCGCATATTGGCGCTTCGTACTCTCGGTACTCTCGAACACCTGCCGAAGCGACGACTGTCGAACGTATAGAAACGCATCTCGCCGAAGATGATCGGCGGTGACCTTCTGAGCGGAGTTAGTAGACATGGGCAAGCTCCTCGTGGGTGCGCAGCACGAGGTTGGCCAGCACGCGAACAAGCGCACCGTTACTCCGCACTGAGTTGGAAGCAGGCACGGTCGGAGTGGGAGCCTCAATGCGCGAAGCATCCGGGCGTTGGATCGCCAGCCCGTGCAACAGGCCATGAAAGCGTATGACCGCGTGGCCTTCTGAGTTAAGACCTGTGCAGAGCAGATCGGCCCGTAGCGCTTCGTAGCGAGCAAGCGCTGACGATGGCGGACGGAATTGAGGCGAATCGTCTACGGTTTTTTTTTGCGTGCTAATGCACGTTCGATACTGCGTGGGTGGATCGAAAGCTCCAGCCAGGTTTCGATCTCCTGCGCAAGCGCGCGAGCGCGAATGCTGCCGTCTTGCTGTAGACGCTCCTCGATGAACGCCATGACCACCGAGTTGAGTTTGTGCGCGCCTTTGGGCCCACGCTGTTTCGGAAGCAACCCTGGCAGCCCCTCGCTCGCAAAGGCGCTCTCCGCTTGATAGAAGGTCGGCCTGGACATTCCGAACAGGGCGGCCGCCTCGGCCTTGGAAGCGCCATCGACCCGAACATGACGCAACATCTCGTACTTGACCTGAACAAGATCGTCGGGATCGAAGAAATCGCCCGATCGAAACCATGGCGCCCGTATTCGGTCGGGATGAGGATTGAGAGCACCAAGTTCGCGTAGTCGATCGCGCTTTGACGGTAGCCTGGTCATTACATGATCGCCCGTTGACACATTGACAAATAAAATACGCCTTAACTACGGAAAGCTCAAGTATCTCTGTGACCAGGACTATTCCTAAAAGATCGTTAAAACGCGCGGTTAAATAAAGGCTATCACGTGCCATTGACTCCGCGATCATTCCGACCGCGGCATATTTATCCTTACGCAAACGGCGAAATTTATTTGACATCGCGTTCTCCCAACAAATCGTCAACAAGCGCACGCAATCGAAGCAGATCGTCAGTTCTAAACCACGAATGTCCACCGGAGGCTTGCGCGAACAGATCTGGCTCCGGGACATCGGTCCAGGATGCCAGCACCGAGCGCAGACGCTTGTGTGCGTCGAAGTACATCACGCGATCTTCACCCCAGTTCTGCTTGCGACTCACCAGGACAAAGCGATTCCCACGTGCTGGATGGAATGGATGGGTAATCTCGAAGGACGCGCCTTTGAATACGCGACGTTCTTCATGACAGACAGTTGCTGACTTGCGAGAAGCCGAAAGTGGAAGTTGCGGTCCAGGTGGTCGAACGCTGGATTATGGCGCGCCTGCGTCATCACCGGTTTGCGTCGGTCCACTCGGTCAATGAGGCCATCGGCCCGCTGCTCAGGAACCTAAACGAGCGCCCGTTCCAGAAGCTGCCGGGATGTCGCGCAAGCGCATTCGCAGAACTGGACGCGCCGGCATTGCAGTCGCTGCCAGCCCAGCCCTATGAACTGGCGCGCTTCAAGACGGTGACCGCTCACATTGACTACCACATCGAGATCGACAAACACCGCTACAGCGTGCCGCACGCTCTGGTCGGACTCAAGCTCGATGTGCGCATCACCGCTGGCACTGTCGAACTCCTGCATCGTGGTCGCCGTGTCGCGAGCCACGCCCGCAATGACCGCGCTGGCGGCTATACGACCGTCGTCGAACACATGCCGGCCGCACACCGCGCCCATCTCGAATGGACGCCGCAGCGGTTGATTCACTGGGGCCAGCAGATCGGCGCGGCGACCGGCGCGCTCGTCGCCCGGCTGCTACAGGAGCAACGCCACCCGGAACATGGCTATCGGGCGTGCCTCGGACTGCTCTCGCTCTCACGTCGCTATGGCCGCGAGCGCCTCGAAGCAGCCTGCGTGCTGGCACTGGAACTCGGTGTGCACCGTTACCGCCATGTGCGCGACATCCTGATCAACAACCGCGACCGGGCAACCACAGCAACGCCTGCCGACTGGATCAGCCCAAGCCACGCGCACGTGCGCGGCCCCGGCTACTACCAATAAAGAGAACCCGCCATGATGATGCAACAGACACTGACACAACTGCGCACCTTGAAGCTTGACGGCTTCGCTGACGGCCTGGAAGAACAATTGACGCAGCCCGGCGCGGCCAGCCTGAGCTTCGAGGAACGGCTGTCGCTGCTGGTCGACCGGGAAGCCAGCTGGCGTGATGATCGGCGCCGTACCCGACTGCTCAAGCTGGCTCGACTCAAGTATCCGCAGGCCGCAATCGAGGACCTCGACACACGCGCCGGTCGCGGCGTGGACCCGCGCTCACTCACAAGCCTCGCTCTCGGTGACTGGGTCGAAGCGGGCTACAGCCTGCTGATCAGCGGCCCAACCGGCGCCGGTAAATCATGGCTTGCCTGCGCGCTCGCGCAATACGCCTGCCGGCGCGGGCATTCGGCATTGTATCTGCGGGTGCCGCGCCTGAGTGAGGAACTGCGCGTTCTGCACGGCAATGGCGGCTTCACGAAATGGCTACTGCAGGTCGCCCGCGTTGACGTCCTCCTGCTGGACGACTGGGGAATGGCTCCCCTTGATGCGATGGTTCGAAACGATCTGCTCGAGATGATCGACGACCGCTCTGGAAGCAAGGCCACTATCGTCACCAGCCAGCTACCGATTGAACACTGGCATGGCTGGATCGGAGACGAAACCATCGCCGATGCAATGCTCGACCGTCTCATGCAGCGTCATCACCGGATCACGCTCACCGGCGAATCGCTCAGAAAAGCCTTACCCAAACCCAACACCCTGGAGCCCGAACTCAACCAGAACTGACAAGGAAATCTACAATCGATACCGCGCAACGCCAAACCCGCCGAATCGGTCACTTTCCCGAAATCGGCGGTCACGTTCGCCGAAATCCGCACAATCGACACTGCTGCAATCGTTGCGATCAGCTCGTAGTCGGCCCTTTACCGAACGTTCGTCGCTACGCGGTGTTGGCGATGAACATGCCCTTCCGGGAAGCATCATCTATCGCGCAGCAGCCGTTCTCTCACCAAGCGAGCGATGGCAGCCGGCGCCTGTTCAGGTATCGCGAAGACAGAACTCACGTTAATCTCGCATAAGACATACGTGTCTTCGCCCGACTGAGTTCGTGGACCATATAGAAAGTCGGCGTCCCAGATAATCGGCAGGGATTCGAGTTCGACGTTGAGGGCGTCCATCATTTGCGGCGTCCATCCGAGTTCCATTTTATCTTTGAGGACCTGAAAGCGCTTAGCGGAGGCGGCATGCATGATGCGCGGACCGGGCTGCGCAGCGTCGGAGTCGGGTCCTTCGGGCGGCGGAGGCATAAGCGCTTTGATAAGTTGATGTCCAAATCCAACCACTTTCTCTGCTCCCATGTAGCAGCGGATCATGCCGTCTGGCAGCCGTGGTTGAAAAGGTTGATCCACGATGCAACCATTCGTCACAAAATACGCCTCGCAGCGCGCCATGAAATCGCCGAGCGCCATCTCTTCGGGCGCACTGCCTCGGCGTGCATGTAGAACACGAACCAGCGCGCTTTCGCCGGACCCGCAGACTTGCTCGACCTTCCACACTCCCTGACCGCCATTGCCCCGATCCTGCTTGATGACGCGCGGTCCGCTCGACTCCAGCAGCGAAGGGAACTCGGCCTGGAACGCGGATTTGTCGGGGTAGAGATGAGTGTCCGTGCCCCATCCCAGATGCTTGGTGCGATATAGAACCTCTTTGACTCCCATCTTCGAGATGACATCGGGGTGCGCGCTGACCCAAGGTCCGCGCGATGCCACGTCCCGTAACATCTCATCGAGAATTGCTCGAGTCTGACCGTCATGAATCGGATCGACCCAGACCAGTACGCCGTCGACATTCAGGAGTTGCTCCCGCACTTCGCCCACCATCTCGTCAGAATAGACTGCGGGTTCCGCATGAATGCCGATCGCAGCCAGTTCTTCGAAAATGCGATAGAGACGGTTGTTTAATGGTGACGAGCTTTCTCGTGCTTCGCGATCACCGCGCCAAAGCACCGCCACACTGGCAGCTTCAGTCCTGGCCATATCGTTCTCCAGCCGTGTCGGAACGACCCATCTGAATCCATCATCTCGGAAGCGCGACTCACGTTGGAATCGTCACGGTTCATATTCATGTCGCTATGGTCGCACCGGGTACCACACCTTGTTGAGCCCATCGGCGTGACGGTCGCCCGGCTTTTTATCCATTCGGCCGTGATACAACCTGTGGCCTCTATAAGCCCACTGTCGTTCGCCTGTTTGCGTGCTTACCAAAGTTAGGCTCCCGTCCGGCGTATCGTGCTTGTCTGCGATGGCTGGCGGAAAATTTAGCTCGCAGGTCCCTTCACACGCGGTCGCATCAGGAGTTCCTTTTCCCGCATATGCATACAACGTCATGCCATGCTCGTCGACAAGCACCCCTTCGCTGAGATGAGGCGGGGCCGCTAACACTCCGGTAGCGCCCAGTAGTGCGGCGATCGCAATAAGCGATTTCACGATAACCTCCATTCCACATAGCCAGGCCTAAAATGCACGCGGTATCGTCGTTCACTTCGGCGTACGAAGACATGACACTCTTCGTCACGCTTCACGATCCCGCAATGGTCGATTGGCCTATGGTTTAGCCTCAAAGATCCGGAGGGCCGTATGGCCGTTCAAATTCTTCAACGGGAAGTAGATCCGATGCGTCGCCGCGTCGACCGCCACAACGTGGGCATTGGGGCCGACGAATTCGTCGCCGAGCTTCGTAACGCTGCCTGTCGCGACACGGAACATTGATACGGGACCCGCTTCGCTCGCCACGTACAAATATTTGAAAACCGGGTCATAAGCGATGACATCCGGTCCGCTGCCAACTTGGAAGGATGCCAGCGGGCGCATAGTCCGTAGGTCGAAAGCGATAAGCGTGTCGTTGCCCTCGCATGCAATAAAGGCCAGTCGGTGCTCTGGGTCGATCAAAAGTCCGTGGTTCCCTTTGGCACCCGGCAGGTCGTACCGTGCGACGATTTTGTCCGCAGCTGGATCGATTTCGACGAGCTGATTGCGCGTTTGCACATTGACGAATATGTGACCCGTGATCGAGTCATATTGCGAGTTACCGGCCTCCCCGCCGAGGGCTATCGTGGCGATTCGCGTGTTCGAGCCTACGTCAATGACCGCTTCGTTGCCGGCCTCTTCATCCGAGATGTACAGCTTGTGACTGCCGGGAGCGTAAGCGAGCCCGTCAGGATAGCCGCCTGTCGGTACGCGGGCGATGACGTTCAAGCTCGCAGGATCGATCGCAACTACCTCGCCCCTGCCTGTGGCGGTAGCGTACACACGATTCAGTTCAGGCAGAGCAAGCACGCCATGGACTGAACTGACGCCTGCGACGCGCCCCACCACTCGCGAGGCCTGCACATCAAAAACAATGACTTGACTGTCGCCTAGATGGGCGACGAATAGCAGGTGCCGGCCGGGGTCCAGGCTTGCATAGTCGAGCCGGGTCGTTCGGCCCCCGAGTGGCACATCAGAAACTTTTTCTAGAGGTACGGCTGCCGCCGGCGAACTTTCAGCACGAGCGGCGCCGCTCGCTGACGCTGTTATTACTGAGAACGCGAGAAGGGTCATTACACCCGCGCGACGCACGGTCCCGCTGCGCGCAGGTTTGGCTCCCTTACTCACCCACACGTGGGCGCTCGCAAGTGCCACGAACAACCCTGCCCCGCTTTGCGCAGCGCGGGCCGCGCGCGACACCCCGTCAATTTCCTCCCGTTGTTGAATTCGCTTCATGCGGTTTGCCGCGCAGCCATAGCCGTGTTCAACCGCCGCGCCGCATTGTCCCAACTGAGAAGACTCGAGATGTTATGAAGGTATTCGGAACGCTTGTTTTGATACTTGAGGTAATACGCGTGCTCGAACACATCGAGCACGAGGATCGGGTGGAGGCCCCATGCAGTGAGTTTTTGATGGCCCTCGCATTGCAGGACCATCAGCTTCTCCGTGGCAGGAAGATAGCCCACGACACCCCAGCCTGAGGCCTCGACTGCGTTCGTCGCCGCCATCAATTGCGCCTGAAACTTTTCGTATGATCCGAAATCCTTGTTGATCGCTCTGGCGAGGTCACCAGTGGGCGGATCGCCCTTTCCCGAGATGCTGGTCCAGTAGATCGTGTGGAGGATGTGGCTGGAGAGGTGAAAGGCAAGCTCTTTCTCGTAGAACTTCACCAGCGAAAAATCATTCGCGTCGCGTGCCTTCGCCAGTGCCTCCTCCGCCTTGTTTGCTGCTGCCGCTGCCGGTTTGTGATGAAAGTTGTAGTGAATTTCGACGGTTCGAGCATCGATAGCTGGTTCGAGGGCGTCGTATGCAAAGGGTAACGGCGCTGCCGAGTATTTACCGTTGGCGTCGACTAGCCTATCGCTGTAGCTGGTTTCCTCCGCTGCCCGGACTACCCTGGCAGTGGAAGCCAGGACCAAGCCTGCCCCTGCAACAGCCGTCCTGGTCAAGAAATCTCTTCGTGCTGTCACTGTGCATCTCCCTTTTGTTTCCGGGGGAGCGTCAAATCCGCTAACCAAACGTCCATCGAACCCGGGCTTGCGACTGGAACCGGATGGTCTTGCAATGGATGTTAGGCACACAGGGTCAGCAAAGCAAAAATAATTTGTAACGTGCGTAACGATGGAGTAGTGTACGTAACATGACCGATATGACCCGATGGCTTCTCCTCGTGCTAACTCTCCCGACCGACAACGCGACTGCGCGCATGCGCTATTGGCGCGCTTTAAAAACAAAAGGCTGCGCGGTGTTACGAGACGGTGTGTATTTGCTTCCGGACGGAGATAGCGCAGGCGGCGAGATGACCGAAATGTGCGAAAGCATCGGCCGGGCGGGCGGGACAAGCTACTTATTCCGGTTAGCTAGTCGCGACAGAGCGCAGGATTTGGAATTCCGGATGTTGTTCGACCGCGCGGACGACTACGAAGCGTTGCGCCGGTCGCTGGACGACGCCCGCAAGTCGCTCACAGCCCTCTCGCCTGTCGAAATCACCAAACTTCTACGCAAAACGCGCAAGGAGTTTGAGGCGATTGCGGGCCTCGATTTCTTTCCGAACGAAGCATCCGTTCGTGCTCAGTCCGCGTGGCAAGACTTTATCGCGGCCGCCGATGCCGTATTGTCTCCCGGTGAACCGCGTGACACCGAAGGCACGATAAAACGGGTGAAGCGAGCGGACTACCAGGGCCGAGTCTGGGCGACCCGTAGTAGGCTCTGGGTCGACCGTGTCGCCAGCGCATGGCTAGTACGGCGATTCGTCGACAGCGAAGCGCAGTTCCTGTGGCTCGCATCCCCGGATGACTGTCCTTCAGACGCTGTGGGCTTCGATTTTGACGGCGCGACTTTCTCACACATCAACGACCGCGTCACGTTCGAGGTATTAGCTGGCAGCTTCGGCATCGAAAATGAGCCGGGGATGGCAGGACTCTCCAGCATGGTCCACTCGCTCGATGTTGGCGGCGGCGTCACGGTGCCTGAAGCAGCTGGGTTTGAAGCGGTAATGACAGGTGCGACACAGCGTGGCCTGAGCGACGACGAGTTACTAGCCGAAATGGGTCAGATGCTCGACTCACTCCTCGCTCATTTTGCTGCGATCGAGAAGGCACCTGCCAAGCGGCGACGATGAGCACACCCGTTGGCGTTCTGGTTCCAGGATTGCCCGTCGGCATGCCCAGTCATTTCCGTTGCAATTCGGCCCACAGATACCGCCCGTCACGCGCTCTGCAGTCGAACAAGGTGACATCGCCGGGACGCGGCACCTTGCCGACCCATCAATCGCTTCCGCTGTGGGGTATCAAGTGCAACAGACTCAAATGGCACAAGACAACGAAGTGAGTAACGATCTGAGCGACGAGCGCACCAATGCTGTCGAGCCGGTGAGCTTTGTTCAAGCGCTGTGGTATTGGCTCAAGCTCGGCTTGATAAGCTTTGGAGGGCCAGCCGGTCAGATTGCCATCATGCATCAGGACCTGGTCGAGCGGAAACGCTGGATTTCCGAAAAGCGATTCCTGCACGCATTGAACTATTGCATGGTACTTCCCGGACCCGAGGCCCAGCAGCTCGCCACTTACATCGGCTGGCTGATGCATCGAACCTGGGGTGGCGTAATTGCGGGGGGCTTCTTTGTTCTACCGTCGCTTTTCATCTTGATAGGCCTGTCTTGGGTTTACATGGCCTTCGGCACTGTTCCGGCGGTCGCTGGCGCGCTTTATGGCATCAAGCCTGCGGTCACGGCCATCGTCGTCTTCGCCGCGTACAGGATTGGCTCTCGCGCACTGAAGAACGCGTGGTTGTGGTCAATTGCAGCGGCTGCATTCCTCGCTATCTTCGTAGCCAACCTCCCGTTCCCTCTCATCGTCCTGATGGCGGGCATCATTGGTCACTTCGGGGGTAAGTACGCTCCATCCAGATTCGTGGTCGGCGGTGGGCACAAGTCGGTCGACAAGCCCTTTGGTCCCGCACTCATTGACGACGACACCCCTACCCCTCGACACGCGCTCTTCACATGGAAGCGATTCGCTGTCGTGCTTGCGGTCTTCATGCTGATATGGCTCGCAGCGGTTGCGACACTGTCGCTTATGTACGGCTGGACGGGAACATTTACGCAAATGGCCTGGTTCTTCACGAAAGCCGCCCTGCTCACTTTCGGGGGTGCGTATGCGGTGTTGCCGTACGTCTACCAGGGCGCCGTCGACAACTACCACTGGTTGACCGGATTGCAGATGATAGATGGCCTGGCTCTCGGAGAGACGACGCCTGGCCCGCTCATCATGGTGGTATCTTTCGTCGGGTTCGTTGGTGGCTGGACCAAGGCGGTGTTCGGACCGGATGCAATACTATCCTCTGCTATCGCCGCATCCATTGTCGTGACGTTCTTTACGTTCCTGCCATCTTTCCTGTTCATTCTGCTCGGTGGTCCTTTCATTGAAACGACCCACGGTAATCTGAAATTTACTGCGCCGTTGACGGCAATCACTTCCGCCGTGGTCGGCGTCATCGTGAACCTGGCCGTATTTTTCGCCGTTCATGTGTTATGGCCACGCGGTATGCAGGGCGCATTTGAATGGCCCGCGCTGGCTATAGGTGTGGCAGCCGGTATCGCACTCTTCCGTTTCAAGGTCGGTGTGATACCGGTCGTGCTGACATGCGGTGTTGTCGGACTCGCAATGAAACTGCTTGTTCCTTGATGGTGGTCATGCTCCGCATACTTGAAATCATAATCGTGGCTATGACGCCCGTGGCTGATTTGTAACCGCGCCAGGGACTCATGCTGCTCTTGACTCTTCTGCTGCGACTCGAGGAAACCGTCGCTTTGAACGAAGCTGAATACCTGACGATGGTCGCCGGAGCGTCGAGTTTCGATAGTCACCTGGCTCGGGCCAAAAGACTCCGAGTGGTGCCCTTCCAGAAATAGTCGCGAGGGTCAGACCCAAGTGGGCAAGACTTCAGTCACAGCGCTCACCACGGCCAGAACTCCGTCACCGTCATTGTCCGTGTCGCAGTCCCCGTCGGCCAGCCTTGCTTCGATGATCGACCGCATGCTTTGCTCCCATTATTGCGATACTGATCAGCGTACGCCACACGAAGCTGGTTCCGCGCCCAGATACTTGAGTGGCCCTTCTTGGGAGCCTCTCCTTCACGCCGCTTGCAGTTCGCGGTCACACTCGTGGATAGCCCGCAACATCTGCAATGACTCGAGGAAGTCATCGCCGCCTTCCATGGCTTCGCCGCAAGTCGTGGAAGGCTTTCGCGCCAGCAGCGCATCGGCTTCAGGCGAGGGTCGGCCGTCGCCCGAAGTTTGGGCGAAAGTAACAAGACATTTCCAGAGGGCTTTGCCCGAATCTTTGCGCTTGCAATTGACCCCATGCATACTTTCACTTCAGAAGAAGCATTGCGGCGAGAAGACCGCGCCCCGGAGACTCGATGCGATTCGATCTGCAATCGTTGAAATTGTTCATTGCTGTCTGCGAGCACGGCAGCATTGCACGCGCGGCGGAAGCCGAAAATATTGCGCCTTCCGCGCTCAGCAAGCGCATGTCCCATCTTGAGGATACCCTCAAGAACGCTCTGTTTGTGCGCAGCAACAAGGGACTCGAACTGACGACCGCGGCTGCCGCCCTCCTGCAGCACGCCCGCGTGCTCCTGCGCGACATTGCACAGATGGAGAGCGAGTTGCTGGACCATGCTGAAGGCGTGCGCGGACAGGTCCGGTTACATGCGAGCCTCTCGACTATTGTCCAGTACATCGCCAACGACATCCGCGTTTTTCTGGATTTGCACCCGGGGCTACGCATCGATCTCCAAGAGAGCCTTAGCCCTGCGGTGGTCCGCGCCGTTGCCGAGAACGCTGCGGACATCGGCGTGTTCGGCGGCACGACGGTAACCACCGGTCTGCAGGTATTTCCTTATCGCAGCGACCGGCTGGTGGTCATCATGCCGCCCGATCATCCGCTCAGCCATGCCGATCGGGTCACATTCCGTGAAGTCGCCAAGTATCCGCTGGTGGGACCGCAAGTGGGTAGCTACCTGAATTCGCTGGTGTTGCGCGCGGCAGCGGATCTGGACCACCCGCTTAAGCTGTCGATCCGGGTCAACGGTTTCGAGCCGGTGCGTAGCATGGTGGAAGCGCGACTTGGAATCGGTCTGGTGCCAGAGCATCATGCGGAACGCTATGTGAGCTCAGCGCCATTGATCGCCGTGCAATTGGATGAACCGTGGGCGGAGCGCCATTGGAAAATCTGCGTGCGCGAGGCCGAGTCGCTTCCTGCGCCAGTGCAGCTCTTTCTCAAGCACCTGCTCGCGAGTCAGGATGCAGCAGGCGCCCAGCCGTCACGACCCGACCATCACGAATAGGCCAGCTTCAATCCGGCCTGCGGCCAGGGCAGGCTGCCCAGGCGCCCCGTGCCGGACAGCGTAACGTAAGCCGTCTTCATGTCGGTGCCGCCGAAGCAGATGTTGGTCACCATGCCGTCAGGCACCATCACCTGCCGCAGCACCTCGCCGGACGGCGCAACGACCGTGATGCAGCCGGTGACGAGCGTGGCCACGCAGATATTCCCCTCCGCGTCCAAAGCCAGGCTGTCGAACCGCTGGTAACCCGGCAATCCGCACACCAGACGCCCGCCGTGCGGAGACGGATAAGGGTGCTTGCGAGCTCGGCCGGGCGCCTCCAGGTCGAACGCCCACAGGCGTGCCGTTTCGGTCTCCGCCACATAGACGACACTATCGTCGGGCGACAGGCCGACGCCGTTGGCCGTGGTGAGTGGGTAGGCAACTTCGACGATCATCGATCCGTCGGCTCGCCCATAGTAGAGACCGGCGTGATCACGGTCGCGCAGCCGATTCTTTCCAAAGTCGGTGAAGTAAAAGCCGCCGTCGTGGTCGAACACGATGTCGTTGGGACCGCACAGCGGATGGTCGCCACAGCGGTCATACAGTGTCGTCAGCGCCCCAGACTGTGGGTCGAAGCGCTCAATACGGCCGCTGGTATAACGCGGGTGCACGCCTGACTTCGTGCGATTCAGCCCGGCAACGGTACGAAAGAGGAAGCCTCCGTTGTTGCAGATGTAGAAGGCACCATCCGGTCCTAGCGCCAGACCGTTGGGCCCTCCATCTACCGCCGCGAGTACGCTCACCTTGCCGTCTGCAGCCACGCGACTGATGGTCTCCCGCTCGATTTCGACGAGCACGATCGAGCCATCGGGCATCGCCACCGGCCCTTCGGGAAATTTAAGGCCTTCTGCCAGGATTTGCATGCCGCTTTCCATCGCTGCTCTCCTCCCTGATCAGGGCTTATCGGCATTCTCGACAAAATGATTGTCATAAGTCGCCTTCAGATCGATCGAAGCTTTGCCGATTTCGGGGTCGAAGGCGGCCAGGACGTCGTGTACAGTGTGCGCCGCGGCGTCCGTCATCAAGCCGTCACGCGAAATGCAGTTCTGCATGTTGGCGTAGGCTCGGACGAAGACATCCTTGTCGGCCAAAGCGTATTGCGCCGGCACGGCTGCAGCGACCTGCTCGGGCGTCGCCTGCGCCATCCAGCGCTCGGCTTCCAGAATGGCGTTCGTCACCGCCTGCACAGTCTTGGGATACTTGGCGGCGAAATCCCGGGTGGTGTAGACGGAGGCTTCCGGATAATCGCCGCCCAGCGTAGCGCGGGTAGCGGCCGGATCCCGCATCACGGCCAGCGGGAACAGATCGCCGCTACCCTGCAGCACGGTCGCGACCGGGTCGTTGCTCATCAAGGCGTCGATCTGCCCGCTGCGTGCCGCGGCGATTGCGCCTGCAGACGAGCCCACCCCGATGATCGAAACATCGCCCGGCTTCACGCCAGCTTTGTTCAGCAGGTAGTTCGCGCCCATGTGGAAACTCGAACCGGGCGAACTCACGCCGATGCGCATGCCCTTCAGGTCAGCATAGGTCTTGACCTTGCCGTGGCTGGCGCGGGTCACCCCAAACACCCAGCCGGGACAGGAGGCCAGGGTCACGAACGACACCAGCTTCTGTCCTTTGGCCGCCATCGTGATGGTGTTCGAATAAGCGCCCGCCACAATATCGGCGCTGCCGCCCATCATCGCCTGCAACGCTTTTGCGCCGCCACTGAACACGCCGATCTCGACATCCAGCCCCGCCTTTTTGAAATATCCCCGGCTATCGGCGATGATGAACGGCAAATAGGGAAAGCCCACGCCCGCTGCGGCTAAATGAACTTCCGGTTTCTCCGGCACGGGCGCGGCGCTGGCAGCCGAGCGGCTTACCAGGGCCGCACAGATGGCGAGTACTGGCAAGACCAGGCGCCTGAGCGTTCTCACGATGGTTTGTCTCCTTTCCTTAGTTTGCGCAGAGGCGCGGCCCCGCGTATTCAGCCCTGCACGACGGTCTGGCGCTGCTGACCCAGCCCCTCGATGCCGAGCGTCACGACGTCGCCCGGCTTCAGGTAGACGGGTGGCTTCTGCCCCAACCCGACGCCCGGGGGCGTGCCGGTGGAAATGATGTCGCCTGGCTGCAGCGACATGAACTGCGACAGGTAAGCCACGAGGTAACGCACGCCGTACACCATCGTGGAGGTACTGCCATTCTGATACCGATGCCCGTTGACCTCCAGCCAAAGGGGCAGCGACTGAGGATGGGGCACCTCGTCGGGGGTCACCAGCCACGGGCCAGTGGGACCGAAGGTGTCGGCCGACTTCCCCTTGGTCCACTGCCCCTGACGCTCGGCCTGGAACGCGCGCTCAGACACGTCGTTAATGACGCAGTAGCCGGCGACATGATCCATGGCATCGCGCTCGCTTACGTACTTGGCGGCCTTGCCGATGACCACGCCCAGTTCGACTTCCCAATCGGTCTTGAGAGAATCGCGCGGAATCTCGATGGTATCGTTCGGCCCGACGATAGCACTAGTGGCCTTCATGAAGATGATTGGCTCAGGAGGCACCGTGGCGCCGGTTTCGGCGGCGTGGTCGGAGTAGTTCAGACCGATGCAGATGAACTTGCCCGTGCCGCCCACGCAGGCGCCCTGGCGCGGATTGCCTTCCACGAGCGGCAGCGACGCGGCATCGAGCGTCTTTAGCTGCGCAAGACTGTCGGGCAGCAGAACGTCGCCGGCGATGTCGGCTACGTGGCCCGACAGGTCCCGAAGGTTTCCATCGCTATCAAGGAGGCCCGGCTTTTCGTAGCCTGGCGGACCGTAGCGTAAAAGCTTCATATGTATGCTCGTCTCAATAGGTGGCGCGACCGCCGGACAGGTCGAATACCGCGCCTGTGGTAAACGAATTTTATTCGCTAGCGAGCCAGGTAATCATGGCTGCTGCTTCGTAGAGTTCGAGAAACCGCCCGCGCGGAATCTTACCGAGCATGTAGCGGATATGCTCGGGTGACTGCTCCATCGCGCCGGGTGTGCGCGCCACGGCGGGCGTAACGCAGTTGACCGCGATGTCGTGGCTCGCCAGCTCCTTGCCGAGCGACTTGGTCATGGCAATGACGGCAGCCTTGGCCGAGCTGTAGGCGGCCGCATTCGGGTTGCCTTCCTTGCCGGCGACCGAGGCAAGGTTGACGATGCGACCGTAGTTCTGGCCGATCATGACCGGCGCCACGGCACGACAACAATGGAAGGTGCCGTTGACGTCGATATCGATCACCTGCTTCCAGACATCGATCGGATATTCGATAAGCGCGGCATTGGGACCGACGATGGCCGCGTTATTGATCAAGATATCGATACGCCCGGCCACTTTTAGCGTACCCGCAACCGCGGCTTGCACGCTCGCGTAGTCGGCGATGTCGACACGCTCGAAGTGGACATCGTGCTCGCGCAGTTCCTCACGAGCCTGCTCCATGCCTGCGGAATTAATATCCCAGATCACCAGCCGCGCGCCGGAGGTCAGCAGCCGGCGGCCGACCTCCAGGCCGATGCCCTGTGCGCCGCCGGTCACGACGGCGACGCGGTCCTTCAGATTGATTGCATTGGTCTGCAAGATGGTTTCCTCAAAGTAAGCTCTTCGATCGCGCCGCGCTCAGGCGCTCGCAGCCACGGTCTGTCCAGCGACGGGGCGCCAGCGCAGCAGATGATCCTCGACCATCGACACCGCCGTATCAAGCAACAGGGCAAACACGGTCAGCACCAGGATGCCGGCGATCACCGAGTTGATATCGAACACGCCCTCGGCCAGCAGGATCAGGTAACCGACGCCTTTTTCCGAACCTAGGTATTCGCCAACCACGCTGCCCACGAAGGCGATGCCGATCGCGTTATGCAGGCTGGAAAAGACCCAGCTCGTCGCCGAAGGCAGGTAGACATGCCGCATCAATTGGCGCGAGTTGGCACCCAGCATGCGGGTGTTGGACAACACCGTCGGGCTGACCTCGCGAACACCCTGGAAAACGTTGAAAAACACCACGAAGAACACCAGCGTCACGCCCAGCGCCACCTTTGACCAGATGCCGAGGCCGAACCAGAGCGCGAATATCGGCGCAAAAATCAGGCGCGGCATCGAATTCATCGCCTTGATGAACGGATCGAACACCACCGCCAGGAACGGGCTGAGCGCGAGCCATAGGCCGCACGCCAAACCGAGGACTGTACCGATTACGAACGCCAGCATGGTTTCGAGCAAGGTCGTGTACAAATGACGGAACACCGAACCGGTCACAAACCACTCGACGATGCGTTGAGCCACACCGACGGGATCGCCGAAAAAGAACGGCGACAGCCATTTTTGATGCGTGCCAAGCCACCACAGGAAAAGGACACCGAACAGGATCACCAGGCGGGTAACCAACACGGTGAAACGATTGTTTGAGTCAAACTCGATTGCGCGCATAGCTTTTCAGAACCTCCCCTCGAAGCACATCCCAGATCTGGGTGTGCAGTTGCAGGAAACGCTGCGTCATGCGGATTTCCGACATTTCGCGCGGACGCTCGAGGTCGATCTTGAACTCGGCGATAGGCCGGGTCCCGGGCCCCGCTGACAACACGATGACGCGGTCCGATAACGAGATGGCCTCCTCCAGATCGTGAGTCACGAACATCACGGACTTGCGGTCGTGCGACCACAGTTGCAGCAACTCGTTCTCCATCAGATGCCGGGTCTGGATATCCAGCGCGCTGAACGGCTCGTCCATCAGAATGATGCGAGGGTTCAGGGCGAGAGCCTGCGCCAGGCCAGCACGCTTGCGCATCCCGCCGGACAACTGGTGCGGATACTTCTTGCCGTGCCCGTGGAGGCCCACTCGCTCCAGCCAGCCGCGCGCTATACGCAGAGCCTCTTCGTGCGGCGTGCCTCGAAAGATCAGGCCGATAGCGATGTTTTCTTCGGTCGTTTTCCAAGGCATGAGCGCGTCGACCTGGAACAGATAGGCAGCCTGCGTGTTCAGGCCTTGCGTCAGCTTTTTGCCAAATACGCTAATGCTGCCCGACGAGGGCCGTGTCAGCCCGGCGGCAACGTTAAGCAGGGTGGACTTGCCACAGCCCGTGGGGCCCACTATCGAAACGAACTCCCCGTCGCCAATTGTCAGATTTCCTTCTGAGACGGCCGTGTAGGTCTGTGCCTTCTTGCCATTGCCAGCGAAGGTGCATGTCACATTGTCAAAGCGCAGGGCTTCGCGCACTTCGGTCCGTCCGCTGTCGAGCGGGATGCTGTACGCTACCGTGCTCATGGCTGGACCTCCTCCGCCGCCTTCTTGACGAACCGGTTGTCATAGGTCGAGGCCAGGTCAATCTTGGCCGATGCTACTGCCGGATCGAAGGCTGCCAGCACCTCATGCACTGTCTGCGCGCCTTTGGGGGTGATCTGTCCGTTTTGCGCGATGCAACGGCGACTGTTGGTAAAGGCCTCGGCATAGAGCGCCTTGTTGTCCCCCAGGTACTCTGGCGGCACGTTGTCCGCGACTTCCTGCGGCGTGGCTTTGGCAATCCACTTCTCGGCTCGCACGATCGCATTGGCGACGGCCTGCACCGTCTTGGGATTCTTATCGATAAACTCTTGCGTCGCGAACAGGCTCGACTCGGGGTAATCCGAGCCGAACACCTTGACGTTTCCGTCAGCCGTGCGCATGTTCTCCAGGGGCTTGAGGCTGCCATCCTTCGTGAGGATCGTGGCGCTCGGATCATTGACGATCAGCGCATCGATCTGCCCTGCCCGCACCGCCGCCACCGCACCAGCCGCCTGCCCGACGCCGATGATGGACACGTCCGAAGACTGCAGCCCCGCTTTGTGCAGAATATAGTTGAGTGCCATATGCGTGCTGGACCCCGGCGCGCTTACCCCGATTCGCATGCCTTTCAAGTCCTTGGCCGATTTCACTTCGGCCTGGCGTTTCTGGGATACACCGAAGATCCATCCCGGGCAGATGACTTGCGCCGCCACCACGACCAGATGCTGACCCTTGGTGGCCATGGTGATGGTGTTCGAGTAGGCGCCCGCCACCATGTCAGAGCTGCCGCCCAGCAGGGCCTCCAGCGTCTTCGAACCACCGGAAAAAGCGGCGATGGTCACATCCAGCCCTTCGTCCTTGAAGTAGCCACGCTGCTTGGCGACGAGCATGGGCAGATAGGTGATGCCCACCGAAGCCGCCGCAACATGCAGCTCGGGCTTCTCCGGCACATCCTTGGCCACTGCCGTGGCGGAGCCGCAGGCAAGTTCGAGCGCTGCGCACAGCGCGATGGCGCGTTTCAGCTTCATGATTGTCTCCTCCCTTTATAGGGATTTTTCGGTGCAACAGAGTGTCGAGTGTGGACCGGCTCCCGAGCCTCCTGGATCTCGTGACACCGGGTCCGGTCCGCGCGACGCGATCCGCCCTAAGCTGCCTGCTTGCGCAGCGCCTCCACCACTGCATCGCCCATATCACGAGTGCCGATGCATCGTGTGCCATCCTGCTGAATGTCGGCGGTACGGTAGCCCGCCGCCAGCACCGCACGTACGGCCTGCTCGACGCGGCTTGCGTCGTCTTCCATCTCGAAGCTCTCGCGCAGCATCATCGCAAGCGACAGAATGGCGGCGAGCGGATTCGCCATGTCCTTTCCGGCGATGTCCGGGGCCGAACCGTGCACCGGCTCGTAAAGCCCCTTGCGGTCATGGCCCAGCGAGGCAGAAGGCAACATGCCAATCGAACCCGTCAACATTGCCGCGGCGTCCGAGAGAATGTCGCCGAACAGGTTACCCGTGACAATCACGTCGAACTGCTTGGGCCGTCGCATCAGCATCATCGCGGCAGCGTCGACAAAGAGATGGCTTAGCTCGACGTCCGGGTAATCCTGCCCGACGCGCGTAACAACCTCGCGCCACAACTGACTCGCTTCCAGCACGTTGGCCTTGTCCACCGAGCAGAGCTTGTGGTGACGGCGGCGTGCGGCCCGGAAGGCAGCGTGCGCGACCCGCTCGACCTCGGATTCGGCATAACGCATTGTGTTAAAACCCACGCGCTCCCCGGTCTGGCTGATCTCGAAGCCACGCGGCTGGCCAAAATAGGCGTCGCCGTTCAGCTCGCGCACGATCACGATGTCCAGCCCATTGACCACTTCCGGGCGCAGCGTCGAGGCGCCAATTAGCTCAGGAAACATGTAGGCCGGGCGGAAGTTGGCGTAGAGAGTCAGCGCTTGACGTAATTGCAGCAGCCCGGTTCCCGGACGATGTTCACGCGGAATCGCGGCTTCGTCAGCCACGCCTACCGCGCCAAACAGGATGGCGTCGGCCTTGCGCGCAAGTTCAAGCGTGGATTCGGGCAGCGGCACCCCGTGCGCCTGAATCCCGGCCTCGCCGATGGGAGCCTCCTGCGTCTCTGCTTGAGGCGCCACGACCCGCAGCACCTTGAGAGCCTGCGCGACTACTTCGGGGCCGATCCCATCACCGGGCATGACTGCAATCTTCATCTGTAATCTCCTTGGTCGTTAACAGAAAGAGCGCGCCGTCAATACGGTTCGGCACGGTTGCGCTCGAATGCATCGATGCGGTCTTGATGCGAAAGCGTGTAGTCGATCTCGTCCATGCCACGCAGCAGACACTCCTTGGCGAAGGGCTCCATTTCAAAGGGATGAGAGGAGCCGTCGGGCAAAGTTGCAGTCTGTGCACGCAGGTCGATGGCGATGCGGCTGCCCGGGCTTGCCGACAGGGTATCCAGCAACGGCAGAACCACGGCCTCGGGCAACACAATGGGCAGCAGTCCGTTCTTGAGGCAGTTGATGAAAAAGATGTCGCCGAAGCTTGGAGCGATCGCCGCCCGGATACCGTAGTCGTACAGCGCCCAGACCGCATGCTCCCGCGAAGAGCCGCAACCGAAGTTATGGTTGGCTACGACAATGCGCGACTCGCGAAAAGGCGCCTTGTTGAGCACGAAGTCCGGATGTTCCACGCCATCCGGGCCGAAACGCAGCGCACGAAACAGAAACTGACCGAAATCGTCGGACCTAGGTTTTTGCAGGTAGCGCGCCGGCAGGATCTGGTCTGTATCGCAGTTGATCGCAATGATCGGCGCCGCGACTGCGTCGAGGTATTCAAGCCGTTCCATGTTCAGGCTCCCAGGAGGCGGCGTACATCGGTGAGACGTCCAGTCACCGCGGCCGCGGCAGCCATTGCCGGGCTCATCAAGTGGGTGCGCACGCCAGGTCCCTGGCGGCCCACGAAATTTCGGTTCGATGTAGAGGCGCAGCGCTCGCCGGGTGCAGCGAGATCGCCGTTGGTTGCGAGACACATCGAACAGCCGGGAAAGCGCCACTGGAAGCCGGCTTCGATGAACACGCGGTCGAGCCCTTCGGCCTCGGCCTGCGCACGCACCTCATGCGAGCCCGGCACCACCCACGCTTCGACGCCGGGTGCAATGTGACGGCCGCGCGCTACCTCCGCCGCACTGCGCATATCCTCGATGCGCCCGTTGGTGCACGAGCCGATGAATACTCTGTTGATCGCGACGCCTTCGAGTGCCTCATCCGGCTCCAAACCCATGTAGTCGAGCGCCCGCGACATCGCGGCGCGGAGATCGGGATCGGACTGCTTCGTGGGATCTGGCACGCGGTGGTCAATGCCACAGGCATAACCGGGCGTGGTGCCCCATGTCACCATCGGAGCAATCTCGGCCACGTCGATATGCACCTCGCGATTGAAAGCCGCGCCGGGGTCCGTGAACAAGGTACGCCAGTGCGCCATCGCCCGGTTCCACCGGTCGCCCGCGGGCGCGTAGCGGCGCCCGGCAAGATACGTGAATGTGGTTTCGTCCGGAGCGATCATTCCGGCGCGAGCGCCGGCCTCGATGGTCATGTTGCACAAGGTCAGCCGGCCTTCCATCGACAACGCGGCGATCGCGGAGCCGGTGTATTCGATCACGTGGCCGGTTGCGCCGGCCACGCCGATCCGCGCAATGACCGCCAGAATCAAGTCCTTCGCGGTGACGCCGGGGCCCGGCGTGCCGTCGAGCGTAACGCGCATGTTTTTCGACTTGCGCTGCCAAAGGCATTGTGTGGCGAGCACGTGGGCTACCTCAGTTGCGCCAATACCGAACGCCAGTGCGCCCATCGCTCCGTGCGTCGAAGTGTGGCTATCGGCGCACACGACGGTCATGCCCGGCAGACTCAGCCCCTGTTCGGGTCCGACCACGTGGACGATGCCGCGCCGCGAGTCGTCCATGTCGAACAAAGTGATGCGCGACTCGGCCGCGTCACGTTGCAGTGCCTTGATCATGGCGCGCCGCTCGCGGTCGGTCACCGCCGCGATATCATTTGCCGTGCTTGAAACGTAGTGGTCCGGCGTGCCGAAGATGCGCTCGGGCGAGCGAGGCTTGAGCCCACGCTCGCGCAACAGGTCGAACGATTGTGCGGTGACATCGTGAATGTAATGACGATCGATGAATAGAAGATCCTGTCCATCGTCGCGGGACATCACCCGGTGACTGTCCCAGATCTTGTCGTAGAGAGTACGTGGACCAGCGGTAACCTGATCGAGTTGCATTGCTTCGTCTCGCTCCGTCAATTGACGGCCGCGGCAAGCGCGGCCACGCAGTTTCGCGGTGGGTTGCGGTGTGAAAGCATCATGCAGCAGGCGAGCCGGCTTGTACGTGGTCATTTGGCAAGGCACCATCGCGATTCGCGATGATGAGTTCGCGCCGATGACGCATCAGTCGAGTGCGTGAAACGGAACTCGGCTCGTGCACCGGCCTTCCAGTCAAGTCCGCGACTTCTGTTAAGGCCCAGGCGAGTAACTTGCCGACATTCGCGCTGATCTCATTCGGGCGCAAGCTAGTCTCTCCGGGCCGCCGAGGTGGCGTCGAGCAGCAATCACCCAGTCCCGTTACCACGCATGCGTTTTAATGAACGAGCGCTTGTCGCCAGAGTCGCGATCCGTCTGCAAGCGACTCGGCCGGCGCGTCGGCACCATGAAGAGATTGAATAAGGCTGCCGTAACGGCAGGAGAAAGAAAATATACGTCCCGTCCTACTTGAAGGCCAAAAAGTTGACTGCCTGGACGTGCAAGTCGCCCGCGACCTTTGCTTGCGCGGTGGTATCGCGAAAGCAGTCGAAGCGTTCCGTGATGCGCGAGCCCCGAAAACCAGACGCCTGCGCGATCTCAGCAAGTTCGGGCTCCGGCAGCGCGCCGGCGATGCATGCCGCCCACAGGTCCGGGCTGTTGCGCACTTCATGCTTCAGTTCTCGCTGAACCACGACGTCCGCCATATACAGCCGGCCGCCCGGACGGAGCACGCGATGAATCTCGGCGAACACCCGGGACTTATCGGGGGCGAGGTTGACGACGCCGTTTGAAATCACCAGGTCGACGCTCTCGTTATCGATTGGCAATTCCTCGAACAAACCGGCACGGATGGTGACGATCCCGCCTAGTCCGGCTTCCACCGCCGCGCTGCTTGCGACATCGCGCATCGCGGGCGTCATGTCGACGCCGAAGGCGTGCCCGGTGGCTCCGACACGACGGGCGGCCAGCAGCAGGTCCATGCCGGCGCCGCACGCGTGGTCCAGAACGGTCTCGCCTTTATTGATCGGACCGATGCGTAACGGATTGCCAACACCGGCGAAGCGAGCCGTGCATGCGTCCGGCAGCGACGCCAGATCGTCCGCGTCATAACGAAGGTAGTCGACCGCATAGCGCGGGCCCCGATGAAAGTGAAAGTCACCGGCGGGGTCGCGCGCGACGCGGTCGTAAGTCGCAAGGACCTGCGTGCGCAAGGCAGCGATGTCGAATCCGGCGGGAGATGTGATTGCCATGATGTTGAACTCCGAGTTTCGGTTGTCGGTCAGCCCAGAATCGGCGCAAGTGCGGCGCCAATCCGGAGGGCTTGCGTCGGCGAGATCATCGCGTTCAGCGTCTCGCTGAACCGCTGAATCTGCACGCCCGACACGATGTATTGGAAGCGGTAGGCGGCGAGAACGGTCGTCGCCACGGTTTCGATCTCGACCTCCGTCATGGGACGGTCGCAAAGGCCGATGAAGTAGCGAGCGTCTGCCGCCGACTGGCTTTGCAGGATTTCATCGACTGCGCCTACCAGCGCAATGAGATCATCCACGGCCTCATCGCGCGCTTGCGAAGTAAGTTTGGCGTTCTCACGTACCCATTCCAGTTCATCGAGAATCGCGTGCTGAGATTCTTCTTTCCAGTGAAACAGGAACACATCTTTGAAGAGCGGCGAGATCTCGTTGTCCGGTTCAATGCTGGCCCGATAGTGGACTTGTGTGAACAGTTCGATGAGGCAGGTGAGCGCAAGGACCGACCAGGTCGACTTACCCAGCACGACTGACGCGACGTCATCCGGCTGCGGCGCGAAGATGTATCCGTCTGGCATCCCGGCGCCGATCATGGTTTCAATCCGGCGAAACAACTCCTGATGCTTTAACTCTTCGTCGGTAAAGCGAACCAGCGCCTCAAGCGCGATCTGGTCACCAAGCCAGTGGTCCCGGCTCACTTCGAGCATCTTGGCGCCGATGAATCGCTCGACCAGGCCGAAGATATTGGCATATGAGCGACCTTGAATCTGGGACAGCACGCGGCGCTCGATGACGGTCAAGAACGGCAGCCGATCGACGAACGACAGGCCGTCAGGCAGAAACTTTTTCGTAAAGTCGAATTCGCGATGGCGAAGCACGTCGCGTTCGATGTCCCACCGAACGCGCTTGGATACTTCCACGCATTTGGCGTAGCGCGCGGATTCGACGCGGGGTCGCCCTGCAGGCTGTCGACTGTCGACGCCCGTATGAACACTCCCGGGTGAGGAAATATCGGTGCTGGCGGGCAAAGAGGCTGAGCTTGCTGCATACATGACTCCACTCCTTAATACTGGATTAGTTGTACTGCGGATTCACCGTCTGGCTGCGTCTGAATGCCGACGACATCCGGAGGATGTGTGTTTGCAGCCTCGCCAATTGTTTGGAGCGTACCCATACAACCCGTCTGGCATCTGCTGCGGCTCGCGAATCATGCCGCGCCCCTACTGACTCCACTGCTTTAAGCGGGTTCTTCTGTAGCGGCCTTCAGGCACGGTGCTAGTATCCAGACGGTGGGCGCGACATTGAATAGCCGGGCGTCCAGCTTTCTTGTGCGTGGCTCCAACACTGCGCGACCGCTGCCATGGATGCACTCTCCGACGTTTTGCGAATCATCCAGCTGATCGGGGCAGTTCACCTCGACGGCAGCTTCTCGGCGCCGTGGTGCGTTATCGGGCAGGCCGATTCGGCGCTTTGTTCTGCATACTTGCCACCTTCCGAGAACGTCGTCTCGTTTCATCTCCTGACCGAAGGAAGTTGCTTTGCCATGCTGCCGGGCGATCCGACGAGTCTGGTGCAGGCGGAGGCAGGAGACGTCATCGTTGTGCCGCAGGGCGAGACTCACGTACTGGGCAGCTCCCCCGGACTGGTTCCCGAAGTCCTGGGGCAGCTACTGGCAAATCAAGTTGAGACAAAACCGGGTGAAGTCATGACGCTCACTTACGGCGGCGGCGGCGAGGTAACTCGCATGGTGTGCGGCTTTCTGGCGCCGCAGGACCATTCGCGAAATCCGTTGCTTTGCGCGTTGCCGAGACTGTTCAAGGTGAGCATGCGTGGATCCGGATCGTCGTGGCTCGAATCGTCTCTACGCTTTGCAACTGCGGAGGCAGCCTCGGGGCAGGCGGGCAGCGCCACGGTGCTGACCAAACTTGCGGAGTTGGTCTTCGTCGAGGCGGTGCGTCGCTACGTCAGCACGATGGCCGATGATCGCAAAGGTTGGCTGGCGGGATTGCGCGACCGCTTTGTGGCGCGGGCACTTGCACTGATGCATTCGCGCACGGCATACGCCTGGACCGTCGATGCTCTAGCTCGTGAGGTGGGCATCTCGCGTTCCGGGCTGGCACAGCGTTTTACTGAGCTGGTCGGGCTACCTCCGATGCAATATCTCGCCTCGTGGCGGTTGCAGCTTGCCGCGCGGCAACTGCGCCTGACGAATTCCTCGCTGATGTCGATCGCCGAGGATGCCGGCTACGATTCGGAAGCTTCATTTAACCGCGCTTTCAAGCGCGAGTTCGGTCAGCCGCCGGCGACTTGGCGCAGGAACATGCTAGGTGCCGCGACTCGGGACGCGGGCGGCGAGAATGGCGCCGCCCAGGACGGTAGGGCCTCCGACAACACTGTTACGTTGCATGGATGGCCGAGTAAGATCGGGTGATGAAGAATACAAAGTCGCTCTACCACCTGCGTCGCTTTCGGGCGTCGGTCATCAATTGCGCGGTACGCTGGTATTTCAGGTTTCAGCTCAGCCTGCGTGATATCGAAGAGCTACTGTTCGAGCACGGGGTTAAATGAGGGGCGTTTCGCGCCGCCTGCGAGCGCTGACCGTTTTGCGCTACATCTTGCTCGTCGGATACCGGTCCGGCGAGTCGATCAAATTGTTCGGCACGCCGCGTTCTCGCATGAACGCGCGGGCTTCGATCCGGTCAACTGGCTGTGCCTTGCGTGCTTTCTTGTTGTGCGTCGCGCACCCACCGCTGCACGAAGCTGAGTTGCAAATCGCAGTAAGCATTGCACTGCTCGCTTGTGCGGAAGCGCCGCTCGATGACAGGCAGACTGTCCGAAGCGTAGAACTGCACTACGTACCAGACACCAAGCTCGCTTTCAGCGCACCTTTCCGCACCATCCTCACTCGGGAGGCGTGTCTCGACCCAGGTGATCAGGTAGGCGCCATCAAAGTCCGCGTTTATGAGCTTCCGCTCACCCCAGGTGGTGAAGTATTTGCGTTGTTTCATTTCGGTGCTCAAGTCGGGTTTGGGCCAGTGGTTGGGATTGGTGGTGGGGTCAGTGCGGCGGCCACAGTAGCAGCGCGTCCTCAAGAGCTACGGGCGCCGCTCCTGCTATTAGTTCAGCGCGCACAACGTGCCGCTGTGTGATGTGCTGGTCAATTGCGACCACGGACAGACGGGCACCGTCGCATGAGTGACGTGTGATCCCGTCGCCTCGATAACGCTTGCGCACAGCGCTCGTGTTTGCGCGTGCAGTGCTGGGCTTGGTGCTCAGACCGGGGAATTGCCAGTCGGACGGAGCCGGTTCATCAGCGTACGCGGGCGGGCAACACGGCAGGCATTCGTGGCAGGAGTCGCAGCAGACACTCGGGGCACGGCGTACGCGGCGTGCGCGGGTCATCGCATTTAGCCGTCGGGTGATTGCAGCCTCGCTCATTGTTGATGCTTCGTCACGTGTGCTCATGCGTTGCTCCCTCTTTCGCAGTATTTACGGTGTTGGTTGGTGTAGCGGCCGATAGAAGCAACGCGCACATACCCGCAATTACAGTTACAGCCGACACCAGTGCGCCAGCGCGGAAGATTTTTTGCGCTTGTATGTTGTATCTGATCGATCGTTCCAGTTCGCCATGTAGTTTGTCCATGACCGCAATGGTATGAGGGATACTCCACGCATGCCCCCCTCGCCGTGGCAGGGGTGCGTCAGCCTGTCGCAGGGACGGTCACAGCGCAGCAATACCTTTGCCAGAAAGCTCGTGAACTGATGGCGCTTATCTTCAAAGCGTATGCGGACGAGTCTCGCCCTCATGTGCGTCAATAGGACGACCTCGCTCCAGGCTCGGCAAGGAAGTCAGATCTTTCGCGAGTTGCCCGGAGTCATTCGCCGAGAACGCCAGTCTAAGTGGGGGTACTCCGGCGCCTCGGACAGCAAGCGCGGCAAGCGCGCACTAGACAACGAGCTTTGTGCGCCTTTGTACCGCGCTCAAGAGTGCCGAGTTCGGCACAGTCTTGGGGTTATGTGGCCAGTCGGAACATCTCGAAGGTGTCAGGGTCCTGCC
>NZ_FCOG02000101.1 GCF_001544975.2 Caballeronia arationis | reverse complement strand
CAATTCAACGCTTAATGGAGGCTAGATAACGCCGAACCCTTGACTGCAAATTCGTCCGTCAAAGCGGGGCAATCTCAGTATCGCATTGTAGTTAGCGGGCTTGAGCTTGGGGCTCGCCGAGGCCCAAATGGTATTTCCCCGGGCGTCCTTGGTCTCCGCGAGATCGGAGTAGTCCCTCAGGAAGCCCGAACCCTCCAGTGGGGCACTTGGCTGAGACGCCATTCCTCCGAGCATCACCGCAACGAGGATGAGACTCACCTTGCCTGCGAACGATCTCTTCATCAAGTACCTTCTCCGCACCGTTAGACTGCAGCCGCATGCGCAGTCTCGCGTTGTTGCCGAACCGACAGGTAGCGCTGGAGGCAGGCGAATAGTACGGCGGCGCATCAAGGTCAGTGCTACACAGTTGGGACGGAGCGTTGCAAGCAAGCTCGAAAAACATTCTGGACTCGCGGAGATTGATCCGCTCGTTGATCCTCTCGAAGCATTCGCAGCAAGGGAGGATCTCGCCCGCTCGGCTCAGCGCTCACTCGACGCTCAATACTACATCTGGCGTAATGACCTGACGGCACGCTGCTGCTGGAAAAGCTCCGCGAAGCAGCGACCATGGGGTGAGGGTGCGCCTGCTGCTCAACGACAACGGCATTCCTTCGACTCCCGATGATACGCTGGCGCCGCTTGATGCTCATTCGAATATCAAGGTGTTGCTGGGCAAGCCGCTTAGAATCCGCACACCTCAGTTCGTTGGCTTCCTGTCTGATTCCGCGCGACTGAATCGTCGCATGCGCAACAGGTCTTTTACTGCTGATGGCATCGCAACGATTATCGGAGGCCGAAATATCGATGATGAATATTTCGGGGTGACTGACGATGTGGCTAGGGGCATCGCGCTAGTTCACTCTGGTTATGCCAGAAGGCGCGTCGAACTCCTGTCGGGCGGTGTCGAACTGTTCTAACTGATGGGCTTTCCTGCCACAACTGCGGGGGGCATCACGCCGCAGATAGCGCAGGCACTGGGGGGAAGAACTGGCAACCGCATCGAAGCCGTATTGCTGTCGTGGACACCGGTCTTTCTCAAGGTGGCAATGTCTTAGACGCTGCCGCTCCCGAGCGCAGTGTGCGTGGCGTCCCATAACCGTAATCAGACGCAGAAGCATCTGCCTTTGCGCTGCTTGATTGCACGCGTCTGATATCGGCCCAATGGTTAGCGGTAAGTAAATTGATGACCAGCGTCTTTTCACAGGGAAACGCCAATTGGCTTCTTGATGCGGATTGACTATAAAAATAAGCATTTGGCGTCACTGCAGCGCGCCAACAGGCCCCCCCGACAAGCTTTACATCGCGCTTTCGTGCTTCGATTTAAATGCCGCGCACAGCGGTTCCACTCCGCTTCGACCACCGTCAAAAGAAGGAGAATAGTCGTGAAGAAATCGATAGCAGGCCAGGTTGGCATCGCTGTCATCGCTGCGATGCTGGGAGGGTGTGCGTCGTCGCCATCACAAACCGATGTGACGCAGGATTCGGGCTTTCTGCGGGACTATTCGAATCTGCCACCAGGGCGAAGCGTTCGGACATGGGTGAGCCCAAAACTTACGCCGGCCAACTATAACGCGATACTTCTCGATCCGCTCGTCTTCTATCCTGAGCCACGGCCTAACCCGCAAGTGAGTGCCGAGACGCTGCAACAAATTCTGGCCTATTCCAACGAAACACTTAAGCGCTCACTGGGCCAGCGATTTAGGGTCGTTGATCGTCCGGGGCCTGGAGTGCTGCGGCTTCGTGCAGCGTTTACAAGCGTCGCGGCGCAAGGCGAAGGCCTCAAGCCCTATCAGTATGTGCCGATGGCCTTCGTCGCCACGATGGCCCTGCGGAGCGCGACCGGCACGCCGCAAGAGGCGTACGTCGTTATCGAAGTCGAGGGAACGGATAGCGTCACTGGCGAATTGCTGGGGCAGAGGGTGCGGGTCGGTACGGGTGAGCGCCTCGCCAAGGTCGCCGATCAAAAGGTGATTACCTTGGACACCATCAAGCCACTGCTAGACGAGCTTGCAAACGGCGCCTTCCCTGAACTATCGCAATACGTGAGACCTAAATGACCGAGGCTGCCCACTGAAACAAAGATCCGCCGAAACGGATACGTGGCTTTTTGTATCTGTCGTGTGACGGTCGCCGGGCCCGGCGACTGCCCAGTTAAAACACGAGCCGCGTTCCAGCGTTCCACGACCTGATAGCGATGCAGCGGTGCAAGGACGAGTGCCCTCAGCAACGACCCTGTGCACGGTGTGCAAAATCGCGTTCTGACCGGCGTGTGGAGGCGTTTGCTGGATGGAACGAGAACGACCAAGTCGGCAGGCGATCTGGTGCGATTCTTCCCAACTGCGATGCGCTGCCCTGTCGGCGGCAGCAGTTTGGCCAGATCGCGCAGACGCAATCGAACGCCAGTCACGTTTGCACGCCGTTGGCAGAATCGAGCGGTGGTTATGCCATGCAACGGCTTGCATTGGCCTGCTCTGGTCTGTGCTCGTCTCGGCGCAGGAGATGGAACCGCGCGCCTACTCGGCGGTGCCGGTGGGAACGAACTTTGTGGTGGCGAGCTACGCTCGATCCACAGGAGGCGTCTCGCTCGATCCCACGCTACCAATCACCGATGTAAACGCCAAAATCAACACGTTTCTGCTCGGCTATTCCCACAGCTTCGGCATCGGTGGTCACGCCGCCAGCATCGCCGCGGCCCTACCTTATAGCAACGCTGACATAACTGGAAATATCCAAGGTTTGCCCGGGACCGCGTGGCGATCGGGGCTGGGCGACTCGACTTTCAGGGTTGTGGTGAATCTGTTAGGTGGTCCCGCGCTTACGCCGGAAGAATTCGCGCGGCGTCCGCCGACCACAACGCTGGGTGCGAGTCTGACCGTTACTACACCGACAGGTCAGTACGTGCCGTCCCGGGTGATCAACGTAGGATCGAATCGTTGGTCGTTTAAACCGGAACTAGGCGTCTCTCACCCATTCGGCGACTGGTTCGTGGAAGGTTCGGCCGGCGTCTGGTTATTCACCGACAACGATGATTTTTTTCGGGGCCATCAACGCAGCCAGGCGCCAATGCCCGTGTTTCAGTGGCATGGAGGCTATACATGGCGGCCTGGATTGTGGCTCGCGGCAGACATGACGTACTTGGCGGGCGGCCGGACGAGCGTAAACGGTGTGGAAGATCAGGATATGCAACGAACTGTGCGATACGGCGTCACGTTGTCGGTCCCGCTTGCCGCGCAATGGTCTGCGAAGCTCGCATGGTCCAATGGGCTGATAACGCGCGTTGGCGGCAATTTCCAGACCGTTTCTCTTTCACTGCAATACCGCTGGTTCAATCATTAAGGACGTACGGTTGTCTGGCGCGGTCTCACCGCCGAATATTGCGTCGCCGCTACTGGCATGCAACGCCAAGGAACGGAGTTAAACATGCGCCACTTTTTTATTTTCTTCGTCGTCTTTGTGTGCGCTTCGGGCAGCGTAGTGGTTGGCTTGTATCTGCGTAAGGTGTTGCCCGCACATCACCTTAATGAGGAATCGGCAGGCGTCGTAAGGCTCGCAACCGGCCTGATCGCGACCATGGCCGCGTTAGTACTTGGCCTGCTGATCTCGTCAGCGAAGGGGTCTTTCGATACGGTGAGCACTGAGCTTATCGACACTGCAGCCCATGTCGTTCGCCTCGACCGCGTGCTGGCCAAGTACGGACCGGAAACGAAACCGGTCCGTGATGCGCTGAGGCAAGCGTACGCGTCGACGGTCGCGACACTTGCTTCTGATGATCCGTCCCGACTCGCCAGAATGGACGATCCGGAAAGTGTCCGCCGTGCCGAGGATTTTCAACGGTTGGTAGAGGGGCTGTCGCCACAGGACGCTATACAGCGCGATCTCAAGGCGCGTGCACTTCTGCTTGTTGATGAAGTGTTCGCTACGCGATGGCTGGCGATACTGAAGGAAAAGGTTCCAATTCCCGTGCCTCTTCTCGTCGCCCTGGTGCTGTGGCTAGTCGCTATTTTTGGGACGTTTGGATTGTACGCGCCCCACAACGGCACGACTATCGCAGTCTTGCTCGTGTGTGCGTTGTCAGCATCCGGGGCGATATTCTTGATCCTTGAACTGAACTCGCCGCTCGACGGGGTCGTTCGGGTTTCACTGGTCCCGCTGCGCGAAGCACTCGCTGTTCTCGGAAAGTAACAATGCCAATCGCACAGATCGGGCTCGGAAATGTACGGATCCGATCGGCATAACCGCGCGTTGTCTTTAAGTGGCACGATCCGTCGCGGGGGGCGGCTCTGAAGGCGTATCGGATCCCAGAATCGATCCCATGTGGGCGTGTTCACATTGGTGGCATTTGACCATATACTTGACTCTTGGCGAGGGTGCCAACCAGACGATTCGTCGGAAGTGATAATGCCTAGGCACGACCCGGTGCTTCACCGTAGCCGGAAAGTCCCCATGACACCGGGGCGCAGGCGGCTTCTCACCATTGGGGTGATGCTGCTGCTAGCCGCGCTAGGCTGGGCGCTGACCACAGTACTCGAGCCAGCCATCCAGCGCACGATCATCATCACAACCGGGGCGGACAACGGTATCTATCGTGGGTTTGCCGATCGCTATGCCCCCGTCCTGAAGCGCGACGGCATAAAGCTTGATATCCGCAGATCTTCCGGTTCGGTTGAAAATTATGAGCGACTGAAGAATCCGGACAGCGAATATGTAGTGGGCTTTATACAGTCGGGTACCACCAGTCCGAAAGAAACCGACCATCTGCAGACCATCGCTGCCGTTTCCTATGAGCCGATCTGGGTGTTCTATCGGGGCGATGCCACGGTCAACCGGCTGGCAGAACTGCGCGGCAAACGGATTTCCATTGGCGTTCCCGGCAGCGGCTTGCTCAACGTCTCGCAGGTGTTGCTCTCCTATAGCGGGGTCACCGGCGACAACACCACGCTGCTGCAAATGGATGCGGCCCGGGCCTATCAAGGTCTCGAAAACGGTCAACTGGATGCGGCTTTCTTTATTGGCCGACCCGATGCGCCGATGCAAAATACGCTGCTCAACAGCGATCTCAAGCTGATGAGTTTTGCGCAGGCCGATGCGCTGGTGCAAAAATTCCCGTCCCTCTCCAAGATTATCTTCCCGCGCGCATTGACCAGTATCGTCAATGATCGTCCTCAGGCTGATGTCACGCTCCTCGCCGCGACCGCTCTGCTGGTGTCCAAAGACACCCTGCACCCAGCCTTGGTCTACCTGCTATTGGACGCGGCCAAGACCGTCCACGGCGGCGAAGATTACTTCACGCCGATCGGTACCTTTCCCAACCTAAGTAACGACGAATTTCCCATCTCTGACGACAGCACGCGTTACTTCAAATCCGGCCGCCCTTTCCTGCAGCGCTACCTTCCATTCTGGCTGGCCAGCTTTGTCGAAAGACGACTGCTGATTCTGCTGCCCTTTATGGCCTTACTGCTAGGTTTGCTTGAGGCGCTGCCGCGCATGGCGGAGGCGCGGATAAAAAACCGGCTCGTGGTCTGGTATCGGGAAATCAAAGCGCTAGAGGATGAAATATGGAGAAATAGGCAGCCGACCCCGGACCAGATTGCACAATGGCGGGATGAGATCGAAAACATTGATGCGCACGCCAGCCAGATACGGATTCCGCAGCGATATCTTCAAGATATTTACGCCCTCAAGCAGGCGATTGGCGTAGTACGGGACCGGATTTTCCAGGTGGCTGGCAAGTGAAGGAATAGCCGGGCTCTCGACGAACTCGGGCCGGTGGCGCTTACGCGACCAGCCTATCCGTGGGTCTGGATCTGATTGGCCGCAAGGGCCTAATTGTCGCCGGCATGAGGGTCCACGCTATGGGTCTCTTTCTGACCGCGGCGCGGAAGACAAGGGCGCGCGCAGTCCCTGCTCTCAGCAGAGAAGCAAACCCTGACGGCGCCTACTGGACGTAAGGCGCACGAAGCCATCGTTACGACGGCTGCTCTAATCGGCAAATCGTTTCGCGCATAGAGCCGTACTGAAACCGAGTAGTAGCGTAAGCGGCTCAGGAGGGCCGTTCTGGCGTACCGATAGAGGTTTTGGATAGTTTGGTATCCACCAAATTATGGTGGGAGCCAAAGTGGACAAGACGTGGGACGAGCGCGCCGCAGGCGGCGCATATAAGCGGCCGAATTTTCCAACCGAGTTCAAACGGCAACTGGCTGAACAATCGTTCGAGCCGGGGGCGTCGGTAGCGTTGATCGCGCGCAGTAACGATATTAATGCGAACCTGTTGTTCAAATGGCGGCGGCGTTATCTGGCAGGAGAGTACGGTTTGCCAGCGCTGCCGGAGGGCGCAGCGCCGAAACGCATACAGCAGGCGCCTTCGCTGTTGCCTGTGGATGTCGTCGCTGAGGCCGCCGAACATAGGCCATCAATGACCGTCGATACGGTACAGTCTCCAGCGGATCTTTGTGAGATCGAGTTCGACCGTGCACGCCTAAGAGTTCGCGGCAACGTGTCACCAGATATGCTGCGCCTGCTGATCCGGGAGCTTACCCGATGATCGGCCTGCCGGCTGGCACGCGCATCTGGATCGCTGCAGGTGTCACTGACATGCGCGCCGGATTCCAGGGGCTGGCGGCGAAGGTGCAGACGGCGCTCGAGGAGAATCCGCTGATATGTGACGGGTGCCAATATGTGGCGGCACGTCACTTAGGTATCCAACATATTGCAATAAAATAAGTGTTTCCGAGTTACAGTGTCGTCGTCGTTGCCGCCACATAATATTTGAGTTTTTACTCTCTCCTGACGCCGGGACGTTCCGGCGCATCATGCAAAGGAGAGAATGTCATGCTGGAGCTTTACTTCAAGTATCCAGGCGTCCTGGAACGCCTGCGCAGCGGCGCATTACGTGGCGAGATGGACCGCATTGCCGCCCGTTTCTCGGAGATTGGCTACGCGCGAGCCTCAGCGCGAGTGTACCTCGACCGCATCGCCCGTTTTAGTCAGTTCGCGAGCAAGGCTGGTCTTCGGGATAGTGCGGCGATTGGTCAGGACCTTGTCGAGCGCTATCTGCTTGCAATTGAAGCACCGAGCGTCCGTGTCGGAGCCCAAACTGCGATACGCCATGTGCTTCGACTGATACAGGAACGACTCCCGGTAGCGCGTGAGCACAGGACCCCGGATCCCGACTGGCAACTGCTAGCCGCCTACGACGAGCACTTGTGCAAGGTTCGCGGGCTGCAGCCCAGAACTCGCCAAGGAAGGATACTGGCCGCGCGCCGCATGCTCGGATGGTACAAGGAGCATGTTCCTGGTCGATCACTGTCCGCAATGACGGGTGAGAATGTGTTGGCCCTCGTCAGTCACCTTCTGTCGCTAAGCGTCAACGACTACACGAGATCGGCTACCGTCTCGCATGTTCGTTCGTTCCTCCGGTTCTTGCGTTGGGCCGGCCTCATTGAGGAGGAACTCGCCCGACTCGTGCCACGGGTGCCATGTTGGCGGATGGCACATTTGCCGCCCCGACTGGCGTGGGAGGAGGTCAGGCGAGTAGTCGATGCAATTGACGTCACGGATCCTTCTGGTGTGCGCGACCGCGCCGTGCTGCTATTGCTCGCGACGACAGGGATGCGTAGTCGGGAACTGCGATTGCTTGAGCTTCAGGACATTCGCTGGCGAGCCGGCGAAGTGGTCGTACGCGGCACCAAGGCGCGGCGGGACCGCGTCGTTCCGCTACTGGAGGAGGTGGGCGACGCGCTTGCGGAATACGTGCTTCACGCCAGGCCAAAGACCCAGGCTCCGCAGGTCTTCCTTTGCCACCGGCCACCCGCGCGTCCTCTCCGCAGCAGTTCCACGTTGGCCGCCCTCGTCCGTCGCCGGCTGGAGCGATGCGACCTGCAATTTCCACGAGCCGGTGCCCACCTCCTGCGTCACAGTCTGGCAACCCAGTTGGTCGGACAGAAGCGCCCCATCAAGGAGGTCGCCGACCTGCTGGGCCATCGGAACATCGACACGACGGCAATCTACGTGAAAGTCGCGCTGCCGCAGCTAGCTACCGTTCCACTTCCATATCCAGGGAGTAAGTCATGAACGACTTCCCGCAAATGCTCGCCTCCAAACTGGAGGACTACATCGAGCTTCGCCGGTCTTTGGGCTACGCATTCCGCAAGCAGGCAGCAACGTTGCGCGTCTTCCTGCGATACGTCGAAGACAGTGAAACTATGGGTCCGTTGACGCAGGACATGGCGATCGCATTCGCTCTGTCGGCCGACGGGTCTGGCAACTGCCGCGCCCGTCGTTATGCAGTTCTTCGGCGCTTTGCCGAGTACCTCTCCGTATACGACACCCGTACGGAGACCCTCGATCCGCATGTATTGCCACGGTCTCGCGCAGTCACACCACCGCGAATCCTCAATGACGTGGAACTGGCAGCGCTCATGACGGAATCTCGGCATGTTTCTCCACACAGCGAGCAGCGAGGGCAGACCCTGGAGACGTTGGTAGGCCTGTTGGCCAGTACCGGCCTGCGCTCTGGCGAAGCGCTGCGCCTCGATCGAGCTGACGTGGATCTGGTCGAAGGCGTTCTCCAGGTACGCAGAACCAAGTTCCGGAAGGACCGCCTTGTTCCGGTCCACGCCACGACACTTAACGCGCTACGCGCCTACGCTCTCGTTAGGGATAGCGCGTTTCCGATATCACGGTGTCAGGCCTTCTTCGTCAGCCTTCGCGGCAGCAGACTGTCCAGTGCGGCGCTGTACACCGCCTTCCACAAGGCCTGTGCGCTCGCAGGACTCGAGGGGAACTCTGCGAGGGCTATGAGACCACACGATCTGCGGCATCGATTCGTCGTCGCTCGTTTGGCAGCGTGGCACCGAGAGAACCTCGATGTTCAAGCGCTTCTGCCTCTGCTCGCGACCTACCTGGGTCATGTCCGCTATAGCGATACCGCGTACTACGTCACTGGAACGGCAGAGTTGCTCGGCCTCGTGGCGCAACGTGCTTTCGGCGAGGGAGGTGTGTCATGAGCAATCCCGCTTCACTTGCGCGACTACTCGAGTCCTTCTTCCTTCATCGCCTTCCCAGTCAGAGGAACGCCAGCGCGTCGACTATCGCCAGCTACCGCGACGCTCTACGCCTTCTCATCCTGTTCGCTTGCAAACGCACTGGACGCAAGCCGTATCAGCTAACCCTGTCGGATCTCAATCGCGACATCGTCCTCGACTTCCTCGATCATCTCGAGCAAGAGCGCGGTAACTGCGTCCAGACGCGCAACGTGCGCCTGACCGCGGCTCCGATCATTCTTCCATCACGTAGCAGTGAACGATCCAGCGTCGATTGGCCTAGCGCAACGGGTGCTCGCCATCCCAATCAAACGATCGGACACGGGTGTGGCCTGTTATCTGTCGCGACGCGAACTTGCCGCTCTCATCGATGCGCCGGATCAACAGACACCGCGCGGTCGACGTGATCGCGCTTTGCTGCTCTTCCTTGCTCGTACCGGAGCGCGTGTCTCGGAGGCCCTCGACGTCGACGCTTCTGACCTGCAGCTCGATCGTCCACGACAGGTTCTTCTGCGGGGCAAAGGGCGCAAGCAGCGAATGGTGCCGTTGGCGGACGACCTCACCAAAGCGCTTGAGGCGCTTCTGCGCGAACGAGGGATTGGCCGCCATGACAGCGTTCCACTATTCGTGGGCACCCAAGGAGAGCGACTCACGCGCTTCGGCGCAACGCACGTCGTGCGGCGGGCAATGGCCATCGCTTCCGAGAGGCTGCCCGAACTTGCCCGCAAACACGCGTCGCCCCACGTCCTAAGACACTCCCTGGCAATGAGCCTTCTGCAGTCTGGCGTGGACCTTCCGACCATTCAGGCCTGGCTGGGACATGCGCAAGTCACAACGACACATCGTTACGCCGCTGCAGACGTGGAGATGATGCGTCGAGGTTTAGAGCAGAGCGGAGTGTCAGGCAAACGAGGGCCGCGTTACAAACCGACGGACGAAGTGTTACGCTTGCTCGAACGGATCTGAATCCTATGTGGCGGCGATCGCGAACGATTCGGCGCCAAGCCAGGCGTGCACCTCATGCGCGAACCCAGCCGCCACATATTGGCACCCGTCACATATGAGCGGATTCTCTTCGAGTGCCGATTGCACCTTCGCGGCAAGAGCCGGGAAACCACTACGCATGTCGGTGACGCCTGCGGCGATCCAGATGCGAGTGCCAGCCGGCAGGCCGATCATCGGGACAGCTCCCGAATCAGCAGCCGCAGCATATCCGGCGACACGTTACCGCGAATGCGCAAGCGTGCACGGTCAAATTCAATCTCGCAGGCGTCCTCCGACACAGCCTCGCGGACCGGCATCGAGGCCTCGGCTTCCGGGACAATGCTGACTGGAAGTAACGATGCAACGTCACCATCGGGTTCCTGTCTGGCAGGTCCCGGACGCGGCGCCCCAAATGCACCCTGAAGATACTGGCGACGCCATCTGAACAGCAGGTTGGTGTTTATGTCGTTGCGACGCGCGACCAGCGATACAGACGCCCCGGGCTCGAACGTCTGTTCGACCGGCTGTCGTTTGAATTCGCGCGCAAAGTTGGGGCGCTTGCCCGGTGCCTCGCACTTCCTATCCACAATCTCGGCCACTTTGGTTCCCATCAAAACATTTGATGGGAACCAAATTACCCCCGTTCACTGCTGCCCGGAGAACGGCCGACGTGAGACGCATACGCGTCGAGCAGGACAACAGTTGCTCGATACGTTCGACGGAAGCCCTTAGTGAGTATTTTTGCGACGGCGACGGCGACGGCGACGGCGACGGCGACGGTGGCGATTGTGCGCGGGCGGCTTATCGCGCTTGACTTAACGCCGTCGTCGTGTCAACCCCGACAGCCAGACGGACATACCGCATCTCTCGGAAACGCGGACAGAAACGGCGTCTGATCCGTTGGTATTTGAGGCCCGAATCCCTTCGCGGCGAGCGTTCACGCCGGGCGGCTACTCGTTGTTGCGAAACGCGTCCGCCCGTCGGCCACGGAATATTGGCAAACGCCAGCCGAGATAGAGCGATGCGAGGCGAACAGTGACGCATAGCACCGTGGCGAACCACGGCGTCCACCATGCGGTTAGCCCGGCGTAGGAAGCCCCTACCTGCACCGCAGCGCCCAAAAGCGCCGCGGAAGCATAGATCTCCCGCTCCAAGATGGCGGGCACGCGCGATAGAACGACGTCGCGCATCACGCCGCCGCCGACCGCACTCACGATGCCCAGCAGAACCGCGAGTTCGGCGTTATGGCTATAGGTCAACGCTTTCTGCGCCCCCGAAACGGAAAATATCCCGAGCCCAATGGCATCAAAGAACAACACAGGGTGACGAAAGCGGCGTACGGATGGGTATGCGAGAACCGCGATCGCAGACGCTAGCAATGAGCTGGCGAGATAGCGCCAGTTCGAGAGCCCCGCGGGCGGGATCGCTCCGATGCATATGTCACGCACGATGCCACCGCCGCACGCGACCATGAAAGCAACCGACGCGATGCCGAACAGATCGAGCCGCCTTTGACGGGCGGCCACGGCTCCGCTGATGGCGAAAGCGAATGTCCCGGTCAGATCGAGGACGGAATAGACCGCGTGAGCATTCACGTTGATGCGCGTTCCTCACCAAGCCAGGCGCCGGCGGCGCAAAGCATCGTTTCGAGGCCTGTGCGCAAGGTCGGGGCGAGGACCGGAGCAAACTTCGGCGAATGATTGCTCGGAATTTCGTTGACCTTCTTTTCCGCTAACGCTTTCCTAAACGCTTCAGGATCCGTACCGCCGACAAACCAAAACGCATAGGGCACCCCCCATTCGCGACCGAACACACTGAAGTCCTCGCTCGCCGCTGCTGGCTCGGTTTCGTAGGCGCGCTCGCCGAAGTGCGCGGCAAATGCGGCGCGCACGCGCTCAGTCGTGGCCGCGTCGTTGATCGTGAGCGGGTAGCTCGAAAGCGTCGTGAATTCAGGCTCGCGCGGCGCGTTTGAGGCGGTACATTCCGCACAGCAGATGCGGCGAATCGCGCCCAGCATGTACTCACGCACGTCTTCATCGAAGGTCCGCATGTTGAGCTTCAGCGTGGCGTCGTCGGGGATAATGTTTTCTTTCGTACCCGCCTGTAACGCGCCGATGGTCAGCACGGCACTGTCACGCGGGGAGATTTCACGCGATACGATCGTTTGCAGACGCAGCGTTGTGGATGCTGCCATGATGACCGGATCGATCGACGTCTGCGGCTGCGAACCATGCGAGCCGCGGCCAAAGAGTTTTACCTTGAGGCTGTCACCTGCGGAAAGAATCGTGCCGCTTCGGTAACCGACGGTGCCCGCCTCGCCCACCATCACGTGCTGGCCGAGAATCACATCAGGCTTCGGGAAACGCTTGGTCATGCCATCGTCCATCATGCTGCTCGCGCCGCGCGCCACTTCTTCGCCGGGCTGAAACACTGCCATCAGCGTGCCGTGCCATACATCGCGATGCTCGGCCATCAGGCGCGCTACGCCCAGCAGCCACGTCACATGCATATCGTGACCGCACGAGTGAGCGACGCCCACCTCGATGCCGTCCTCATCCTTCGCCTTCTCCGTGCTCGCGTAGGGCAGGCCCGTCGTTTCGGTCATTGGGAGCGCGTCCATGTCGGCGCGCAGCATCACCGTCGGTCCGTCGCCGTTCTGCAGGACCGCGACCACGCCTGTCACGCCAACTTCGCGGCTCACCGTGTAGCCGAGTTTCTCCACGTAATCCGCGACAATCCGCGCGGTACGAGCCTCCTGCATCGATAGTTCCGGATGCTGATGCAAATCTTTGTAGACCCCTTCCAGTTCAGGTAACAGCGCGTCGATGACGCTCGACATCGTTTCAATCAATATGGACATGTTCGACTCCCTGGGACATCAGAGCATGCGGTGCGACAAGCGTACCGTTGATGAGGTTTAAACCCTGACATTTGCCGTTGGAATTCCCATCAAATCCCCTACGGCGCCGAAACGGAATAGTGATACAACAGAACCATAGTCTCGGTAACGATAGCCCGTCACGGATTTTGTTTGTGATGCGAGCGATACTTTCGCAAGCACGGCGGCCTGCCGATGCGTTGCTTGCGCGCGTGATGGAACCGTTCGAGTGCTGCTATTGCCGAGGCCTGGTCCTCCGCCGTACGAAGTTATACTGGTTCAGCATTGGCACACCGGTCCGGCGCCCAGACCTGTGAAGCCCAGAATGAAGTTCTTCAGAAAACTAAATGCTGCCCGTCGTTGGATGTCGGCTGCACGCCTGGGAAAATCTGCCGATTGCTGCCCGCTGGCCGGGCTAGGATCAGAAGCCTGGACGGGCAGGTCAGCTATGTCCGATGATCCGGCAGTCGCGACAAGCTCGGGAAAGACGATGGAGCCGCCAACGTTCCCGGATACTTTCATCGCAGGGATCATAAAAGCGCCTGCTGGGCTATTAAGTAAGAAGGGCTTGTCGGGAAGGGTTAAACGCTCGCTGACAACTTCGTCCGCAATGGATTTGATATCGTCGGCCAGCTTGAGCATGTTGGCTTCTTCGGCCTTTGCTGCGCGTCAAACAAGATGAGAGCACGTGTTGCCTCACGGGAAGATGTTACTCCAGCCTAATTGTCGTTTTCCGATTGTTTTGCGTTGAAGGCTGGCGCCGCTACGCGGCGTCAGCCTTCAACGCATCGGCGCCGCCCAGTATCCGGGTCACCAGTTCACGTGCACGGTTCGATCTCCATGCTTTCACGCGGCGCTGCAGGGTGCGTAACTGGGCACTGGAATACATCGCGGGTGCCAGCGCGACGAGGCGCTCGTGCAGTTTCCTTGCTGTAATTGCCGGGCTCGGATTCGAGCCATTGCTGGATCGTCGGCCACGTGTGCTCGAACGGATCTTGCCGGCTGCGCCACGTGCGGGGCACGCTGACCTTTCGCTGGTGGGTTGGTCTCACCTCGCCGTCCTGCCACGCTGTTCCGAGGCTGACCAGGAGTTCCGCCAGGGCAACGCGGTCAGGTATCTCTGTCTCGGCCGGTGGGGTGCCGCATTCACTGCAGGTCGCAACGTGCCGCTGTGCTTCACGCATCCGGGACAACAGATCCAGCGGGTCGAGCGCCCTGAATCGAGTTCGGAGTTTGCGTTTGGTTGCCTCCGGCACTGAGGCCGATCGCAGGACGCGCTCGAGCGGCGTCAAGGGTGATTCATAGTGCTTCGTCACCTTCGCGCCGTGACGTGTCTTAGATCTCAGCTTGAACGACGGTTGGAAGAAGTTGATGTAGAGCCGCGAAACCTGGTAAAGGGAGGCAAGGATTTCCGTGGCCTCCAGACCTTGCAGCCTCCCGTAGCCGACCAGGCGGCGAACGATAGCGCCATTCTTCTGCTCCACCCACGCCTGGTCGTTCTTCTTGTAGGCACGCGACCGCGTAAGCTCGATACCCGTCGCTTTGCAGAAGCCAAACACCGTCTCGTTCATGAAGGCGGTATCGTTGTCGCAATCCAGACCGCGCAGGGGAAACGGCAACGCACGGCGGACCTGCTCGATATGCTCCAGAACGAATGCGCCGCTGCGAAACGGCATGGCCAGGCATTCGGTCCATCCCGTCGCGATATCAGTCATCACAAGCGTGTGCACGAGCTCGCTGTCGACCTTGCCGCCACCACAGTGCTGCACGAAATCGATCTCGAAATAACCGGGGAGCGGATCGTTCCAGTCCGAGAAGGTCCGGATCGGCACGGCACGGCGAATAGCACTGCCGACTCCGCTGGCGCGTCGGTGTTGGCCACCGAAAGCCTGCTCGCGCACGTCGTGCAGCAGTCGGTCAATGGTGGCGGCGCTGATCTGCTTGAGCCGCTGGTGCAGGCCCTTCGATAGTGATAGGTGACCATGCCTTGTCATCGACTCGATCAGCGTCGGGATCAGCGCTTTCAGCCGCTTGCCGCAGATCCGGTCAGCGGCCTCCCAAAGGGTGATCAGCGCGGCGAGCACCTCATCGTCATAGCGTCTCTGCGGGCCGGGCTTTACCTTCGGCGGCCGCAACTCCCGGCACAGCACACGGATCGCGGGCTTCCGATGGTAACCCGTCAACTCAACGAATTCGTCCAGTATCTGGCGTTTCTCATTCTGGCCAGAGCGGCGATACCGCTCGCCGACTGCTTCAGTCAATTCCTGTCGTGTTGTCATGCTGAGCCGCCTCGTCATAAGTCGCTCCCGCCTGCATTCTGACGGGTAGCAAATTACATGAGGCAACGACCCCGGCTTGGTAACAAATAACCTGAGTCAATGCGCTCTCTCATCCAGATTGTCGCGCCACAGGCCTTTACGCTTGCAAGCGCAAGGTCGCCGCTGAATCCAAAGATCAAGTTCTGCAGGTCTTTCCAAGGACTTACTGACAAGGTTGCCCAGTTTCTCCAAATGGGCGCGACCAGCAGCATCCGAATCGGTGGGCGCGCCATTGGCTGGATTTGTGCCGCGAGGTTCGGTGTTTGACATGACGGGCGTCCGATTGGACGCATGCAAGAATGTGGCTCCTGCATTCCCATACGATTGCGCTGATAGCCGAGGTACCGGTTCGGCCCGCGCCGTACGGCCATCAGTGCGGCGGCCTCGCTAAGGGGACCGACGCGGTCGCGGCGCTCCCGCCGGGACAAAAAACTCGCCGTCCACGGGCGGGCAGGCAGGGTGATCTACCACACGCCGCGCTCATGGCGCAAACCCAGTTTAGTCGACGGACGACAAATAGCAAAAGAAGAGGCCTGCAGGGGAAGAGGCGGGACGGCCCGTCGTGGCCGGGCTAAACTCAACACTCCCGAGAGAAAAACGAGCGCCAAGAATTCACATTCGCCGCTGCGTCGGTAACGGAGCGAACAACACAAACGAGTTGCCGCTCTGACCACTCCCGCAGAAAGAAAAAAGCCCGCGCACGGGGCCTGAGGCGGGCTACTTCCGCGTTCGAACGAGACAGGAAAGAACGTGGAGGAGACACGTCGTTGCGTGCGCAAAAAAATGAAAATCAGCTAAATGGTACCCTTAGTCCTGCTGCACGGGGCGGGGGGAATTTACGCGGCCATAAGAGTCCGGGTTCACGGCTTCAAGGTCGCCCACGCTGTTTTGTGTTCTGCTCGTGGACTACTTTCGCTAAACAGTTTTCTCGTTGTTGGCTCCGTCACTCCGCGCGGCCCCTCGGCCATGGCCAGGACCTGGAGTCGCTCTTTATTCATGTCGCACTGGTCAACCTCGGCCGCTGCCGTCAATTGGCGCGGACACTCGTAACTCTCGGGTCATACCCAAACTGAACGACCGCAAAGGCCGAGGGCTCGCCGGCCACGGCGAATGACCGGCGCACTTCGAAACGCGACGCTGGCCGTGACCTGACGACTGGCGGGGCGGGGTCGCGTGGTGCCGGTCGCGGCCGTGCGAGTATCGCGCGTAGTCGATGCCCTTTGCACGAGGGCCGTATTCGGACACGAGGCAGATTGATCCGACCCGCGCCCGTCGAGACGTATGGGCAAGGATGCATGTACTGAGCGTGCTGGAACCCGGTCTAAATGGCCTCATTGTGTGGTGGCGAGCCTTTCACCCTCTCGAACGTCAAGATACCTATACCCTCGCGCCCGTCCACGGGACTTTTGTTTGGTTCGGTCTTGATCGAAAGCGTGTCGCCATCGTGAGCCCTCCGACGAAGACCGAATTAAGCTCCGATGCGCGCTGCGGGGACGGTCCAGCGCGATCGGCTGATATTCCAGAATCTTGTCCATAAGATCAGTGACTTACGGAGAAAATTCGAAGTCTAGGACGCGAATTGACGAATTTAATGCGGACTTATGCGAATTGACGACTTTATTTCGTTCGGACTGGAATTGAAGTCGTCAATTCCCAGCCGTAGATCCCGCTGGCGCCTCGATTGCGGATTGACAGTTTTATTGCGTTCTACGCAACGCGTGACCGGAATCCTTACCCGTCAGTCCTAAGGCAGCAAAGCGCTCATGGACTTGCTTCTGTGCTGCGCGCGTAGTCGTGGCGTTGACGTAGACCGCATTAAATTTGTCACCGTTGCGACAGTAATTCTGTCAACTCGCGACGACGCGGCGTTCGCGTAATGGTCCAGCCTTGCTGGACTAGCGTTCGGACGACGGGAATTAAATTTGGCACCGGCCTCATGAAACGGGCGGCCTTTCACGTGCGGAATTTCGACGTTCGACGACGGGCCAGCATCGGCTGCTCGGTTGTGGGGCAGCAGCCGGCCATCTCTGGCCGTTCGTCCGGTCGCTGGTCCGACAGGTTGAACGTCGGCTCCTGCAAAATAGCTGCCAGTCAAGCGTGAACCACGGTTCGTCACGACATCGGCCAAGACGGACCGTCGTGTCGACGATGCTTTGAGCGAATTCGGATGTTGGTTTTCGCGATGCGCGACCGACATCGGTATCGAATGGATTTGAGACGCCAGACAAATCTTCCCTAGCGCCCGACGACCAACGATGCATGCATGCCCATTGAATAGTGACCTGGCAAATTGCAGATCAGCACGTACCGGGCCGGTCAGCCCGGTGGCAGTTCAGTTCGCCCACTATCACGACGGCGAGGCGAACTCGAGCTTGCTGCCGTTACGCAGGAGATCGGCCGCCTGCGCCGCCATCAATTGCACGATTGATTCAGCACTCGGGCGGTCTTTTAAAAGACCCACTGCCTCTCCGCAGACGACTGCAACCGTATCCAGGTCGTTCTGCGCGTGCCTGGGCGTATTTCTCAGATAGCGTACCAAAGACACGGAATGCCTCGGCTTCCCGGTCAGCCCATTCGTCGGCCAGCTTATTCCTTAGGAAGCGAAGTGAGTATTCTTTCGCCCACGGAAACCCTCGCAGCGCATCGAGCACGTTCGTCCGAATGGTCGAATCGCCGGTCAGACCGATGGCCTTGTCAGTGTGCGCCTTTGGGGTGAGCGCTTCGGCCGATGCCCACAGACGTGTCCCCACTACCACCGCGTCCGCACCAAGCATCAGGGCTGCTGCCAATCCTCTCCCGTCCGCTATGCCCCGGCGGCAACCAGCAAAGTTCTGGGCGAGTGTATTTTCAAGTAGTCGGCAGCTTCCGGCACAAACGGAAACGTTGAACGGTTTCCTCCGTGCCCCCCTGCCTCGGTGCCCTGTACTACGATCGCTGCGGCGCCAGCTTCCAGTGCCACGTCGATCTGCGACAGGAACTGCACCTGGCAGATGAGCGCGGCACCCGCGTCGCGGATTTCTGCTGCAAACGGTCGAGGGTCGCCAAATGAAAGGAACACGCATGACGGCGAATGTCGCAACGCTTTGGTGAGCATCTCCGGTACGCGTGCGAGAGCCCAGGTGATAAATCCAACGCCGAATTTGCCTGATTTCGCTCGAGAAAGTTCACTTTCTAAATCAGGTTCCCCACCCAGCGTCCCTGCATAACCCCCGCCAACAATCCCCAGTCCTCCGGCGCGACACACCGCAGCCGCGAGCGCCCCGCCAGTGACGAATGCCATTGGCGCGCAAACAATCGGATGCTTGATGCCAAAGCGCTCCGTGAAACGTGTGCTAATCATCATGTCCTCCGGCCGAACCCCTTGGTTGCGACCTTACTATTCGGATCTCGAACGCGACCGAAATAAGTCCCGGTTTGCTCTAGGAGTCTAGTTCACGGCCCGGTTGTTGGTAGCCATGTGTTTGACGCCAAGCGCCGAGCGCTGTCGATACGTTGTTGTCGACGAAAGACTTCAAAGCACGTTCAGGATGATTTCGCTGCGATCTTCCTCCACTGTGTCGGCCTCACCTGGAATCGAGAGTCCGCCCGGCACCATTGGTGGTTATGGTGTGAGTAGCGAACGCAGGCACACAGTTCGCCCTGTGATCAGTCAGCTTCACGTGTATGAGCGGACGAGTTCGTGGGCACCTAGAATACTCACGTATCGGTTTGAGATGTGCCGGCCAAGAGCATCACAGCGCCGGCCAGGGGAGTGGGAGCGATGGCCGTACCAGAGTTGATTAGGTCCGCGATAGAGGCCCACGGCGGCCAGGCACGCTGGGATCAAGTGGGTTCCCTCGAGGCCACCCTCTCAGCCAGAGGCTTTCTGTTCGCCGCCAAGCACCGGCCGGCGTTGCGCCGCGTGCGGGTGCGTGCATCCGCGCGCGAGGTTCGCTTCGTGTTCTATGACTTCCCGCGGGTCGGCGAAACCAGCGAACTGGTTGGCGATGACGAAGTGCGTGTCGTCGGCCCGGACGGTGCGGTCTTGGCGCGCCGCGAGCGCCCGCGGCTGGCCTTCTCAAGTCCCCGCCGCCAGTTGTACTGGGATCACCTGGACTTTGTGTACTTCGGCGCCTATGCGACGTGGAACTACCTGGTCACCCCGTTTCTCTTCCTCCGAAATGGATTCGCGTTCGAAGCACTGCCACCGCTGCAGACGCCCGCCGGCGAGTGGTCGCGCGTCAGAGTGAACTATCCTGACGATCTGCCGACGCACAGTCGCACACAGGACTTCTACTTCGACGAGCACCACTTGTTGCGGCGCCTCGACTACACCGCCGAGGTCGTCGGCGGTTGGGCTCATGCGGCCCACATGTGCGAGCAGATGCGTGAGTTCGACGGTTTGCAGGTGTCGACCCGCAGGACGGTAAAGCCATTGCCCTTTGGGGTGCGTCCGCTGCCGCTTCTGACACTGGTGGCCATCGAAATACACGATCTCCGGGTCCACCCTGGCCCGTAGGGTCTGCTTTGCATCGCCGAAATCGGCGGACCGGACTATCTATAGTGGGTCGACTTCTGACGGATGAGGTCGAATCGACGGCGGACGACCATATCGATTCTGCGTCAGACCGGGTTCGTTTAGGTTTGTTCGACGCCTGCCCTCGACCATGGAGCTCGTGAGCGAACGACCACGCGTGTGGGCAGGCGTTGAATAAACCTCGAGGGAGGAAACCGCGGGCTGGTCCGATGCGGCCAGCGTCTTCACTATGGCGATTGATCAGTCTGACTGGTCTGTGTTGTGGGTCAACGGCGGGCGATGCGGGCGCCCGAAGAGGCGTTGCTGCGGCAATGGAGACAATGTCGTGTGCGGTTCTGAGTTCGGAATACGGCCGTGGAACAGTGAACGACACCGAAGGCACAACCGTCCCCTTGTCGGTCGCGCTGACGCAAAGCCGACGGTTGAAGTGCAGATCGAAACGGGGTGCTCATCGCTGCGCTGCCTTTGGTGGTGCGCGAATTGGTGCGGTGCGCGTCAGAATATCGATGACGAGCATTGGCGCACCGCAGTGGCGACAGATAAAGATCGGTTGATCGGCGACGACTGCGTCGTGCGACGACGGGCAAAGTTTGCGCGCAACCCCGAGCAGCGTGCGAATCTTCACCAGGTTGGCGCGGCGCACCGGATTGGCGAGTAACCCATAGTGGCGGATTCGATGGAAGCCGGCGGGCAACACATGGAGCAGGAAGCGGCGGATGAACTCGCTGGATTCGAGCGTCATGGCTTTATAGCGAGTACGACCCTTCTGTCGGTAATCTTTCCAACGGAAGCTCACATGCCGTCCGTCGAAGGCGAGCAGGCGCTGGTTGGAGATCGCGACGCGATGGGTATAGCGTGAGAGGTACGCGAGCACCGCCTCAGGGCCCGCAAAGGGACGCTTGGCGTACACGAACCATTCGGAGGCGCGCAGCGGCGCGAGCCACTGTGCGAAAGCCGCTCGGCCAACGAGCTGCGCGTGCTCGCCAAAGAACTGAAGCCGTCCACGCTGATGAGCATCAGTGAGCGCTTCGAGGAAGCGCCTGCGAAACAGGCGCGAGAGCACACGCACGGGCAAGAAGAAGCCAGGCCGACAGGCGATCCAGCGTTCGCCATTGGCTGACAGGCCGCCGCCAGGGACAATGCCGTGCACATGCGGATGATGCGTGAGCGCTGAGCCCCATGTGTGCAGCACGAGCGTGGCGCCAATGTCGGCGCCCAGATGCTTGGGGTCCGCAGCGATGGTGCGTAGCGTCTCGGCCGCGATGTCGAACAGCAGCCCGTAGATGACGCGCTTGTTATACCAGGCGATCGCACTGATCGGTGCGGGAAGCGTGAAGACGACGTGGTAGTACTCGACCGGCAGCAGGTCGGCCTCGCGCGCTTCGAGCCAGCGGCGTGCGGCACTGGCCTGACACTTCGGGCAATGGCGATTCCGACATGAGTTATAGGCGATCTCGGTTCGTGCACAGCCCGAACAGCGCAACACATGTCCACCCAGCGCCGCGCTGCGG
>NZ_FCOG02000319.1 GCF_001544975.2 Caballeronia arationis | reverse complement strand
TTATTAAGAGATGACTTTTGGCTGACGGTTGGGACGAAATCCCGTTCAGTCATGCTGGACACCATTTCGAGATCGACGTCCGTTTGAACGAAGTCCAAGGGGGACCTCAAACGCGCGACAATCTCTGGCCCGAGCACCGGGTTGGGGTCGTCAAAGAAACCGTGTGGCAACCCAAGCGTCGTTTCCATATGGAAGGCCGTTTCGGGCGTAAATTTTTCGCCTTTCATCAGCTCGGCCACCCGCTTCAAGTTGGAATCAAGCCCTAACGCGACGTTCTCCGCGCCGACCACATCAACCAGCAACTGAAACGATCGCGTCTTGAAAATAGATGCAGTCTCGGCGGGCTCTTGAGCAGATTGCCCCTTTACGTATGGTCGCCCCTGTCGTTTATTCGGCGATTGTTTGACGGGACGCGTTTGGCGTTGGTCGCTGTTTCGAGATCCAGAATATCGACCGCGCGGTTGACTCATGAAATAGGCTCCTGCCATAGCTGAGGCTGTCTTCTTATTATAAACGAGGCGGTGCTCGTCATCTGTTGGCCAGGCGCTGTATGGGTGAGCAACGAGCCGCGAGTCCCACGTGTTCTTTCGGTGGCAGCCAGCCGACAGCGCGGCGCGGATCAGGCTTCTCGGTTTGAGAATTGACTGGATGGACTTTCACGACTTTGATGCCGAGCGCGCCGACTTGGAGGCGTGCAACATGTTGAAGAGCGCTGCCGCAGCGCCCCAAGTGGCTTCGACCTCTTGTCGTCGCCATCATCGCGCGAAAATCCGCCAGACATCACGCTCCATCAAGCCTTGCTTCACGGCTTGCGCGTTGCCACCATCTATTGTTCATAGCGGATGCATTGCGCAGTGATCGCTTTTGCCCGACGCAGGCTTCTTTGCAAACTTCGTTCTGAAGATCGAGCCGAAAAGCGCCACCAACCTGTGACCTCGACGATTTCAGCGGCTACGCCGATTGACGCAGCCCACGGGCTGCGCGAGTCGCTCGGGAGCTATCGCCTGCTATTAGCGTCGGACGCAAGCAGTGCATCAATCAAAGAATTCCCATGGTTCGGCGTTCAAGTGCGCGAGCGACGACGTTAGAGGTCGAACACTGAAACCCTCGCTGCGTCGTCTCCGATCATCATCGTGGTCGACACGCGTTAGGTGCTGGAGCGGCAGAAGAGGTGGAGAAACTCAAGGACGCAGTTCATAGTCGTAGATCGTGCGCGGCCCGGACCGGAGAACCATTCGACTTTACACTCGAGTAGCGCAACCAGAACCTCCGGACCGACGACCTCGCTCACCTAAAAAAGCAGCACGCTTGCGATTCTATCTGGTGCTCAGAACCGCTTCGTTTTCAAGATGTCGAACCTGGTTGAGGCCAAGGCCAACCTCGTTTCTCGTCCGATGGGTCCCATTCGGCCGACGTTTGCGGCCTGGTCTGGGTTTTCGACCGAAGCTGCGTTCTCGAGCGTTTGTTCGTTCATTTCCTGTGCAACGTCGGCATTCTTTTCGGCCGGCGCCGTTCCGAACCACTTAACCTCTGCCTGGATGTGCGCCGCAAATGCCTTCCAGCCGTCAGGATTTCCGACAAACAAGGCTTGCCGCACCGACGACGCGAGCGTGTCGCGATTCAATTCCTGCTCAAGCAGTTCCATCGGCCAACGCGAGTACGCTTTCGTCGCTTGTCTGACAAAATCGGCTGCACTCATCGTGGGTGCCAGTCCGGAAAGAAAAGTGAATTGCTGCAAAGACTTTACCTCGTTGGTCAGTCGCGCGATGAGAGCGTCGGGGCGATCTGCGTGCGCCACGCAACGCATGGCCTCGAGTACCTCTCCTAGGTGCAGCAGCAGTTCTCGTCTATCAAAGCGGTCGTCCAAGGTTTCCTCCCAAGTGCGGTCCCCCGATGTTAGCGCCCATAGCGTACGGCTTCGCAAAAGCCACTGCCTGGCCACGTTTGCGGTGCGCTTTGTGTCCGCTGGGCGAGGCGGATTGTGGTGCGTGCTTACCCTTTGCTATACGTCACGACTTGGGAATCGAGTTCGGGCGCCATGTGAAGTAATCAACGATTCCGTTGCACGACAGAACCTGTGTTCGTGCCAGGCGCCTTCCAAATTCTGTTCACTTGATACGCTATATCACAAGATACAGCTTTTTCAGTTCGCATCACTCTTCGTTATCGATGTGAACGGTGGCATAGTTTGGACATGACATCCTAAAGGAGACCTTGATGGCCACCCTCGAACAAATCCAAGGAAAAATGAAACGACTTCAAGCACAGGCCCAGGCCTTAATCGCAAAACAGGCGCAGACCGTGCTTGCTGACATCCGAAAGCTCATGGACCAGCACGGATTGACCACAGCCGATATTGCTGCACATACCTCGACGAAAAAGCGTCCGGGCCGTCCGGCCGGGGCGCCCTCCGTAAAGGTCACCACGAACAAGGCCGCGGCCACATCGACTGCGTCGAGTTCGCCGAAAGGTAAGCTGCCCCCGAAGTACCGCGATCCAAAAACGGGCGCGACGTGGAGTGGCCACGCTCGACCGCCCGCCTGGATTGCGAAAGTCCGGGACCGCACGAAGTTCCTGATTGATGGTGGTGGCGCGGCGCCCGGCGCGAATGGTGTGGGCAAGACGAAGGTGGCGCTCAAGAAGACCTCAGCCACGGCGCGGACCGTTGCAGGCAAAGGGCAGGGCAAAGGGTCTCTCCCGGCGAAGTATCGCGATCCGAAGACCGGCGCAACGTGGAGCGGTCACGCTCGTGCGCCGGCCTGGATTGCCAACGTGAAAGACCGGACGAAATTTCTAATCGATGGCGTCGGAGACGCGGCGGCAACCAGTGTCGTGACGAAGAAGGCCGCAGCAAAGAAGGCTGTTGCCAAGAAGGCTGGCGCAGCGAAGAACGCGGCGAGCGCAAGGAAGCTTTCCGTCAAGAAAACAGCGAAGGAAGCACCAGTTTCTCCGGCCAAACGCATCGTTGGCAAGAAAACGGCAAAGCCAGCAGTGAAGAAGGTTGCGAAAAGCATGGTCGCAAGTCGCAAGGCGGT
>NZ_FCOG02000563.1 GCF_001544975.2 Caballeronia arationis | reverse complement strand
GGCTCGGACCGCGTCGACGAACTCGCGGCAATCAGCGCCATCTTGCTGTACGGCCGCCAGGATCGCAGCGCCGTCTATGGCACCGTTCATCCGGTGACGCAGGGCAAGAGCGGCCGGGCGACGATTGGTGCCGGACGCCCGATCGATCGCATGGCGCTCGTTGACTGCTTGCGTGAACTGGCTCAGAACGCGGCGCCGAAAGCGGAATTTCTGCCTGAAACGGTGCTCGCGGTGTCGCAAGACGCGGTGATGTGGTGGTGCAAACCGGCGATGCGAAGAGTCTTCTTTGATTGTCAGGAGATCGGAAGACGCAGTGCGGTCGTCCCTCATCCCGGTCTGGTGTTCCGTGCAGCGTCGAACGGGTTTTCCGTGTTCGCGCTGCATGAGGACAGCCGGCCAACGCCTGAATCGAAGCTGCACGAACCACCTTACTTTAACACCTGGGATTGGGGGCGAATCTGCATCGGCTCGGCTCAAGTGCCCAAGCGCATCGATGTCGAATCGACCGCCGGTTGGGAAAGCGGGTTCTTCGAGTCTGCCTTCACCCACCCGAATCACGGCAACAAACGTGTTTCGCATCCGAATGGCGAGTTCGCATTCTGGAAAGAAATGCTCGACGGCAGGTACGGCGAGCAGTTCCCGAAAGAGGCGCTCATCTCTATGGACATTACCGTCGCTGATCTGATCGCCGGCAAAAAAG
>NZ_FCOG02000317.1 GCF_001544975.2 Caballeronia arationis | reverse complement strand
GGCAGGACCCTGACACCTTCGAGATGTTCCGACTGGCCACATAACCCCAAGACTGTGCCGAACTCGGCACTCTTGAGTCCTTTCGACATGTTCCCGAAAAACCAGTAGCGTGGCTACCGTTGTCTTAGCGGTGTGCTGATAGTTCATTTGTCTCGCGAATGACACTTTGAGGGACGGTGATAGCCACTTAGGCTGTTAAGGCATTGGCAAGGGCACGGTTTTCCGGGCCATCGCGTCCGCCCTCAGGTCTCGCGGTTTGCCTCGAGGTGGGCATGACCAACGCGTCCCCTTCAATCACCACCTTGTTGAGCACGCGACAGATTGTGGTCAGCGACACGCGCCTCTTCTCAGGCAGCAATGCAACCACGGTGACGCGGTCAACGTTGGTGGCGCTTCCGAGCTCGTCTCGATGAACCTCTTCAAACTGATGGCCGCTCAGGTGCAGTGGGATGGTTCGAAGTGGTTCAGTGCCGCTCAGGGTCAGGATATGGCTATTAACTTGGCCGCGTGCGGTTTGCTCGACCTCTCCATTTTCGAAACAACAGCTTTCCCGCTTGCAAGCGTCAATGAGGCGCTATCAGCAATCGGCGGCCGTAACGGTGGCTTCACCAATTTCGTCGTTAAGCCGCATCAGTAATTTTCCGCGTTACAGTGAATCTTGGCCCCGTGTGTGACGGGTAACCGCTCGCCCCGCTCTCCCCGAACACGGCGAGAGCGGCGCCCGAGCCACCCGGTTACATGTTGCACAACGGGCCGAGGACTCCCCAACTCAAAAGGAAGGCAATGGAACAATTTGCAAACAACATTGATGGCCAGTAGGTGACCAGCGACCAATCCACGCGGAACATCAACCCGTCCTATGTAGATGACGTAATCGGTGAGTTTGCACGAACGGATGCGGAACAAACAATACGTGCTGTTCGCGCCGCACGCGCTGCGTTCAAGAGCGGATGCACATCTTCGGTCGGCCACGTGTCGTTGCTGCAGACATCCACGCATTGAAGCGTGTGAATCGACCCATGACATTCGTGGACCCGACTTTCAGGGAACCCGGCCGTTTGGAACTGTCCGTCCACGTTGCTCGTGCAAGTGGCTCGACGGATTGCTTCGACCATATGAGCACACGGTGAAGTTAGGCAGACGTTGCCCACGCGGGCGCAAAACGCGATGGTTCGCGGGACTTCAAAGCACACGTATCGCGCCCCGAACATCGCTTTGGTCAGGTGAGGATAAACGTGGGTGGCGCTCTGCGCTCCAGAGCAGCAAACACATCCTCTCTTCCATGAAAACGGCCGACGAACTCGAGCAGCAACGCCGAGTCGACTCTGCATGCAACAGACTTATTACGCCAGCTTTCGCAGTCGGGCTTTTCGCGTCCTCATGCTATTGCCGTGTCGCGAGGGGCCTCACAAATGGATGGAGGCAGCGCGACCCGCGCCGATATGCGACGACTCCCGTCAGTCCATGGGCCGCAGCTCGACGGGAAAACGTATCTCGAATGTTGTGCCGTGACCAACCCGCGACTCGAAATGAATTTGTCCCTGGAGGACGCGGCAAAGCTCCCTGACGATGGCTAGCCCCAGCCCGGCGCCCGGTATGTCGTCGCCCGCGGCGCGTTCAAACTCATCGAACACGCGCTTCGCGTCGGACGGGGCAATGCCGACGCCAGTGTCAGAGACCCGAATGGACCAAGTACTCTCATTTAACTTGGAGAAGGCCAGTTCGATTTCGCCAGACGTCGTGTATTTTGTCGCGTTCGATAATAGGTTGAGCGCAACCTGTTTGACCTTAAGCCGGTTCGAAGTCACCGAACTCAGCGCTGAATCGAACTCTGGATGAAAGCGCAAACCTTTCGCTTCGATCGCCGGCCGACTCGATGCTGCCAATTCATCGAACAGTTCCCGAAGCTCGAATTTCTCAACGGAAAGCGGGTTGCTATCGCCAAGAACAACTGAGTACTCGACCATCTGGTCAACGAGTTCCTTCATATCCGCCGCCTGCCGATTCGCGAGCGTCAGCGCCGTCTCCGCTTTCGAAGGCGCGCGGCCTATTAACTGGAGCGCTATCGAGAACGCGTTCAGGAAATTTCGAAGGTCGTGTACTACGCTTCGGGTAATTTGCATCCGCGACTCGTGAAGGTCGCTGATGAGGCGCTGCTTCAGTTCCAGTTCATGATTGGCGCGCTCCAACCTGCCCGTGAACTCGTCAATTTTCCGGTCGCGCTCATGCACTACCTCGCGTATCGAGGTCAGGGTAACGAAACTGAGTGCCTCGGCAATGAGACGCCGCGCGCGCCGCTCTTCACGACGGGTGAACGCGCCGTCTGCATCAGTATCGGCAAATTCGTCGAGAGCGTCCGACAACGTTAGATGGAAAAGGTCAAGTTCTCGAACCAGTTCCTCGATTCTGTAACCTTGCCGCCAGCGGACTATGCCATGTGTCTTGGCGTCGCGCTCCATCGCGGGCTCAACTTTTTCAAGGTCTTGAGCATCGAGGGCGACGCACAGCCCTTCGAGGATTTGAGGAAGGTGGTCAGCGAGTTGGTCGTACGTCAATTTGTCGGGTTCGACCAGGTCGTCGTCGCCGAAGACCGCCTTCATCCACTTTTCAGTTAGACGCACCCGCTCGTGGCGCAGAAAACCGGCGAATCGCCGCAAGGGGCGGGCGTGTGCATCGGACATAATCGGTAAGTTTGGACCGCTTTTTCGAAAGACTGCGCGAGTCGATTACCGTACCAGAAAACAATGCGGTGCGACACGCCGGCCATCCGTCCGTCGTAAGTTCGGAAGCGCTGCCGACGTAAGTCTGGCGCGCGCACTAATTTTCGAAAGGATGCGGCAGACGTCCAAGCAGTGTCGAACAGTGGAACGGCGATTGCGTGCGCCCGGACCAGTTGCACACAAAACCAAATGGCGGCCGCAGATGCACTCCATTCTGCTCGTCGATGACGAGCCGGACATTCTCAGCGCCTGGCGCCTCATCCTAAGTCTGGTCTTTACCCACAAATAAGGTCATTCGTTCTGCCTGAAGATGCGGTACATCTCCGTAATCTCGTGCAGAGCGAG
>NZ_FCOG02000316.1 GCF_001544975.2 Caballeronia arationis | reverse complement strand
ATCCGTGTCCAGCTTCGTGTGAAAAGCCTGTCCAGCTTGCCGCGAAATCCTTGTCCAGCTTGGTGTGAAATACGCACCTGAACGACAGGAACACAATCTTGTTCTGCCCCGCAAAAAACCTGAGGAGCGGTCGCAAACATAAAGAGAAAGCCACGGGACACCGACAGACCGATCAATTTCAATTAATCGCTCAATCCAAAAAATTAGGCGAGAAAAACCTCTTTTACCGAAGTATAAAACATCGTAAGGGACATCTAAGAATCTGCCTTTCCATCGATGCTACGATTAACATCCCGTCTCGCTCTCGATCTCGGCCATGGACGATGCAGACGCCTTTGCGCGACTAAAAGTAAGAATCGTGTGCCAGATCGAACAACGCCAGGCGGAGCTATTGCCCTTTCGGGCATACGTCTGGTCAATGGAGAAAGCGGGATACGACAGCACCGCGGCAAGGTACGTTCTGGAATGCATGGAGAACGAGCTTGCTCGCTGGAGAGATATTGAGCAGGAAATCAACGTCTTCGAGATCCCTGTCGTTGTGTACGCGCGCGTAACGCGCACGTAGATAGGATGGGCCAGAATTGCTCCATCCACGCGTATCCCATACCCTCGGCTTCGGCAGCGGCTCTCAGATGCACGGAGCGGCATTCCGAACGCTTTTGTGATCCGTAGGCCACCGCCATAGCGCTGCATGGTATCAGCCTGCAGCTCTCCTGTACGCCCATACACAACTTCTCTTAGAGAGTAGGTAACGCACGTCCGGCCTACAGAGCCATAAAGCCCGGTTCGGTGAGCATCGAATGCCCGGGATGAGCGGGATCGATCCCAGCAGGCCGGACGTAAGCGTCCGACCACGGTCCAGCCCAGCGAGCGCGTTGTTCTGGACTTCAGAGATGGTGGATCTGATCCGGACGATCGGATCACCGGTAGCGGAGCGACGCCGCCATCGGAATGTCCGTGCGACTCGATGGATGAACGTCGCTTCATGGCCCAGAGCGTGTCAAAACGCGTAGCCACTGTGAATTGACGAAACCTGGCTCGGCGCAGGTCGCGGCTTTTCGATTGCGGCAACCCGAACGAACAGGCGATCGAAGCAGAGCTGACCGCGCTGCTGGTGCTGAACAACAAACAGCACGGGCACACGCTAAAACCCTTCCCGTACGATCCCTGACTGACAGGGTATCCTATATTCGACGGACGCTCGCAGACTGACGCAAGTGCGGGCACTGTGGATGCCGAACAGCACAACCTCCGCCAAGAGAACATGAACCTACTCGCTCTCAGTTCCCGGCAGCATATTAAAGCTCGCGCCCGTCTGATTGGCGACCGGCTCGATCTTAAAAATTTTAAAATCACCGATGCCATCGGCACGACACCCTTGGCACTAAAAGCGGGTACAGACAACGGGGTGGCCGTGCTGTTTCGCTACGGCGTCGTGGTCTTTTTTGGTGTTGATAGTCAAGAAGAGGAAGGTTTTGTTGAATTTCTCAGACCTCTAGTCACCAACGTGTATGCCGCCCCGGTCGTCGAGGAACTAGAAATCCACTGCGGAAAATCCGCGTTGAGCGTGCAAAGCGGCGCGGTATCCCTTGATCAAATTACGCTGGAGAAGGTGCAAATCATTGCGGATGTTCTCGGCAAAAACCTCGTACTGTCGCTGTATGAGCAAGATGTCGCCGGGAAATTTGATGGGATCGCACCCCTGGCGTTGGACTTGGCGAAATCAGGCAGGGTGAGCGCCAATTCGAAAACGCTCCTGTCTCAAATTGGCAATTTGATCCTCATTGAGCATCGAATGGTCGGTCGCGCAGAAATCGGAGACAAGCCCGAAATTTTATGGGAGTTTCCATCACTCGGTGGCCTCTATGCCACTCTTGAAGACGAATATGAGTTGCACGAGCGCCATGCGGCGTTGGAGAGAAAGCTCACTTTAATATCGGATACCGTGCAAACTTTGGCAGACATCGTAGAGAATAAACAGGTTCAGAAACTAGAATGGTACGTGATCGGTCTTATCTTTTTTGAAATCATTATTCTCCTCTTTGATCTAATTCGCCAACACCCTTCCTGAATCATTTGCCTGCACCAAGGCCTCTCCGTGCGCCCTTACTGCATCTCGCCATGCATCCGGGGTTGAGGGTTTGATGCCCAGCCAATGCAGCATCGCCAGCACGGTCGTGGCCTTCAGCGTAAGCGGCTCACGTGGACCTTGGTCCACGCGCGTGCACGTGAGGCATGATGGTGATCCGGACTTGGACTGTCAGGTTGCGGGTGTCGGCGGACTGGCTGGCCCGTGCAGCTTGTCGGCCACGCGCCACGGCGTTTCTTCCGGAGGCAGAGGGACTCCCAAATGAACATTACAAAGATAATGTCAAAACGCCAGCCACATCGTAGCGAATCGGTTACATTGTATTACTTGAGGCTCTGCGCCTCACTCGGTTTGCGGGAAGAGACGCGGGCCGATTGACTCGCTCTTCGCGCGTCAAGCGACAAGGACCCCACTTTTCGTGTCCTCAATCCAGACAAGGATTGAACTGTGGCAAATTTTCAGTGCGTAGTCCTTACGGAAAATCGATATTTATCGCTTGATATAAATCCAACCGATAAAGACGGCACCGAAAAGGTATTGGTGGACAGCGTAGATGACGTGACGGCGGCGTCGCCTCGGGCTCCATCAGAGCGACGCTCAATAGTGACTAAAGTCGTGCTGGGCGAGGTGCCACTGAAAGCGCTGCTGCGAGTATTGTCACTAACTTCCGTGTGCGGCCCAATCAGTTTCAGCGCCAATTGGAACGTTAAAAAATCCGCGTAGGTGGTGGAGTTACCCATAGCGTCATACACAGATACGGATAGAGGGATCTGTCCCGATGTCGTGATAGACGTGGGCACCTGACCGGCCTTGCCTGCAGACAGATTTATGTCTTGCGCGTCACCAGACGCGAAGATAAAGACGTTTTGACAGGAATCATAGCGCCCTATAGTTACAGAAGCTACGTTGCTTACATTTTGGGATCGTCGGGGGAATCTATGGGTGAATTATTGTGCGCGGCTAGCCAAGTGAAGCTCGATTCCGATACTGATAGAGC
>NZ_FCOG02000393.1 GCF_001544975.2 Caballeronia arationis | reverse complement strand
GAACGGGCTTGCCCGCCGCGAGCGCGTAGGCGACATGAACCTCGTGCCGACCATTGCTCTGCCGGTTGTCCAGAATCGGGCCCGCGTAGCGGAACCCGAACCGGCGCTGCGACTCGTCCTGCAGCAGCTCGAACAGGTCCAACCCGCGACGGCCGCTTTTCGCCGCCTCTTTGTTGGCTTGCGCCATTTGATCGGATGAAAACAAGTACAGCGGCTCCCGCGCCAAATCAAAAGCCAGATAGAGCAGTTGCCAGTGCTCGCGCCGGATTTGCCACGGCTCAAGCGCGGCGAACGACGGTCTGAAGTAAGCCGCGTCGATTTCGTCGATGAGCGACAGGAAAAGGGTCGTCGCCGTCCCGGGCCGACGAACGGTGAGCTTACCGTTGAAGCGAGTGACGGATACGGGGTGGCTGAAGAACGTGAGAGCGATCTCTGCCGCGTCGACTGCTGCCACGCACGTGTCGTCTCGCAGGAAACGGAGCACTTCGAGGATCGTGCGGAAAGACTGGGCGAAGCCCGAGAAGGAAAGCTGGTACATGGTCGACTGCCTCGGAAAGTTGCGGGCAATCGCTCCCTGTCGGGTCGATGCCCGGCAAGGGTTAAGTGCGCCGAAACGGGCGCGGGGAAGCTGAAAAGCTATTACGCCGCGTCGAGTAGACGCGCGATCAGACGAGCGAGCGACCACGCGTGGTCACTGGAGAACACCTTGGCGCGAAGCAGCGGCATGATCGCGCAGGTCCGATCAAGCGAGTCGCTCAGCCGCGGTCGACTGACGAAGTCCACATGAACGATCCAGCCTTCCGAATCGCCGATGCACACAGACACGGAAATCCGATCATGTGCCGACGGTTCAGGCCACGGTCTGTTGTGGCGTGCTCCGTACATCGCTTCGTTGGCGTCGTCCTGCAGGTTCGCGTGACAGAGCCATTCCGGTTCGAGCTCCGTCCCGCGCAAGAAGCGGCACAAACCTTCGAAAACCTGATCGACCGTCTTGCCGTCGGTGTTCAGCCGGGCGACTGACTTGATATCGACGGCGCCAGAAGCGGTGATACCGCTGGTGACAGCAGCCGGCAGCACATCGGCGTTTGCTTGAGACATAAACTGCTCCTGAAATGAAAAACGCGCCCGAAGGCGCGCTAGAAAAGGAAGTCGAAAAAAAACCGCACCCCAAAAAGGTGCGGTTTTGTCTTTGGACTCAGCTTGCGCTGCGTCGAATCATTTGCCCCAATCGCGTTCGCGATCGGCTTTTTGCCCGTTATGCCCGGTCCAGAGGAAGAAACCGGCAATGGAGAGGCCAAGCACTACCGTGAAAATCGTCGCACCCATTTCACTCTCCTTTCATATTGAAATAGCCGCAGTACCATAATACTAACCCCAAGCGCCGCAAGGGCGATCGTGTTCACCGCCGTCAACGGGTCCCACGACGACGCCGAATGGGCGTATCCCACTGCGCCGACTATGGAAGCCGCTGAGAGGGTGTGCAGTAGACGCCCGTTTTGCTGGCGCTGGTCTTTGGTCGGCGTCTTAATTGCATGAACTATCTGCCGCCATCCGGGGCCTGGAGCCGCGGGAATCGTGACTGCGTACCGGCCGCCGACATTGGTCACTGGCAGGATGAAGCCCATGTACTCGAGTGTGAACGAGGGCGAACACTCCGATTCCTCCATCTTGCCCAAGAGGCCGAGTACACGCGGCGCCAGATGAACCTGACCTGTTGTTGCATCGAGAGTGACCCGGTCCACGATCGTGGTGCCGGAGCTGTACTCGATTTTCACCTTCGCCAGCTTCATCGGCGACCTCCGCACTTCAGGTCGATGCCG
>NZ_FCOG02000112.1 GCF_001544975.2 Caballeronia arationis | reverse complement strand
CCCGGCGTCGGATCGGAAGCGCCCAGCATGGCACCCGTAGCAAAACACGACATTTCTATCTTGCTAGAACACGACATTAGGATATTGCCCCCACATATGAAAAGTCGCTAAATTGCCTTATGTCAAATAGAATCTCGAACGCTATGGACGACTGCTCAAGTTATCGTGGCTGGAGGAAGCTCAAGGGTGGCCTTGACGACCTGACAAGGTGCTTCCGCGCGAATAAATGAGTGGCAGGCGACCTGCGGTCGTTTGCCAAAAGGACACAAGATGGAACCGATGAAACCCATGAAGCCCATGGAGCCGATGAAACCCATGCCTTCGATGGAAAAGTGGTGGCCTGACGATTTGGGCCACGCATCTTCGAGCGGTTCACAAATGACGTGCGCTACGCTTTCTTTGCCGAAAAGCATCGGCTGCTGATCGAAGAGCACGGCAGCGTTCGGACCTACGACAGCGGCGGTCACCAGATCAGCGGCGTATCGCAGCAGCAAAGCCACGGACACTCACTTGCGTTCACGAGTCAAACCGGCGTCGTCAACCTCGATGAATTGAAGCAGGTAAGCTAAACCGTCTTGTTCTCATTGAGCCATCGCTGGTCAGCGTGGTCCGAGGCAAGCTGGCAATGATTGCGGATGCGGACGGCACATCGTCCCGGCGCGCCGCATCATCATCGCGGCCAGAGGCCGCATCGACTACGGCGAGCGTCGCATCGCGGAGCTTGCTCGCCCGCTTGGTGGCTTTTGCTGTCCTCCTAGGCCAGTTTTCCATCGGCACTTCGAAGCTGATTTGCAGGTCGTCGCGCAACGCGCGCATAATGCCTATCATGCTAAGATCGCCCTGCCCGGCATGAGCCGCCCGGCGCGCCTGGTAGAGCAGCGTTCCGAGGTCAGTCGGAACGTCGAGCGGAGAACTCGCGCGGTCGAAATGAAGCGAACCGACGATCAATCCCGAGTTCGCCCCCTGCCGCCGTCACGATACGCCCCGCCGGCACGACGTCTTTTGCGTATTTTCGATACGAATTCGTGCAAGATTTGCCACCGTCCGCATCGTCGAGCTCGGGAACCCGCGCGTGGCACGCAGGCGCGTACGTCCCCGAACGCTTCCGGCGTGCAGCATTATGCGTGGAAGACTATCGAGCCGCCGACTAAAGCTCGAATGCCTATTCCGTCTGGCAATGCTCGAATGCCTCACCATTTGACGCAAGCGTGCGTCACGACACCTGCCCGAGTGCCTCTACAAGTCGTCTCGCGAACGCGAGGCGGCTCGACTGCGTCTCCTTCGCCGTCACAATCCCGTTGCGGCGAACATGCTCTACCAGCGCGGCAGGTCGATGAAACCTAGGTCCATGCTTGGCGTCTGCGCTGTAGCCGCCGCCTTAGTCTCGATTTCGGCGCTGCTGTTACCGGGTCCGGCGGCGAGGGCGGACGATGAAGCGAGCGCGACGCAAATGCAAGACCGGCACGTCGACTTCGACAGTTTGCCGTTCAGTCACGCGATCAAGACCGTCCACGGTAACGGGAGCCGGAAGCTGGCAGTATTCGCCGATCCCTATTGTCCCTACTGCAGGACGCTCGAGCGCAGATTAAGCGAGCTGTCCAATGTCACTATTTATACGTTCCTGTTTCCGATCCTCACAGCCGATTCGAAGCCGATGGCAACTGCAATCTGGTGTGCATCCGACCGCGAGGCGACTTGGCGTCGCTGGATGCTCGACGGGCGGCCTCCGGCACGATGCCACGCGTGCGCTGGCGCACCGATCGACAGCAACCTCGAGTTGGCGCGAGGCCTAGGTATAAGGATCACACCCACGATTATTTTTGCGAGCGGCGAGATGGTCACGGGTGCACTTCCGCTTTATGACCTGAAAAGCATGCTGAGCCCATAGGAGCGAGTAATGGGGCCGAGCACGTGTCTCATCGGCAGCGTCATCCGCCCGTTTCGGAACGGCTCGCGCGACTGCCGTCTCATCACGAACACAAGCACGAGCCCGTGGCCCAAAGCGATGCGCAGCCAACTCAAGGTGCTCCCGTGTCTCGGAAGAAGATGCAACAGAGCTCCGCCGGGGGAGAATATGAATGCACCTGTCAAAGTCATTTGCTTTGACGCACCGCCGTTTGGACACCGGGCGGGGGCCTTCGCTGTCCGGTCCGGGCATCGGCCGCTCACCGCCGTGGCCGGTCGTAAAGTGATCTGAATATGCTTTGCCGACGTGGGCTGTCGTAATCAGAAGGGTCGGCGGCGACGATTGCCTGAAGCATCTTGATGAATGCGTTGCCGTCTTCCAGATCCTCAACGATGACACGTGCCGTGCGCAGTCTGTCCGACGATGATGAGCTCGCGAAGACGATGACCCCTGCGTTCGGGCTCGGCGCGCTCTGCCGATCCGGTGTGTCAAACCATCCGAGTTAGCGGCGAGCACTAGATACTAGTGACGCGATGCGGGGGTATGAGGTTTGCGTATCCTGTCGCGCTTCTATCGATCCACTCTCTGGAGACTCACATGGCCGAATCAAGTCAAGCCTCGTCCCCCGGCGTGCCCGGTTCCGCGACCCTTTCCGGCGCGCGCGGCGTGGCCGCCGCGGATGTGTCCACTTCGTCACGGTCATCAGGAAACGACAAGTTGCAATCAGGAGAGTCGATCCCCGCCACCTCTTCGCCGCCGTCGAACTCGGCAGATAGTTCTAATTTCCGCGACGTGTCAAAAACGTGGGACTCAGCCGCCGGGTCGGATTCCGGTGGCTACCCCGGAATCCGGAGACGAGGGATCGGCTTGCGACAGTGAAGGACAAGTTGTCAGGCGCGCAGGGCGCCGTGAAGGAAAAATATCGCGTTGTGACAGATTCAACAGATGATTTCGTCCACGAGAACCCGTGGAAATCCATAGCATTGGCCGCAGTTGGGGCATGGTCATCGGTATGCTCATCGCTCGTTAAAGGTCGCTGGCGCGTTGGCGGGGCGAATTGTTGATGGAGGCGGGTTCGCAATCATCGTTGGGTTGTCGGCGCGTTCATTGGCGGGTGGCTTAGAGGCGCACTCGGTGTTCACTTGGGTAACGGAATCGGTTCTCTTCTCACCGCGCTAATCGGTGCCGTTATCTTGCTGGCCCTCGTGCGGCTCTTTAGCAGAGGACGCGCGGGTCCAACCGTTTGACGGGTCGTAGGGCGGTTCCCGTGGGAACCGCCTAGCCGCCCCCTCAGCGCGTGCCCTTGAACTGCACGCGAAGCTGCTCAACACAACAGTGCGCAAGCTCTGCGCGCGGATTTCGCGGCGGCCTGCCTGTATACAACAATCCTGCGCAGATTACGGAGTGCTGTGCTTGTCGCCCTACCCGCATAGGTAACCCACGTCTCTTAATCTGTACATCCACAAGAACGCAGGCAAAAGAAAGCCCGCTGGGGCTCATGTCGAAGCTCTTCCTCCACGCGTTCCCGAGCTAGTCGCCAAGGCTCCGCTGTAAGGACACCCCGAATCTCACGGTCGAGGGCCTTCGCTGTCCGGTCCGGGCATCGGGCGATCGCCGGCATTGCCGACAGTAAAGTGGTCCGGATATGCTTTGCCGACCAGGCCGTAGTAATCATCGGGGTCGGCAGCGACAATCGCCTGCAACATCTTAATGAACGCATTGCCGTCCTCGACGGTTCTCAACGATGACACGTGCAGTGCGCAACGAAATTGATTCAGAATAGAGCGACGCCTTTCCATCGTCGAGTTGGAAGGTGAATTGATGAATCTCGGTCGGTGACGAGTCGGGTGCCTCTTGGTGGGAGAGGATCGTGGCTTTCATGTGGCGTGCTTTGAGGTCGAGAAACACCAAGACGCACGCATCGTGCCACCTGAATTCGCGGCTCCATTCCACTATGCGCATGCCGCGCTAGGAGGATCGCTCTGGTCAAAAAGGAAGTCACAGTCCCAAGGCCCCCGGTGATTCACGTGGATTGCAATATCGTCCCTTACGCGTTTCTCAACCTCCCAGGTATCGGCAATCGAACAGAGCGCCGCGCCCTTCGGCACCGAGCGTGCTCGGTGTCTCCACATCACAGCCTTTCGGCTTCCCAGCCGAGGCGGAATAAAACGCGGATGCCAAACTCATAGATGGCGCGTCGACGCACGCTCTCGCGCGAGGCAACACCGCCGGGTTTGTATGAATGACTTGTACTGACGCCATCGATGGGCGCGCGTTGCCGGACCTCGGCCATCTGGGTCTGCGTGAATGTCGAGTTGTCAGGGTTGAAGAGTCACGAGAACCCGCTCGCCTCGTGCAAGTCTACGTTTGACCTGATTCGCCGCTCGCTGGGCCGGCAAGGACGCTTTGCGCCCACGTCGAACTGGCGTACTGTCGGCCTACTTTTTCACTTACCGCGCGTAGGGTCGCACCGAATCCTTTGTCTGCCCGAGAGTCGACACGTGCGCTCGTCACCACCCGGGCGGCCGCGCTCCATGTAATCTCCGCGCCGCTATCGATTAAGGCACGAACGAGCGCAACGTCCTCGTTCCATTCAAGCGGGGGAAAGCCGCCGACGCGCACATAGGCCGCGGCAGTCAAGCCCAGATTCGCGCCGTGGATGTGGCGATGGCCGTCCGCGTCGGTATAAGTGGAGACAAAGTCCTCGCGGACCGCCTCGTGATGACCTGTCCAGTCGTCGATTTGAATCACCCCGCATACCACCTCGGTATTGCATCTGAGCTGGCAAGCAAGCCAGTCATCGGCGACTGCGCAATCGGCATCAGTAAATGCGAGCCAGCGCGCCTCGCCAGCCAATGCGACGCGCGCACCTTCCGCACGGGCGACGCCGACGTTGCGCGCTGTTACGCATATCGTTTCGGCTCCGCAGGCATGGGCCAGCGCTGCAGTAGAGTCGGTGCAACTGTCGACAACGACAAACGTCCTTACAATGTCGCCAGCCAACTCCGGGTGCGCGGCAGCCCGCAATACGGATTGAAGGCAGGTCACGATGTGCGCAGCCTCGTTATGGGCAGGAATAACGACACCGATCATCTTTTTCTCCGTTCGCATCGCATTGGGCGTCGGCGCTCGAAGCACCTGTCCTTTGCAAGCCCAAGGGCAAGTGGCGTGCCCAGATTCCGTTTTTTCGTGCGCAGGAACGAGTCGTGCACCATCTTCCCTGCAGTCATCTACCGCAGTCATCTTTCGGGCGGCCCCGCCGCCATTTGCCAGAGTCGGTGACTCTGAGAACCGGGTGCCCGCCAAAGCGGGTGCCTCGCGACCACACGGTCGCGCCTGCTACCCGGTGCAACATCGGTGAACATCCGGGCCGCAAGGACCTCCTTTTCGATATCGCGACCGAAGAATTGAGCCATCTGGAGATCATCGGGTCGATCGTGGCGATGCTCAACAAGGGCGCGAAGGGACAATTGGCGGAGGCGGTGGAATCGGAAGCCGAGTTGTATCGGTCAATCACGTCAGGCGGGAACGACTCGCACACCACCGCCTTGTTATACGGCGGCGGCCCGGCGCTCACTAACTCGGCCGGTGTTCCGTGGACTTCGGCCTACATCGACACAATCGGCGAGCCGACCGCCGACCTGCGCTCGAACATCGCGGCCGAAGCCCGGGCAAAGATTGTCTATGAGCGCCTCATCAATGTCACGGACGACGCCGGCATCAAGGAAACGCTCGGCTTCTTAATGACCCGCGAGATTGCTCACCAGAAGTCATTTGAAAAAGCGCTGCACTCGATTCAGCCCAATTTTCCGCAAGGCAAGCTCCCCGGCGTGCCCGAATTTACGAGCGTGTATTACAACATGTCGAAAGGCGAAAACGGGGCGGATGCGACTCGCGGACCTTGGGACGAAGGGCCGGACTGGACCTTCGTTGAAGATCCCCAACCGGCTGTTGACGGCGGCGATGGCCTGGCAACCGTTGGAGTTTCCGCCGCGGATGTGAAGGTCCTTCAGGCAATGGCCTCGCGAACCGCGTCGGACACGAGCCTTGATCCGACGACCGGGGCAGATCTCGGCGCCGGTGTGGCGGTATAGCAAGCGAGAACCACTAGGGCGCCCGACGAAGGTGCCCTCGTCTCCCCTTCGCCCCTCCACCTTCGAATTGAGGCACGTCAGTCAGATGCAGAGACCGTTAAAGCCGGTGCGGAACCGGTGGGCACTCTCGACGCTCGGGGCGGCCTTTCTTCACCGAACGCAATACCGTCAAAGCTTCAGCACGACCTTGATGCAACCATCCTCTTTGTCGCGAAATGTCTTATACATCCCCGGTCCCTCTTCGAGCAGGATCGTGTGCGAAATAACAAAAGACGGATCGATCTGCCCTTCCTGGATGCGCTTAAGCAGGTCATCGGTCCATCGGTTTACTTTGGTTTGACCCATCTTCCAGGTGAGTCCCTTATTCATTGATGCGCCGAAGGGAATCTTGTCGATCAGGTCGCCACAAACGTCCCGGGACGGACAAGCTCCCCGCAGGGCGGCACACGCAGATCATTTCTCGCAACACATGCGAGCGGCCTGTTTCGCACCGTCTGCAGACAGACTGCCAGTCACTCAACCGTTCGCGAGTCGATGGCAAATTGTTCGAAGAATCGGACGATCTCCCGCGTTGCGTTTGGTCCGCGACTGTCGGTATGCGTACCGCCGGGGTGACCTCCGGACCATGCGTGACCGAGCCCGTGCACAAGCCACTGTTCGCCGATTGCGACGCATCTATCATCATGGAAAATATGTCGCGTATAGGCGTGGCCGCTTTCTTCCCTGTCTACCCGCGTCGAAGCCGGCGAAGGGGCCCGGTTCGGGTCGCCGAGCAAGAGCGCTCTCATTGCAACGATCTGATCGCTGTTACGCGGATGCACGGTGTCGTCAGCGTCGCCGTGAAAGACGATCATCGGCACTGCGCGCGGGCAAAGTCCACTATTCGATCGTTCTCGCAACCGGACCTTGCCCATCCCGTCATTCATCGCACAAAGTGCCGACATCGGCTCCGTGGCGACCCCGAAGGCCACGCCTGAATGAATTGCGGCGGCTGCGTAGAGGTCCGAATGCGTCACTGCGAGATTGACGGCCATGGCGCCGCCGGCAGACATCCCCGCAACAAACACTCGACCTTCATCAACCTTACACATCGTCATGACATCCCGCGTGAGTGCTGCAATCATTGCGCATTCGCCCGAGTCGCGCGTCTGGTCTCCGGGTCGAAACCAGTTCCAGCACCTGATCGGATTGGCACTCGCCGATTGCGCGGGATAGACGACGATATAGCCTTCCTCTTCCGCGGTGGCATTCATCCTTGTTCCCGTCGCGAAGTTGTCGGGGTCTTGTTGCGCCCCGTGGAGCATAACGATCAAGGGCAGCGGCTGCCCGTTGTAGCAGCCCGGAACATAGAGCTTAAAGTGTCGTGTTTCACCGGCGTGCTCAAAGCGGCAGCTTAACCATTGCGGACTGCCCGTTTTGAGGATGGCGCTTTTTACGCGCAACGCACCGGTGCGTACCTGCACGCTCGCGCCACCGCTAGGGAGCGGCTCCGGCTCGTGGGTTATCCGGTGGGATCCTGCTTTGGGGTCGCAGCGCCCATCACTTGCCTGCGGGTCTATGAAATACCGTGCGGCCAGCCCGACCGGTCCGCATGCAAAGAGCGACCAGAGCGCGTGATGCGCCGAAGCAAACGGGTCGAAGGGGTTCATCGATTTTCCTGAGTAGTTTGAACGGCCAAAACATTTGCCGCCGGGGTTATTCGTGCACCCAATCGCAAGCGCCGCGCCTGCCCACGTGTAGTGGTCAAGTTATTTCGGACAAGCAGATAGGTTCTGCCACTGTCGGTTTCGCCTCGTTGGCAGCGGGCGACAGATAGCCCAAAATCGAATGCAGTCGTACGGCGTTGTAGAAACCGACGATGTACTGGTTGATGTCGCGTCGAGCTCCATCGTGGTTGGCGTACTGGCGCTGCCACACGCGTTCCATTTTCAGGTTCAGGAAGAATCGCTCCATCACCGAGTTGTCCCAGCAACTTCCCTTGCGGCTCATGCTGCAAACCACATGATGCTGCTTTAGCAAGGCCTGGTATTCATCGCTCGCGTACTGGGCGGATTCAACCGGTCGTTGCAACATCTCCAAAACGGAGGTGTTAGATGGGACGACCACGAGGTTGGGCCTCGGGACAAACGGGGCGGCCGGTAATGCCATCGCCTGGCAGGCCAGGTGTCAATCAGTTGGAGACGAAGCAAGCGTTCTGGAAATGCATTGCAGGGGGAATGGAGAGTGACGCCGCGGCGTTGGAATGCGGCGTGTCCTAACCGTTGGGTCCGCGTTGGTTTCGCGAAGCCGGTGGTATGCAGCCGATTGACCTGGTGCCTCGCTCGGATCGCTATCTATCATTCTCGGAACGTGAGGAGATCGCGCTGCTGTGGGCGCAGGATCACGGGGTTCGAGAGATCGCACGGAGCCTAGATCGGTCGCCGTCAACCATCTCTAGCGAATTGCGCCGGAACGCGGCTACACGTAGTGGTACGCTGACCTATCGGGCAACAGTTGCGCAGTGGAAAGCAGAGCGAGCGGCCGAAGGCCGCCAAACTCGCGGGAAACGAACGGCTACGAACATACGTGCAGACGATTGGCCGGTGCGGTCGCTGATTCGCGAGGTAGGCCGATTCCAGGTCTCCCAACGTACCATGGAAGGGGCGACGGCATGGCCGTCGGGCGGATCGGCGCTAGGGCACTTGCTGCATCATCAGGAAAATCGACCCGCAATCGGCGACTGATTTGGTCTGGACTCCGATTCAATCTAATTTCTGCGCGACTTCCCATCGCCCGGGCACAGTGAGAGTGGCCAACTCGGCATCTTGCTCGATTCCCCGTGCATGGCCTGTTGGACGCGCACCGTTCCACGTCCAGCGGTCGCGAGGTCGCGTCTTCGAACTTCGTGTCAGAGTGCGCGATCGGTCAGCGAGCATTTACTTCGAAAGCGCCGGTGGACGCAGACAAACGCCAGAACCTTTCGGGTCGACTTCCGTTGCGCTAAAAATCCGTTTGAGACTTTCATTTGCCACCTTGAATTCCTCGAGGGCCACTGTGGCAAGTTGCTGATCGAACACTGTGAGAATTTCGCCGAGAAGCGCGTAAGCTCGTTCGTCCGCTATCCAAACACCAGTTTCAAGGCCTGCCCGGCGGCAGCGCAGGATAGTTTCCTTCGCCTCACGAAACAGTCCTGCACGCCCGCTTGCATCGCTTGTCTGACTGACAAGCATCGCCGTGTAAGTGACTTGTGCCATGCTTCCGAGATGGTATTCATCGCCAAGGCCGGTGCGTAGGATTTCCAGTGTCAGGTGATAGTTGAGCGCAATCTCGCTCGCTATCTTTGGTGCGATGGGCTGCATCATCGACTTTAAACGCGGTATGGGCAACATCGCCGCAGCCTGACGACGCGTGACTCTTTTTCTATCCATGTGCATTCGATCCAAAAGCCGACGCGAGAATGTCCTTGCCTCGCTGGCGTCGAGTTACGGCGCTGACGACCGCCCTTGGCTACTGAGTGTGTTAGTTGCGGCTCAGGCGGCCGCATCCGGTTTCGGCCTGCGTCACGTCTGGCGGTTCACGGCCCCTCACTCACTACCCGACGGGGCGCCCGGCACCGCGGCGACAGGCATCCTTTCGTCTTTCTGGTCCCACACCTTTTCCGGCTCGTCCGCCTCCTCCGGAGTCTCGTGATCCAGGACGCTACGCATTTTGGTTTCATCGAGTTCATTGGTCCATTTGGCAACCACCAATGTAGCCACGGCGTTACCGATGAAATTAGTTAGCGCGCGCGCTTCGGACATGAACCGGTCGATGCCTAGAATGAGCGCCAGCCCCGCAACAGGTACATGTCCGACGGCGGACAGTGTTGCCGCTAGCACAATGAACCCACTGCCCGTGACGCCGGCGGCACCTTTGGAGGTCAACAGCAATACCGCCAGCAACGTAAGCTGGTGGGTCAGATCAAGGGGGGTGTTCGTTGCCTGCGCGATGAAAATGGCAGCCAGGGTGAGGTAGATCGATGTGCCATCGAGGTTGAAGGAATAGCCGGTAGGAATGACCAGCCCAACCACCGACTTTTTCGCGCCGAGATTCTCCAGCTTAACCATCACCCGCGGCAGCGCCGCTTCGGATGACGAAGTGCCAAGCACGATAAACAACTCTTCCTTCAGATACTTGATCAGCTTCCACACACTGAAACCATGGAAGCGGGCAATGAGCCCGAGCACGACAAAGATGAAGAGCAGGCAGGTAACATAGAAGGTCGCCATCAGTTTGCCAAGCGAGAGCATGCTGCCGATGCCGTATTTACCAATGGTGAAAGCCATTGCGCCAAACGCCCCGATCGGCGCTACCTTCATGATGATACCGACAATGCCGAAAAACACATGGGAGATCTTCTCTACAAAATCGAATACCAACGTGCCCCTACCGCCGAATGCGTGCAAGGCGAATCCGAACATGAGCGCGAACAGCAGAACCTGCAATATCTCCCCCTTGGCGAACGCGTCGACCACGGTCGATGGAATGATGTTCATCAGAAACTCGGTAGTGCTCTCCATCTTGCGCGCGCCGGTCACCATTGACACTGCTTTCGCGTCCAACGTCGCGGGATCCACGTTCATTCCGGCGCCGGGTTGCACCAGGTTGACGATCAATAGCCCGACGAGCAAAGCAATGCCGCTGACGATTTCGAAATAGAGCAAAGCCAGTCCGCCGGTCTTGCCCACCTTCTTCATATCTTCCATGCCCGCAATGCCGATGACGACGGTGCAGAAGATAATGGGCGCGATGATCATCTTGATCAGCTTGATGAAGGCGTCGCCGAGCGGCTTCATCGCCTCGCCCCAGTGCGGCGCGAAAAAGCCGACCAGGACACCGATGACGATGGCGACAATCACCTGAAAATAAAGCGACCTGTACAGCGGTTTGCCTGCGGCCATTTGAGCTCCCACCAGTCGTCTCGATTGTTAATCTAGCCATTCGGTACGGTAGCGCGATCTGGCGGATCGCCAGCGTGTCGAGGCGCCCGCACCCCTCTGCCACCCGCTACAACTCGTTTTCAAGCCTGGAAACGTCGTCTGCGCGACGACACTAACTTGCGACGCCGGACCGCAGTGATGGTTCCTTCGATGGGCTGAACGTCCCGCACGTATTCGTGGTATCTCCCCAGGACGCTTTGCCACGATTTGGCGCAACCGGATCAGAAAACTAACGCCATCGTGTGGAGCACACTACACCCTTGGCGACCACAAGGAGCAACGATACGCCCCGAGCATATGAGGCAGACTGGGGCGAGACTATTCTCAGTTCTGAATGCTGCACAGGCTACGCTTCGCGGCAGTCCGCGACAACAGGACAAACCCGTGCGTGGAATGTATTGGCAGTTTCGATGGACCATAGGCGGCCGCCGCGGCGATGGGAAGGCGAGAACGACTTCTACAGAGACAGCACTGAGCGTGGAGGTGAAACTGCAAGTCGCCGCTGACTACTCGCGGCTTTCGCGGCTAGTCCGCGCCACGGCGGACTGTTTCGCATCAGCTCGCGGCTGGCGGTGGCTGGCAAGCCCCAGTATCCGGGCCATGGCCCGGATACTCAATCCTCCAGCTGTAGGCTTTGCGATGGCCAGGCGTCCTTCAGGCTGGAGTTGCCGAACGAAGTCGTGTCGGGCATCTCGACACCTTATACGAGACAGGGTGTTGCACTTCTTTTACGAGCCGTCGCGTTTTCACTACATCTATACCAAGCTTTAGATTCCGTGTGTCCTGACGGCGCCGCCCGCTCCTTCCAAGCAAGACGGGGCAGATCCGCCGCCTGCGGCTTCCTTCCCCCGAGTCCTTCAAAGTTCATTATAAGAAGGCGAATAAGCCACCGCCTTTATATGCTCAGTGAGATTTTGCGGCTTCTCGATCCGCGCGAGATTATGATCAAAAATATACTCTGCCACCGACACCGCCACATGCATCGACGCTTCGTAGATTTTGCTTTGCGGTGGATAGATCAGGCCTTTCTCGAGGCTTTCGTCACTAACCTGCTCGGCTACGGCCTTCGCTGCAATAATGAACATCTCGTCGGTTACGCGGGTCGCTTCCGTCGCGAAGACCGCCATACCCATCGCGGGGAAAATGTAGACGTTGTTGCCCTGCCCCGGAACGAAGGTCGTCCCCTCTATCTCGACCCGCGCGAACGGACTCCCACTCGCGAAAATGGCCTTGCCCTTCGACCATCGATACGCCTCTTCAGCGGTGCACTCGGAACGCGATGTTGGATTCGAGTACGGGAAGATGATCGGCCGCTCATTAAGCGCGCTCATGGCTTCGATCACCCGTTGGTTGAAAAGTTTGGGCACCGTGCTCACGCCGATAATCCCCGTCGGCTTCAATTCCTCGATTGCGTCCGAGAACGATGAAATCGGTTCGCGGTCGATGGAAAAAACCTTCTGAAAGTCGGCGAGGTCGGTTCGGGAGGAGACCATCAGACCGTTGACATCGAAGAGATTATTTCGCTTGCGTGCCGTGTCGATATTCATGCCCTCAATCGCCATGGCTTGACTGATCAACTCGGCGATACCCGTCGCCGCGGAGCCGCCGCCAAGAAACAGGAATCCCTGGTCCGTGAGCTTCTGCTTCGAGATGCGCAAAGCGGCATAAATCCCCGCGAGCGCGACCGCCGCAGTGCCCTGGATATCATCGTTGTAGGTGCAAGTCGTGTCTTTGAAGCGTGCAAGCAGTGGGACCGCGTTGAAATTCGCGAAGTCTTCCCACTGAATGCAGCATTTCGGATAAGTCGCCTGAACCGCTTCCACGAACTCATTGACAAACGCGTGGTAATCATTCCCGCGAACGCGATCCTGACGAAGGCCGAGATAGAGGGGGTCATCGACAAGGGTAGCGTTGTTCGTGCCCACATCGAGCATTACAGGCAAGCAGTGTTGGGGCGGAACGCCCGCGCAAGCTGTATATAGCGCGAGCTTTCCAATAGGAATGCCCATACCACCTACGCCAAGGTCGCCCAGTCCAAGAATGCGTTCGCCGTCCGTCACTACGATAAACCGAACGTCCTTCTCCGGCCAGTTCGCAAGCAACTCATTTACGCGACCCCGCGCACTGATCGAAATATAAAGGCCTCGTGTCGCCCGGAAAACGTGATTGAATTTCTGACATGCCTCGCCGACTGTTGGAGTGTACACCACCGGCATGAACGTCGCGGGATCGGACATCAACACCGCATAAAAGAGCGTCTCGTTTCGCGCCTGCAGGTCCGATAAGAGCAGATACTTCTGCAAGTCATTGTCGAGATGAGACAGTTCCGCATGCGTCCGCGCGACTTGCAGTTCTAGCGAACTGACGCCCGGCGGAAGCAAGCCCTCCAGATGATGTTTCTCGCGTTCCGCCTGCGTAAACGCGGAGCCATGATTGAGGCGGGGATTGTGGATGAGGTCGTAGCCGGATGGTTTAAGCGGATTTGACACGGTCGCTTCCCTTTTCGGATAAGGTGAAAAACATTGTGGTGACTCGGTCAGCGTAAGACTTGAATGTTTGTATGACATGCATACAGGTGGTTAGCCACGCCGTCATGCGCACGATGTTGCTGACTTGGGATGTCGATCGACCAAGTTAGAACAGATTCGATCAGGACTTCCGTCGCCTATCGCTTCGTAGCATGGTTGCGTTCTCTATTGAAAGCTACCGGATCCACCGCCTGAGGCTCGCTGGATCGTCCAATGTTCACTTTTAAGATAGTTCGCGAGATTCGGGAGCACCTCTTGCGCAGGCACGAGTCGAGCGCGACGTCGCCGTGGATTTCACCGTCGACGTCGAGGTGCGGCGTGCGCCGCTTGGGGTAATCGTACGCTACTCCCAGAGCAAAACGCGCCGGCGGACGTTTACCCGTGCCCAAAGTGTTGGCGATAACAGTGCGCGATACATTTTACTCACTGGTGGCATAAGTAATCCTCACTATACTGCCGTCTGTTCGTCATCTTGCCCTTAATGCGACAAAACCACATTGGCAACGCGCCCGAAGGAGTTGTTCTTCCGGATGCACGTGGGGGCGTGAGTAGGCTTGCTGCTAGGCCGGTAGTCGCACCGGGTGGCCGGTCAACTCTCACCTGCAGCCAGAGATGCGGGATCTCATTCCGCCTAATCGAAGACGCCGGCTTCGAGGTCCTGTCTGAAATGGTGCACCCAACTGGTTTCGAATCCGATGGGGTATTCCCTCGCAATTTGTGTTGATAGTCTGGTTACGGTGACATAGCCCTGCAGGCCGACGTTCTCGTCGCCCTTGGGGTCAGTCGTATCCGTTTCCAGCAGTTCGAATTCACCTTCCGCCAGTCCCTTGCGCTGCAAGGTCGCCAGGAAAACCTGGCGTTCATCCGGTTCGATTAGTTGCATCTTCCGCCCTCCCGTCTGCCCGACACCAATATTCGTGGTCCCCTTCTCGACGTCGTCATATCCCAGAACGTTATGCAGTGCCCGAGTGCGTCGCAGCTACGACTGAGTGTGAAAGCCGAATGCCATGCTCTCATCTGTGTCCGATCCAGTCGCTGTGGAGAATCACCAGCGTACAGCTTTCGTGCACGCGCTCGATGGAAAATTGACTGGACAGTTTTGTCATGGTTCCTGCCATCCTTCATGACCCGTCGCAATTTGCATTGGTGCGCGCATCGACCATGAGTGGTCGAACCTGCCTGCGGGGCCGCAAGAGACGCAAAACCACGCTCGAGGTATGTCCCTTCTGAAGAGCGATAAGCAGGACGTCCGGCGGACAAAACTATGTCGGTGTGGAAATCCTACGGCACCCAGCGGTGGGCACAGCGCTGCACCCCTTCGAGCGAAAATCTGCATCCGACCGAGGGCGATCTTCTGTGTCCGACTCTGCCCGGCTTGCCCGGTGGGATCTACCACTACCTGAGCCGGTACCACCCTTGAATGTCGCGCTGCAGTGGATGACGAACGATGGAGCGAGGCGTTTTCGCAAAGTGGCGTCCTGGTCGGCATAAGCTCGATCCCCTGGCGCGAGGTGTGGAAATACGGCATGCGCGCCTGGCGTTACTGCCAGCACGATTGTGGCCATGTCATCCCCGCGGTGAGTTACGCAGCGACAGCGCTTGGCTGGCAGACGCGGCTGGTGGAGGCGGCTGCGGACGACGCAGTGGCCAACCTGCTTGGATTGAACCGCGGAGAAGATTTCGGGGAGGCAGAAGCAAAGGCACCGGATCTTGCTCTGGATCGGCAACCTTGAATTGCGGCAGATCGCCGCCCAGCGCACAGTGGCGCGGACGCGCGAATCAGCTGAGCCCCGGACATGTGAAATGGCCGGATATCGATTCGATCCATCGCGCCACGCATAAGGCTCGTACTCGCGAACCGACCTTGCCGAATCCGGAAGAGCGCCCGTCGCCTGCGGCGGCCGCCCTTGATCTTAGCTTTGCCTCGGATCGCGCGGTAGCGTCGTAGCGCGATGAATTTCGACGGTACGACGTGCATCGCCACGGCGGCGTTTTTCAGAGACCGGCCCCGATCAGCTGTCGCTCTTTGCCACAGCCATTCTGGACGTAGAGACCGCTTGAGATCCGGCAGCGAGTCCGGATTTCTCAGAACATGTACAGGCCCGGCTCGCAGGTAGCCACGCGGTGCGCCATCAGTGCCGCATGCACGGCTGCACATTCTACGGCGGCGTGCCATGACGTGGCAACAGGCACGCCAGCATCTATCTTCTACTCCCTACGATTTGCGCGCCACGGCAAAGTTGATTTACTGCCACCAGGATATCGATTCCTGCTTTGCGTTGGGTATGATCGCGAGATTCGGAATCGCGTTGAAGCAGCCATGGCCTCGCCGCCATCTGTTCTGGGAATGCAGCATTCTCAACAGGTGAGCACTTTAATTGGGTCGCGATCGATTAGTTTCACGGGAAAAGTAACTTGACCCACGGAAGCGGCGCGCATACATTAACGTTAATGGATTCATTAAAGGATGTATTAAAATGACCATCCGTGCGCAGGACGTTGTACCGATTAGCGAAGCTCGCGCCCGGCTGACGGAGTTAGCCGAGGATGTGGTCGCGGGCGCTGAGAAAGTGCTCACGAAGAACGGCGCGGCTTTCGTCGCGATCGTCGATGCGAAGAAGCTTGACTACTACCACGAGCTTGAGCGCCGCGAACGTGGTCGCGTGCTGATGCTGTCGGATGCGGAACGCGGTATCCAGGACGTGCTGGCTGGTCGTGTCATGTCCGCGGAGAATTTTCGAAAGTCACTGCAGGAGCGTGCTGAGAAACGTCGCCTTAAGAACGAGACATGACCATCGTTGAAGTTGCGGAATTTTTCGGAGAATCTCTCGACGCAATTGAAGAGTTCATGTTGGCTCAAGACGAAGACTCAGCCGCACGAAGATCCGATATGCTGGAAAGGGAAATCGTTCATCTCATCGAGCGCCTCGGGCACTATCCTAAGATCGGCCGCCGCGCAGAATTCTACGCACTTACGTCCGCAGCCTCGCAAGCTTGGCTTGAGCAGGTCAAGCAGCTTGCCGTGCAAGCTGGATTGCCGGAGTTTCGAGAATACGTTCTCTCTTCTTTCCTCATCCTGTACGCATGCTCCACAACACGCGTAATGCTGCTTTCCATCCGGCACGAGCGGGAGGCGAAGTACGGACCAGATGCCGATTGAGGATCGCGCTCACCGGGCAAAGGAAGCGGGAGATGGCAACTTCCGTCATTCGAGCCTCCCGAAATCTGGCCGATCTTGAATGACCGGTCTCAGAAAAATCGAATATGCGTTTGGCAATTCTTCATGGCCATTCGAGGCACGCCACCTGAAACGACCGCTCCCCAAGTAAAACAGATGCACGAGAACTCGGGAGTCGCGATCAAGGAATTGCCGAGACGCCCAAAGAACTCCTCCCGGGCAAGCGCGTTGCGCGTCTCCCCCGCAGCAAGTCGACGATGGAGCGCGTGCGCCCGGTGCGGCCGTTTTGACTCCGATAGCTGCCGCGCTTGCTCAGTTTCAGTGAAGCGGAGACCGTGCCCTGCCGGACCGGTCGCCAGCCAAAGGATCTCCACTCAGTTTTGCCAAATGTGTTTCTCGTTGTACGTGTCGCCGATCATCGGCGCAGGGCCGGACAGTCTGTCACGATGACCGCAACCGTGCACTGGCATCCCCGTCCTGCGCCTTTCGCGTTTTGCATGAGCGTATGCTTACTGTAAGTCGCACTTTCCGGACGACTTTGTGTCACGCCCGATGGCAAAGCGCAGACGCGTCAGGTGCTCGACAAGATCGACGGCTTTCTGGAGAAGGCCGGGTTCGACAAGACGCGGCTCGTCTCGGCCCAGATGTGGCCTCGGACATTGCGCGCGACTTCGCAGGCATGAACGAGCTGTGGGACGCGTGGGTGCCCGACGGCTGCGCGCCGACGCGTGCGACAGTTCAGTCGCAACTGGCGGCGCCGGATTTTGCTGGTCGAAATCACGGTGACGGCGCTCAGTTGATTTTTTACTCGGAGTTGCGTTCGCGGTTCATGCTGCGAAAACGCAGCCTCGTCGATATCAGGAACCTCCTTGAACGCCAGCTTCGCAAAAAGTGGTTATCGACTTGGGAAGCCCTCGTGCCGGCGCTGAATGCCGAAGCTCCCAGGTGCCGGATCGAACGAATCCGGCGACGGACTCAAAGCTCGAAAACTGGGCCCTGTCGTGGATGAGGTAACGACGGCCAGCAAGTCAAAGCGCCGATCACCAAGTGCCGCTAAACGCGTGCTGTAGCTTTCCCAAATCGGTAACACCGTTCGCAATGAGCAATTGCGTGAGTAACCGGGCCTTTTGCGGATTCAAGTCAAGGGAGACGACGAAACCTCTCTTGTCATCGTCGACCTCCACGTTTCTGCTTACGAATCCGGACATCACCCCCGTCGAGCGGACCACGACGATACCCTTTTTGGCCGCCCGGTCGAGCGCAGCGAGCGCTTCCTTCGACGCGTCGCCATCACCCTCGCCCGCCAGCACGATACCCTTCGCTCCATCGCTGATCGCGTGGTCGATCTGCAGCCCATCCATGTTGCTATGCGCATACACGATCTCGACGCGCGGCAATTGGCCACCCGCCGGCAAGCCCAGCACGTTACGCGCTGATTGAGGGGGCGGCGTGACAAACCGCACGCTCGCGGGATCCACATAGCCGATCGCGCCCGCATTCGGCGAGGCGAAAGCCTGCACCGCTGTCGTATTGGTCTTCGTGATCCAGCGCGGCCCGTGAATCTGGTCGTTCATCACGACCAGCACGCCGCGCCCCTGAGATTTCGGGCTCGCCGCCACTTCGACGGCCTCATAAAGATTGCCGGGACCATCGGCGCTCGTCGAGCCTCCGGGACGCATGGAGCCAACCAGCACCACCGGCTTGTCCGAGCGCAGCACGTTTTGAAGGAAGAACGCAGTTTCCTCGACCGTATCGGTGCCGTGCGTAATCACGACGCCGTCCACCTCGTTCCGATCGAATGCCTCCTGAATCCGGTGCGCCAGTTGAAACCAGATCTTGTCGCTCATGTCCTGCGAGCCCACATTCGATATCTGCTCGGCGCTGATATTCGCGAGCTTCTCGATGCCCGGAACGCCCCGCACGAGATCCTGGCCCAGCACGTTGCCCGAGTTGTAGCCAATCGCGGAGCGCGGATCAGCCGTCCCGGAGATCGTCCCGCCCGTTGCCAGCACGAGAATGCGCGGCGTGCCGGCTGCGGGCGTCGTCGACGCTTCTTGTGCCACGTCGGCGGCCCACGCGTTCGTTCCACTAAGGGCGCTCGCGCCCGCCACAAGCCCCGCCACAAGCATTGAACTCTGCACGATGGTCTTGATGCTCATTTCCATTCTCCTCGGTTGATTTGACAGCGCAACGACGGGACGTCGCGGATCAGCGAATCGCCCCGCCTATGTTTCCTTACGCAGCGGACGGGATCTTCCTCGGCTGCGTCAGCATGGCGGGCTGCAGAATCTCGTCGAGTTGCAACTGGCTCAAAAGCCCCTTCTCGACCACGATCTCCGCGACGCTTCGGCCCGACGCGAGCGC
>NZ_FCOG02000588.1 GCF_001544975.2 Caballeronia arationis | reverse complement strand
GGTCCGACATGGGAGCGTTAGCCCTCGAAGACATTCATCCATCGATTTGGCGGGGTTCGCAGCTGGGCTCCGCTCGCGTGAACGTCGTGCCGTGTGGGTTCGAGCGTCTCGCAGCCGAACTGCCGGGCGGCGGTTGGCCAAAAAGCGCGCTGACCGAGCTCTTGGTGCAGCAGCCGGGCGTCGGCGAATTGCGGTTGTTGCTGCCCGCGCTTAGGTCGGTCGCACAGCGGCGCATTGCTTTGCTGCAGCCACCGCACCGGTTCCAGCCCGAAGCGGCAGCGTACTGGGGCTTGCCTGAAACCTCGATTAACGTCGTCCGCGCCAGCAAGACGGCTGACGCGCTGTGGGCCGGTGAGCAGATCCTTCGTGCCGGTACATTTGGCGCGCTGCTCTTTTGGCAGACCCATGTGCGACCGGAAGCGCTGCGCCGCCTGCACCTCGCCGCGCAGACCAGCGACTCGCTGTTCTTCATGGTCCGGCCGCTCGCTGCCGCAAGCGATACGTCGCCTGCCCCGCTTCGCATCGCAGTACGTCCGGCGCGCGACAGCGTCTCGTTGGAGTTCGTGAAGCGGCGCGGC
>NZ_FCOG02000323.1 GCF_001544975.2 Caballeronia arationis | reverse complement strand
CACGGCTATCACTATCGGATTCTCACGGCGCAAGGCGCGCACGCGAATGGCGGCCGCAAGAGCTACGAGCGCGACGGGTGTGATGACATTCCTCGTCAACGACGAGGGGAAGCTTTATCAGAAGAACTTCGGCCCGGAGACCGCGCGCATAGTGGGCCGGATCACATGGTTCGATCCGGACGGATCGTGGGCACCGGTGAAGCCTTGATTTGCGCTCGTGAACAGGATTCGTCGATGAAACTGCAGTGCGTCGAAAGCACCTGGCCCATGTTGGAAAGCAGCTCAAATGGCTCACAATTGGAAACGGACGACGCAGACTACTGTCTTACTACGCCCCAAATCTCAACTCGTTAACGGACTCCTCGGTCAGTGGGCGACTCGGAGGGAGTTAGCGGCCTCGTGGAGCACATCATGCAAAGAAGAGCTTTTATGTGTAGCGCAACGGCTTCGTTCTCGATTACGGCATTGGGACTAGCCGGATGTACGATGACGAGGGATCAAGCGCCAACGGCTGCCACCGATATGTCGAAGCGTCAGTCGATCGACGCGAGTGTTGACGGCACAATCTCGCGCGTATATTCGGCCGTGCCAGGTTCGCGCGAACTTGTCGCCAAATCTCAAGGAATGCTTGTGTTTCCATCCGTGGTGGAGGTCGGCTTTGTCGTCGGTGGTCAATATGGCGAGGGCGCGTTACGTGTAGGCGGGACGTCGGTCGGCTACTACAGCACAGTTTCGGCAGCATTTGGTTTCTTGGCGGGTGCGCAATCGAAGGCACTTGTCTTTCTCTTCCTGACCCAGGATGCGTTAAATCAGTTTCGGCAATCAAAGGGATGGACGGCGGGTGCCGATGCTTCAGTCGCCGTAGTAAAAGTGGGCGCCAACGGCTTGATCGACACGACGTCAGCGACGGCGCCGGTTCAAGTCATCGCCCTGACAAATGCTGGGCTGATGGGCAATTTGTCGCTTGAAGGAACCAAGGTTTCCCCCTTAAGCATTTGAATGTCGAGTGGTTGCGCCAAGAGAATCATCGATGAATGTGACCGGTCGACACCGGCAATGTGGCCGAGCTGACTGGCCCCCGCAAGCTGGGGCAGCTTCTTCGGCCCTGTCCGGAGCATGTATGCCTGACTCAACGCAGCGGCAGTCGGAAGCTAAGGTCGTAATGAATTTCCGTGTTTTTTACCAGAATTCGATGAAAATCTTGTATTCCTATGCGTAATGAAGTTCGAGGTCCCGCACCGGAAGCGGATGGCGCTTTCCACGAACGCAGCAATAGCGGCGTTCGCCGCCGCGACGGCGACGGCCGCGTTCCTGCTATCACAACGACAGATGTGCAGATGCTCTCCCGAACAGAAAAACTCCCGAGTGTCGTGCGCCGGATGACCGCCGGGCAGATGCTACTTGACGGCGCATCGGTGGACGCGGTCGCCGAGCGGCTGCATCTCTCCAATCAAACCGTAAGGCGCTATCAGGCCACCGTGAAGGCGGGCGGGCTTGCAGCGCTGCAAAAGATGAGCGTCGGCGGCCGCTCATCGGTCCTCGACCAGGAGGCGCTTGAATGGATCGCCTTGACACTGCAAGGTTCGGCGCGTGCCCATGGCTTCGAAAGCGACGCTTGGACCAACGCGCGTCTGCGCGGGCTTATTGAACAACGATATGGCGTGCGCTTCTCGCGCGTCTACATCTGGCAGATTGCGACCAAGCTCGGTCTGGGACATTTGCTTTCCAAATCTCGTCGCTAGCCGCGTCGGCCGTCCGTCTTCTCACTCACGAAAGGAGCATCGCATGTCACCTAAAGGTCAATCGCGCGTTCTCAGAATTGGTCTGGTGCGCGCAACCGCCATCGCTGCGATGGCGTTCGCTGATACGGCCACCGCGCAGAACGCGGCATCAGGCGCGGGGGACGACGCGCTGGGCGCCGCTACTGTCGCCGAAGCTCAGGCGCATGTAGTCGGCATCGATCCGGCGACTAACAGCGTGGCGCTGCAGGGCCCGCAGGGCCGCATCGTCGAGGTCGCGGTCAATCCCGAAGTCGGCGATGTGAAGAAACTGCAGATTGGCGACACCGTCAACATCCAATATCGGAACGCGCTTCTCGTGCGCGCGACAAAGGTGAAATCAACGGGGATTCGCGAACGAGTCGACACCGAAGCGACGATTCCTGCTTCGGGCGGCGTCACTGCGACGGCCCGCAGCGTGCAAATCCTCGCGACGATCCAGAAGATAGACGCGAAGAAGCGCCTGATCACGCTGCGCGGACCGAGCCGCACCGAAGTCTTCCAGCTTGCGCCTGATGTCTCGCTCGAAGGACTGAAGGCCGGCGACACCGTGCGGGCCGAGTTCGTGTCGGCCACGGCGATTCAGGTGCTGCGTGGCGGATCGCCGGTGAAATGATCGTGGAGTTGTCCACGGCGCAACGTTGAGGGTTTACGGGCGGTGCGCTGGGACAATTTCGTCCCAGCACCTGCGCGTCGAAATGAATCGCCGCATCGTCGGGCGAAAGCGAGGCTACGCGATCTGCGGTGTTTTCTCACAAACGCAGTGCGGCGAAAGTGTCGCTCGACCCACGCGAGGCGGATTTATGAGCTTGACCGGGCGTTACAGCCTCTCCAAACGCACGGATGTGTATCTGCAGGGCGTCTATCAGTCAGCACGAGCCAGAACACCGCACTGGGGGTGGCATTCATTAATGGATTGAGCGTGCCTTCATCGACTAGCAACCAAGTCGAGGTGACCACGGGCCTGCGTCATCTACGACTGAGTTTTCCATCCAGAGATATTGCAGAGCGGTCGGGGCCAATGGGGCGGCTCGCTTCGGCAGAAGTGCTTCACTGCAACCTGCCGGGAGTTATGGTCGGAACTGGTGTTCGGGTGAGGCAGGGATTTGAAGGCGGTGGCGGTTTAGCTGAGAATGTTGCTTGT
>NZ_FCOG02000151.1 GCF_001544975.2 Caballeronia arationis | reverse complement strand
TTCGGCACGTAGAGCTGCTTTTGCGCATCGGTGCCGGCGGTCAGCAGCGCTTCGATCGCGCCATCCGTCAGAAGCGGACAAAGCGCGAACGACATGTTCGCGGCGTTCATCATCTCGATGCAGGGCGTGGCGATCAGCTTAGGCAGGCCCTGGCCGTCGTATTCGACCGGATGCATCACGCCTTGCCAGCCGCCTTCGGCAAACTGGCGAAACGCGTCCTTGAAACCGGGCGACGTCGTGACTTCGCCGTTGGACCAAGTGCTCGGATTCTTGTCGCCTTCGAAATTGAGCGGCGCCAGCACTTCGCCGTTGAACTTGGCGGCTTCGTCGAGGACGGCCTGGGCGGTGTCGAGATTCGCGTCTTCGAAACCCGGAAGTGTGGCTACTTTTGTAATGTCAGCGAGGTCGCGCATGACGAACAACATGTCTTTCAGGGGTGCGGTATAGCTCATTTCTGTCTCCAATTGGGGGCTGCCGCACGACTCCTGACACATGCCATGCGATGCGGATATCGAATCCTAGCCCCATGCGCCGCAATCCCCGATATCCGAACCTGCCCTTTGATTGACAAAACCTGCCGCTCGCCGTCTCGCTAGGGGATCACCCGTAGGCGCTTCCGATGTGCGGCGTCGCTTGGCTGGTTTTGTCAATCAATCGGCCGGGACTGCAAGTTCGGTTTGCGTTGGCCTTCCTTAGAATCGGGGCGCACTTGCAATACACACAAGGGCGACCGGCACCCGACCGCGACCGCCCAAGAGAATGGAGACGAGCAATGGAACTGCTGGGCCAGATGATGCACACGCCGATGCTGCTGTCATCGATACTCGAACAGGCGGCGCGCCACTCCGCCGACGTGGAGATCGTGTCGCGCCGTGTCGAAGGGGACACTCACCGCTATACGTATCGCGACTGTCACGCGCGCTCGATGCAGCTCGCGCAGGCGCTTCTCGCAAGCGGTATCGAAGCGGGCGACCGCGTCGGCACGCTGGCCTGGAATGGCTACCGGCACATGGAGCTGTACTACGGCGTGAGCGGGATCGGGGCGGTGTGCCACACGATCAACCCGCGTCTTTTTCCCGAGCAGATCGTCTTCATCGTCAATCACGCGCGCGATCGTTTCGTGTTCTTCGATGCGTCGTTCCTGCCGCTCGTCGAACAGATCGCCGCGCTTTGTCCGCATGTCGAAAAGTGGATCATGCTGTGCGACGAAACGACGCTGCCGCGTGATTGCGCTGTGCCGTTCGCGAGCTACGAGGCGCTGATCGCGCCGCACACGGACCGCTTTGCGTGGCCGCGCTTCAATGAAGAGCGCGCGGCGCTCCTGTGCTACACGTCGGGCACCACGGGCGACCCGAAAGGCGTGCTCTATTCCCACCGCTCGATCACGCTGATGTGCTACGGATCGGCGCTGCCTGACTCGCTGGCGCTCTCGGCGACCGAAACCATTGCTCCCGTCGTGCCGATGTTCCATGTGAACGCGTGGGGCATTCCGTTCTCGGCGACGCTCGTCGGCGCGAAACTGGTGCTGCCCGGCGCGAAGCTCGACGGCGAGTCGCTGGCCACGCTCTTCGAGGAAGAAGGCGTGACGATGTCGGCGGGCGTTCCCACTGTGTGGCTCGGTTTCGTCGACTACATGCGGCGCACGGGCCGCACGACCTCGACGTTCAAGCGCGCGGTCGTCGGCGGCGCGGCGTGTCCGCCGCATCTCGCGGGAGCGCTGGGCGAAGTCGGCGTCAAGGCGGTGCATGCGTGGGGCATGACGGAGCTGTCGCCGCTCGGAACCGTGTGCTCGCCCTCGCGCGGTTACGCCGCGAAGAGCGAAGCGGCGCGCGCGGCAATCGACGTCAAGCAGGGCCGCGCGGTGCCCGGCATCGACCTGAAGATCGTCGGCGGCGACGGCGGCGAACTGCCGTGGGACGGTACGTCGGCGGGCGACCTGATGGCGCGCGGCCACTGGGTCGCCGAGCGCTATTTCGGCCGCGACGAGTCGCCGCTCGTGGACGGCTGGTTCCCGACCGGCGACGTCGCCACCATCGACCCCGACGGCTACATGCACATTACGGACCGCAGCAAGGACGTGATCAAGTCGGGCGGCGAATGGATTTCGTCGATCGAACTGGAGAACATCGCAATGTCGCATCCGGAGATCGCAAAGGCGGCGTGTATCGCGTGCGCGCATCCGAAGTGGGACGAGAGGCCGCTGATCGTCGCCGTGCGCCGGGAGGGCAGCGCGGTGGACGCGGGGCAACTGCTCGACTTCTATTCGGGCAAGGTTGCGAAGTGGTGCGTTCCGGACGACGTCGTGTTCGTCGACGACCTGCCGCTCACCGCGACGGGCAAGCTGCAAAAGATGGCACTGCGGCAGCGCTTCGGCGGACATTTCACGGCGTGATTGGCCGGCGCGCCGCGCTCACGCCGCCCGGCGATAGGTGTTCGGCGTGCTGCCGGTCCAGTGCCGGAACGCACGATGAAACGCGGTCGGGTTGTCGAAGCCGACGTCGTACGCGATCTCCGCGATCGCATCTCCCGAGCGCGTGAGCCGCTGGATCGCGATGTCGCGCCGCACTTCGTCCTTGATCGCCTGGAAGGTCGTGGCTTCCGCGGCGAGCCGCCGGCACAGCGTGCGCACGGAGAAGTGCAGGTGCTGCGCGACGTCGTCGATGGTGGGCGTGCCCGGCAGGCAGTCGGCTACGAATTGCCGCACGCGATGGCAGACGAGTTGCTCCGCGAACGACACGAAGATCCAGTCCTCGGGCGCGCGCGCGAGGAACTTCTTCAAGTCGGGCTTGCGCTGGCGGATCGGCATGTCGAGGTAGGCGGCGTCGAAGCCGATGCGCGTCGCGTCGCAGCCGAAGCGGATCGGTCCGGGAAAGAGATAGAGGTGATCGCTCGCCTGCGCCGGGCGCGCGAAGTGGAAGTTCACTTCGACGAGCGGAATCTTCTGCCCGATGAGCCACGACGCCACGCCATGCACGAGCTTGAGCATCAGTTCGTGCCCGAGCGCGCTGACGGACGGACCGTGCGGATTCGCCGCCATCTGCACGTAGCCGAGCGCGCCGTCGCGATGCGACTGCAGACGGAAATCGTCGAGGATCAGATGAAAGAACTGTCCGAAGCGGTGCAGCGCGATTTCCAGCTTCGACGCATCGAGCAGGCTCAGGCCCAGGTATTTCAGCGTGCCGTTGCGTAAGGGGCGGCTGAAGATGCCGGGCATTTCGTCGTCGAGTTCCATCGCGAGCAGGCGATAGAGCGTCGAGAACTGTTCCTGCGTCACGCGCGCGGCCGGCTCGCGCAGCAATTCGTGCGGGATGCCCGAGCGCTCGGCGAGCGGCGCGATGGCGTTGGGGTCGGCACCAGAGAGGAAGCCGTTGACGACCGAGATCGGGACAGTGGCGGATAGCGGATTCAAGCGCGCGACATGAGTGGCCGAAGGTGGCCTATTTTGTCACAGTCGAAGGACGCGGGACGTGCGTTCAGGCAAACGCGGTCAGGTCGCGCGGCGCGATGCCGTTCGCCTCGCAATACGCGGCATAACGATCCCAGCCGCTCTTCCAGCTTTCGATGGCGATCACCTGCTGGCGATCGTTCATGAAAAGCAGGTCGCCCTGGATGATGTTGAGCGTCACGATGTCCTCGGCGCCGGGAAGCGCCTGCGGCGTATGCGTCGATCCCGCCGTCTCGTAGACGACACTTCCCGCCTCCGCGATCCACCCGTGCTCGCGGTATTTCCATCGCCCCTGAACCGTATAGACGATCACCGTGCCCGTGTGGCGATGGATCGGCATCTGTCCGGCAGCGGGCGCCTTCAGGAGCGCGATCACCTCGCCGCGAACCGGATCGAGCTTGAAGTACTTGACGAGCACCTTGTCGCTATATGGCGTGAACGGTACCCACGGTACGTCCGCATCGTTGATGCAGGCGGTTTCGATCTGTTCGAACAGCATGGCTTTGACTCCTCGTGGTGCCGGTTTCCGGTGTTGCAACGCGTCATTTTGACAGGCGCGGGATCGCTTGAGCCGGATTCGGCGGTATCTGATATTGTCCACGCCATGCAAACAATCATCACCGTATCGAAGCTCGGCAAGACCTATGCGTCGGGCTTTCAGGCGCTGAAAGGGATCGATCTCGCGATCCGGCGCGGCGAGATCTTCGCGCTGCTCGGCCCGAACGGAGCGGGCAAGACCACGCTCATCAGCACGATCTGCGGAATCGTCAATCCGAGCGAAGGCAGCATTCACGTCGACGGGCACGACATCATTACCGATTACCGCGCCGCGCGCTCGCGCATCGGGCTCGTGCCGCAGGAGCTGACCACCGACGCCTTCGAAACCGTCTGGGCGACCGTCTCCTTCAGCCGTGGCCTCTTCGGCAAGCCGCCGAATCCGGCGCATATCGAGAAGGTTCTGAAGTCGCTCTCGCTCTGGAGCAAGAAGGACAACAAGATCATTACGCTCTCGGGCGGCATGAAGCGGCGCGTGCTGATCGCGAAGGCGCTCTCGCACGAGCCGGACATCCTCTTTCTCGACGAACCCACGGCGGGCGTCGACGTGGAACTGCGGCGCGACATGTGGCAACTCGTGCGCTCGCTGAAGGCGAACGGCGTGACCATCATCCTCACGACGCACTATATCGACGAAGCGGAGGAGATGGCCGACCGCATCGGCGTGATCAGCCGCGGCGAGATCATTCTCGTCGAGGAGAAGGCCGAGCTGATGCGCAAGCTCGGCAAGAAAAGGCTCACGCTGCAACTCGATCATCCGCTCGACCGCGTGCCCGAAGCGCTCGAACGTTACGGCATGGAACTGTCGGCGGAGAAATCGGAACTCGTCTACACCTACGACGCGCACGACGAACCCGGCCGCATCATCGCGCTCTTGCGCCACATCGACGAGGCGGGCGTCAGGTTCAAGGACCTTCAGACGACGCAGAGTTCGCTCGAAGACATCTTCGTGAGCCTTGTCAGGGAGACGCGATGAACCTCCACGCAGTGCGCGCGATCTACCGCTTCGAAATGGCTCGCACGGCGCGCACGCTGATGCAGAGCATCGTGTCGCCGGTCATTTCGACATCGCTCTACTTCGTCGTGTTCGGCGCGGCCATCGGCTCGCGCATTCCGCAAGTCGACGGCATCAGCTACGGCGCGTTCATCGTGCCGGGACTGGTGATGCTGTCACTGCTGACGCAGAGCATCTCGAACGCGTCGTTCGGCATCTATTTCCCGAAGTTCACCGGAACCATCTACGAACTGCTGTCCGCGCCCATTTCCTATCTGGAGATCGTCGTGAGCTATGTCGGCGCGGCGGCGACCAAGTCGGTCATCCTTGGTCTCATCATCCTCGTGACCGCTCGGCTCTTCGTGCCGCTCAGGATCGATCATCCGGTCTGGATGATCGTGTTCCTGCTTCTGACTTCGGTGACGTTCAGCCTGCTCGGGTTCATCATTGGCATCTGGGCCGACGGCTTCGAGAAACTTCAGGTGATTCCGCTTCTGATCGTCACGCCGCTCACGTTCCTCGGCGGCAGCTTCTATTCGATCGAGATCCTGCCGCCGTTCTGGAAGACAGTCGCGCTGTTCAATCCGGTGGTTTATCTGATCAGCGGCTTCCGATGGAGCTTCTACGGGCTCGCGGACGTGAGCGTCGGCGTGAGCCTCGCGATGACGCTCGTATTCCTCGGAATATTCACGGTGATCGTCGCGTGGATCTTTCGCACGGGTTACCGACTCAAAACGTAGGCGCGCGACGCGGCCGCTTTTCAGGTATGTATCGTGCAAGCGGCATAAACGAGCCGGCCGGCAAATCGGGGTGGGCATGATGAAAAGCACGAAACGCAGTTTTCTCGGAGCGCTGGCCGCGACCGTCGCGGGCGGCGTCGACGCGTGGCGCGGAGTCGGAGCGGGCAGCGCGCGGGCGGCTGGCGCCGCGCCGCCTGCCTACGAGGTCAGCCGCAGCGACGCCGAGTGGCGCAGGCTGCTGACGCCCGCGCAGTTCAAGGTGATGCGCCAGGAAGGCACCGAGCGGCCGTTCACGAGCGCGCTCAACGATGAACATCGCGCGGGCATATTTTCCTGCGCGGGGTGCCGGCTCGATCTGTTCTCGTCGAAGACGAAATTCGAAAGCGGGACTGGCTGGCCGAGCTTCTGGCAGCCGCTCGACGGCGCCGTCTCGACGCGCACCGACACCTCGTTCGGCATGGAGCGCAACGAGGTGCACTGCCGGCGCTGCGGCGGACATCTGGGCCACGTTTTCGACGACGGCCCCAAACCCACCGGACTGCGCTACTGCATGAACGGCGTCGCGCTGGTGTTCACGCCGAAGACGGTCTGAGGGCCGCCGGCGGCTCAAACGCGAGACAGTTTCCAAATGACCATCGACGAATTCAAGCTGCAAAGCCATTCCACCGCGCTCGTGCTGATCGACCTGCAGGCGGGCATCGCCGCGCTGCCGGTGCAGCCGAACAGCGCCGCCGACGTGCTCGCCAACGCGCGCCTGCTCGCCGACCGCTTTCGCGCGCTCGATGCGCCCGTTGTGCTGGTGAGGGTCGCGTTTCCGGCCGCGCCCGGCGGCCTGCGCCCGATCACCGATTCGGGTCAGGCTGCGCCCGCCGCCGAACCCGCGGGATGGAGCGAGTTGTGTCCCGAGGTCGGCGTGGCGGCGTCGGACATCGTCATCACGAAGCGGCAGTGGGGCGCGTTCTACGGCACCGAACTCGATCTGCAACTGCGCCGGCGTGGCATAGATACGATCGTGCTCGGCGGGATCGCGACGCACGTCGGCGTGGAATCGACGGCGCGCGCGGCGTTCGAGCACGGCTATCAGCAAATTTTTGTCGAGGACGCGATGAGCGACCTGCACGCCGACACGCACGAGTCCACCTTCCGGTACGTGTTTCCGCGCATCGGGCGGATTCGCTCGACCGAAGAGGTGCTGGCGGCGCTGGCCTGAATCCTGAGCCAGCTGGCGCCGCCCGCGCTTACACGGTCTTGTGAGCCGGCGACGCGACGGTCTGCGCGCGTTCTTCCGAGCCGTGTCGCAGCCGCACGCTGACAAGCGCCGCGACCACCAGCGCGGCGGCGAGCAGGATCAGCCCGTTCATTGCTCGGCCGGTTGACTGCTCGATCATGCCCATCACGGTCGGTCCGACGAATCCGCCGAGCAGCCCGCATGAATTGACGAGACCGAGGCCGCCCGCGAGCGCGCTGCCCGAGAGCCGCGACGACGGAAACGTGAAGATGATCGACTGCACGACGAAGAACATCGACGCCGACAGGCACACGCCGAGCAATCCGATCGCGGGCGTCGCGTAGGCGGCGAGCAGGAGCCCCGACGCCATCACCACCAATCCGCCGAACAGGATGCGCCGGCTTCGCACCGAGTTGCTCGCGAAGCGCGGCAGCGTGGCGGCGCCGGCCGCAGCCGCGAGCCAGGGCGTCGCGCTAAGCAGGCCGATCGTGAAAGGCGAGAAGTGCCCCGACGCGCCGATGATTCCCGGCAGGAAGAAGATCACCGTGTAGATCGTGAGCTGGTGGCAGAAGTAGACGAAGATCGCGAGCCAAACCTGACGGTCGCGCAGGCAGGCGCCGAACGAGTGAGCGCCGCGGCCGGGCGCGTGGCTGTCCTGTTCGGCGGCGAGACGCCGTTCGAGCGCTTCGGCTTCGTCGCGTGCGAGCCACGGCGCCTTGGTCGGACGGTCGGGCAGCTTTTTCCAGACGACCCAGGCGAGCAGCACCGCCGGGATCCCTTCGATCACGAAAAGCCACTGCCAGCCGTGAAATCCGAGCGCGCCGTCGAATTCGAGCAGCGCGCCGCCAAGCGGCCCGCCGACGATATTCGCGATACACACGCCGAGCAGGAAATAGCCCGTCGCCCGCGCGCGTTCCTCACGGCCGAACCAGTACGTGAGATACAGCATCACGCCCGGAAAGAGCCCCGCCTCGGCCGCGCCGAGCAGAAGCCGCATCACGTAGAACGACGTCTCGCCGCGCACGAACGCCATGCCGATCGACAACAGTCCCCACGTGATCATGATGCGCGTGATCCAGAAGCGCGCGCCGACCTTGTGCATCACGAGGTTGCTTGGAATCTCGAAGGCCGCGTAGGTCAGGAAGAAGAGGCCCGCTCCGAGGCCATAGGCCGCCGCGGACATGCCGAGGTCGATGCACATCGAATGCTTCGCGAGCGCGATGTTCGTGCGGTCGAGAAAGCTGATCACGTAGACGATCACGAGCAGCGGCATCAGCTTGCGGATCAGCAGCTGGTTGAGCGACGACTGCGCCGGCGACGGCGCGCGTGGCGCGGATGAATGGTGAATCGACATGGATACTCCCGAGTTGGATCGGCGGTGCGGCTCTTGAGCGAGAGCCGTAACGGTGGGTCGGAAGCCGGCGGCCGGCCGGCGAGGGCGGGCGCGAAGGCCCGCCCGTGGGTTTCATCGCGCCTGCGTGTCTTCGGTCTGCATGGGTTTTGTCTCCTGTTTCTTGTAGATGTGGGGTGATCAGAACGCGACGTTGTCGCCGCCCTTCAGCTTCAGCATTGCGCGGGCCTCCTGCGGCGTCGCGACTTCGAGCGAAAGGCCTTCGATCACCTGCCGGATCTTCCGGACCTGCGCCGCGCTCGATTCCGCCAGTTGGCCCGGCGCGATCCACAGCGAGTCTTCAAGACCCACGCGCACGTTGGAACCCTGCGCAGCGCCCATCGTCGCGAGAGGAATCTGATGGCGTCCGGCGCCGAGGATCGACCAGACATAGTCGTTGCCGAACAGGCGGTCGGCGGTGCGCTTCATGTGCGCGAGATCCTCGGGATGCGGCCCGATCCCGCCGAGCAGTCCGAACACGCTCTGCACGAAGAACGGCGCCTTGGCGAGCCCGCGATCGACGAAATGCGCGAGGTTGTAGAGATGCGAGATGTCGTAGCACTCGAATTCGAAACGGGTGCCGTTCGCGCCGCACGAGGTCAGGATGTACTCGATATCGGCGAAGGTGTTCTTGAAGACGAGATCGCGGCTCTTCGCGAGATGCTCGCGTTCCCAGTCGTGCTTGAGATCCTTGAAGCGATCGAGCATCGGATAGAGGCCGAAGTTCATCGACCCCATGTTGAGCGACGCCACTTCCGGCTGGAAACGATGCGCGGGCTTCAGGCGCTCCGCGACCGTCATGTGCGGGCTGCCGCCCGTCGTCAGGTTGATGACGGCGTCGGTCTGTTCCTTCACGCGCGGCAGGAAGCGCTCGAAAACCGCCGGGTCCTGCGTCGGGCGCCCGTCCTCGGGATCGCGCGCATGCAGGTGCAGGATCGCCGCGCCTTCGCGGGCGGCCGAGAGCGCCGCGTTCGCGATCTCGTCGGGCGTCACGGGAAGGTGCGGCGACATCGAAGGCGTATGGATCGCGCCCGTCGGCGCGCAGGTGATGATGACTTTGCGAGTGGTGGCCATGGTGATGTTCTCGAGTCGGTGATCAGAGTGTTTCGACGTTGCCGCAGACGGAGAGCGCTTGTCCCGAGATCGCGCTGCCGGCGGGCGAACTGAGGAAGAGCACGCTCGCCGCGACCTCTTCCTGCGTGACCATGCGGCGCAGTGAAATCTTCTCCAGATAGCGCGCTTCCATGTCTTCGTAGCTCAAGCCGAGTTGCTTCGCGCGCGCGGCGATCACGCCTTCCATGCGCGGCCCCTTCACGATGCCGGGCTGCACGGCATTCACGCGGATGTTGTCGGGACCGAGTTCGATCGCGAGGCTCTTCGCCAGGCCGACGAGCGCCCATTTGGTCGCGGAGTAGGGTGTGCGAAAGCCGTACCCGAGCCGTCCCGCCACCGACGACATGAACACCATCACGCCGCCGTCCGTCGCGTGACGCAGGAGCGGCACGGCGCGCCGCGCAAACTGGTAGTGGCTGTTGAGGTTGACGTCGATGGTCTTCTCCCAGTCCGCCGGATCGATTTCGTCGATGCCGCCCGTCGGGCCCGCGATGCCCGCGTTGTTGATCAGAACGTCGAGGCCGCCCAGTTCACGCTCCACGTCTTCGAAGACGCGCGCGACATCGGCCGCGTCGGCGACGTTCGCACGCGTGCCGGTGACGGCGGGCAGCGCGCTCGCGAGCGTGTCAATCGCCTTGCCGTCGATATCGCAGACGTGCACGCGCGCACCCGTCGACACGAACGCCTTGGCGATCGCGAGACCGATGCCCGACGCGCCGCCCGTGATCAGCACGCGCAAGCCGGCGCGCGGTGTGAGAAGTTTGAGTGCGTCCATCGGTGTTTCTCCTTTTTCGGGGTGATTAGTGATGCAAATCGTTTTGTCAGAAGCGCGACGCCTGGTCGCGCGTGCTGGGCGGCTAGCGGATCGCCTGCCGCGGCGCGTCGGCGTATTGCGTGCGCAGGCGCTCACTCAGGTTATCGGCCGCATCGCCGATGTCGCGCGCGATGCCCGCCCGGGCGAGCGCGCCGTCGCGTTGCCAGAGCGCATCGATGATCTGCCGGTGCGCGGCCATCGAACGGCGCATGTGCGGAATATCCGGCGCGACCATGTTCAGGAACGGCCCGATGCGCATCCACATGTTCTGGATCGTACCGAGCGTGATGTCGCTCGCGCCGTGCCGGTAGATGCTAGTGTGAAACGCGAAATTGCTGCGCAGGTACGCGGCGGCGTCGCCGGCCTCGACGTGGGCGTTCATCGTGTCGAAGATCGCCTGGACGGCGGCTAGGTGCGCGTCGGTCATGCGCGAAGCGGCGCGCTCGGCGACGCAGCCTTCCAGCGCGATGCGCACATCGCGCAACTCGTCGATCAGGTCGAAGGTCATCGGCGGGACCATCATCGCGCGGCCCGGACCGTCGACGAGCGCGCCTTCCGCACGCAGGCGCGTGAGGGCGCCGCGCACCGGCATCGTCGACGAACCGACGGCTTCCGCGACGCCGCGCAGGCTGAGCGGCTGGCCGGGCGCAAAGCGGCCGCTCATGATCGCTTCGCGCAATTGTTGATACACCTTGCCCGCCATCGTTTCATGCGCGATGGCTTCGAGCGCGGGGATTGCCTGCGGGCCGGAACGGGTTGCCACTGCCAAGACGCCTCCAAGTTCTGCGATGTGTGACCTGTGATCACACTGTACGGAAGTGTGGGCGGACTGGCGGTCAAAGTCAACGGACGCGCTCTAAGGGCAACTACTGAGTCGCTCCTCGGCGCGCTGATTTTTCGGTGCCGCATGGCTGATACGGAAATCCGGCATTCGACTCGACTCCTGCTTGTCCGAACGGCTTATCTCAAAATGAATGTACTGAAAATAAAATCATTCGATTGACAAGGGATATCTCGAAAAACAGACTTTTGGGGTTTCGCTTTTTATTAATCCGGTCACGACGATCGTGATGAAAGTTATTTAATTCAATAGGAGTAGTTCCATGAAAGTCAAATCAGTTTCGGATTTTGTCGTCGCAACAATTGCCACCGCGCTTGTCTCGTTTCCAATTTTGGCGTCAGCGGCTTCGGACAGGATCACGCTGGACGGCGAGGCGTCGATGAAGGTCGCAGGAACCGTCAAATCGGTCGATGCGGCGAAGCGCACCGTCACGATCGTCGATGCGCAGGGCGGAAGCGCCTCGCTCGAAGTCGGCGAGGACGTGCGGAACCTCTACAAGCTGCAAAGCGGCCAGCGCGTGTTCGGCACGACGAACCGTCAGGTCCATCTGACCGTTCTGTCCGCCGGCGAGCAGGCACCCCGAGTGGCGCAAGTGGTAAGCGTCGACCAGACGGCAGGCGTGGTTGTCCTCAAAGACGCGCAGGGCGAGACCGTGAACGTCAAGGCAGGCGACACCCGCAAGGCCGCAACCCTGAAGGCGGGCGATCGTGTGGCGATCGACATCCCGGCGGCCGCAGGCGCGTGATCGCATCGAAACGCGAGTAGCGCGCTCCTCAATCGGATTTGTCGGAGTTTTCCAGTATCGGACGGAATCGCGCATCGGTAACTTGGCGGTTCTGTCGTTCGGCGAGTCCCCGCTTGGCGTCCGACGGTCGTCCTGCCTGATCCCGGGGCCCCGGGCCCGGCCTGACGAGGCGCTTTCCCCGAGCGCAAAAGACGCGGGAGCAAGTCGTACCTCGGCGCATTCCCGTCGTCATTCTCCGGTCCATCCGGCGCAAGCCGGATGGACTCTTTCTTCTCCTGCGACTTCCCGCTGCCTACGCGCCGGACACACCCGTGACCAGCCGCAGGCGCGTGATCTCCGAAGGCGCGCCCAGCCGCTTCGGCGGTCCCCAGTATCCGGTGCCGCGGCTCGTGTAGACCCACAGTCCGTCGAGCCGGGCGAGGCCCGCGACAAACGGCTGCTGCAATCGCACGAAGAAATTCCACGGGAAGAACTGTCCGCCGTGCGTGTGCCCCGACAGTTGCAGCGTGTAGCCCGCGGCCGCGGCCGCTGGCGCGCTGCGCGGCTGGTGCGCGAGCAGCAGCCGCACCGTGGCGTCCGTTGGCGCGCCCTGCAACGCCGCGGCCGGATCGCTCTTGTGCGCCGGATCGAAACTGCCCGCGTTGTAGTCGGTCACGCCGGCCACCACCGCGCGCGCGCCGTCGTGGTTCAGCACGACGTGCTGGTTCATCAGCACGGTCAGGCCGAGCCGGCGGAATTCGGCGACCCATTTGTCCGCGCCCGAGTAGTACTCATGATTGCCCGTGACGAGAAACGCCCCGTGCCGTGCGCTCAACGCTCCGAGCGGGCGCGTGTGGTCGGCGAGATGCGGCACGGCGCCATCGACGACATCGCCCGTCACCGCGATCAGGTCCGGCTCGAGCCCGTTCACCGCCGCGACGATCCGCTCGACGTAATGGCGCTTGATGGTCGGTCCAACGTGGATGTCGCTGATCTGCACGATCGTGAAGCCGTTCAGCGGGGCGGGCAGGTTGTCGATGGGCACATCGACCGTGACGATGGGCGCGCGTCGCCGCGCGTTGTAGAACCCCACCGCCGACGACAGCACCGCCAGCGCGGGCACGGCGAGCGCGCTCTGCGCGATGAAGACGGGCGAGCCGATCGGCACGCCGCGCGCCCAGTCGACGAGATGGATCGCGAGCAGCACGACGTCGCGCGCAAAGGTCAGCACGAGCAGCGACGAAAAGAATCCCATCGCGATGAGCCCGATCCACGCGAGGCGGTCGGAGAGCGGTTGCTGTTCGATCGTGCGCGCGGCCATGCCGAGCGGAATCAGCAGCACGGAAGCGACGAGCACGAGTACCGCGAGCCAGCGCAACGGAGCGCCGACGGGTGCAGCCGGAATGAGGCGCACGCCGACGTAGAGGTGAAACAGGATGCCGATACCGATGACGCGAAAAAAGAACGCTGAGCGTCGCATAGAGCGCCTGAGAGGGAGAAAAAACGGGCGACAGTCGGTCGTGCCCTGAATGGAACCGATTCTACCGTTTCGCCCGAAACCTTGGCGGCAGCAGGGCGGGCGTGCCAGTTGAGACGCGCGTTGCAATGCATCCGGAAACGATTTAGTCGGACCTGCAAAATTGGGTTTTGTTCGTGGACGCCTCGGGGCGTTCATCAGGTGGCCTTGTACTTTTCGAACTCAGGCAGTTGTAGGAGGTGCGAGCAAGGTTCCT
>NZ_FCOG02000458.1 GCF_001544975.2 Caballeronia arationis | reverse complement strand
GTGGTGAGATGGGTGAGCCTTGCGGAATGCCACGTCTGCTATCCCGGGCCTCCGTCGTGCGTTTCCTCCGACCTCGGTTATCGGTTTCTTCAACGGGGCATTCCAGCCACATCCGGATCAGATGCAGCACGCGCCGATCAACGATGCGCCGCGCGAGCGACAGCATCAATTCGGCGTGTGGAATACTTCCGAAGTAGTCCGCAAGGTCGGCGTCAACGACGTCCGTTTGCCCTCGATGCAGTCGCTCTTCCACCTCGATCACCGCTTGCTGGGCGTTTCGCCCCGCGCGATAAGCGTATTGCTCTTGTGGAAGGTCCGCTTCGAAGATCGGTTCGAGCACCAGCATCGCTGCTGTCATGCACACCCGATCTCGCAAGGTCGAGATGCCCAGTGGCCTCAGCTTGCCATTGGCCTTCGGGATAAACACTCTTCTGATAGGGTCCGGCCGGTAACTCTCCTGCCTGAGCGCAAGCGCCAGTTCGCCGAGCCACTTCTGCACCCCATACGCTTCGACCTCCGCGAAGTCTTGCCGATCGACACCCGGCGCGCCCTTGTTCGAACGGCACTGGGCATACGCATGCGCCAGCAAATCCTCGCGGTAGATCTTGTCGTACAGCGCATAGAAGCGATACCCGGCTTCTGCCTTCGCTTTCGCGTGTAACGCCATCTGCAGCTTCTGAACACTGATCGGAGTTGATAGGTTGCCCAATCTCCAGGTCCCTCACTACTTGTTGCGTTTGTCTTGAACTGAGGCCCCTTCCCTCCACCAGCGTTACCCGGCTTCATCGGTACTACGGGCCTCTCCGTCATCCCAAGGCGCCCGGCCTGTCCCTCACGGGCGTCCGGTTGGTCATCCCTGACCACGCCGAGGGACTTCCCGTGTTGCGTACGCTTTCCTTGTGTACATGCTGTCGCCACTACCCCGGCGCAGCGACTGGGCGTCCAGCCTGCTCATTCACCCAGCCGTATCAGCCTTCCCCGATAGGGTTGTCGGGTCGGCCTGCGCATCGACCTTTTCGAGGTTTGCTCGGCGTTCACTCGCGTTACGGCCTGCACACTCGCGCTGCCACCAATTCGTGACACGCATCACCGAAGGCTTCAACCGTTTCGTTACCTCCACGATTGCTCCGGTTGCTTCCGGCTGGAGCATTTGCCGGGTGGGACTTACACCCACTGGAAAGCGCCACCTTTTCACGGCGCACACCC
>NZ_FCOG02000628.1 GCF_001544975.2 Caballeronia arationis | reverse complement strand
TTGTCGCCGCGTCTGCTGTCAGTCGCGAGACTGATCAACGCGTCGACCATTTTGTCTTTGACCGCCTCGCTCCACAGGTGCGGATCGGGCAGCGGATCAGGCTTGGCTTGGACACGCGCGATCGGCGCTGGAGGTGCGTCGAACATGTCCAGTTGCCATGCTGCTACTTCTATTTGCATGGATATCTCCGAATGAACGGGAACCCATGCCCGCAACGGGATGGTTCCCGTTGGGGTGAGGGGTCAAGACCGCCCGTACGGGCAGTCTCGACATTCAGGCGTAGCGACTAGTCGTCGGTGCCTGTCTTAAGTGGAACGACCACTGCGGACTTGGCGTACTGACGTTTGATGGGCGTGACGTTGGTGTCGGCGGTAGCCGGAGCGACAACGGCGGGCGCGGGCACCTTCGAATCCTCAGCTTTCTCCTCTTTCAACGCCGCTTTGATGGATCTCTTGATCCAGACAGCGACCGTGAAGGAGACAAACAGAAAGGCGAAGAACGAG
>NZ_FCOG02000314.1 GCF_001544975.2 Caballeronia arationis | reverse complement strand
GGGTATGGAGCACGACCCAGGCGCCGCGCCGCGGCAGACCGCCGATATATTCGAGGAATTGGAAGGCGCGGGCGTGCAGGGCATCGTGCAGGGAACGCTCGAACAGGCCGCCGAGGAAGGGGCGACACGTCGCTCGGAACGCCGGGCGGCGCGGCGCGCGGCCGCAACGGGGGCGGACGAACGCGCCGGGGCGGGTGAGGCGCATGAAACGCTTCCCGAACCGCGCGCTGCCGCCGCGCTCGAAGGCCCAGCGGAAGCCATCGCCGCGCGCGCGAAGACGCATGAAACAGAACACGCCGCGCCCGCGACGCCGCGCATCGAACCGCTGCCAATGACGCCGCCGCTTCCGCTGCCGCCCGAGCTTTCCCCCGCGGTCGATGCCGGCCGCGCGCTCGCGCCCGAGACGCCTGTCGCGTTGCCAGGAAGCGAAGCCAATCCGAGGCCGGCGAAAGCCGCGCCCGAGCCGACGGAATCTACCGAACCGACGAGACCGCCGCCGCATGGCGACACCGAACGGCCAGGCCGCCGCCGTCCGCCCCCCTTGCCGCCGGAGGCGCATCGCGCGATCGCGTGGGCATCGGACGACTTCATGGAAGGCGTCGTGATGATGGATGCGACCCCGAAGAGCCGCGAGGAGATCAACATCGCGTATCGGCGTGCGATCGCCGCCGATCCGACGCGCGAGGTGGCCGTCTATCGCAATCCGGTGACGGGCGAGCACATTCTCGTGTTCGGCAACGCGGATTCGGTGTTCATCGGGCTGAACAGCAGTCTGGGCGAAGCGCCGCATCCTGCCGAGGCGGCCGCCACGCGTCAGGACTGGAAGGAGATTCTGCGCGAGGACGCCGGACGCTGGGAATTGGAGGTGCACTATCATCCGGGCGCGGCAAGCGAGCACGATCAGGCGCCGATGTGGCGGCGTCTGCCGAGCACCGGCGAGGAAGGCCGCGGCGACTTCCAGGTGCTGCGCTACGAATCCGGCGCGGCGGGCGGCTCGCCGCGCAGTTCGGTGATCGACTTCACGCACGAAGACAAACCCGGACATACCGTGTTCGGCTTCGATCCCGCCGATGCGAAGCCTTACTGGATCGATGTCGAAAATCCCGTCACCGGCGCGCGCGAGCAGCACCGCTTCGCCACGACGGAAGAATACGAAGGCTGGGCGCGGCAGCATGGCGCGGAGCCGAACGTCGATGTGGCGGACGCGGCGCAAGGCAGGACCGGCCCGGGCCACGACGTCGATGACGACTCCGTGGACACGCCGCGCGTACGGCCGACGGACGACGACAAGGAGCCTGTGCGGCCGGGCGCGGGCAAGAAAGGCGCTTCGCGAGCGAAAGCCGCGCGGGATGCAGCATTGGCGGCCGAGACTGATGCAGAGATGGAAGCGTCGTTCGTGGAGTGGGGGCCAGCAAAAGTCCCTCCCAAGGAGGTGCCGCCGATGCTCTCCGAGGCCGAGCGGATAAAAGTGTCGGCCAAGGCGCAGGCCGAGGCGCGCGCCGTCGAGAGTCAGGGAGTGGAAGACTTCAGGGCCGAGTCGCGCAAGAACGATAGAGCCGTCGAGCACTTCATGAATCTCGACCCCGATGGCTTCCTGGCCGTGGTTCGAGCCGAGGTCGAGGGGCCCGAGGCGTCGGTGCCGAGCATGCGCGACTTGCTGGTGGAAGAGCGCAAAATGTCGCCCGCCGAGGCAGACGCCTCGATCCGACGCCGGCGACGCTCGGGAGAGGAACAGGCGCTCGCCGCTTTCGAGAGGACGCTTCGCGACAAGATGACGCCAAAGCGCGCCGCGGCGGAGCGCGAGGCTCTCGGGCGGTTGCTGAACGAGCGTGGCCTGCGGGAATCGGTGAGTTTCGCGCGCAACCGCCACGCGTGGGGCGGAGAACTCGAGCGGCTATTCAATGACGGAAGCAAGTCCTCGCGCGCGTTGATCGACATCCTGCTCCAGTCACCGCACCTGTTGGCTGCCGCGCGCATGCAGCCTTCCTTGGTCAAGGAGCGCTTCGAACGGATGATCGAAAAGGCGCCACGCTCCAAGCCCACGCTGAAAGCCTTCGAGGCGCAGTGGAACAACTACATGACGCACCAAATCCTGCCAATCCTCAGCGAGAACGATGCGACCTTCAGAATGGCTCGGAAAAATCGCGGCATCCTCAAGAGCGAATCGACCTATGGCCACCGCGAAAACACCTTGGTCAACGAGGGGGGCATCGATATTGTGAGCTTCGGTCTTGCCGATCCGCCGCTTCCGGAGAAGGCCGAAGTCTATCTGACCGACGACAAGGCGGAGCGCAAGCGGCGGCTGCGGAATGTCTCCGCCCAGACCGAAAATCTCGGGCAGAACTTGCGACAGCATGCCGACGAGTTCGCGGCAACGCTGAAGCAGCATCGTGCGGAGGGAAAGAAGATCGATGAGATGAGCGAGAAGGCCGCAAAGCAGCTTCTCGACGCAGCCAACGCGATTGAGGATCTCGACAAGAGCCGTGTCGGTCGAGGCGGCAAGGGCCCGCGCCATCGGAAGGATACTTACATCGACAGCGTGGCGAAGATTCTCAAAGAGAATCACATTCACATGGAAATCACGAGCGAACGCGGAAACATCAAGACACTGGCCAAATGGCTGGAGCGATACGGATTTAAAATGGCCTTTGCTGACGAGGACGCGCGGAATAAGGAGCCTCCTCCGTCATCGAAACCGACGCCATAGATGCGGGTTATTGCAATCGTCGGCGCGTGGCAAATCTCAAGGCGTCTTGTGACACCATTTCTATTTCCGGCGCAAAGATGTTTGCAAATATGACAAGCATAGGTGGCATCGCTCTGCCGCCGCATACGCTCGGTCCAGTCATGCTCATTGCGAGTAATCAACTTGCCGTCACAACTTGCCGTCACCTTGCTGGCAATCACCTCGGTCAAGCTCGTCGTTGCGGGCCGAGCAACTCTTGCTGATCGCACCCCGCGTCTCTACACGTCGAGAATCTCGGGCAGAACTTGCGGCAGCATGCAGACGAGTTCGCAGAAACACTAACGAGGCTCCGCCTCAGACCGACGAGTAGTACGGGTGACTGCGGAGCGCTGGCGGTGTAAGGTGGCTCCGGCCGAGCCGGCTGGGACGTGCCCAGCGATGTACGA
>NZ_FCOG02000311.1 GCF_001544975.2 Caballeronia arationis | reverse complement strand
AACTGGTCGGCGGTGCCGTTGAACTTGTAATAGCGGCCCTTCTGCTCGCCCGAACCGATGTGCGCCACGTCGGCGACCGTCACCTTGCCGACGGTGTCGGCGAACTTGAAGAACGTCGAGCCGTTTTCTTCAAACACGCTTTGCAGAGCGGCCTTGTTCGCGGTGTCGAACTCATAGACGGTTCCGGCGACACGGGCGACTTCGACCTTGTCGGCGCCGTTGGAGATCGTGAAACGCTCTGCGCGGTTGAACGTCACGACCCCGGTCGCGTCATCCCACTTTGGGCGCAGCGATTTGCCGTCTTGCCCGGTCACCTTCAACTCCGCAGCAGGCTTGGCGGAAAACTTTATTTGTATGTGGCTGTCGTCACCATCACGGATCGCCAACGCGCCCAGCTTCGCGGCAAGGATGGACCCTGATGCGGCGGGTGCGTCTGTGTCGGCTTTCTTCGCGATATCGGCAATCGGGTCCGCACCCGGAGTGACCCCCGACGACGCGGCGGCAGGATCTGCCGTGACCTGCGACACCGGCGCGACGTAGTTGACGGCCACTGACTGCGGAGCCGAGCGGCGCAGCGTGACGTGATGAGCGTTGAAGTCGACGTCTGCATACAAGTCGGAAGCTGCCACGAGCCGATCGAGCGACTGCATCCAGTTCTCGCCATCACGCGTGCCGAAGCTCGCCGAGGTCGTCAGATCGATGTCTTTCTGTGCCGAGCCCGTCCAGCCCTGCGGAACGAGCGCTTTGACCAGTTGGGCGAGCGGTAGCGTGGCGTTCAAAGGCCGAGTACTTTCAAGGCTGCTGCGCGGTCCGATGAGGGCGAGGCGGCCTGAGAAGCCAGAGAAACCGGACGGCGTGTCGCTGCGCGCCTTGTCGCCAATGAAGCGATTAGCCTTCTTCCAGTAAGCGGTGGCGCTTGAGCCGCCCGCCGAGTAACGGATCACCTCGGGTGTGCCCGGCACAACGATGTACGGTCCTTGGCTATGTCCACCGTCCACGCGCAGCGACTGACCGGCGCGCGGCTGGAAATAGGTGTCGCTGCCATCGTTGAAAACAAGTGCCGGTCGCTCAAGCACATTGCCCGCGATCTCGTAGTCAAAGTCGAGCGGGTCGGTGCCAGCCGCCGCCGCGGTGAGCGTGACCGCGGCAAGCGCCAGAGTAAGAAGAGAGAGCGTGTGCTTCATTGACCGCGTTCGATTTGAGAGAGGTGCTTCACGAAGCGCGCGAGGTATTCGCGGCCCGGGGCAGGATTGGCGCTGTGGTAGTACGCGACGGCCTTCACGGCGGAGTGCGTGAGGCGGTAGTTCTCGTTGAGAATGTCTTCGGCGACGCGGATATTCGTTGCCGGCGCGAGCGCATCCCAAGCGTTCGTGAAACGCTTACTGTGGTATCCCCAGTTAATCTGCATGATGCCGACGTCAAAGTCCGACCGGCCGTTGCTGATCAGGTAGCGCACGGCGCGATACGCGTCTTCTCGCGTGCGAAAGAAGAAACCGCGACCGGCGACGTTCAGCGTCCACGGCCATGCGCGTCCGTTGTATGCAGACTCATTGAGCGCGATGCCAGCCAGAATCTTCGGATCGACCGAGGTGTGCATGGCGTCGAACGGCGCCTGAGCGGAGGCACATGCCCAACCGCCGCGGCGCTCGGTGATGCTCGCTTGAGCCTCATCGGATAGATTCGCCGTACGCAGCCAACCCGCCTTCACGAACAAGCTTTCGAGGCTGACACTCGATCCGTCGATGCTGATTGCAACGCCGCCGGCCGTGGCCTCGACTGATTGACCCTCAAATCGGTTAGCCCACGCAAGAAACGGCTTCAGTCCACATGCGTAGACCGGCTCGCCGGGTAGCTCGACGATTGCGCGCTTCACACCGTCATCAACGACGATGCGAGTTGGGCTGATGATCGAATCGATGGTCGCCGCGTGTGCGCCCAATGCAATCACAGACAGACAGGCAGCGGCCAACGCCCTAGTCATGGTACGGCTCCATGACGATGTCCTGCGTCACCTGCACCAGGAACTTCTGGCCGGGTTCAACGGTGATGGTCGGCGGGATATTCTGGTTGCGCTGCATGACGGTCTGGGCCGTCGCTGCCGCTACCTGCCCCGCCGTGTCACCATAGGTAGTGACTCCGTTCGGGGACGCCGTCGTCGCCGTCTGAGAGCTGCTGTCGAACGCCTTCAGCAGAACCGCCGTGATGAAGCCCGCGCCGAAGATTTTCAGGAAGTGGTTGTTCACATCACCCGAGAACCCGGCGTAGCCGTTCTGGTCGGCACCCTGCATGCCGTTGAGCGGCACGCTCTTGCCGTTGGGCAGGCGCAGACTCGTCGATGCCACCAGCAGGCGCTCCTGGCCGACCTTGATGTCTGCGCTGTACATGCCATTGATGAGCGCGCCCTTCGGGATCATCAAACAGTCGCCGCGCAGACTGTCATACACGTCCTCGTCCACCATCAACGACACCCGGCCCGGCTTGTCCGAGTTCAGCCCCTCGACCGTCTTCACATGGATCACATGGGGCGGCGTCAACGTGCAACCGGTCGACCGCCCATTGAAGGTCGTGCGTTCGATGCCGCCTTGCGAAGCCGCATCCCTCAGGAAAGCCCGGTCGCGGTCTTCGGGCGCTTGTCCCTGCTTGGCCAAGGCGAGCGCCATCGCATCGGGGGTGTTAGTTCCCACAGCGTTCCGAGCAGCTCGCACCTCGTCCAACGAAGGGACGCCAGCGGGCAGTGCGCCGGTCGCCTGGTTCGCGGAACGCGACGCACCGGCCTGCTTAAAAATCGACGAAGTATAGATCGCGTCTTGCGCCGCTTGCCGGGAAAGCTCGCGCGTGTCCGTGCTCGAGCCTTTGACTTCCTCTTGGAAGTCGGCGCCGGTCAGCATCGGCGTGACGGCGGGCTTCGGAGCCGCTGCTTCAGATGCGGCAAGCGCGGCAGCCTCCGACGCCGCTGCGTCGCGCTGCTGACGGATCATCTGGTCGATGTCGTTGTTGTTCGCGGCAGTGGGCACTTCCGTGCTCGACTTAAGCGCCGTCGCCTTTTTGATGCGCGCGTCCTCGTCAGCTTTGTTCGTCGCTTGCAGCTGGTAGTAGAAGCCCAAGCCGCCGATCACGACAGCAGCAAGAATGCCGATGCTCATGATCGCATTGCGTGG
>NZ_FCOG02000298.1 GCF_001544975.2 Caballeronia arationis | reverse complement strand
TGGTAAGCCTTACAGAACCAGCTGTAGCCGCAGCCGTCCGGATGCTGCGCCTTATATTCCTGCCACAGCAGATCGAGCGTGACGCCTTTCCTGCCGATCTCGCGATGCACCGTCGGCCAGTCCGGCATGCCGCGCGTTGGCTCGCGCCGTGCCGGCGGCGGATACAGCCTGGCCTCGAGCGCCGCGTCATCCGTCAGCAGTTCCGGCGGCAGCGGCCAGCCCAGGCCCGCCAGCCGCGTGCGGCGCAGGTAATGCCACACCGTCGTTGTCGAGGCGCCGACTGCATCGGCGATCTCCCTCTGATTGCGGTCGCACTCGAAATGCAACCGCAGCACTTCCCTGATTTTGCGCATGGTCAACCTGACATTTGCCATTCGGCACCCCCGACAAAATTGTCGAGCGTGCCACTGTTGACCCGCGTCGCCGCCACCTCGAAATCCTGTTCGCGATGGCGTGGAAACCTTGTTCTTTTTGCCGTGGAATCGGCATTCACTTTGCCGTGGAATTCGTGTTCTTTTTGCCGTGGAATCCTTGCTTACTTTGGCGTGGAATATTCACGGAAGATCGAGCACGGTCGCCATGTGGGACAACCTGCAGGTTCAGCACTACGCAGTGGCGGACTACGACAACTCGCCAAGAAAGATGCTGCGCGCCACCCTCGCGGGCACCCCGCTGGTCTAAGGCGAACAGTTTCCTCCGGCGCATCCAGGGCTGCCCGTTTTCGACCACCACTACAAAATGGAGACAGATATGCTTTACGAACACGTCGACACCGCCGTCATTGATGGCGATTCGCTACCGTGGGTACCGTTTGCGCCCTATGCGGAAAACGTCCTGCTGAAGTATTTCAAGCTTGACCCGATCCGGGGTGAATGGATCGTGCTGATGAAGTCATCGATCGACATGCAACTGCCCAAGCACCACCACACCGGTACGGTCCTGGTCTACACGATCGAAGGCAAGTGGAAATACAAGGATCACGACTGGATCGCCGGACCCGGCAGCGTCGTGTACGAGACCGCCGCGTCGACCCACACGCCTGAAGTCGTAAGCACGGGAAGCGGAGACGGATATGTGCTCACACTGGTTCAGGTAACCGGCGATCTCCTGTTCCTCGACGGGAACGACAACATCGTCGCGCTCGAAAATTGGAAGTCCGGGCTGCAGCGCTATCTTGCCTATTGCGAGCAGCATGGCATCAAGCCGAAAGACCTGACGGCATTCAACTGATCTGAATTCAAGGGGACTGCCGATATCCGCCGGGGTCCTCGTAACACTCAGTGCGTCGCCCGCAAGACGCACGAGACGGTCCGACCATATCAGGACTCCAGCACCACGCCGGGTCATCGCAGATCGCAGGCGGCGAGAAGATGGGTGCGTGCACCGACCACGCAGCCCATGTCGCATCGCCATCTCTCCCGCCGCCAGAACCGTTGTCTGATCGCAAAAAAAACCCGAGAAGAGAAACACGTGGTCCCGGTTCGCGGCCTTGAAGCGGAACCTGACAGAGGGGTACGGCTATCTGCCCGCTCCCCGATCACAGACATTACGAACGGAACGACGCCATGAACGGCTTGATGATGCAAAAGCAGTTGTTGATCTCCTCACTCATTGTGCACGCCGACCGCCATCATGGCGATACGGAGATCGTGTCCCGGCGGGTGGAGGGCGATATCCATCGCTACACTTTCCGTGACTGCCACCGTCGCGCGCGCCAGATGGCCAACGCGCTGACGAGCCTTGGTGTCAAGCCCTCCGACCGGATCGGCACGCTCGCATGGAATGGCTACCGTCACCTGGAGTTGTACTACGGCGTCTCTGGTACGGGTGCCATTCTGCATACCATCAACCCTCGCCTGCATGAAGACCAGGTCGCTTACATCGCGAATCACGCCGAAGACCAGTACATCTTCTTCGACCTGACCTTCCTGCCGTTGATCAAGGCCGTCGCCGGCCGCTGCAAGACCGTCAAGGCGTTCATCGCCATGATCGATCACGCCCATATGCCGAAAGACGCCGGCGTTGACAATCTACTGTGCTATGAAGACCTGATCCAGCAGTGTTCGTCCGATTACTCCTGGCCGATTTTAGACGAGGACGCCGCCAGTACGCTCTGCTACACCTCTGGCACAACGGGCGACCCGAAAGGAGCGCTGTACAGCCATCGCTCGTCGATGCTGCACACCTATGCGGCGGCGCTGCCTGATGCGCTGAACTGTTCGGCACGCGACGTGATCCTGCCCGTTGTGCCGATGTTTCATGTGAACGCGTGGGGACTTCCGTACATCGCGTGCATGGTCGGGGCCAAACTTGTATTCCCCGGGCCGGCTCTGGACGGCAAATCGCTGTATGAATTGCTCGAAGCCGAGCAGGTTACGCTCTCCGCCGGCGTTCCGACTGTCTGGCAAGGCCTGCTTGGTCATGTCGAGGAATCAGGTCGGTCATTCTCGAGCATGAGACGCACCACCATTGGTGGCGCGGCCTGTACCCCGGCCATGCTGCGCAAGTTCCAGGAAACCTACGGCGTAGCAGTGTTGCACGCCTGGGGGATGACTGAACTGCCGTAGGCACCATGAAGGCCCGGCATATCGAGATGTCCCAGGAAGAGCGTCATGCCGTGCAATCCAAACAAGGCGGTGTGATGTTTGGCATCGACATGAAAATCGTCGGCGCTGACGGCATGGGGTTGTCCTGGGACGGTGCGACTTCTGGCGACCTGCTGGTGCGTGGGCCATCGGTGGTGTGCGACTACTTCAGGAACGAAGGGGATAGTCCGCTGCAGTTCGATGACGACGGACAAGCATGGTTCCCGACGGGCGATGTTGCGACCATCGATGCCGATGGTTTCATGCAAGTCACCGATCGCAGCAAGGACGTCATCAAGTCTGGGGGTGAGTGGATTGGCTCCATCGACCTTGAGAATATCGCGATGGCGCACCCGGCAGTCTCTCAGGCAGCATGCATTGCCGCGAAGCACGCGAAGTGGGACGAGCGTCCATTGCTGATAGTCGTCAGGAAACTGCAAGCGGATTTGACGCGGGAAGAACTCCTCGCTTTTTATGAAGGCAAGATCGCGAAATGGTGGACGCCCGATGATGTGATCTTCGTCGACGCGATCCCATTGGGCGCTACGGGCAAGGTCCAGAAGAACTGTCTGCGGGAGCAGTTTGGCGATCATCTGATGGCCGAAGCTGCGAACTGAGCGTTGTGTGAACGCGATCCGGTCATGTCGATGAGGCCGAAGGGGAAAACGTAAGCGCGATTCAACCCGCCGCACAGTCACCACAAGGAAGCACCATGGCCGAGCTCCAGCCCAGATTGGCACGGTCCCCTTCATGAATGCCGATACGGGCCTGCCGAAAAGCGTTTTTAAATCGGAGCCTCGTATTTCGCTAGCTCGCCGACTTAGTACTACAGCCGTAGGTACGCCGGAAGCACACCTCCGCGTCGTCGATAATGACACTGCTGGGCTCGGTACTGAT
>NZ_FCOG02000096.1 GCF_001544975.2 Caballeronia arationis | reverse complement strand
GCCGAAAAGACGGACCGCGCGTGGCGCAAGAAGATCGAAGGCTGGACCGCCGACTGGTGGAAGACGCTGGAAAAGCGCGCGCTCGAACCGGCGAAGGGCGGTGTCAATCCGCAGCGCAGCGTGTGGGAACTGTCCAAGCGCATTCCTCCCGATGCGATCGTCACGAGCGATTCGGGATCGTGCGCGAACTGGTATGCGCGCGACCTCAAAGTGCAGCGCGGTATGAAATGTTCGCTTTCCGGTGGACTCGCGTCGATGGGCGCGGCCGTGCCGTATGCGATCGCCGCGAAGTTTGCTTTTCCCGAGCGCCCGGTGATCGCACTGGTCGGGGACGGTGCCATGCAGATGAACAACATGGCCGAGCTGATCACGGTTTCGAAGTACTGGAAGCAGTGGGCGAATCCGCGCTGGATCTGCATGGTGCTGAACAATCAGGACCTGAATCAGGTCACCTGGGAGCAGCGCGTAATGGAAGGCGACCCGAAGTTCGAGGCATCGCAGGATATTCCGTCGGTGCCGTATCACAAGTTCGCCGAGTTGATTGGCCTGAAGGGCATCTACGTCGACGATGCCGAGCGCATGGGCGCCGCGTGGGACGAGGCGCTCGCCGCGGACCGTCCCGTTGTTATTGAAGTGAAAGCCGATCCGAACGTCCCGCCGCTGGCGCCGCACATCACGATGGCACAGGCGAAGGCGTTCGCGACCACGCTGATGAAGGGCGATCCGGATCAGGGTCACGTGTTGCTCGAGACGGCGAAGCAAGTGCTGAGCGCCGTGTTGCCGGGGCACAAGGAAAAGGGGTAAGCGTCCAATGACATCCCATCGTCAAATGGACGCGCCTGTCACCGCGGTGCGCGCGCAAGCCTATACCGTGCCGACGGACGGGCTCGAGGCCGACGGTACCTTTACGTGGGATTCCACCACGCTCGTCATCGCCGAGCTCGACGCGGGCGGCATGACAGGAATCGGCTATACCTATACCGATGCGTGCGCGGCACAGCTAATTCGCGGAGCGATTGGCGAGGCGGTGCTGCATCGCGATGCGTTAGATGTGCGCGTCGCATGGCTTGCGATGCACCGGCGCGTGCGCAATATGGGGCGCTCGGGCATCGCCGCAACGGCGATTTCCGCAGTGGACTGCGCATTGTGGGACCTAAAGGCGAAGCTGCTGGACGTGCCGCTTGTGCGCCTGCTTGGCGCGATGCGGCCGAACATAGCGATCTATGGCAGCGGCGGCTTTACGTCCTATAGCGATGCCCGTTTGCAGAATCAGCTTTCCGCGTGGGTCGAAGACAACGGCTGCCGCTGGGTCAAGATGAAGATCGGCAGCGAGCCCTCACGAGACCCGCAACGCGTTCGCGCAGCACGTGACGCGATCGGCGATGCAGGCTTGTTCGTCGATGCAAACGGCGCCCTCACACAGAAAGAAGCGCTTGCATGCGCGCAAGTCTTCGCTCAGTACGGCGTGGAGTGGTTCGAAGAGCCGGTGTCCTCCGACGATCTCGATGGTCTGAGCGCATTACGGCAGGCCATTCCAGCGCCGATGCAGGTCGCGGCGGGCGAATACGGCTACACGCTCGACGACTTTCGCCACTTGCTCGATGCACGCGCCGTCGATGTATTGCAGGCCGACGCGAGCCGTTGCGGCGGCATCACCGGCTTTCTCGATATGGCCGCGTTGTGCGAGGCGTATCACACGCCGCTTTCCGCGCACTGCGCGCCGGCGCTGCATCTGCATGTAGCGTGCGCCGCGCCGCGCTTCGTTCATCAGGAATGGTTCCACGATCATGTGCGTCTCGAAGCGATGCTGTTCGACGGCGCGCCGCGCGCGAGCGACGGCGTCATTGCGCCCGATCTTTCGCGTCCGGGCTGCGGCCTCGAACTCAGGCGGGCCGACGCGCAAGCCTATGCGGTCTAAGGAGCATCGATGAGCCGGATGATTCAGGGCACAGCGATCGGCATCGCGGCAGGCGCAGCGCTGCTGGCAACACTCGCTCTTGCACGTGCCAGCACGGACGGTGGCGCAAGCGAGTCGGCTGCGCATCTCGACGCCGCACGTTCGTTCAACCGCAGCTCGGCTTTGCTCGCGCTTTCGGTGCTGGCCGACAGCGGCATCGAACACTACCGCGGTTCGTTCACCAACAGGGCGATGTACGCACCGCTCGCGACCTCGCTTCTCTCACTCGGTGCCGGCCTGCATGGCGGAGCAGACCGCGCGTCCCGCCGCCATCCGGTGCGGCACGCGATCTACCTGACGGCGGGCGCGGTCGGCGTCGCGGGCACCGGCTTTCACCTGTACAACGTGACCAAGCGGCCCGGCGGATGGTCCTGGCACAATTTCTTCTACGCAGCTCCCATCGGCGCGCCGATGGCGCTCCTGCTCTCCGGCGCGCTTGGCGCCGTAGCCGAACGCCTGCGTGACGAACCGGCGACGGAGCCGCGTCTCTTCGACATGCAGGCCGGTCGCGCACTCGGACTGCTGGCCGCCGCGGGCTTGCTCGGGACGACCGCCGAAGTCGCGCTGCTGCATTTTCGCGGCGCGTTTCAGAATCGCGCGATGTACGCGCCGGTGACGGCAGGTCCACTCGCTAGCGCGCTCATGGCCTATGCGGCACTCGCCGCGCCGCGTGAGCACTGGATTGCGCGCGCGTGGCTTCGACTCACGGCTGCGCTCGGCTTCATCGGCATGGGTTTTCACGCGCGTGGCATCGCGCGTAATCAGGGCGGATGGCGCAACTGGAGCCAGAACATCCTCAACGGGCCGCCGCTGCCGGCGCCGCCGAGTCTGTCGGCACTCGCCATAGCCGGTCTCGCCGCGCTGCGGTTGCGGGAGACCGAGCGATGACATTGCCGCCGAAAACGCGTTACCCCGCCTACGACGTGCTCGCCAAGCGCGACACCGTCTCGTGGGACGATGCGACCCGCGCCGTCATCGACGAGCGGCTCGCCACGCCGTCCACGCCCGCTTTCTGCGACGCCGCGCAATGGCGTGCGGTCACGGCGTTGTGCGCATGCATCGTCCCGCAACGCAGCGAGGCGCCGCAGATTCCGGTTGCGGCGCTCGTCGACGCGAAACTGGCGAAGAACAGTGGCGACGGCTATCGCGATGCGCGTTTGCCCGCGTTGCAGGAAGCATGGCGCATCGGTCTCGCGGCGGTGGACGAGGAGAGCCGCGCGCGTTTCGGTTTGCCGTTCGCGAGTATCGAAGAGGTATCGCAGATCGCGCTGTTGCAGGCGATGGAGCGCGGCGAACTGGTAAGCGCCGCATGGCAAGGCATGCCGTCGAAGCTGTTCTTCGCCGAGCGGGTATTGCACGACATATGCAGCGCGTACTACTCGCATCCGCACGCCTGGAGCCAGATCGGGTTCGGCGGACCGGCGAATCCGCGTGGCTATGTACGCATGGGTTTCGACCGGCGCGATCCGTGGGAAGCGGTCGAGTCGCGCGAGCACGGCCCGGAGAAGCGGCATGCTCGATGATGCCCTGCATCATCCTCGCGGCAAGGACGGCCGCGCGCCGAATGTCTTTCGGGCGGGCGCGTGGGTGCCGATGCGCGAATATCCACAGCATGAGCCGGTCGATTTCGCGATTGTCGGAACCGGCGCCGGCGGCGGCACGCTGGCATGCCGTCTTGCAGAGAAAGGCTTCAGCGTGATCGCCTTCGATGCGGGCGCATGGTGGCGGCCGCTCGAAGAATTCGCCTCGGACGAAGCGCATCAGCACAAGCTCTACTGGACCGACGAGCGCATCTGCGACGGTGAGAACCCGCTCAAGCTCGGCAACAACAACAGCGGCAAAGCGGTCGGCGGCAGCACCGTGCACTTCGCGATGGTCTCGCTGCGCTTTCGCCCAGAGTGGTTCAAGTCGCGCAGCCTGCTCGGTTACGGCGTCGACTGGCCGCTCGACTGGCGCGAGATGTGGCGCTACTACGCGCAGGTCGAGGACGCCCTGAAGATCTCCGGGCCAGTGAACTATCCGTGGGGCCCCAGGCGGCCGCGCTATCCCTATCGGCCGCACGAACTGAACGCTGCCGCGCTCGTGCTTGCGCGCGGCGCCGAAGCACTCGGCATTCCTTGGGCGCCGACGCCGCTCGCGACTCTTTCCGCGCCGCGCGGCGAGGCGCACGCGTGTGTGTATCGCGGCTTCTGCGTCTCGGGATGCGCGACCAATGCGAAGCAGAGCGCGCTCGTCACCTGGATACCGCGTGCGTTGGCCGCCGGCGCCGAGATTCGCGACCTGTCGATGGTCGGCCGCATCGAAACGGACGACGATAGCCTCGCCACCGGTGTTGAATATTGGCGCGAAGGGCGCTTGCAGTTCCAGAAGGCGCGCAATGTGGTCGTGGCCGGCTATGCGATCGAAACGCCGCGGCTCTTGCTAATGTCGGCGAACGGCCGCTTTCCCGAAGGGCTGGCGAACCGTTCCCGCCTTGTCGGCAAAAACCTGATGGTGCAGGCCAATCAGGCCGTGTGGGGCGTCATGCAGGAAGAGGTCCGCGGGTACAAGGGACCGCCGTCGCTTGCGCTCACCGAGCACTGGAATTACACCGACAAGGGTAAGGACTTCTTCGGCGGCTATTGCTACATGAGCCAGGGACCGCTGCCCGACGCGTGGGTCGCGACGCAGAACGGACGCGGTCTTTGGGGCGACGCGTTGATGCGCGAGATGCAGAAGTACAACCATCAGGCGGGACTGAAGATCGTCGGTGAGACGATGCCGCAGGAGCGTAACCGCGTGACGCTTGCCGATGAGAAGGATCAGTACGGGTTGCCGGTCGCGCGGGTCACTTATTCGTTCTGCGACAACGATCGCCGCCTGATTGCGCACTCGCTCGATTTCATGGACCAGGCGCTGCGCGCGGCCGGCGCCAGCGAGATCTGGAACGAGACCGACGACACCTGTCATCTGAATGGCACGGCGCGCATGGGCGACGATCCGCGCACGAGCGTTGTCAATGCTGATTGCCGCAGTTGGGACATACGGAACCTGTGGATTTGCGACGGATCGGTGTTCCCGACGGTCGGTGGGGTGAACCCCTCGCTGACGATTCAGGCGATCGCCTGCCGCACCGCCGATCGAATCGAAGCGCTCGCTGCGCGCGGCGAACTGTGAAGGAAGGCGCGGCGCATCAGCCGCCGCCGCGTTGTAACGTCGGTCCGCTCAGGCCGAGCGCGGTGTTGATTACCGCCAGATGCGTCAGCGCTTGCGGAAAATTACCCGCCAGTTGTCCGCGTCGCACGTCGTACTGTTCCGACAGGAGCCCGAGATCGTTTGCCACGGCAAGCACGCGCTTGAATTGCTCGCGCGCTTCTTCGCTGCGCCCTTGCATCTGCAGACAATCGGCCATCCAGCAGGAGCATGCGAGAAAGACGCCTTCGTTCGGGCCGTCCGCTTGTCTTTTACGACGCCGGATCAGACCGTTCTCCGAAAGCTCGCGGCGGATCGTCTCGATGGTCGATGCCATGCGCGGGTCGTGCGCCGGCAGGAAGCCCACAAGTGGCATTAACAGCAGGCTCGCGTCGAGTTCCTCGCCGCCGTAATATTGCGTGAACGAGCCGAGCCCTTCGTTCCATCCTTCGCGGCAGATTTCGTCCCGTATCGTCTGGCGCAGAGCAGTGAGCCGCTCGAGGAGCGGCGAAACGCCGGCATCCGCGTCATGCCCGCGTGAGATGAAGCGATCCAGGCCGACCCACGCCATCACCCGGGAATACGTGTAGTGGCGCGGCTCGGCGCGCGACTCCCAGATCCCCGAACCGGGCGTGTTCCAGACCTTCTCAAGATGCTCGACAATGCGCCGTTGTATGACACATTGATGTTCGGTTGTCGCGAGACCTGCCCGACGAGCGACGTCAAGGCAATCCAGGATTTCGCCCAGCACGTCGACCTGATGCTGCATTCCTGCGGCATTGCCAACGCGCACAGGCGTCGCGTAGCGGTAACCCTGTAGCGCGTCGACGGTTCGTTCGTGCAGGTGGCGTCCTCCGTCCACGCGATACATGATCCGGATGCTGTCGGGCGACCCCGCTATTGCGCACAATAGCCAGTCGCGCCACGCTTTCGCTTCCTCATGAAAGCCTGCGTTGAGCAGAGCAACGAGCGCGAAGCTGGTGTCTCGTAGCCAGCAATACCGATAGTCCCAGTTAAGTCGCCCTCCGGGTGCCTCGGGCAGCGACGTGGTCGGCGCTGCGACTATCGCGCCGCTCGGGCGATAAATCAGCGCCTTCAACGTCAGCAGCGAGCGCCTGACCTCGGCGGGCCACAGGGTCTTCGCATTGTCAAACCTGCCGATCCATTCCTTCCAATAGTGCCGGGTCGTCTGCAGTGCCGCTTCCGTGTCGACCGGCTCGGGCGGCGGCAGATGCGATGGTCCATAGCTCAACACGAACGCCACGCGTTCGCCCATTGCGACCTCAAACGTGGCTTCGGTCGAATCGTCGGTTATATTGAGCGCGCAGTCTGCACGCAGGACAACCAGGTCGGGTCCAAGTCTTCCGTGCATCGTGCCGTCGACCGACGCCGTCCATGGAGCTAATGCGCCGAAGTCGAAACGCAGGCACAAGTGCGAGCGCATACGCGCGACGCCGCGCAGGCCCATGACGATGCGCACCAGTGACCTGGATGCCGCGCCGACCGGCATGAAATCGATAACGCGAACGGCGCCACCGACTACCTCAAAGTCGGTTTGCATGACGAGCGTATCGTCTTGGTAGCGGCGCTCATACGTGAGGATTACGTCGAGCGGGGCGAGCAACTAGTGCCCGTTGTCTGGCGTGCCGAGCAGCGCGGCGAAACATGCGTCGTCGTCAAAGCGAGGCCAGCATAGCCAATCGATCGAGCCGTCGCGGCAGAGCAGGGCCGCCGACTCGCCGTTGGACAGAAGTGCATAGTCCTCGATAGGGCGGCTCATGATGGCTAGTTCCTTCGCCGTCTGACAAGTAGACTCACGCAGCTGCCAATACCGATTCCCGCTAGCGCCCAAAATGCGCTACGGTGCCGATCGGTGAACATCTGTATGCTGCGCGGCCTCGCTTGGCCGTCAAATCGCCCGTGTGCGCCGTATTCGCCGGGGACGGGCTCGTACAAATTGGCGGGTGCGTCCTGAGGCAGGGGCTCATCAGTCAATTGGCCGCGATAGCCCGCGCTGGCAAGATAGCGATCGATGAGGGCCGGTGCTACGCGATTCGCGAGGATGGCCTTGACCGTTGAAAACCCCACCCAGATTTCCCGCCGGCGGTGGGTGGCGGCAAAGAAAATGGCGCGTGCAGCTACCTCTGGCTGGTAAATCGGTGCGACGGGTTTGGCGCGGCGACCCATCTTGTTCGACGCCCAGTCGAATTGCGGCGTATTGAGCGCAGGCAGGTCGACCATAGTCAAGCGAATCTTGAGCCGGTCGTGGAGAAGCTCTGAGCGAAGTGAATCCGTGAAGCCCCGGACGGCGAATTTGGCGCCGCAATAGATCGATTGAAGCGGCACTGATCGATAGCCCAACGCGGAGCCGACGTTGACGATTGTGCCGCGGTTGCGCGTGCGCATGCGTGCAAGTGCGGCCATCGTCCCGTGCACTTGACCGAGATAGGTGACTTTCGTGCCTCGTTCGAATTCCTGCGCGCTCAGCGAAGATACCGGCGCAAAAACGGTTGCCATCGCGACATTCACCCATACATCGATTGGCCCCAGTTGGCTCTCCGTGCGGGCCGCAGCGGCCTCGACTGCTTGTGGATCGGCGACGTCCGTCGGGATTGGTAATGCGCGCACGCCGTATTCGGCACGGATATGGTTGGCCGCGCGTTCGAGCCGCTGCGGCTCGCGGGAGAGCAGCGCGACGTCGTAGCCTTGTCGAGCAAATTCCTCCACCGTCGCCCGACCTACCCCTGCACCGGCCCCAGTGACGACCACAATCTTTGACATTCTCGAAACTCCTCAGGAGCACACCGACCGCTGTTGGTGCGGATGATTTGAACGCGATCGCCTGCATAGCAGCAGTAGGCGTGCCAAGGAGACTTTGCGTCGTAGCTGTCAAGTCGCGGCGAGCAACGCTGCTGCACGGTTTTTATTTATTGCGACAACGCGCGGTGCCGAAACGCGATGGCTCGTGCCGCTCGATCCGACGCTTACGCTTGCGAATTACGGATCCGGAAAAAGGCCACGGGGCTTGATGTCGGCAATCAGTAAGGTGCGCGGATCAACCGAAAAGATGTGGCCCCTCACTGACCAATGAAGTATGGCTGAACGTCCTTCTCTTCGGCCCACAAGTGGACATCCATGATCTCGCGAAAATCAATCTCCTCATCGCGATACATGCAACAAAATCCGCTCGCTGTTCGATAAACGATAACCCATGCCGCTACGACCGACCGTTCCGGATCCGCCTCTGAATGGATCATCCTCTTGAGCTTGTCGAAGTGCAGCAACTCGCAAACGTGTTCGCGAGCCGCATGCAACCTGTTTCCCATTTTCATACTCACCTCCTGTATCCGCGTTGGCGTGCCAGTCTTTCGGAAAGCTGAGAGCAACGTCGATAGAACTGACCGAAACCGTCATCCTGGAAAGACCTTAATGCTGCTCGCCACTGAATCGGCGATATGCTCTTTTGCGATAAGACCGAGTACTCGGGCGGGCGCCTTGGCATCGCCACGACTGACCACCACGGCCATGGCCGCATGCTTTTTCCAGAGCCGAGTGATGACGTCAAACGCGACGTCATTCTCGTGCACGACGATGAAATTTGTTTGCGCTAGCGATCCTACGCTGATGTCGCCCAGACCCTGGCTGACGGCACGGCGCAGTCCGATATTGATTCGTAGAACGCCCTCGATTTCGTGTTTTTTCGTCACCACAACGTGGCGGAATGCCGGCCCTTCGGAACGGGACAGAACATGCTGGAATGGCACGCTCGCGTCGAGCACCAGCACGTCGGTCTCCATCACCTGCGCTGCGTTTTGCACCATGTACATATTGGCGTGAAGCGCATTGGGAATTGGATGTCCGCGCCGGACGAGTTTGCGTGTATAGATCGTTTCACGTGATAAGAGTCGGCGAGCACCCAGACTGAGCGCGACCGCGATAATCATTGGCAGGACGATGTCGTAGTCGCGCGTCATCTCGAAAACCATCGCGACCGCTGTCATTGCAGCGCCCGTGCCGCCCCCGACCATGGCGCCCATTCCGACCATCGCGAATGCAGGTGCGCTCACGGGTGCGCTTGGCAGTATCATCGTCACAAGCGAAGCGAACGATGCCCCGAGCGTCGCACCAACAAATAGCGAAGGCGAGAAGACGCCCCCGGACGAGCCCGAGCCCAGACTTAACGACGTCGCAAGCGTCTTGCAGAAGGCCAACATCAGCAGAAAGGCGCCGCCTTGCAAGTGACCATACAGGGTGGCTTGGATCGTCGCGTAACCCACGCCTTCCACGTAGTAATGACCAGCGTAGCGAAAGAGCAGGTACATCAGCGTACCGACAATCAGCATTCCGCACGCATGACGAAGATAGGGTTCCCGAACCCGATCGAACACATCCTCGGCCCAATGAAGTGCGCGGATCAGCAGCGCCGCAGCGGCGCCAGTAAGCGCACCCAGCAAGGCATACAAGACAAGTGTGAGAGCACTGCCCGGCTCGTTCGAGATAGCGCCTAGTTGCGCCGGTACGACAAACGCGGGTGCGACGCCGAAAAACAGTCGACCGACGAATGTCGCGGTACCTGTAGCCAGGGCGACCGGGAGAAATGTGTTGACGCTGATCTCGGGGAGCATCAGTTCCGTGGCGAAGAGCACTCCGCCGATCGGCGTGTTGAACGTCGATGCGATCCCGGCACCCGCGCCCGCCGCCACCAACGTAATGCGCTGCCCGGGCGTCATCCGCACGACCTGTCCGAGCGTGGAACCTAGCGCCGAGCCGATCTGAATGATCGGTCCCTCCCGGCCAACGGCCGCGCCCGAACCAATTGCAAGCGCCGACGCGATCGACTTTACTGCCGCCACCGCTGGAGGAATCACGCCGTGCTTGTAGTAGATTGCGTCCATCACCTCCGGTACGCCGTGGCCTTTAGCCTCCGGTGCAAACCTGTTCACAATCCAGGTGACACCTAATCCGCCGACAACCGGAACGAGGATTACCCAGGCGCCCCACGGGGCGGCCGGGGTGAACTGACTGGCATCGTAAGAAAAGGAAAAACGCCCGAGGAACAGCAGATTATGCACGAGTCCGATCAGGCCGCGGAATATGACCGCGCCAAAGCCCGTTACAACCCCTACAACAAATGCGAGGGTACACAGCCAGCGAAGGGGAATAAGCGTAGGAGACCCGTCGTCGGCGGGCACAGCACGGGGTTGGAGGGGAGAAACCCTGATATGCCGAGTGGCAGATGCGCCTCGGTCGCTGCCAGTTCCTGCTTCTTCCCGCCTGCCTGATCCGCTCGTCATGGCGACTCCAGGTTGGTGAATCGAAAGTCGGATGTGTTGACTTTCCATCGTCATCAGCCTCACACGCGATCGGCCAAACACACCCTACGTGTGGTGCTCGAGATTCAGTGTCGCTCCACCACGTATCTTCCAGGCACCTATCTTATCGCCGCGCCACCCTTACTGTCCCGAGCGCACCACGTACGGGGATCATCCCTTGCCACGGATCTTGCAGTCGTCATGCTTCGCCTTTTTCATCTTGACCGATTGCCACTGTGGAGGGTGACACGAATTCGTATCGCGGTACGTCTAGATTCTGCGGCGCCGGCTTGTCTCTGAAAACGCAGCCGGCAAGGTCGTATGTTGATCCATGACACGGGCAGAGGAACCCGCCTGGCCAGTTATCCGGCAGGTTAGGTTGCGGCCCCGGCATAAAACGAGGCGAGGGCGTGCAACCAAGGTGCGTGCAGACGCCGACTACCACGAGCAGATTCGGATGGCTCGCACGCGACCGGTATTCGGTCGAACAATAGGTGGGCAGCGGTATCGAGAAAGGATGCTTGCTGGCAGGATCGGCTAACAGACCTTTCGCCGCATCGACTTCGGCCATCATCGGTTCGGTTCGGTTGACCAGGAAAATCGGCATCCCGCGCCACGCGACGGTTATCATCTCACCGGGTCGGAGTCGGGCAATGTCGACGATCACCGGCGCACCCAATGCGCGAGCCTTCTCCGACGGCGCCATCGAACCGATGAATGGAATCAGTGTGGTCGCGCCTGCCGCTACGCCCGCGCTACTCGTGGCGATCAGCAACTTACGGCGGCCTGGATCTACGATGGATTTGTCGACGCTGTGCATGGCAGCCTCTATTCATGCTTTTTGCAAAAATGTCTGTGTGCAAGCCGCTCGCATCGTGAGGCGGGCGGCGCCGGCAAGTGTTATTTGGCCTTCGCGGGTGAGGCAACGTTGACGCCTGGCTTTGCTGCGGTATGACTGGCCTGTGGGATCGCATCCAGGTCGACCCAGTCATAGCGCACGCTATCCACGACCTGCTTAAGGGCTTGGTTTGCTTCGTAATATTTGTTCTGCGCAAGCAGGCTCGCGGCATTGTTGACGTCTGTCATCGTTTGCTTGAGCGGCACAAGTTCCATCGTGTATGCGACGTTGATCTTGGCCACCTTCAGTGCGTCAAGAGCGGCCTCGCGCTTGCCCTTCTCCAAGTGTTCATTCGCGGAGGCAATTGCCCTGGACTTGGAGGGCGACTGACTTAGGTCGTCGGTTATCGTCACGTCGGCGCCCACAGGAAGCCATGTGGTCGGGTGGGCGCTGCGCGTTGCGTTCGACACGCCGTTCGGCGCCGCTGCGACGCTCGGCGAAGCCTTCCGATCATTCTCCGCTTTGACGAACGCGGTATTGTCCGTCTTCGCGACCTTGAGTGATTGTTGCGCCGCTTTGACGAGCTTCTTCGCCTCGAACGCGTGGCCGTTGAAGATCGCGATGCGCGCAAGTTCGATTTGCTGAAACGCCTGGTTTCCTTTGCCCGATAGCCTGCCCATATCCGACGCGACAGTTTGTGGTGACTCGGCGGCATGTGCAATAGGACTGAGAACGGTCGTGGCGATTACTGCGGCGGCGGCTAAGTTGCGATCGGTTGCTTCTTCATGCTCTTTCTCCATTTCTGAATGCAGGCTCCGGGTGGAGTTGGCACGGTAAGCCCGTATGCGAGAACATCTGCCAGCCCAAAATCCAATGCGGGAACTCTGCGGCGGGATTTCATTGGCGATAATCCAAAGATAGGGTGGAGTCCTTAAAAACCGCTTAAAGGCAGATGGTGCAGCTCAATCTTTTTTTGAGGCTCGTAGGCCCCGCTTCGGTCGGCAAGGGGGCGAAGCGGCGAGATTACAGTGCGGAAAGGCTTTTGAAAAAAAGCCCGGCATCACCGGGCCAAGAGGGTAGCCGGCAGGTCCGGCAAAGACTCGGACGTCGACCGAACCTTTTGCTCTACCGAACTGACTGACCACCCGTGAGGATGGAGACGAGGCATTCTTGTCAAGGGCAGCGAGACTCCCGTAAGGCGCGTCTGGACTACGCGGGCCAATTGTAGCGTTGCACCGGCAGCCGGCGGCCGGTCACACGTGCGACCTTAAACCTTAATCGTTATTACTGATACGGCACCGTTCGGCTGAGTGCTATTGTTGTGCAAGCGCTTATAAATGCAATATGTGATGTATCTGGCGCTAGTCGTTGCTCCTCATCCAAAAACCGGAGACCAGACAATGTCCAAATGCAAGGCATCGGGGTATCGATTCATCGGGGCCGGTACGTTAGCGGTGGGACTTGGTCTAAGTTTAGGGATGGTCTCCGCAGCGCAGGCGGCTGCAGAGCCGATTAAAATAGGGGTTATCAGCGAGGAGTCGGCCGTCGCGGGCGCCTCCATCAGCAAGTCCGCGCAGCTTGCTGCGGATGAAATCAACGCTCGCGGCGGCGTTGACGGAAGGCCCATCCAGATCATCGCGTATGACGACCATTCGTCTGCTTCCGACGGAGTGCGCGCGTTCCAGCGTGCAGCCAATCAAGACAAAGTGGTGGCGATCATCGGCAGCTACATCAGCGAGGTCGCGCTCGCGATGGAACCGTGGTCCGCGCGCTTGAAGATGCCGTTCGTCACGCCGGGAGCGGCGAGCAACGATATCTCGAAGCATGTCCACGACGACTACGATCACTATAAATACACTTTCCATGGCTGGATGACCTCGGCCTTTATCGCGCAATCGATCTGCGACTTTTCGCACGATGTGCTTGTCGGTCAGTTCAAAATGAAAACGACCGTCGTCATGAGCGAAGATGCTGCGTGGACCAAGCCGCTCGATGAGCGTTATCTCGAATGCTTACCCAAGGCGGGGCTTCAGGTTCTCGACCACATCCGCTTTAACCCGGATACGTCCGACTTCACGCCGATTTTCAACCAGATCGAGGCCAAGCACCCCGATACGATCACCACAGGCATCAGCCATGTGGGAGTGCAGCCGACGGTGCAATGGCACGATCAGCAGGTCCCGATTCCGATGACGGGCCAGAGTTCGCAAGCGACTACTACAAGCTTCTGGAAGGACACGAACGGCGCGACTGAAGGCGTCATTACGGCGTCCGCCGCGGCGCCAGGCGTGGCCATCACGCCGAAAACCGTGCCTTTCGTCGATGCCTACTCGAAACGCTTCGGCGCATCGCCGGCCTATTGCGGCTTCACAAGCTATGACCTCGTCTATATTCTCGCCGACGCGATCAAACGCAACAAGGGCTCAACGGACCCGGACCAGATGGTAGTTGCGCTCGAAAAGACCGATTACGTGGGCACGATCGGCCGCTGGCAGTTCTACGGCAAGAACGATCAGTTCACGCACGCGCTCAAGTACGGACCGGACTACATCAACGGCATCAACTTGCAATGGCAGAACGGCAAGCAGGTCGCGATCTGGCCGAAATCCGTGGCAAACGCGAAGGTTAAATTCCCCGCGTTCGTGAAGGTACAACAGGCCGCTGCCAACTAGCATCGCAATACAACAACAAGTGTCGCGTCGGGATCGCTTGCCGGTCCCGTTGCCTCTCATTCGTGTGGCTCCGGCGGCCTGCCGGACCAAGGGGTCGAGTATGCTGCCGCTGCAGATTCTCATCGACGGCTTTGCCATCAGTTCGCTCTATGCGCTCGGTGCGATCGGGTTCACGCTGATTTTCGGGGTATCCGGGGTGCTCAATCTCGCACATGGCGGCGTTATGTTGGTGGCCGCGCTGATGGGCTGGATGTTCGCCGGCGAGGCCGGCCTTGGCACCTATCTAGGCACGCCGCTGGGCGTACTGTGCGGCCTTGTCACAGCCTTCGTCACCTATCTGATGGTTGTGCGCCCAATCCAGCGTTCTGCGGCGATCCCGCGAGAAGAGAAGGAGATTTTCGTGCTGACCGGCACGCTGCTCTGGGGCATCATGATCCAACAAGGCATGGCGTATCTCTTCACCGACAATCCCGTCACGATGCGCCCGCTCATTTCCGGCGTCGCGACGCTCGCGGGCGTGCGGGTGCCCTACAACGAGATCATGATCGCGCTCGTGTGTTGGGTGGTCATCGCCCTGCTGTGGGTGTTCGTCAACCGTACGCGGGCGGGCAAGGCGCTGCTTGCGGCGTCGATGAATCCACGCGGGCTCACCTTGCTCGGTTTCGAACTCTCGCGCGTATATCTACTCGCGTGGACCCTATACGGCGTGCTCGCGGGAATCGCGGGCGTGCTGCTTGCGTCGTTTCTCGGCGTGAGTTCCAACAACGCGGGGCAGCTCACCGCGAGCGCTTTCTCGATCGTTGTGCTGGGTGGGCTCGGCAGCGTATCGGGCTCATTGATGGCGGCCTACGTGGTCGGGTATTTAGAGACTGTCACCGCGTATCTCGTTGCGCCCACGCTGCGCCCGCTCCCCGCGCTTCTGCTGCTCGTGCTGGTCGTCTATGTGCGGCCGCAGGGTTTTCTCGGTCGGCGCTAGACGGAGATAATTCATGATCGGTCTGCTTCGCTCGCGAATGTTGTGGACTGCAATGGCGTTTACCGCAGCGGCGGTAACCCTGCCGTGGTGGCTTTCGGGCTACATCCTCGGGGTGCTTACGCTCGCGTACTATTTCGGCGTCTTTGCGATGTCCTGGGACCTGCTTTTTGGCTTCGCCGGCGAGGTCAACTTTGGTCCCACGTTTCTCATCGGTCTTGGCGCTTACTCGGCCGCGATCATCGACGCCCATTGGGGGCCGCCAATTGCGGTGTGCGTGGCCGCGGGCGGACTCGTCGCGCTGATCGGTGGCTTGCTGCTCGCAGTGCCCGCGCTGCGCCTACGTGGTCCTTACTTTGGGCTCGTCACGCTGGTCGCCGTGCTCCTGCTGCAGAACGCCATCGTGATTTTCGCGGGCGTGACGGGCGGCGAGATCGGCATGATGGTGCCCGATGTTATTTCCGTGGACGCTGGGCACAACTACTGGATTGCGCTGGCGTTCCTTCTCATCTGCGCGGTAATCCTCTTTGGCCTGTCGCGTTCGGCCGTCGGCCTGATCTTGCAAGCGAGCGGACAGGACACGGTCGGAGCACAGGCGCTTGGCTTCAACGTGACCAAGCACAAGCTCGCCGCATTCTGCATCAGTGCAGTGTTTTCGGGGGTCGCCGGTGCGATGCTCGTGTTCTATCAGGGCACTGCTTCAGTCAGCACGGTGGTGGATCTCGGCGTGGGCGTGCAGATCATCATCGCGGCCGTCCTGGGCGGGCGACGCACGATCTTGGGGGCGGTGCTCGGGTCAATCTTCCTCATTGTCGCCGGCGAATTTCTGCGCCCGCTTGGCCAGATCAACACTTTCGTCGTCGCCGCCGTGGCGCTCGCCGTGATTCTGTTTTTCCCCGACGGCCTGCTCGGCAACCTGCTGCGTGTGAGAGAGCAAGAATGAGCGATACTCCCCGTCTCGCTGTACGCGGACTCAACAAACGATTTGGGGGCCTCGTCGCCGTGAAGGACATTGGCTTCGACATCAAGCCCGGCGAAATTCGCGGTCTAATTGGTCCCAACGGCTCTGGCAAGTCGACCGTGATGAAGCTGATTATGGGGATCGAGCGGCCCAACACGGGCTCGGTCAAGATTGATGGCACCGAGATAGCCGGCTGGGCACCGCATCGCATCGCCCGGGCGGGAGTCGGTATCGTGTTCCAACACTCACGGCCGCTGCATCGGCAGACGGTGCTCGAGCATATCAAGCTCGCGCTGTTGCCCGATTCGCTCATCAAGCTCGCCGCCGATCCGCACGTCAACCGACGCGCACGGGAGATCGCCGAGCGCGTCGAACTGGGCGCGGTGATGCATCGCCTTCCGGCCACGCTGCCGTTCGCCGATCTGCGCCGCATGGAGATGGCGAAGGCGATCGCGCGGGACCCGAAGGTCGTGCTCGTTGACGAGCCGTTCGCTGGCCTGACCGCGGCAGAGTCGGAGTCGTTCTCCGCGCTAATCCGTGGTTTTCGCGAGGAGGGCCGCGCGGTGCTGCTCGTCGATCACAACGTGAAAAGCCTGGCGGCGCTCGTCGATAGTGTGCTCGCGATGTATCTCGGCGAGTATGTTGCTGAAGGAACCGCAGACGAGGTTATGCAGAACGAGACGGTGCGGCGCGTCTATCTCGGGGGCAAGATCGAGGCGAAGGAGCGCGCACCCACCGTCACGGCGAACAAGCCGCGGGTCCTCGATGTACAGAACCTCGGCGTCCTGTACGGCAAGGCGAGGGCGCTCGACCACGTGAGCCTGCACGTGCGCGAGGGCGAGTTCGTGTCAGTGGTGGGCCTCAACGGTGCGGGCAAGACAACGCTCTTTAACGCCATCTCGGGGATGCTGCCCTACGACGGCACGATCCGCTTTAGCGGAAAGAATCTGAAAGACATGAGCGGCGCGGCAATCGCGCGTGCTGGCATCGTGCAGTGCCCTGAAAGCCGCGAGCTATTCAGCGACATGACCGTGCGTGAGAATCTCGATCTTGGCGGCTATCATCTGCCAGACCGCGTACGCACCGAGCAGTTGGCTTGGCTCTTCGACCTATTCCCGATCCTCAAGTCGCGGCAAGCTCAGACGGCGCGCACGCTCTCCGGTGGCGAGCAGCAGATGCTCGCCATTGCGCGCGCTCTGATGATGCGGCCGAAGTTGCTGATCCTGGACGAGCCGACGCTCGGGCTCGCCCCGGTCATCCTAGAACAATTGTCGCGTGCGATGGAGTTGCTGCAAAAGACCACGCCAATAACGGTCCTGCTCGGTGAGCAAAATGTGACCTTCGCGCTGCCACATGCGGATCGCGTGTACGTGCTCGAACACTCACGAATCATCTGGGAAGGCAGTCCAGGGCGCTTTGAACGGGAGATGGGGCGTGGCTTCCTTGAAGCGTTACCTTCCGACGATCCAACCACCTACGCAACACGCGCGTAGCGAAACGGTCGTAGGCACGATCTCCTTTTTCGACGTCTCTTGTAAGAATGGCCGACTTCGTAGAGAACTGGACGGCTCGTTACGTTAGTCACAGTAGGTGGTCATGTAAGACTGCGTGATGAAGAAGACAAGATCGCTTTATCTCGGCCACAAGTCCCCGGCGACGGTCATCAGCCACGCGGTGCAGGGATACTTTCCGGCGCCAACACAGTACATGTGATATTGAAGAACTGATGTTCGAGTGCGATGTCATCGTCAATTACGAAACGATCCGCTGGTGCGACAAAATCGGCGGGCTTCGCGCATTGCGTCAACGCTGCACGCCGTAACCTGGCAGCGTATGGGCGTCTTACTGAGTTTTCGTTGCGCTCCGCGGTGGGCCTTACACGCTCGGGCGCGCGTTCGACGAGCACAGCATTCGACTCGATGCCGTGCTGCAGGGACGTCGCAATAAGGCTACAGCGAAGCGCTTTTTCAAACAAGTGCTAACCGCCTGTCTCGTCACGCCGAAGGATTGTCCCCGATCAGGCAAACGTCTAATACGTCTACGTCAAAGCCAGTGCCCCGGCCGAACTCGATTGTGCCGAAAACAGTCATCAACCTACGCGTGAACGCAAGCGCCGGATTCGTAGCCCATGTTCCTCATTGCACAAAAGTGTCCGCGTCGAGCTTCGGACTACGAGGACACCATAGCCCTACCTAATCCTGTCTATTAAGATCAGATGTACGTCGCTTTTTACGTGAGACGACCGTTGTCGGTTGCATACCCGCGCTCTGAAATGCCGCCGAGCCCGTTCGCTCGCTTGGGGCCTCGTGCGAGATGCTGGAGTCCTCTTGAATGGTCGAGATAGCATGCTTGTAAACCAGCTGCCTTCCGGCAATTGAACTCAGCACGATCAGATATTGGTCAAAGGAGTCAATATAGCCGACGAGTTTTATGCCATTCACGAGAAACACGGCGACCCTTTTCCTCTCCTTCCGGGCCGCATTCAAGATCTCATTTTGACAGTTCCCTGGCTCAAGACTCATTTAGGGCCATCCATTACATGAAAAGAGAAAATGATGCTCTCCGAGCGAGCAGAGCTTCGCGCCGGTGCCTTCTTGAGGACCGGTGAAGTGCGGCTTGTGATCCGGCCAACTACGCGCGGGCTTGCTTTCGCGTGCCTTGCAAAGCGCCTAACACCGCCGTGGGTACCGCTGTCTGCAGCGTCGTTAGCGAGGCTCGAGATTCCACGTGATGGGGACATAATACCCGTGTCAGATTGTGTGAATCCTGTCCAAAATGCGAGACCCGTTGAGCTTCTCGAAGCAGCCCACAAAACCCCGGGCTTTCCGTTAGCTCAGACGTGGTGATCGTTAGGCTTTGACTCGCTGCGGCGGGCTTTCCTTTTCATTGGCATTACTGACTCGATCGACCCCCAGCTCAGGCGTTCTAGCGGATCACCACTATTTAACGCACAGGGCGGAAATCGCGTCATCCTCCAATTCCTCCATGCCCCGACAACGATTCGATCTGCAGTCAGCGCGAGCACGATGATTCAAAGGAAGGCATCCCTCTCCGCACATGAATATCGCGAATAGCGGCAGATCTCTTCATCCACGCCCCTCATAAAGGATCGCCACCTACAACAGCCGACGTCACTTTCCCATGAGCCGACGGGATCGCGCTCCAGCGGCCGACCCCCTTACTCAATATTTCTGGCAAACGCATCGCCCGCGTTTCCTGGAAAAGCCGGTATTGTCGGATCTGCGGATGTTGCGTATTGTCCCTGGATCTCGAAGAACGCGCCGCGTTCGGGCTGGCCGCAATTGTCCCCACGGACGGCTAGGCGCGGCGCGTGCGATGAATCCGCATTGCGAAGCGCTTGTACACGGCGTACAGCCATTTTGTCGATCCGGTGCTGTTCGCCGTCAACGTGTCTACTGCGGGCACTTTGACCCGGGTCGCGCCGACGGCGTATTGCTAGCCGACGAATCGCCAGCATGACGTCGCATCGCAAGCTCGTGCGGGGCGACCGCGGACCGCTTGTCGCCAAACCGGTCTTAAGCGGGCTGCCTGTGTATCGCGCATGATGGTTTGTGGGGCAACACAAGATTGGCCAACGGGCATCCGAGGCGTCGTGATCCCGGGCCCCAAATGAACAGACTCGCTTTCGTGGTGCGGTTAATTCGCCTTGGTGGTCGAGGCGGGGATGTTCGTTGCGGGACGTTTGGAACTTATGGAGGGGCCGTGATCGCGCGACAAATCGCATCGATGGTTGTCGCTTGTCTTTTGCTGACCGCTTGTTCGCGTCAAGACAGTGTGTTTTCGATGTCGCCCGTTTTCGAAGGGCGCACGAAAACGGCTCTATCGTCCGTGGCGTAGTGCATCGCGGAGCGATGGAAGAACGGGACGCGGGAGTTAAGTCGGGAGAAGAGTGACGGCATGATTCAATTGCGCGCGCACGCATTTTTCACGGGGGTAACGATCGCTGTGCGATTGCGCGCGGCGGGCGGGACGACGCTCGTAGACTATTTCGAGCGGCGCACCGCGGACCGGTTATATTTGGGAATGGTTAAACGGTGCTTGGAGGAGCCGATGATAGGACTGCCAGCTCCTGACTAAGCTATGTCGAAACTTGGTGCGTTTTCCGCGTTTGGTGTGGCCCTATGTTTAGGAAGGGAATTTCCCTTGAACGCGGTACCATCGATGACGAAGGAACGGCACTGCTCGTGCCGCCAACTACAGCAGAGGACGTAATGCTATTTCTATTTGTCGACCAGCAACGGAGGCTTCTCTGAAGCGGCACCGACTTTCGATTGACCGCGTCGGGCTTGGCACACGGTGCCGGGCGCTTTCGGCAGGTGCTGCGCGGCTGATCACGACCGAGTCAGTCTCAATGCTCATTCTCGCTGTGGCGCTGGCGGGTGGATTGCTGTTATGGGGCTTCGTTCACCGGCCAAGGTGAGGAGAATGACCTTCTGGCGTTTCTCGGAGGGTGTCCGTCGCGACCAGCACGACTGGAACGCCATGACAACTCCTTCTGGCTATCACCGTTACCCCATGAACGGATAGCTCCGGATTATCGGAACCCGGAGCCGGCTTCGTCGAGTCGACGGTACGCAACATCGCGATTGGCCAGGACGCGCGATATAGCCGCTCATGCACAAGCGAACCGATCCACAGGGGCATGGCCGATGCCGCTCCCGCTCCCGATTTTTCGATCACGTACCCAGTGGGCCAAAAACGCAAAACATCACGTTCGTCGCCCGTCTCGCCGGAATGTATGAACATAAATGACGACGGTACGCCATTGTTTAAGGTCGGTAGCACCGGCAGCACTGTCGCCGAGACGCTGGGCGATGCCAGGGAGGCGATGCTGCGCGCGGAGAGGCCGGGTCCTTGGACCCAGCCTTGAGTTCGTAGGCGAGCCCCTAGCTCATCCGCGCTCGCTGACCACTGTATGGTAAGAGGTTCCTTGCGGTCACCTTCCATGTCGGAACGATAACAAGGCAAACTCCGCCACAGGGTGTCGACCCATTGCGACGTTGTCGCGATGACGGGTGCCTTGCCAAGAGCGCTGTCGGGCTTCGTTGCCGACGGCTCAACATCGAACTGCACAGCCACACTGACGCAGACTACCGTCAGAATGAGGGCGGGCACGAATCCACGCGACGGCGGTACGACCGGCTTGCGCCACATCGCGGCAAAAGCGACGCAGGTGACCCACACCGACGCAAGCGCCGCGCCTCCGAGGGCATCGGAGAACCAGAATCGGCCGAAATAGAGCCCGGCGAGGGCAACGCTGGCCACGACGACGATATTCGTTGTCACGACGATCACACCGGCCAGCACGCGGACCCTTCGCGCGAGCATGAAAGCGAGAAAGCCGTAGACGACTACCACCGCGGCTACGTGATTGCTCGGGAACACGTATGTCCCAGACACTCCCGAATCCGGAGGATCACGATGTATGGAAAACTGGAGGATCAGTATCAGTAGCTGTGAAAAGACGACCGCAGAAAGCCAGTAACCTAGCGTGCGCCAACGGCGTTCCCATACCATCCACAGCGCTGATGTGACGACCAGCGCTGACAAGGTGGTGACGCTGCCAAGCGTCGCAAGGCCCACCATGATTGTATCGCCCCAGGGGCTTCGCACAGATCGAAGAAAATGATAGACAGACCTGTCAACTTGTACGAGCGGGTCACCGCTGACGACGTCCTGCAAGATGCCAAAGAAGAGCCAACAGGAAAGAAGGACCATGACCGAGGCAGCTCCTATGGCGCACGCAGCCGGTCGGTCAGGATTCAATATCCGAAGGACGATGTTACCGAACCAACCCTCATGGTGATCGGCCCAAGTCTTCAGGCTGCGACCCGTAGAGTTCGCCCAGGCACTCGCGTGCGACAATCCAAAGCGAGTGACTCGAAAGCTTAGCCATACAATTCCGGTCAGTAGTGCGATGATAACGACGAGGCGGAACGAAACCGCGCCCACGAGCTGGACGGATGCACCAAGTACCACGCCCGGCAGAATATGAGCAGGTGCCCAGAGCAATGCAGAAAGGATATTCACGACATAGAAACGCATCGGGGTCATGCTCAACATCCCCGCAACCACCGGCACAATCGCCCGCAATGGCCCGATAAATCGGGCGAAGAGTATACTCTTCGCGCCATGTTTCGCAAAGAAGCCGCGTCCCGCGTCAAGCATCTGAGGGTGGCTTCGAAAGGGCCAGACTTGGACAATTTCGTTCTTGTAGCGGCGACCGAGCCAGTAACTCACGCCGTCCCCGACGACCGCGCCGACAATCGCCCACGCGATCGTCCATCCGAGGTTCAGTGATCCGCTCCCTACGAGGGCACCGGCCAGGAACATCGCGGTACTACCGGGCACGAAAGTTCCAATGACCGCGATAGACTCTAGGAATGCCGCAAGGGAAACGACCGCGAGCGTCCACGCTGGATGTCCGCCGAGCAAATGCAGCAATTGGACGTACGCATGCTCCATCAATATCCTCGTGGATCGAGCGTTATCAGTCTTACCACCGTCCCAGATCTAGCTCCTAGTGGCGGCGGGTCCAAGCGCCTCGCAACGTAGATGGAAACACATCGGGCCGCTAACCGCATAGACCTGCTGCATCCGGCCCGGAACACCTCTGCCGCCGTGTGTAACTTCCACAAGCGTGGCGGCTCGGAATCGCGGTGACGCTGAGTTGATCGTCGAGCTCGACGGTTCGAATCAAGGTCACAATCAAATTTGCGACGCACCGACAATCCAAGCAATGGGACCGAGTCGGGGTAAAAGAAACTCGTATTTCGCCAAAACCCCGTACCCGTTGCGGCAAGCTACTATGCGCCTCGCTTTAACGCCCAAAGAACGGCGCACACAATCGAGTTATGGCACGCCCCGATGCAAGACACTAGCTCGTGAAACTGGCGGAAAGTGCACTGAATTTTTCGATTGCATATATTTCTCGAGAGTGCCGAGTTCTTGCGCCTTTCTCACGGTCTCATCTTGGCGTTCGTGAGCGCCGATCCAGTTCTCGGTAA
>NZ_FCOG02000578.1 GCF_001544975.2 Caballeronia arationis | reverse complement strand
AGGTAATGCCTGGACCGCCTGCGCCAGATTCAGGAAGCGAAAATAGGCGTCGAAGACGCTCTTTTTAGCCATGTAGAAACCATTGAAAGAGGACGATTCAATCATAGCATCGCCGAAGAGATGAAAATCTGAGCGATGCTGTGTACTTATCAAACTGATAAGTAAGTGCTAAGATCATGCGCAAAGCGAGGGCTTAGGGAAAGCGCGCTTTCTTTTCCTGCCCGAGCCGCCATCGGGGACACGAACGTGGTTCAACGACGCGACTTCACGTACATCACAGCGCATTTCATCGAGCAGGAAATCGATCATCTGGCGAGGATGATCCGCTCGCGACACTGGCACCGAAGCGCCGCATGGCCGGTGTCGTACTGGCGCGAGCGCATCGAGAAGCTGCGAAAGGCGCCCGCAGTGGCACCGGTTCAGCAGGCGGAATTGCTCGCGCTGCTCGGTGAACTCGGGCGAATCGCGGCGCAGCTCGATTCCTCCTCGAAGTACGGCGACATTCCGCAAATCGGTGCACACGCGGCCGGCGCGGGCATCCACAAGGCGTAACCATAAGGCCGTCACGGCCCTGAGCGTAGGGCCTGCAAAGCGCTGCGGTAACATATGACGTCCGCCGCCGCGCAACTGG
>NZ_FCOG02000309.1 GCF_001544975.2 Caballeronia arationis | reverse complement strand
TCTCAGACAGCGCGGCGCACCATCAATTCCTTGATCTTGCCGATCGCCTTTGTCGGATTGAGCCCCTTCGGGCACACATCGACGCAGTTCATGATCGTATGGCAACGGAACAGACGATATGGATCTTCCAGGTTGTCGAGGCGTTCACCCGTCGCCTGATCGCGGCTGTCCGCAATAAAACGATAGGCTTGCAACAGGCCCGCCGGTCCCACGAACTTGTCCGGATTCCACCAGAAGCTCGGGCACGACGTCGAGCAGCTCGCGCACAGAATGCATTCGTACAGACCGTCCAGCTCGTCGCGTTCTTCCGGCGACTGCAGACGCTCCTTCTCCGGCGGCGGCGTGTCGTTGATCAGGTACGGCTTGATCGAATGATACTGATTAAAAAATTGCGTGAAGTCGCAGATCAGGTCGCGCACCACCGGCAGCCCCGGCAGCGGAAGCAGCACGATCTTCTGCGGCAGGTCGTTCATGTTTTGCAGACACGCCAGACCGTTCTTGCCGTTGATGTTCATCGCATCCGACCCGCACACGCCTTCGCGGCACGAACGGCGGAACGACAGCGTCTCATCGACCGATTTGAGCTTCAGCAATGCATCGAGCAGCATGCGTTCGTGCGAGTCGATCTCGATCTCGTAGCTCTGCATGCGCGGCGCCGCGTCCTTGTCCGGATCGTAGCGGTAGATTTCAAATGTTCTCTTTGCCATGTCGATTTACCTTTAGAACGTACGCGCTTTCGGCGGCACCGATTCGACCGTCAGCGGCTGCATCTTTACCGGCTTGTAGTCGAGACGATCGCCCTCGCTGAACCACAGCGTATGGCGCATCCAGTTTTCGTCGTCGCGATGCTCGAAGTCGCTGTGCGCATGCGCGCCGCGGCTTTCCTTGCGCGCCTCGGCCGAAACCATCGTCGCGCGCGCGACTTCGATCAGGTTCGCCAGTTCCAGCGCTTCCACCTTCGCGGTGTTGAACACCTTCGACTTGTCCTTCAGGTGCACGTGCTTCACGCGCTCGGTGAGTTCCGCAACCTTGTCGACGCCCTCTTCCAGCAGCTTCGAGGTGCGGAACACGCCCGCGTGCGCCTGCATCGTCGCGCGGATGTCGCCCGCGATCGACTGCGTGTATTCGCCCGAGGTCGACTTCTCCAGCACCGACAGGCGTTCGAGCGCGAAGTCGGCGGCATCGGCCGGCAGCGGCTTGTGCTCCTTCATGTCCATCGCGTGCTTGATGATGTGGTTGCCCGCCGCGCGGCCGAACACCACCAGGTCCAGCAGCGAGTTCGTGCCGAGGCGGTTCGCGCCGTGCACCGAAACGCACGAGCATTCGCCCACCGCATAGAAACCGCCGACCGGATCGTCGTAGCCCTTGGCCGTGCCCACCACTTGCCCGTGGATGTTGGTCGGAATGCCGCCCATCTGGTAGTGGATGGTCGGCACGACGGGAATCGGTTCCTTGATGCAGTCGACGTTCGCAAACTTCAGCGCGATCTCGCGAATCGACGGCAGACGCTTCATGATCGTCTCGGCGCCGATGTGCGACAGGTCGAGCAGCACGTGATCCTTGTTCGGACCGACGCCGCGCCCTTCCTTGATTTCCTGGTCCATCGAACGCGAGACGAAGTCGCGCGGCGCAAGGTCCTTGAGCGTCGGCGCGTAGCGCTCCATGAAGCGCTCGCCATTCGAGTTGCGCAGAATGCCGCCCTCGCCGCGCACGCCTTCGGTGATCAGCACGCCCGCGCCGGCGACACCGGTCGGGTGGAACTGCCAGAACTCCATGTCCTGCAGCGCGATGCCTGAGCGAGCCGCCATGCCGAGGCCGTCGCCGGTGTTGATGAACGCATTCGTCGATGCCGCGAAGATCCGGCCCGCGCCGCCCGTGGCGAAGAGCGTGGTCTTGCCTTCGAGGATGTAGACGTCGCCCGTTTCCATTTCGAGCGCGGTCACGCCGAGCACGTCGCCGTCGGCATCGCGGATCAGGTCGAGCGCCATCCATTCGACGAAGAACTGCGTCTTCGCCGCGACGTTCTGCTGGTACAGCGTGTGCAGCAATGCGTGGCCGGTCCGGTCGGCGGCCGCGCACGCGCGCTGCACCGGCTTCTCGCCATAGTTCGCCGTGTGCCCGCCGAACGGACGCTGGTAGATCGTGCCGTCCGCGTTACGGTCGAACGGCATGCCCATGTGTTCCAGTTCGTACACCGCGTTCGGCGCTTCGCGGCACATGAATTCGATCGCGTCCTGGTCGCCGAGCCAGTCGGAGCCCTTGATCGTGTCGTAGAAGTGATAGTGCCAGTTGTCTTCGCTCATGTTGCCAAGCGAAGCGCCGATTCCGCCTTGCGCTGCGACCGTGTGCGAGCGCGTGGGGAACACCTTCGAGAGCACCGCCACCGACAGGCCCGCGCGCGCCAGTTGCAGCGAGGCGCGCATGCCCGAGCCGCCCGCGCCGACGATGACCACGTCAAAGCGACGACGCGGCAGGGAAGTCTTGATTGCAGCCATTCTTTAAACTCTCCAGAGAATCTGTGCAGCGTAGCCGGCGCAAGCGACCAGCCAGAGGATGGTCAGCGCCTGCAACAGCAGGCGAAGACCGACCGGCTTCACGTAATCCATCCAGATGTCGCGAATGCCGACCCACGCGTGATAGAAGAGCGAAAGCAAGGCTACGAACGTGGCGAGCTTCATCCACTGAAGGGCGAAGATCGACGCCCAGCCTTCATACGAGAAGTCGCGGGCGACGAAGAACCAGAACAGCAGGATGAGCGTATAGACGGCCATCACGACCGCGGTGACGCGTTGCGCGAGCCAGTCGCGCAGACCGTAGTGAGCACCGACGACGAGGCGCTTCGGGCCGACTCTGTTGTTAGCTGCCATGTTTTTAGAAGGCTCCGAAAAGTTTCAGCGCGACCGCGATCGTGAGAAGCGACGAGACGATCAGCACGGACAGAGCGGTCTGTTTGCTGCCTTCCTTGTGCACGGCGACGTGGGTGTCGAGCAGCAAAAAGCGAATGCCTGCGCAGAAGTGGAACATGTACGACCACGACAGCACCAGCACGATGATCTTGACGATGGGGTTGGCGAGAAAGCCCTTGAACGCATCGAAGCTGATTTCCGATGTCAGGCTTTGGTCCAGCAGGTACAGAAGGAACGGCAACGAGATGAACAGCAAGAGACCGCTGATACGGTGCAGGATGGAGACCTTCCCTGCTAGCGGCAAGCGATACTTCGCGATTTGGCCGATCCCGATGTTACGGAACTCGGGCCTTGGTTTTTTTACGGCTTCAGCCATG
>NZ_FCOG02000315.1 GCF_001544975.2 Caballeronia arationis | reverse complement strand
CTTTGCAGCGCAGCTTCCGCACCGCTGAGAAGGCCGTTAACACCTGGTGCGATCAGGTCAAAATCGCCGCGTAGAAACTTGACTCGACTGCTACAAGATCAATTCAGTCAAGGAATCTAGCCCGGTGTTGCTCAGCCGGAACTGACGTATGGAGCGCTCATGCGCATTTGCCCGGCTCTTGAGGGCCGTTACGGCAGTCAGGACTTCGCCCTGGCGCTCGAAATAGCGGAATAGGAGTACAACGTCGCTCAGGTAACTGATGTCAATATCGCTTTGAATTTCGCCGATGATTCCGTGTTGCCCAAGAACCAGCATCGTGACCACGCCTCGTTGATTGAGATAGCCAAGCAACTCATGCATCTGAAGCAGGAGGTAGCGCTCCCCGGGCATGGCTTGCAGAAATGCATTGAGACTGTCTATCGCGACATACTTCGCCCCTCCTTGCTCCACGCGGTTGCGCACATCGCTTGTAAACTCTCCCGGCGATATCTCTGCGGGATCGACCTGGCGCAGCGTCAAAAGCCCGCTCTCGACATGCCGTCCCAAATCCATACCAAGCTTCGCGCAGCGCTGCAAAAGCGTGTTGAGAGTTTCGTCAAACAGGTAGTAGACGCACGGCTCGCCACGTTCCAGCGCGGCTAAAAGGCACGAAACGACCGTGGTTGTCTTGCCGACGCCGGACGGACCTATCAACAGTGAGTTGGTGCCGGGAACTAACCCTCCTCCAAGCAACTCGTCAAGTCCCTCCGTTCCCGTACTGTGCAATTGGCCAGAGAAGGTGCTGTGGTGCTCCGCGGCCACCAGTCGCGGGTAGACCTTGATGCCACCCGTGTCGAGTGTCATGTCGTGGTATCCCTCGCGAAACTTGATTCCACGCATCTTCGCGATTCGCAAGCGGCGGCGCTCTCCTCCGTAGTCATGCGAGAGGTTATCCAGACTGATTACGCCGTGCGCGATGCTGTGCAGTTGAAGATCGCCGGGCTCAGCACTGTTGTCATCGAGAAGCAGCACCGTGCAAGCACGCGTGGCGAAGTAACGCTTCAAAGCGAGAATCTGCCTTCGATAGCGCATCGGATTCTGCGAAAGCAGCCGCAGTTCGGACAAACTGTCGAACACGAGGCGCGCCGGCTTGAACTCGTCCACCTTCTCGATGACATCCCTCACCGTTTCACCTAACTCCACTTCCGCCGGGTGCAGGACTGTTTGTTCGTAGCGCGGATCGAGCCCCTCGTCCGATAGCAGTTCGATGATCGTGAACTGACCAACGTCCCATCCGTGACTGGTCGCGACAGCGACGAGTTCGGATTTCGTCTCAGACAGCGTAACGTAGAGACCAGCTTCGCCCGTCTCAGCGCCTTTGAGTAAAAACTGCAAGGCGAAGGTCGTTTTGCCAGCGCCAGGCGCACCCTCGATCAGGTACATCCGGTGCGGCGTAAGTCCGCCGCCGAGGATGTCGTCGACACCGTCGACTCCTGAGGCGAGACGCGGTGGCGTAGCCTCGTGTGTATGTTTTGCCATGACTATCGAGTGGGTGAGGTTGACTGATCCGCCCGAGAGCGCTCGCAAAGCCGTTTCGGGAGCGGCGCAACCGTAACGCAAAAAGTGGGCCACGTCGGTGAACTGCACCGTCCTGAACAGGTTTCGACAGATCCATCATGCAAAACCGTAAAGCTCCGACGGATTCGTTACAAAAATTCTCCGTTGCCATTCGGCGCGATCGATCCATGAAGCGACGGTGTCCAAGAGCTTCGCGTCATCGGGCTTGCGGGACTTTTCAGTCGGATGCGGCCAGTCGGAACCCCACAGCATCCGCTCAGGCGCTAAAGCGATGAGTGACGTCGCGACCGGCTCGACGTCTTCGAATCCGGGCGCACCGAATTTGCTGTCCACGTATGGACCCGATAAAGTAATCCATGCGTTGCCCTTTTCGACCAGGCGTCGCGCGGTGCGGAACGCCTCCGAGTTCAAGCCTCCGGGTTGCGGAACATGGGCGATATGGTCGATGACGAGCGGGCACGGGAGAGCAGACAGCCGGCTTTCCAGTTCGGGCAACCGGGTACCCTGCACTACCAGTTCGATATGCCAGCCCATCGCAGCGATGCGCGACGCAAGCGGGCCGAGCATATCGACCGTCGTCGCGCCGGGATAGCTCAGATTGAAGCGGATCGCACGAACTCCCGCGTCGTTCATGCGGCGCAATTCGTGGTCGCTCACGGAGGTATCGATAACCGCGACGCCGCGCGAATCTGCCCCGAAGCGATTCAACGCATCGAGTGTGCAGCGGTTGTCGGTGCCGTAAGTCGAAGGCGTCACGACGACGTTTCGTCGCACGCCAAGCCGACTCTGCAAGTTCCGGTACTGCCCGACTGTAGCATCAGGCGGGCGCAATGTCGTGCCCGGCGCACTTGGAAACCCGTCGTCGTAGATGTGCATGTGGCAGTCGACCGCGCCTGCCGGCAATTTGAACGACGGTACATCCGTGCCGCTCGACCACGTCTCCTCGGCTCTCGACTGCAAGGAAATCATCGACATGGCCGCAGCAGTACCCGCAGCCTGCAAGAAGGCACGTCGGTTGAACGGCCGCATGCTCATGCCGTCTCCGGCTTGTGAACGCGCGGCTCTTCGCCATTGCGGCTCAGCATGAGCAACGTGGCGACGCTCACCAATTCATGGCAGCGCTCACGTTGTCTGGCGCGGCTTCCCGGCTGCAGGCAGCGAGGGCATCAGGCGATCTTGCCGAGATCCCGTTGAGCGCGGCGTCAGATCTCTCACGGAAACTCGGGGCAAGCGCTGCCTGTTGCACAGCGACGTTCGCGAGATAAACACTCGCTCAAACTCCGTTTTGGGCCCACCAATGATTAAACCGCGCATCGACAACAGAACGGTTCTTGCTCGCCACACTGCACGATGGTCTCGACCTTAATTTCCGTTTTTCTTGTTTGATTGGACATCGCAAAGGCGGGACGTTGCGAATGGGCGAATCGCCCCGCCTAGTGTTTCCTTACGCAGCCGACGGGATCTTCCTCGGCTGCGTCAGCATGGCGGGCTGCAGGATCTCGTCGAGTTGCAACTGGCTCAAAAGCCCCTTCTCGACCACGATCTCCGCGACGCTTCGGCCCGACGCGAGCGC
>NZ_FCOG02000300.1 GCF_001544975.2 Caballeronia arationis | reverse complement strand
CTCGGTCTGGGCGATCCACAGTCCCAGCACTTCCTTGTGGCCGTCCATGTTCACACCAATGGCCAGATAGACCGCCTTAGTCCGCACCGCACCGCTGTCGCGCACCTTGACGTGGATGCAGTCGAGATAAACGATGGGGTACAGCGCGTCGAGCGGGCGAGCTTGCCAGAGCTTCACCTCCTCGCTGACCGCGTCGGTCACCGCGGAGATCAGCGTGGGCGACACTTCGGTGCCGTACATCTCTTCCAGATGCCCCTGAATCTCACGCACGCTCAGGCCCCGTGCGTACAGGGAGATGATCTTGTCGTCGAAGCCCGACCAGCGGGTCTGATGGCGTTCTACCAGCTTCGGCTCGAACGCGCCTTGACGATCACGCGGGATATCGAGCGGTAGTTCGCCGAACTCACCCTGCAACGTCTTGGCGCTGTGACCGTTACGGGTGTTGCCCGTGGCGTTGGTGACGGTCTCGCTCTTGCCGTGCCCCAGATGCTCGGACATCTCGGTCTCCAGCGCCCGCTCAACCAGCATCTTGGTGAGCTGCTTGAGCAGGCCGTTCTCGCCAACCAGGTCCTCGGGTTTCTGGTAATTCGCCAGCAAGCTGTCCGCCAGCTTGACGAGTTCAGGATCGGGTTTCGCACGTTTGTTGCGTTTGGCTACGGTCATCGTCGCTCCTGTTACGGGCAGTCTCCTGCCAAATGACCGTTTACACAAAACTAATTACACCCTCGACCGACAGTCTCTCAAGCGGGTGAATATGTCGTGGAATCCAACATGACGGCTTCGGACGTGAAGCCACCGAGATGATCGGCGGCGAGATGGCCGTTGTTCGGCCTTATGCGAAGCTTTCCATAAGGCCGTCAAGACGCCAACGAGCCGGTACGCGAACCGTTGGATCGGTACGACAACTACGACAGTTCAATCCTTATCGGTGCATGTGCCAGTCGACCTCTGAGAGAGATGGCGACAAGCGCTGCTGAGAAGTTCAAAGATTGCTGTACGAGACCCAAGAAAGTTCAACCTTAAGAGAACCTTCGTTCCAAAATTGGCTGAGCAAAGCACCTGAAAAACCGGCTTGCACCGTTATATGCGGGTTCACGGTTAGATGAATCCCGACGTGCGCTGCGACGGACCTCTCCTTTCCGTCCTCCCCGCTTTTACGTCCACCCCCTCACCGGCACTACAATCTACCCCCGCCGATGTCACTCGCTTTCCACTCTCATGCGCACCCGATTCCTCCTCCTCCTCGGCCTCCCCCTGATCGCCCTCGCCGCCTGCGGCGGCAAGGCAACGCCGACGCCCAGCTACCAGCAGGAGATGTTCAGCACCGGCCCGAGCCCGTACGCGCGCAACTTCGAGGCCCCGACGAAGGAAACCTGCGAAGCCGCGCGCCGCGCGCTGCTGTCGCAGGGCTTCATGACGACAATGGTCCAGCCCGACACCGTCGATGCCAACAAGAACTTCCAGCCGGCACCGGAGACGCACGTCGTCGTGTCGTTCCATGTCGTCTGCACGCCCGGCGAGAACACGACCAACACGAGCATCGCCTACGTGAACGCCGTGCAGGACGGCTACGCGCTCAAGAAAAGCGACACATCCGCGAGCGTGGGTCTGAGCGTGCTCGGCTCGCTGTCGCTGCCGATCCGCTCGAACAGCGACGCGATGGTCAAGATCTCCAGCGAAACGGTTCCGGCGGGCAAGTTCTACGACCGCTTTTTCACGCTGATGAACCACTACCTGCGCACGGTGCCGCGCAGTTCGCCGATTCCCGGCGAAAACATCAAGAGCGAGGCGCTCGCGCCATCGCTGATTCTTAACTCGCCCGAACTCACGCCGACGCCGATCGTCGTGCAGGCGCCCGCGGTCGCCGCAACGGCAATTCATGCGTCCGGCGCGATGGCCGCGTCTGCCCCGGTGCCGGCGTCGTCGCCGACGCAGTGAGCACCTCGCCACAGCCAGAACTGTTCTTAAATATTCCCGCGCATGACCGAGCATGACGCCGGTTACGACCGCGCGTCGATAGCACCCTCGCTGATCCGTCGCGCCGCCGGCGCGGGCGGGCGCTTCGCCTCCCTCCTCCCTTTCGCTCCGAAGTAACACCGCAACGCGCCGTAATCCGCCGTGTGGCGCGCGCCCCACGGCCCGCGCGCCGCCCTGCGTTCTAATGCGGCCTCCGGTCGATGCGCGTCGACTTTTCGACCGGACGCCGGATGCGCGGGCGACACCACACCTCGCCCCGTCCGGCTGACCCAACTGCAATTTCGGAGAACAGCAATGAAGAAATCCCTCTTGGCGCTCGGCGTGCTCGGCACGGTCGCTGGCGCCGCTCACGCGCAAAGCAGCGTCACGCTCTACGGCCTGATCGACGCAGGCCTCACCTACACGAACAACCAGGGCGGCGCCCACAACTTCCAGGCGACGAGCGGCGCGGTCAACGGCAGCCGCTGGGGCCTGCGCGGCGCGGAAGATCTCGGCGGCGGCCTGAAGGCGATCTTCACGTTGGAAAACGGCTTCAACATCACGAACGGCAAGCTCGGCCAGAACAGCCGCGAGTTCGGACGCCAGGCGTACGTCGGGTTGTCGAGCGATCGTGCCGGTAGCGTCACACTCGGCCGCCAGTATGATTCCGTGGTCGACTATCTCGGCCCGCTCGCGCTGACCGGCACGCAATACGGCGGCACGCAGGCGGCCCACCCGTTCGACAACGACAACCTCGACAACTCCTTCCGCGTCAGCAACTCGGTCAAGTACCAGAGCCTGAACTACGGCGGCTTCAAGTTCGGCGGCCTGTACGGCTTCTCGAACGACGCGGGCGGCTTCGCGACGAACCGCGCGTACAGCGTCGGCGCGTCGTACAACTACGGACCGCTGAACGTGGCGGCCGGCTACATGCAGTTGAACAACTCAGGCGCGACGCTCAATTCGAGCGGCGCCGTCAGCGACGACGCCACCTTCACCGCCGGCCGCCAGCGCACCTTCGGCGCGGGCGTCAGCTATGCGTTCGGCGCGGCGCAGGCGGGCTTCGTCTTCACGCAGACGCGCCTCGACGACGCGACGGGCATCGGCGCATCGGCGTCGGGCACGACGAACGGCCTCGTCCTCACCGACGGAAGCGCGCGCTTCACCAACTACGAAGTGAACGGCCGCTACAGCCTGACACCCGCGTGGACGCTGTCGGGCGCCTACACGTTCACCGACGGCCGCATCGACGGCGTCAGTCCCAAGTGGAACCAGGTGAGCCTGCAGACGGCCTACGCGCTCTCGAAACGCACCGACGTCTATCTGCAAGGCGTGTATCAGCACGTCAGCGACACGGGCGATTCCGGCATTACCGCCGCGATCAACGGCTTGAGCGCATCGTCGTCGAACAGCCAGGTCGCGGCGACGGTCGGTTTGCGTCACCGCTTCTAAGCGGCGCCGAAGCAGTATCGATACTCCGTGAGCACGGCGGGCGCATCGCGCGAGAGG
>NZ_FCOG02000299.1 GCF_001544975.2 Caballeronia arationis | reverse complement strand
GAAGGCAAGACCAACGAGCAGGTAAGCAACCTGATGGGCTTGTCGAGCCACCGCACCGCTACGCGTCTGCGTCAAACGGTTGATGAAAAGGAGATGTCGGACGCACAAGTTTAATGCCGGCCGTGCGGCCGGCTTCGGCCACTTTCTGCCGCTCGCTCAGCCATAAATCGCTCACTCGAACGGCTGAATCCGCATGCGAAACCGGCCGGATGCTCAAAGAAAACATTTCGGCACGATTCGAGAGCTTCGGCGCCGAAGCTTCATTGCGCCGGAGGCACGGTTGCACGCAGGGTCTCCTTCAGCCAGCGCACGACGATACCCGCGACATGCTGATTTCTCCCGAGATAGGAGTGATTGACCCGGTCATAGCCCGGATAGTCGCGCAAATGCGCCTGTTGCGGTCGGGCGCTGACTACCTTGACAATGTCGGCGCTCGACTCGGCGACCAGGCCATCGTTCGGCTGCTCGCCGATGAGACGCTGCAGCACGAGGTTGCGCAGCATCCCGGCGAAGCCGCCGTTTCCGCCCGTGCCGAACTCCAGAAACGGCAATCCGCCCGAAATTGACAACATCGGGATGCAGCGCGCGTCGGAGGCGGCGTCGTGATTCAGCTTGCTGATGAGACCCGTGGAGCTTGCATCGGTGAGTTGCATCGAGGACGGGCACGCGGGCACGCGGCTGAAGGGATTGGGCAGCGTGACGGAATCGGCCCAGTCGAGTAGATGGCCGACATGCCGCTTCGAAAGCGTTCCGCCGTGAGGCGTTCCGAGCGAAGCGATGCCGCGCACCCGGATGCCAGAGCGTTCCGCGCGGTACTGCACAAGGTACCGTGCGACGAGGCCGCCCATGCTATGCCCCACGAGAAAGATGCCGTCATCGCGGATGGTGTCGTCGAGCTCGACGAGCAGCATTTCCAGATCGCGCGCGGCCTGATCGATGCCGCGATACGAATCGTAGTTGAACAGCGCGGGCGTGAAGCCGTGCGCGCCCACGTACTCAGCGAGACGGCTCAAATATCGGCCGTGCGCGGTAAAGCCGTGCACGAACACGACGACCGGGTCGCGCGCGTCGGCAACGAGAAACCACTTGCCGGTATCGGGATGAATAAGCTCCGCGCCGGCGCGTATCACGTCGCTGTATTCAATGCTCATCTTGCGGCCTTGCTATCACGACCATGTCGAAGTCGCATTCGATTGGCTGCGGCACCGGGGCCGGAATGAACTGGCCCGGGTCTAGCACCGCGAGCGGGTCCAGAAGCTTCAGCGCGACGCGGTCGTTGTGCATGAGAAGCGCGGCGGACAGTCCGCGCACTGCCTGCGACGGGTAGGCGGCGAGAAAAGCCAACCCCGCGCTTTCAGGCAGCGCGCCGGCCACGCAGTGCGTGATGTCGATGCCGAGATCGGCGTCGTCGCTCACCGCGAAATCGGCAAGTTGCTCGATGGGGAGCTGAGCGGCTACGCGCGCATGCACGCGGAGCGGCCCGAGCACGAGGTGTTGCAGAATCCACGCGCGCTCACGCAAGGCACGCGCGAATACCTCGATCACGCGCGCAGGCTCGCCGCTCGGCCAGATCGCGCGAAGCTCGAACGGCGGCGGTTGAGGGGGATCGGTGCCGTTGATGGTGTCATGCATCACGCCTGCATATTCGGGCTGCGCTTCGCTCAACGACGCGTCGGCGGGCCACGTCGCCGCGATGTCACGCGCCGGCGGCCGATCGAACGCGTTATCGAGCCGCACCGCGACTTCGATCGGCCCGACGTTGCCTTCGAAGAGATAGCCGAGCCAGATCTCCAGTGCGATCTCGATGCCTTGATCGCGCACATCGGCTTCGCGCACCTGCACGATCGCATCGTGTAACGGGCGCGCGGACGTCGACGCGGCTCCGTTCGTGGCGACGTATCCGTCCAGCCAGCGCTGCACGCTGCGCGTGAGGGAATCGAAGGGACGGGGCCGCCCGCCGCCCGCAACGATGGATGGACGTCCCGGCGTCAGATTCCAGACGGCCGGGACGTAATGCGAGACGCGGGACGCACACAGGATGGTCCGAAGATCGCGGTCCGGTGGCGTCGAGTAGCCGCGCCTGCCTGTGCGGTCGATCGATTCCCGCCGGTACGGACTCAGCACCGCGTTGATCGCGAACTCGGCGTGGCCCTTTCTCTGCAGCAGGACTGTGAATCCGGACTGCATCAGTTCTCGCTCGCGCGCATAGGACACGGGCGTTTCGATCGGTCCAACGACTTCTTCCTCGTAGTCATCCGTGTACACGGTTTGCGCGGGCAAATCGTCCGCCTTGCCGGGCGCCTCGCTGCCGCACAGCGAGGCGAACCATCCGTCCTGATCGAATGACTTCACGATCGCATCGCCCACGGCCCAGGCCGCGTTGCCCCACAACACATGCGACTTGCCCTGCAGGTCCTCTTCGAAATCGAATTCCGCACAGGGAACCCGTTTGTTGCCGTAGGCCGCGCGAAGCACCAAACGAGGAAGCGCGACGCACAGATAGCGTGATTCGGCATCCCTACGCAACCAACCCCAGGTGTCTCGCTCGAACCGGTCGACCCGAAGTTCGCGCGCCGTGTGCATTTCGTCGAAGCTGGTGAGGCCGAACATCGCCGGGGCGGCGTTGGTGATAAATACTGCATTCGCTTTCGCGCCGACGGACGCCAGATGGCGGAGTATTGCGATATCGGGCGCGCTAGCATCGAACTGGAAATCGACGATGATCGCCCCGAACGGCTCGCCACCGAAGGTCGCGAAGCCATCCGTGTAGACCATGTCGAACAGCGGACTGTCGCGTCTCCTTCTCGCCATGCGAGCGGCATCGAGTTTCGACGCGTTGAGGACCTTCAGCTTCACGTCCTGCGCGCGATCGGTCCGCGAACACACGTACGTACCAAAGTCCCCGCCACGCGGCTTCCAAGCGCTGAAAGTCGGGGTGATGCATGATCTGGTTGATTTGCTCGGTCAGCTTCGCGTCTAGGCCGGCAATGAGCATTTCGAGCGTGCGCCTCGCGTCACCGGAATAAACCTCGACGTCGCTGGCGATAACCTGCGACGCAGCCGTATGCAGAGACTCGCGATAATTTGATCGATATTCATCCTCCGGCAGACCGGTCTCCTGCTCGAACAGCCGGTAGATTTCATTCACGTCTGGAGCCTGATCCCGATCTTCGTCTGGGTAGTGCACGCTTCCTCCTGAAAACGCATCCTGCTAACCGCTGGTTCGGCTGCTGCGCAGGCCGATCTCTCAGCCGCGCCCGTCGAAGGGTCGCCCTTGCGCGTTGTTCTTCGCATGAACGAATCAAGGAGGAGGATTTTTAAACGAGGATCAAACGCGGGCGATCGCTGCGTTCCGCGGGAGTGTCATGACGCACGGTCGGTGCTCATCGCTGAAAGGACGGGTCCGGCCACCTACGGACGTTGGCTTACGCTTTCATGCGGACGTTCGAACGTCGGCTCCGCCCGGACAACGGGCCCACCA
>NZ_FCOG02000218.1 GCF_001544975.2 Caballeronia arationis | reverse complement strand
CTTTGCAGCGCAGCTTCCGCACCGCTGAGAAGGCCGTTAACACCTGGTGCGATCAGGTCAAAATCGCCGCGTAGAAACTTGACTCGACTGCTACAAGATCAATTCAGTCAAGGAATCTAGTAACTCAAGTGTCGACCTGCTAACGGAACCTTGAACGCTTTCGTCGAGCGTTGCGATTTCATTTGAAAGGGCGAGAAGGTGAACGGCCAGCAACGAGCCGACGCCGGTGCGACTTTCGATTTTGCCGCCGGTGGGCGGTTGTTTGCGTTCCGGCAGCCGCTCCCGCATTACCGACCACGGAATCATCAGCGTTACCTTGTGAAGGCGCTCTAGGACCTCGAACTCGACAGCCTGGTCGGTTGTCCAGACGACGACATCTCCAGATACGACCTCCACGCCGGAATCTCCAATCTTGAACCGCTCACGGCCGGCGGTTGTCAGTTGAACGCCAACATAAAGCTCATCGTCGTGGCGGACCTGGCCGCGGGTGCGTTGGCCCATGCAAGGGTCACAAACCGTCTCGACAATCCCCGCTCCGGCAAAATCATGTTGTTTGACGTGAGCAAAGAACGTCGCTGGGAGGCGATGTGGAACCTGCCATTCCCGATAGCTCGAGCTCAGCACCGATTCCCACGCATCTGTGCGGTCCCCCAGGGGAACGTCACTCGTTGACCATTCGGTCGATGGATTCTGCATGTCACGTCTCCTGTCTCCATCATCGCATCGCAGCAATTTCATTCGTGCCACGTATGGGTACTTTTACTTGTTTAACCTAACCGCGAAGGGCGCCCACAAGCAATAGGATGAAGCCCTGTTGCAGCCCTATTTCCGTTTGACTCTCGAAGAGCCGAGGAGATTCGGTGCTACCGCAATTCTCCAACTTTGTCAGAGGCGCCACCGCAGGAGCACTTAAAGGCCTGGAGAACTGACGCACGAGGTGGGTTTACTTAACTGGTGTCAGCTACGTCGGTTGAAACGTCGGTATCCAGCGTTGCCCATGCGGGCCGGCGTGTTCGTTGAACAAGTCTTTCCATGCGCGAAGCAAAATGAAAGCGGCCAGCCGATGCGGAACGAAAAGCAACAAATAGCCTTTTTAACGTTGGAAGCCTATGACCCTCAGTGGGTAGCCTGGCGGTCGGATTCTTTATTGCGGTTTGAAGCCGCTCTGCATCGGGTGTAAGGTGGTGTCCCTGAAGGACAATTGCCTGATTTTGAGGTGCTCGTGCGGGCGCAGGTGAGTGGGATTGGTTGTTTGGAACGGCGAACACGTCCCGTGCCTCTGAAGTTGAAAAGAGGGTGTATCGGTATGGCCGACAAGGAAAATGCGCGCTACTTGATTCCGTTCGACGCCGCACAGGAAAAAGCACAGCTTTTGCAGGAACTGGCCGGCGGCAAGAATGCGTTGCGCTTGAATCAAGCGCTTGAGGCCGTGGCGTTAGGATGCGGATTCGAGCGGTGGCGTGAGTTGGCGGCTACTAGCGCGAGATTGGAGGCAGGCGAGGCTAATTCCCTCCGCATCTCCGCGCACATGCTTGCCGATGACCATCACGTTGACGCAGAGACGCTTGCGGCTCGGCGCGCACTGCAGGTGGAAGCCGTTCGAGGCGTCATCACATGTTCGTACGCACGAGCGCAAGAACTCGTGGCCCAGTGGGCTCTGTCCGGCACGCCGCACGGTCTTCAAACGACTCCCGCAAGAGCTGTTGACGCCTTCCGTGAGGGCGACAACAAGCTAGCCATTCCAGCAGACTACCGGGAAGGCGACGACAAAACGAGTAGTTCAGTGGCTGGTGGCGACTCGGAGCAGATATTTGAGGAATTGCTCAACGATGCTTTGTTTGCGGCCACGCAGGAGCCCGGCCCCGACGAATCTCCGTACGCGCCGCCTTCTACGCGTTTCGCACCAGTCGAAGTGCGCTACAAGAAGCGTCGCTTACCAGCCGATGGGAGGTAGGTTATTGGCTACAGTGGACGTATCGCCGTTGGGGTGGACAGTAGCCGGAATGGTCGGCAGGGGCGCTGAGAGCGGGAGTCAACGGGCTCGCTTCGGCATATCAAAGAGGGGTCGAGCGCGAACCTACGCAGAACGTTGCGCTAAATATCGATGCCATCCAAGGTCCGAAACTCGTTGCTCTGGATATTCGAGCCTCTCGAGGGCGAGGAGACGTATTTCCGAAAACGAATGTTTGGCTGCGACGCGGCTTACATCGACGGGCTGCTGTGCCTGGTTGTGGCTGACCGGGATGAACCGTGGAACGGTTTGCTGGTATGCACATCGCAGGAACGTCATGCAGCCCTTATCGAGGAAATGCCGGCCCTGCGGCCGCATCAGGTTCTCGGGAAATGGCTTTGCGTAAAGCAGAGCGACCCTGGATTTGAGGAAGTTGTCCGTCGGGTCACGTCGCTTGTACTTTCACGTGATTCACGAATAGGCGTCGAGCCGAGACCACGACGAAGGGCATCAAAGCTTCAGTGATGGCCTTCAGTTGTCGGCGCCGATTTGAATCGGACCACTCGAGTCCTAACCTAAGTGGCTGCTTGCGTTGGTGGTCGCGTGGTCGTTTGTCCCGCCTCCCCTCTGTCCTGTAGGCGGTAGCTTCCGCCACTGGTTTGCACGATGTCTGCGTAATGCAGTAACCCGTCGAGCGTCGCGGCGGTGGCCGTCTGGTCGTCGGCCAACGCCGCGGCCCATTGCGTGAACTAGATGTGCCGCATGTCACTGCGAAATCCTACGCCGATGCGGTGCTCGCTGCTTCAGGCGTCGGCATCGTCGCCGTCGCCGTCGCCGTCGTAGGAGCGACCTTTCGTGAGGTCGTTTTGCGAGCGGAAGCCCTTTTCGCAGTGACGGTTGCCTCGGTGGAGGCCTTTTTCGTGGCCTTCTTTGGGCTGGCTGACTTTTTCGATGCCGTCAGCTTCCTGGATGCGACCGTCTTCTTGGTGCCAACCTTCTTGCTCGCAGCGATGGGATTCGGTGCGGCTTTCGACTTGGTCGCCTTGCGAGTAGCGGACGCATCTTTCGGAGCGACAGCCGTTTGTTTAACCAAAAACTTGCTTCGGTCCTTCGCCGAGGCTAACCATTTGGGAGCAGGGCCGCGACCGCTCCACGTGGCTCCCGACTTTGGGTCCTGATATTTTGGAGGCAACGCACCTTTTGATTGCACGTTGCGAACTGGAGTCTTTCCGCTGGATGCGCCGACTGTCTTTGTTGGAGACGCGGTACCGGCGCCATCGATGAGAAATTTTGTGCGGTCTTTCACGTCTCTAATCCACGCGGGCGGTCGAGCGTGTCCGCTCCATGTTTCGCCGGTTTTCGGATTCAGGTACTTTGGCGGCAGTTTCCCTTTCACACCGACTGTTTGCTTGGCGTCTCGCTCCGCGACACTCGAACCTGACGCCTTTGCTTCTCTCTTCGCTTTCGCCTTGGCTTCAATATCTGCTGTAGTGAGCCCGTGCTTGAGCATCAACTGACGAATCTGGTCGACCGCTGCCTGCGCTTTCTTCGCGAGCATCGCTTCTGCTTGGACTTGCAGTTTCTTCATTCGTACCTGGATTTGTTCTAATGTCGCCATGTTGACCTCCGTGGTGGTAGCGTATCGAACTATGACGCGTGCCCTGCGAAAAAGTGCGGTATTGTCTCCCGCGCAGGCCAGCTCGCATCGATGACACCTTTTTACTACTTATTTCACGGGCCGTCTTCTTCCCAGTGATGAACAAGCAGCCTTATACGAACTCTTGACTCGGACGGTCCCGAGAGGGGAATAGCCGACTTATTCACGCCTGAAACGTTAGGAGGATGCGATGAACGCAATCATTTATCCGGCTGGTTGTACTGCTTTGCTTTTCGTTGACCCTTATAACGACTTCCTCGCCGAAGGAGGGAAATTGTGGCCACGAGTATCCGGCACCAAAAATGCGGAACACTTGCATCAGAATCTGAAGAGCGCGACGGCAGCCGCGCGAAAGGCGGCCATTCCAGTATTCATCGTTCCCCATCATCGATTCGAGCCAGGTGATTTGGCCGGATGGACACATCCCACCCCTTATCTTGCCGGCTCTGCCAAAGCGCTCGTGTTCCAAAAAGGCAGTTGGGGCGGAGAATGGTTCCCGGACTTTGCACCTCAGCCCGATGACGTAGTTGTGAAAGAGCATTGGATGAGCAGCGGCTTTGCCAATACCGACCTCGATTTTCTCTTGAAGCAGCGGAACATTACCCACGTCATTCTAGTTGGCCTCGTCGCGAATACATGCATCGAGTCCACTGGACGTTTCGCCGCAGAGCTTGGGTATCACGTCACGCTGGTTCGCGACGCGACCGCGGCTTTCTCAGATGAGGCGCTTCATGCGGCGCACGAAATCAACGCCGCGACGTATGCACACCAATTGATAACGACGGAGGAGTTAGTTCGTGCATTGCAGCCGGCGGCTAGTTGACCTGCGATGACCCGCATTGAGCCGGGAGGGAGTGATGCAAGCAGCTCTTGAAACCCAGGCAACTCAAGCGCAATAGCACGGCAATACGCCGCAATGGCCTTCATCGGTGGCTCAAATACTCGACGCAGGCGCGGTACGCCGACTGTACCGCGGGAGACCGATAGTCCAACTGCCACCGGTCAACGCCATACAGCCTTGCTAGGGACGGTTCGTCAGATGGAAATGGAATCGATAGGCGCGGCGCCAAGCAGTTCGCAGCATGCACGAGAATGAGTCGGTCCTGCCACTCCGCGGAGCCGTTGTTGGCTCGCAGCCAAATTCGCAGGGACTCGACGAGGTTTTCGGTCGTCAGCCATTTATCGGTAAGTGCACGAGCAACGAGTTGAGATACAACGAGGTAGCAAAGGAGTTCCGCGCGCGCTTCGTCATCAAGATTGTGTGGCATGTTACTCACAGATACCTCCTGCTTTTGAGACGCGCCCTCCAAGCTAGTATGGTCCAAATCATCGGACACTGACGGACTCGAGGCTGCTGGATGAGATTGGGGATAGACGATATGCAGCAATGGCGGCCCTTCTTATTTTACTGTTGCTTTTTGGCGAATACCGCGGTTGCAGCAAGCCTGGAAAATCGCGAAGCTGTCCAGACAGACATCATCGAAGCCGCAGCGGCGAACACTCATTTTGGCATCGAGTACTGTGACCTTTCGTCGGGAAAAGCGTCTGCGTACAGGGCGAAAGTGAGAGCTCGAGTGGGGGAGCCTGACGACTTCGACGCTCGCTGGAATCAAGGCTGGGACGGCGAGCAGGAGACGATAGGCGGCTACCAGAAGTTGCGGGTTCAAAATCCGTCGTCCTTTGCAAGCAATGTCGCCGCAGCGTGCGAAGCGATTGCGACGGAGACCGAGAGTCAACCGTGGCCTCCGAACCTGCGTGAATAGTGGCTTGCGGCTCCGTACGTCAAATCTCAAAATCGAAACGAGTTTTCCGCGAGTCGAATCATCCATTTTGGACCTTGGCGTATAACCCACGAGTCGAGCGTCAACAATTGGTAACGAATGTCACATCTATGCAGTATTCCGGCGGGTAGAGCGGAACGTTAGATGCAGGGACTGGCAAACGCCTTGATTGTCGGCGCCATGCATTCTGATAAAGGCCGGATATGACAGAAAAGATAGGTTTGGCGACGCTGGCCTTGGCCGTAGGCGCTATATCGACGGTGGCCTCTGCCCATGTGGACGTAGGAATTGGGTTAGTCGCGCCAGCTCCACTGTATTACCCGGCCCAGCCAGTGTATCCGCCGCCGCCAATGGTCTACGCGCCACCGCCTCCGCCAGTTGTCTACGGTCCGCAGCCAGCGCTTGTGTATGGCGACGACGACTGGCGTCAACGTGAATGGCGCGAACACAGAGAGTGGCGTAAACGCCAATGGCGCCATCACGAGGAACGCGCGCGCGAGCACGCATGGCATGAGCGGGACGGACGGGGCGACGACTGATTCGCGCCAGAGGAGCGGCTTATTGACTGGCCTTTACAGGAGATTAACGATGAAAACCCGCGGTAGCTGTGCTTTAATTCTCGCGTTGCTCTCTTTCAGCAACATTCAAATGGCAAATGCAGCAGGCTGCATTAAAGGCATGCAGACCATATGTTGGTGGATGGTTTGAGGTCGCATCGGCGGCGCAAAGATGCAGTTTTTCTATCAACGATGTGCGTAGAGTGGAAGGAATGGGTCTTTGGAGCGGGGAGAACCCTCGCTCGTAGGTCGGACAGTCCCAGTGGGGAGGGCCGCAGGACACACCGGAATGTCCGGGCGCGCGGTCGCTAAAGCGAGCATCTTTGAAAGGTCATCGGCAGCACGCACGCGCGCTGTCAGATTGAGCAAGCCGTTCAGCCCGAGCAACTTGTCGGCAGTCTTCAGAATTGACGTATGGTCGTAAAGCGTATGGTCGATAGTGCCGGCCGAGACGTAGGGAGAAATCACCAGGGCTGGAACGCGCACGCCGAAGCGGTCAAAGGCAAAGTTGTGCGCGTTTAGCTTCTTGTTTTCAGCCGCGCCGGGCGGAACCGCAATCGGAGGCCGCACATGGTCGAAAAAGCCTCCGTGCTCGTCGAATGTGATAACGAACAGACTGCTGGGCCAGAGCTTTG
>NZ_FCOG02000237.1 GCF_001544975.2 Caballeronia arationis | reverse complement strand
TTCTTCATAATCTCGTTTCTCTGCTGCTGATGCAGCGACGCAGAACGGAAGCGGTGGTGGCGGTAGTTGAGCTGCTGAGCTTTTAAGGCGACCGAGGGTTGGGGCGCCGGGTTGTGCGAATGTTCTTTAAAAACTAACAGCCGATAAGTGTGGGCGCTTGATGGCGACGCGCCGGGATCTTCGGATGCCGGTAAAAGCGAAAGTAATCAAGTCTCACACTTTGTATAGAGGTAGGTTTTGCGCGGGTGTTTCCAGTGATGGGGATGCTCAGTAGAACTTGTCAGTACGTTGAGTGAGCGACCGGTTCTTAACTGAACCGAAAACAGTAACAGGCATTGAACTGAAGAGTTTGATCCTGGCTCAGATTGAACGCTGGCGGCATGCCTTACACATGCAAGTCGAACGGCAGCACGGGGGCAACCCTGGTGGCGAGTGGCGAACGGGTGAGTAATACATCGGAACGTGTCCTGGAGTGGGGGATAGCCCGGCGAAAGCCGGATTAATACCGCATACGCTCTACGGAGGAAAGGGGGGGATCGCAAGACCTCTCGCTCAAGGGGCGGCCGATGGCAGATTAGCTAGTTGGTGGGGTAAAGGCCTACCAAGGCGACGATCTGTAGCTGGTCTGAGAGGACGACCAGCCACACTGGGACTGAGACACGGCCCAGACTCCTACGGGAGGCAGCAGTGGGGAATTTTGGACAATGGGCGCAAGCCTGATCCAGCAATGCCGCGTGTGTGAAGAAGGCCTTCGGGTTGTAAAGCACTTTTGTCCGGAAAGAAAACTTCCTGGTTAATACCTGGGGAGGATGACGGTACCGGAAGAATAAGCACCGGCTAACTACGTGCCAGCAGCCGCGGTAATACGTAGGGTGCGAGCGTTAATCGGAATTACTGGGCGTAAAGCGTGCGCAGGCGGTCTGTTAAGACAGATGTGAAATCCCCGGGCTTAACCTGGGAACTGCATTTGTGACTGGCAGGCTAGAGTATGGCAGAGGGGGGTAGAATTCCACGTGTAGCAGTGAAATGCGTAGAGATGTGGAGGAATACCGATGGCGAAGGCAGCCCCCTGGGCCAATACTGACGCTCATGCACGAAAGCGTGGGGAGCAAACAGGATTAGATACCCTGGTAGTCCACGCCCTAAACGATGTCAACTAGTTGTTGGGGATTCATTTCCTTAGTAACGTAGCTAACGCGTGAAGTTGACCGCCTGGGGAGTACGGTCGCAAGATTAAAACTCAAAGGAATTGACGGGGACCCGCACAAGCGGTGGATGATGTGGATTAATTCGATGCAACGCGAAAAACCTTACCTACCCTTGACATGGTCGGAATCCTGCTGAGAGGCGGGAGTGCTCGAAAGAGAACCGGCGCACAGGTGCTGCATGGCTGTCGTCAGCTCGTGTCGTGAGATGTTGGGTTAAGTCCCGCAACGAGCGCAACCCTTGTCCTTAGTTGCTACGCAAGAGCACTCTAAGGAGACTGCCGGTGACAAACCGGAGGAAGGTGGGGATGACGTCAAGTCCTCATGGCCCTTATGGGTAGGGCTTCACACGTCATACAATGGTCGGAACAGAGGGTCGCTAAGCCGCGAGGTGGAGCCAATCCCAGAAAACCGATCGTAGTCCGGATCGCAGTCTGCAACTCGACTGCGTGAAGCTGGAATCGCTAGTAATCGCGGATCAGCATGCCGCGGTGAATACGTTCCCGGGTCTTGTACACACCGCCCGTCACACCATGGGAGTGGGTTTTACCAGAAGTGGCTAGTCTAACCGCAAGGAGGACGGTCACCACGGTAGGATTCATGACTGGGGTGAAGTCGTAACAAGGTAGCCGTATCGGAAGGTGCGGCTGGATCACCTCCTTTCTCGAGCTTGAAGTGTCAAAGTTGAGCGTTCACGCTTATCGGCTGTAAGAAGACAGGCTAAGGGTCTGTAGCTCAGTCGGTTAGAGCACCGTCTTGATAAGGCGGGGGTCGTTGGTTCGAATCCAACCAGACCCACCACCCCAAGTGCGTGCGCGACCGAAGGTAGTAGGAGCGAGACCCGCTAGCATGGCACCCGGGGGATTAGCTCAGCTGGGAGAGCACCTGCTTTGCAAGCAGGGGGTCGTCGGTTCGATCCCGTCATCCTCCACCAATCTTCAATGGATAAGGTTCTGGCAACAGAGCGGGTTATCCATTGGCGATTGAGCCAGTCAGAGCGATATTGGAAAGTGTAGATATCGGCTGTCGTTCTTTAACAATCTGGAAGAAGTAGTAAAGAGATTATTTGAAAGCACTTAGAGATGGGTGTGAGTAGGGTGATCAGGGTTGTGATTGTATCAATGTATTAAAAAGTGATCGAAAGATTGCTTTGGAATACGGCACAACGCGAATACTCAACCTATGGTGGGTGGGTTCGAAGTCGAAAGGCGGAGACACACTCGTTATAGGGTCAAGCGAACAAGTGCATGTGGTGGATGCCTTGGCGATCACAGGCGATGAAGGACGCGGTAGCCTGCGAAAAGCTTCGGGGAGCTGGCAAACGAGCTTTGATCCGAAGATGTCCGAATGGGGAAACCCACTCCTTATGGAGTATCCGTAGCTGAATACATAGGCTACGTGAAGCGAACGCGGTGAACTGAAACATCTAAGTAACCGCAGGAAAAGAAATCAACCGAGATTCCCAAAGTAGTGGCGAGCGAAATGGGATCAGCCTGTACTCTTTATCTTCGTTGTTAGCCGAACGCTCTGGAAAGTGCGGCCATAGCAGGTGATAGCCCTGTAGGCGAAAACAGTGAGGAAGAACTAGGTGTACGACAAGTAGGGCGGGACACGTGAAATCCTGTCTGAAGATGGGGGGACCATCCTCCAAGGCTAAATACTCGTGATCGACCGATAGTGAACCAGTACCGTGAGGGAAAGGCGAAAAGAACCCCGGGAGGGGAGTGAAATAGATCCTGAAACCGCATGCATACAAACAGTCGGAGCCTGGAAACGGGTGACGGCGTACCTTTTGTATAATGGGTCAGCGACTTACGTTCAGTAGCAAGCTTAACTGATTAAGGCAGGCGTAGCGAAAGCGAGTCCGAATAGGGCGTTCAGTTGCTGGGCGTAGACCCGAAACCAAGTGATCTATCCATGGCCAGGTTGAAGGTGCGGTAACACGTACTGGAGGACCGAACCCACTAACGTTGAAAAGTTAGGGGATGAGCTGTGGATAGGGGTGAAAGGCTAAACAAACTTGGAAATAGCTGGTTCTCTCCGAAAACTATTTAGGTAGTGCCTCGTGTATCACCTTCGGGGGTAGAGCACTGTCATGGTTGTGGGGTCCATTGCGGATTACTACGCCATAGCAAACTCCGAATACCGAAGAGTGCAATCACGGGAGACAGACATCGGGTGCTAACGTCCGGTGTCAAGAGGGAAACAACCCAGACCGCCAGCTAAGGTCCCTAAGATTGGCTAAGTGGGAAACGAAGTGGGAAGGCTAAAACAGTCAGGAGGTTGGCTTAGAAGCAGCCATCCTTTAAAGAAAGCGTAATAGCTCACTGATCGAGTCGTCCTGCGCGGAAGATGTAACGGGGCTAAGCCAGTCACCGAAGCTGCGGATGCACATTTATGTGCATGGTAGGAGAGCGTTCCGTAAGCCTGCGAAGGTGCATTGAAAAGTGCGCTGGAGGTATCGGAAGTGCGAATGCTGACATGAGTAGCGATAAAGGGGGTGAAAAGCCCCCTCGCCGTAAGCCCAAGGTTTCCTACGCAACGTTCATCGGCGTAGGGTGAGTCGGCCCCTAAGGCGAGGCAGAAATGCGTAGCTGATGGGAAGCAGGTTAATATTCCTGCACCGTCGTTAGATGCGATGGGGGGACGGATCGCGGAAGGTTGTCCGGGTGTTGGAAGTCCCGGTCCTTGCATTGGAGAAGGCGCTTAGGCAAATCCGGGCGCGGAATTCAAGGGTGTGAGGCCATTCACTTCGGTGAAGAAGCAATCGGAAGTGGTTCCAAGAAAAGCCTCTAAGCTTCAGTCTAACGATGACCGTACCGCAAACCGACACAGGTGGGCGAGATGAGTATTCTAAGGCGCTTGAGAGAACTCGGGAGAAGGAACTCGGCAAATTGGTACCGTAACTTCGGGATAAGGTACGCCCCTGTAGCTTGACTCGCCTGCGCGAGAAGGGTGAAGGGGTTGCAATAAACTGGTGGCTGCGACTGTTTAATAAAAACACAGCACTCTGCAAACACGAAAGTGGACGTATAGGGTGTGACGCCTGCCCGGTGCCGGAAGATTAAATGATGGGGTGCAAGCTCTTGATTGAAGTCCCGGTAAACGGCGGCCGTAACTATAACGGTCCTAAGGTAGCGAAATTCCTTGTCGGGTAAGTTCCGACCTGCACGAATGGCGTAACGATGGCCACACTGTCTCCTCCCGAGACTCAGCGAAGTTGAAGTGTTTGTGATGATGCAATCTCCCCGCGGCTAGACGGAAAGACCCCATGAACCTTTACTGTAGCTTTGCATTGGACTTTGAACCGATCTGTGTAGGATAGGTGGGAGGCTATGAAACCGGAACGCTAGTTTCGGTGGAGCCGTCCTTGAAATACCACCCTGGTTTGTTTGAGGTTCTAACCTTGGCCCGTGATCCGGGTCGGGGACAGTGCATGGTAGGCAGTTTGACTGGGGCGGTCTCCTCCCAAAGTGTAACGGAGGAGTACGAAGGTACGCTAGGTACGGTCGGAAATCGTGCTGATAGTGCAATGGCATAAGCGTGCTTAACTGCGAGACCGACAAGTCGAGCAGGTGCGAAAGCAGGTCATAGTGATCCGGTGGTTCTGTATGGAAGGGCCATCGCTCAACGGATAAAAGGTACTCTGGGGATAACAGGCTGATACCGCCCAAGAGTTCATATCGACGGCGGTGTTTGGCACCTCGATGTCGGCTCATCTCATCCTGGGGCTGTAGCCGGTCCCAAGGGTATGGCTGTTCGCCATTTAAAGAGGTACGTGAGCTGGGTTTAAAACGTCGTGAGACAGTTTGGTCCCTATCTGCCGTGGGCGTTGGATATTTGAAGGGGGCTGCTCCTAGTACGAGAGGACCGGAGTGGACGAACCTCTGGTGTACCGGTTGTCACGCCAGTGGCATCGCCGGGTAGCTATGTTCGGAAGAGATAACCGCTGAAAGCATCTAAGCGGGAAACTCGCCTTAAGATGAGATATCCCTGGGGACTTGATCCCCTTGAAGGGTCGTTCTAGACCAGGACGTTGATAGGTCAGGTGTGGAAGTGCAGTAATGCATTAAGCTAACTGATACTAATTGCCCGTAAGGCTTGATCCTATAACCAGTGTGTTTTACGCAATGAGTTAGCGCTTTAGCGCTTATTCAGGGCCACCCCCGAAGGGGGCGCAAAACGCCAGGTTGAGATTAAGTGTTGTGCCTAATACAAGCACAGCCCAAAGTAACACCAGTAACCACGAACGCGCCTAAACCTGCGCAGTTCGACTACTTCTTCCCAGATTGGTTGTAGCGGCTCCTTACCGAGACGACACAACAACAAGTCATGCCTGATGACCATAGCGAGTTGGTACCACCCCTTCCCATCCCGAACAGGACCGTGAAACGACTCCACGCCGATGATAGTGCGGATCTCCCGTGTGAAAGTAGGTAATCGTCAGGCTCCTCATGCAGCAAAACAAAAACCCCACCCCCCAAAGGTGGGGTTTTTGCGTTC
>NZ_FCOG02000306.1 GCF_001544975.2 Caballeronia arationis | reverse complement strand
CCGACAGCACACCGGCTCAGCAACCGCTGGCCGCCTGATCATGCCGAATCCGAAACACCAGATTTGACAGTAACTCGTCCATGGCCAGGGTGTGCCTTAAAACATGCGGAGTCACGCGCTTATGCACGAGCGATGGACAGTGCTGGCAACCGATACGGAGATGCTTATCCAATATGTATTGCAGGGCATCATGGCTTAACGCGGATCCGCGCGTAGTTGGGAAAACAGGCTCAAGAGGCAGTCCTTGGCGCTCACGTAGCCAACTGCGCAACACCAGAACGGTGTCTTTACCCAATGGTGTGCAACGGCACTTTCGACCCTTTCCTTCGCATCGTACATGCGCGCCGGTGCTAAGCAGGACGTCTTCGCAGCGAATCCCGATAAGCTCCGCGGCACGCAGGCCGGTCTGGACAGCCAACGTCAGAAGCGCACGATCACGACGACCTGACCATGTCGTGAGGTCGGGGGCGGCAAGCAGCGCATCCACCTCGACCGGCGTCAGATAAGCGATCGGGCTGCGCGTATAGCGCTTGCTCGGCATGGCCAGGACGCGCTGCGCCACTGCGCTATGCTCCGGTGCGTGCAACGCCACATAGCGGAAGAACGAATGGATTGCAGCAAGACGCACGTTGCGACTGCGGGCGCTGTTCTTGCGTTCGTGCTCCAGGTAATCGAGGAACGCTCCCAGCAGCGGCGTGTCGAGTTCTGATACCGTCAGATTCGAAGGCGCCTTGCCCAAGCGTCTTTGCGCGTACTGGAGAAGCAGACGGAAGGTGTCCCGATAGCTTGCGACGGTGTGTGAGCTCGCCTGACGCTGCTGCATGAGCCGATCCATGAAGAATGCTTGGAGAAGTGCGGGGAGCGTACTGATAGTATTCATGGCCGTTGTCCTTGTCTGGATCGCTCCACGTATCGCAGCGCGTAGCGCAGCAGCTCGGGCGTCGCCGTCAAATACCAGTACGTGTCTGTGATATGCGCGTGCCCGAGGTAGGCCGACAGCAACGGCAGGTGACGCTCGACATCGACACCGCGTCGATACCAGTTGAGGAGCGTGCGAGTGGCCAGCCGGTGACGAAGATCGTGCAGACGAGGCCCTCGGGAGTCGTCTGCACCGCGTAGGCCGATCTCATGCGATAGCTTCACAAAGGTCCGTCGCACGCACAGGTCTGTTAAACGGGTTCCGCGCTCCGAGACAAAAAAGCTCGGCGTTTCGAGATCGCTGCACAAGCGATCCCGCAGGACTGCGTAGCTCTGCAATGCTCGTCGTGTGGAAACGTGGAGCGGTACATAGCGCATCTTGCCAAACTTCGCGTCACGGATCGTCAACACTCCGTTGACCAGATCGACGTCGTTGCGATCGAGATGCAAGGCCTCGGTCACCCGTAGCCCCGTGGCGACGTAGAGGCCGAAGAGCGTGAAGAATGTAACGGGCCTCAGACCAGTGTCAGATGGAAGGCGGCGTGCAGCAGCAAGCAACCGTTTGATCTCTTCGTCGCGGTAAAGGTATGGAGCTGGACGATGGTACCGGTGAGGAAGCAGATCTGCCGGCGGTACGGCGTTGCGCGGATCGTTTGCGCTGCAATACTGCGCGAAACGACGCAACATGCCGAGGCGGTTTGCCCATTGGGCAGGTTGTGCTGTGGCCGGCTGCATCGCCCATGCAACTGCGAACTCGGTAGTGATGTATTCTGCACCCTCGCGAGCAGCGAAGTCGACAAAGCGTTGCAGCAGTCGGCCGGACAAGCGGAGCTTGAACCCGAGGGCGCGCCGGACTGCAGGGTACTCATCGAGTGCGACCTGTAAGGTGCTCATGACGCACCTCCAGGCCACGGCAGCGCAATATCACGTAGCGCCGCGATGTCCACCTTGGCATAGATCTGTGTGGTTATCGGTAGTCGGTGACGCAGCAGTTGACCAATCTCACCCAGCGTCGCACCGCGGCGAAGCAGATTGGTGGCAAGGGAATGGCGGAACAGGTGAGCCCCTTTGAAGTCAGGGGCAAGACTGGCCCGATCAAGAGCGCGGTGAACAATGCAGCAAATCGCGTCCGGCCCGGCAAGCCCCTGCTGCGGAGCCTTCATCCGAATGAACACCCGACGCGTCGCACACGCGGGACGGACGTCACAAAGATAGCTCGCCAATGCCGCGCCAACCTCCGAGGGCATTGGCAAGCGTTCCAGTCGCTGACCTTTGCCTCGAACAACTATCTCGCCGTTCTCCCAGTCCAGATCGTCCAGCGTCATCGCCAGCACCTCGCCGCCCCGCAACCCGAGTCGGGCCAGGAGCAGCAAGATCGCATAGTCGCGCTCGCCGGCCGGTGTGCTGCGATCGCAGCAGGCGAGCAATCGTTCAATCTGATCGGGAAGCAACGAGCTGGGCAGATGTGACCGTCTCCAGCATGCCACCCCAGGCAGAGTTGAAGCCAGGTCTGTCTGGATAGCGCCACGCTGCAGTAGAAATCGCAGGAACGAGCGCAGCGCGGTGACGACCGTCTTGAAGCGCCCCGGAAATGTAGGAGACTTTGGTCTCCTACATTTCCGGGGCGCTTCACTTCCGAGACGCGCAGGCCTGTTGCCGCCATTAATCCAAAGATCGTCTTACAGCTCAACCCCCGCAGGCCACCGGGCGGATATAGGTGATCGCAGGCGCCCAACAGATCAAGGACCTCATCGTCAGTAAAAACATGCGGTGCCAACCGCCGATGGGCATGCCCAAACAGGCACCGGGGCGGAATCTCGGTTGCGGGATCGAACTGGCGGCAATAAGAAGCAAAGGGACGAAGCACCTCGATCCGGCGTGCAGCTGTCAGCGCTCGGCCACTGCGCGAACTGCTGGCCCATTGAACCGCAAGTCGTACCGTCAGCGGACCAGCGTGGCCGACCTGCTCGGCGAAGCGTGCAAACTTCCGGAGTTGCGAGCCCTCAGTTTCAAGCTGAAACCCTGCTCGTCGGCGAACGGCCAAGTAGTCGTCGATCCAGGTCGAAAATGATGTGTGAGAGTTCACGGACGCCTCCTTGGCCATGGGAGAGCGACCCGCCGAAGCGAGAGAAAGTCGACCTTCGCGTAAATCGTGGTCGTGTCGAGGCTGCGGTGTCGCAACAGGTCGGCGATCTCTTTGAACGGTGCACCACTCTGTGCCATCCGGCATGCTATGGTGTGCCGGAAGATGTGTGTGCCGCGCACACGCTGCTGCAGACCGCATTGTTTTGCAGCGTGGCGAACAGCGCTTCGGACAAGGTCCACGCTAGCCGCCGCATTGAGCGGCGGCCGATGGCGAACAAATACCTCGCGGACTCGCGCCGGCTCTCGCCTGCCGCCTGCACGCAGATATCGTGCTTCGTGTCCGCCCAGTCGATACCGACCCAG
>NZ_FCOG02000296.1 GCF_001544975.2 Caballeronia arationis | reverse complement strand
ACCGCGGTGCCCGGGGCTCGCGCGCAATCTCCCAGCAGTCTGGCCGGATCTTGGTCTCTGGTCTCTCTGACCGTCACCAGGAGTGGAACCGAGGTGGAACAGCTGGGCGCGCATCCCGAAGGCCTTCTCCTGTTCGGAAGCGATGGCCGCTACGCGCTGGTCGGTGTTCGCGCCGACCAGCCGAAATCCGCTTCGGGCAACCGTCTGCAAGGGAACCGCTGACGAGAATGCAGGAATTGCCAAGGGAAACGTGGCTCACTTCGGTATGTACACGGTCGACACCACCGCTCACGTCATTGTCTTCCACATCCAAAGAGGCACGTTTCCCAACTGGGACGGGGATGTGCAGCGGCGTCCCTTCATTATCGACGGCGAGCCGCGGGCGGCTTCAATGAAGGCTTGCGGCGTAGGTTGTCAAGCGAGGAGGCCCATGAAAGACGATCAAGACCCGGCAAATGCGATTCGTCGCCTGATCGATGGGTATCAGGTCTCGCAGGCCATTCATCTAGCCGCCACGCTCGGCATCGCCAACCTTCTCGCGGACACTCGCCGCACGAGCGATGTACTCGCAGCGCTGACCGCTACTCACGCACCGACGCTCTACCGTATGCTGCGCGCCCTCGCGAGTGCGGATGTTCTGCGCGAGCTTGACGGTCATCGTTTCGAACTCACGCCTATCGGCGAATGCCTACGTTCCGACGTGGGTGACTCGATCACCGGCTGGGCCGCCTTCATCGGGACGCGATCTCACTGGGAGGCATGGTCCGACTTGCAGCATAGCGTGCGCACCGGTGAGAATGCGTTCCGGCACGTCCAGGGATTCGATCCGTGGACTTATCGCTCGACCCGCCCCGAAGAGGGTGCAGTCTTCGACCGCGCGATGGGTTCGGTATCCCGGCGGGCCAACGCTGCTCTCCTAGCGGCTTACGACTTCTGCCGGGAGCATCGACTTGCGCAACGTGGGAGCAAGCGCAACCCAGGGGGCCCGTTCTCGTTGTGAGTGCAAGGTAGACGCTCTCGGCGAGGTTCTCGATGCGGACCGCAGTCCCGAGTTCGGCTACCAAAACGACGAAGACGATGGCACCCTCTTTCGCTTCACGCACGATACTACTCGAACAGCGACTGCTGCCAGCATCGACGAGGCGGCAGGCCAAAAAACTCTGTAAAGCTAGATCGCCGCATCTCATCGAGCGTACCGATGTTTGGCGGAGGGCATCATCATCGCCTTGCAACGTTCTGGTCGACGCCTATGCACGAGGACGTTGCAACGCCGCCCATTGCTTGCACATGCTCGTCGGTGCATCAGCAGACCCTTATGGGACGCAGCGAAGGTCAGACGCGACGCGATTTAACGCGCGGTCGAGTGCATCTGCCACGCGCCCGACGTCTGCTTCAAACTTCATGGCGACATGATCGCCATCCACCTTCACGACGTCGAGCCCACCGCGCGCAAGCCGTTGCCATAGCGGCAAGGGATTGCCGCGCCCTTCAGCCAGCCTCGCACATATGGCACGCGTCCGTCGTACGACCTCGGTCGATAGACCGTCATCGCTAGTCGCATTTGCCTGATGACTTGAAGGAAGCCGGGCTAGCGCTCCGGCGTAACGAAGTTTGCACTTCGTCGCCGCTACAAACACCGCTTGGCCCGAGCGTCTGGCGGCGATTCAATCTGTAGCCGATCTCTCGGCACCTCGAGTCGGTCGTCGATCACCTCGCGCAGCCGAAACAACGCGATTTTTAGCTTTCCGTCTTCGGCCAGGCGGCGAACCGTGCGTAGCACGTCGTGCTCGAATGGATCGGGTTTGAGGATGCTCTCCGTCTGGTCGATGAAAGTTCGAACATCAACATATAGTCCGCTCGGATAGAGACCGATTTGGCGATTTACCTGATTCATCAAAACCGTCCACCGATCGGCAACTTGGTTTAGTGTTTCCGGAAAGCGCGACACGATGTCCCCCTTATACAATCCTCTACAGATTTGCCGATGCGAAGTCTCGCTCGGCCGCCCTCTCAACGCACGCAAAACGGAGTGTTCCTCAATTGCCGACCTTAATCTGTGGGCCCAGCGTCGCATTATAAAACGACGAGACGATCGAGCGCCCTGCGACCCCCAATGTCGCGCATCCAGTAAGACGCCTCGCCGACCCAGCATGCTTGCGACGATGGCATTCCGTGAAACACCTAGGTCCGCGACAATCTCCTCGAGACGTGAATTCGCTTCGCGCCACTCATCATCTGTCAATGCTCTCTCCTTCGTCCGCTCTCCCAGCCTGGAGTGAACATTGAGATTTAAACAACCTCGAACGTCGATAACACGTCCACCGAAATCTTAGGCGAGCGTAAGTCGAAGGCGCAAGGTCCGTTAATCGACCGTTCTGATCAATGGCGTTCAACACGGTCGGTTTCATATTAGTAATACGGCAGCGCGCTCTTTCAGCGAACCATGAGGAGCACGGTGCTTCGTGCGTTCTTCTCTAGCGTGAGGGCGCGAACGCATGTACTGGGATTTCGCATACGGGTCAGTGAGCGGGTCAAGAATGCGAGCCAATTCGTCGCGTTTCGGTGCGCGAGAAGACAAGCAGAATGAGGCCAATGCCAATCCCCGATGGTGAACGAGACCGCAGGAGACGCAATGGATGATTGGGTGCCATGCGCAACGTCTGCCCCCGCAGGAACTCGCCGCGCCGGCGTGTTTCCACGCCGAGGGCCGTCAAACGTTCGGGAATCAGCCGTTCCGCAGTTGGGAAGAGCGCAGTTTCTTCGTCCGCGACATGCTTCAGCACCGTCCTCATAAGCCGCCATAAACGCGTCGTCGTAGCGGTCGTCGACGGAAGACCTGCTGTTCAGGTCCGCGATCAGGCCGCGCACCTCGTTGTGGTCAGGTGCGCTCGTGCTGAGAGCAGTGTCGCCGGTGGACGCGGTGAACACTTGTCGGAGCGACGGATAAAAATTTTCTTCCTCGAGCGTCGCATGTACTTCAACCGCGTCGCAGACGGTTCTCACAATGGCGCGCTTGCGCATCGCCGAGCGTAGCGGGCGATACCGGTGAAAGAGCGCGATCACGTGTTCATGGTCCATGCCGGATCATGCTAGTGATACTCTCACGAGCAGGCGACGGATACGTGCTCATTGGACTGTCGGCGCCGAGTGAGGTAATAAAGTTCGACACGCAACGCTTGTGCCTGAGAAGCCCATGCGCATGGATTGTATCGATGGCAACGCACAGGAAAGCGCGTGCCAAGCAGGGCTTCACCGGTCGATAACAAATGTCAGCTAAATTCGCTCGGACGCACGCCACCACCTTCATCTAGTTGATCGTGCGGCCAATGAAGCCGTTTTGGTTGCGAGCACTTTCCTTGAAGTCGAGCGGCAGTTTTGGCGTCATGTCCTGCCCCGACGGGACTCCGGGCCCCAAGTTTTTTCCGGCCCTCGGATTTTCGTCCTCCACCAGCGGTAGACGCTGATCTCGCTCAGGACCAGCGGCGCATCGGAAATTGTGGAGACTGTGCCCGAACGACGGCGCGTTGG
>NZ_FCOG02000331.1 GCF_001544975.2 Caballeronia arationis | reverse complement strand
GGGTCTGCGAGCGCGTAACGCACGCTAGTGCCCTGCCGCATGCTAACGATCTCGGAGAAGCCTTCGGCGATCGTGCTATTCACCCACTGCGCACCGGTCACGACAGCGCCGTCCCGCGTTCGGATGCGTGACATTTCAGCCGCCTCGCGAGCGCGTGCGACCTCGCGGGCGACGCGCCTTGCCTCACGTTGCGAAACCGACAACGCCTCCCACTCTGCTTGCTGCGCGGCGTCCATACCTGCCAGTTCGAAGATGCCCCGGCGCCGAGCCGTGGCGCGAACGCCTATGAGCTTAATGCCGAACACCTCGCGGACCGCTTGCTTGGTCGCCCGGTTGGCGTCGTCTGGCCGGTCCAGGATGCTGAGGAGATAGGACATGTCGGCCGTCTGCACCGCTTTCGCGAACTCGTTGGCGAAGGTGTGCGTATGCCTGCCGTGATCCAGAATGGCCAGTTGCGAGTCGAGTTGAAAGCGGAGTGCGCTGATGCTGCCCGACTTCCGCGCCTTCTCGAGTTCCGCCAGCCGATTGTCGCGCGAGCGATCGGCGAGCGTACGCCGCAGCACTTCCGCGAACTGACAGGTCGGCGAGCCGACGTCGACAGGCTTCAGGTACGCCTCCGGCAAAGAATGCGCTTCGAGAATGCCTTTCGCGTACAGCAAGTCGTCGACTTGGACCGTCGTAGGCTCCTTCGGCGCGAGACCCATCACCATCGCGAGCAGTGCGGCATTGTCAGAGGTGATCGCCTGCTTCGAATGGCGCATCACCGTTGCCAGCGGCACCAGCTTCGCAAGCGGCAGCGCGCCACGCAACTCCGGCACCGCGAGAAGCGGCTTGGCCCATTGCAAGTCGGAGTCGAACTTCGACAACGAAGCGTAGTCGTCGATCACCGCTTGCGGAACGGGCTTGCCCGCCGCGAGCGCGTAGGCGACATGAACCTCGTGCCGACCATTGCTCTGCCGGTTGTCCAGGATCGGGCCCGCGTAGCGGAAGCCGAACCGGCGCGGCGACTCGTCCTGCAGCAGCTCGAACAGATCGAGCCCGCGACGGCCGCTCTTAGCCGCCTCTTCGTTGGCTTGCGCCATCTGATCCGAAGAGAACAGATACAGCGGCTCCCGCGCCAGATCGAAAGCCAGATAGAGCAGTTGCCAGTGCTCGCGCCGGATTTGCCACGGCTCGAGCGTCGCGAACGACGGTCTGAAGTGAGCCGCGTCGATTTCGTCGATGAGCGACAGGAAAAGGGTCGTCGCCGTCCCGAGCCGACGAACGGTGAGCTTACCGTTGAAGCGTGTGACGGATACGGGGTGGCTGAAGAACGTGAGAGCGATCTCTGCCGCGTCGACTGCTGCCACGCGCGTGTCGTCTCGCAGGAAACGGAGCACTTCGAGCATCGTGCGGAAAGACTGGGCGAAGCCCGAAAAGGAAAGCTGATACATGGTGGATTGCCTTAAAGAATGCGGGCAATCGCACCCTGTCGGGTCGATGCCCGGCAAGGGTTAAGTGCGCCGAAACGGGCGCGGGAAGTTGAAAAGCTATTACGCCGCGTCGAGTAGACGGGCGATCAGACGAGCGAGCGACCACGCGTGGTCACTGGAAAACACCTTGGCGCGAAGCAGAGGCATGATCGCGCAGGTCCGATCAAGCGAGTCGCTCAGCCGCGGTCGACTGACGAGGTCCACATGAACGATCCAGCCTTCCGAATTGCCGATGCACACAGACACGGAAATCCGGTCATGTGCCGACGGTTCAGGCCACGGTCTGTTGTGGCGTGCTCCGTACATCGCTTCGTTGGCGTCGTCCTGCAGGTTCGCGTGACAGAGCCATTCCGGTTCGAGCTCCGTCCCGCGCAAGAAGCGGCACAGACCCTCGAAAACCTGATCGACCGTCTTGCCGTCGGTGTTCAGCCGGGCGACTGACTTGATATCGACGGCGCCAGAAGCGGTGATACCGGTGGTGATAGCAGCCGGCACCAGATCGGCGTTTGCTTGAGACATAAACTGCTCCTGAAATGAAAAACGCGCCCGAAGGCGCGCTAAAAAAGAAAGTCGAAAAAAAACCGCACCCTGGAAGGTGCGGTTCGTCCGTTGGACTCAGCTTGCGCTGCGTCGAATCATTTGCCCCAATCGCGCTCGCGATCAGCTTTCCGACCGTTGTTGGCGGTCCACATGAAGAAAGCTGCAATGGACACGCCAAGCACTAGTGTGAAAATTGTTGCGCCCACGTCATTCTCCTTTCATCACTAATGGCCTGCATACCACAATACTACTCCAAGGGCAGCCAGTGCGCTCGTACCTGCGATCGTCATCGGATCCCAGGACGATGCGGAATGGGCGTAGCCGACTGCACCGCCGATCGATGCCGCCGATAGGGTGTGAAGGTAGCGACCATTCTGATGCCGCTGGTCCTTGGTCGGCGTCGCGACTGCGTTGAGTAGTCGGCGTAAGCCCGGGCCGGGTTCAGGAGGAATCGATACCACGTACCCGCCGTCATCCACCATCTTTACCGGCAAGACGTCGCCCTTGTACTCCAGGCTGAACGACGGCGAGCATTCGGACTCGTCCATCTTGTTAAGCAGCCCGAGTACACGCGGCGCCAGATGAACCCGACCCGTTGTTGGATCGAGAGTGACTCGGTCCACAATCGTGGTGCCGGAGCTGTACTCGATTTTCACCTTCGCCAGCTTCATCGGCGACCTCCGCACTTCAGGTCGATGCCG
>NZ_FCOG02000295.1 GCF_001544975.2 Caballeronia arationis | reverse complement strand
GCGCCGCGCAGCAGTGCTGGGCCTGCTCGAAGGCACTATATAAAGACAGCACGCCAGCTGCCTTTTCCACGCGACCCGCGTCCGCGTCCTGATCATTCGATCCCCCTCCCTCCGCGAGAGGGGCTGGAATTCGTCTCCTTCCGTATTCTTGCTGCATGACTTCACGCGCCATCGCGATGGCTTGTGCGGGCCGATTACGTGGCAGGGTTATCCCGCCACGGTCCGCAGATAGCAGCATTCGCAGCGCGCCGACTGACTTTGCCGATGACATGCGCGCAGGTCGAAAAAGAAAACATCCGGAGACCCCTCATGAAATTCAGACTTCCCTGCCTCGCTGCATTACTGGCCTGTTCCGGCGCCGCTTACGCGCAAGGATCGGTGACGCTATATGGTGTTCTCGATGCGGGCCTGCTCTATCAGAGCACGTCCGCCGCTTCCTTCGCACCGAACGCCGCCAACACGGGCAAGGTGTATCGCTACAAGGACGGCGGCATCTACGCCAGCTTCTGGGGCCTCAAGGGCAGCGAAGACCTGGGCGGCGGATATCGCGTCAACTTCAAGCTGCAGGGCACATTCGATACCGGCACCGGCAGGTTCGGCCTCTCCGACACACCCGGCGTTCCCGCGCAGTTCAACCAGTTCGCGACGATAGGTGTTTCCGGTCCGTTCGGCACGTTCAACGCGGGCCGCCAGATCGTGCCGATGGTCTATGCGATGTTCGATACCGACGTGCGCTCGGCGCAGTACTTCGGCAGCATTCTCACCGCGTGGCTCGGCATGAACCAGGCCGCCGGCTGGCCCGGTACCAGCACCAACGGGCCGATCGGCGCGCTGTACGACAGCAACGCGCTCGTCTACGAGTCGCCGAAGTTCTACGGTGCATCGCTTGCGCTGGAATACGCGCCGGGCGGTGTTGCGGGCCAGTTCCAGGGCGGCACGCGCGAGTCCGCTGTGCTGAAGTATTCGAACTACGGCCTGAACCTGTCGGCGGTCTATTACAACGGACACGACGCGAACCCGTTGCCCGGCGTCGCACCGACGGGGCTCAACAACAACCGGCTGGTGTACCTCGGCGCGATGTACACGTTCCGCGACTTCTCCGTGTCCGGCTCGTACAGCCACGGCAAAAATCCGGCGAACACCGGTCGTGCGGACTACGATCTCTATTCGGCCGGGCTCGGATACCGGTTCACCCCGGTACTGAAAGTCACTTCCGGGTTCTATTATCTGAAGGACAACAACAACTCGACGAATCATTCGAGCGAATTCGCGGTGGGCACGGAATACAGCCTGTCCAAGCGCACGCTCGCCTATGCGCAGGTCGGTTATGTCGACAATCACGGCACGATGAACCAGACGATCGTGTATGGACAACCTGTGGCTCCGGGAGAGTCGACCACGGCTGCAATGATCGGCATACGCCACAACTTCTGAGCGATGGCCGCGCGGCAGTTGCGATCCGCAGATGCTGTGAACAAATAACCGGAGCAATCCATGAAGAGAATCAAGCCACGCAGTTCGGGTTGTGCCGCATTGATCGTTCTGGCATCGGTCGGCGCGAGCCTTCAGGCAGGCGAAACAATGGCGGCATCGAGCGAGCCTTCGGTGGCGTCGAGTGCGGCGCCCGCGAGTGGCTCCCGCTCGGCGAATCGCGCGCTGCGCAAGCGCGTGTACGCCGCATTCGGGAAGGACAAGAGTATCGATGCCGGAAGCATCGGCGTCAGCGCGAAGGATGGAGCCGTGACGCTGACCGGCACGGTGACCGATCCCGCGCAGATCGAAAAGGCAGGCGCGCTGGCGAAAGACGTCCCAGGCGTTGCATCCGTAACGAACAAATTGAGCGTCAGGCGAGAGTTCGGGCAGTAAGCGGTCTCGCGTCCCGCGCGTCATCCCGGATACCGGGGCGCCGCGCAATGAAGCCCGCATTTCGCGCGCCGCTTCGCATCAAGGAAATCAAATGAATCCCGACATGATCGAATCAACTCAATCGGCGTATGCGTACCCGCTGCTGATCAAGCATCTGCTGCATACACCGCTCGTCCATGCGCCCGATCAGGAGATCGTCTATCGCGGCGAAACGCGCCTGACCTATCGCGCGATGAGCGAGCGCATCGCGCGCCTTGCACATGGCCTCGGCCGCCACGGCACGAAGATGGGCAGCACCGTCGCGGTGATGGACTGGGACAGCCATCGCTACCTCGAATGCTACTTCGCCATTCCGATGATGGGTGCCGTGCTGCAGACGGTCAACGTGCGGCTCTCGCCAGCGGAGATCGCCTACACGATCAACCATGCGGGCGCGCAGGTCCTTCTCGTTCATGCGGACTTCCTGCCTGTCGTCGATGCGATCAGGGACCAGCTCGAAACGGTGCACACCTTCATCCGGATCGACGACGAAGGCAGCGAAGCCGTCGCGCATTCGATCCCCTTCGCGGACGAATACGAGACCATGCTCGCGGCGAGCGAGTCCGTCTACGACTTCCCGGACTTCGACGAGAACACGCGCGCCACCACGTTCTATACGACGGGCACGACGGGTCTGCCGAAGGGCGTCTATTTCTCGCACCGCCAGCTCGTGCTGCACACCATCACAGGGATGGCGGCGCTTGCAAGCCCCGTATCGGGGCAGCGCTTTCACCGCGGTGACGTGTACATGCCGATCACGCCGATGTTCCATGTCCACGCGTGGGGTATGCCTTATATCGCTACCGTGCTGGGTGTGAAGCAGGTCTATCCGGGCCGTTACCTGCCGGAGCGGCTCGTCGGGCTCGTGCGTGATGAAGGCGTCACGTTCTCGCATTGCGTCGGAACGATCCTGCACATGCTGCTCGGCTGCCCTGAAGCGAAGACCGTCGATCTGAGCAAGTGGAAAGTGATCATCGGCGGAGGCGCGCTGCCCCATGGACTCGCGCGTGCGGCGCTCGATCGTGGCATCGACATCTTCGCCGGCTATGGGATGTCGGAGACCGGACCGCTGCTGACGCTCGCGCAACTGCAGCCCGGCAGCGAGACGCTCGACGCCGACGAGCAGGTGCGCCTGCGTTGCAAGACGGGTCTGCCGCTGCCTCTCGTGGATCTGCGCATCGTGGACGAAGAGGGCGAAGACGTCGCTCACGACGGCAGGGCGAGCGGTGAGATCATCGTGCGCGCGCCGTGGCTGACGCAAGGCTACCTGAAGAACCCGGAGGCATCCGATCAGCTTTGGGAGGGCGGCTACCTGCACACACAAGACATCGCGAACATCGATACGGATGGCTATGTGCAGATCGTCGACCGCATGAAGGACGTGATCAAGTCGGGTGGCGAGTGGGTGTCGTCGCTCGCGATCGAAAGCCTGATCTCGCTGCATCCGGGCGTGTCCGAAGCAGCGGTGATCGGCATCAGCGATGCGAAGTGGGGCGAACGACCCGTGGCACTCGTGGTGCTGAAGCCGGAATTCGCGCAGGCAGTCTCGGAGGACGACATCAGAAATCACGTGCTCGCGTTCAGCCAGACGGGACAGATATCGAAGTACGCCGTGCCGCAGGTCGTGAAGATCGTCGATCG
>NZ_FCOG02000524.1 GCF_001544975.2 Caballeronia arationis | reverse complement strand
GCCCTTCCCGGTCAATGAGCTTGCGGGGACTCCATACTTCTGGAGCAACGCAACCCACTGTTCCGGGGACAGCTTGATGTCCTTGATATTCATTGGCACTCCAGTAGTGGTGTGGTTGAGGTCGATGCCTGAACAGGCGGTGAAACCGTGCTCAAAAAAGCCGTCCGACTCGCGCGAGGCGAGCACGACGGGCGGCTTTTTTCAGCAGGGAAAGCGAAAGGCGGATGAGGCGACGAATGAGGCTGTGTCGCGTGGGAAAGAGACGCTTCGCGGCTTCGCCGACCGTTTCCGGTTCGACGAAGCAACGAAGGTGAGAAGAAACAGGAGGTGAGGTGAGCCGTTACGGGATCAGATCGCAGACCACTCGCGCCCCATCAGATACGACCTGAAGGGTATGTCGTCATCGACGTCTGCAAAGCCTCCGCCTCCACCGAACGACGTGGGTTGCGGTTCGCGATTCGCAGGCGCAGGGTTGCTCGATCGCGGCGGCTGCGACCGTTCTTGACGTGCAGGGCGTTGGCTCTCGAAACCGTCATTGGATGAGCGATCGCCAGAGGCGCGGCCACCAAGCATCTGCATCTGCTCCGCGACGATCTCGGTCGAATACCGCTCTTGGCCCGCTTGGTCCGTCCACTTGCGAGTGCGGATTCTGCCTTCGATGTACACCGACGAGCCCTTTTTCAGATACTCGTTGACAATCTCAGCCAGCCGGCCGAAGAACGACACTCGATGCCACTCGGTCTGCTCCTTCATTTCGCCCGAGGCCTTGTCCTTGTACCGATCGGTCGTTGCGAGCCGGATATTCGCGACGGCATCGCCGCTCGGCAGATAGCGCGTCTCGGGATCAGCCCCGAG
>NZ_FCOG02000294.1 GCF_001544975.2 Caballeronia arationis | reverse complement strand
CGTGGCGACGATCGTTGCCAAGAGCAGGACAACGATCCGCAGTGTGGCCATGCAAGAACGCGCCATCACTGCCCCAGTACTTTTGACGACCCGATTTGCGCGTCGAATGCAGCGCGCTGCTGGTCTTGCTTTGCCTTAATGGCCGCCTGCGTCGCATTGTTCGCCTGCTGGTCCGCGACCGTCGCCGAATCCTTCACCGCATCGCTGCGCTGCTTCGCTGCCATCATCGTAAGAAGGTCGCTGTTCTGACTGGAGATGATGTCCAGCATGTGCGTGGTCAACTGAGCGGTGGCTTCCATCGTCGGCGACATGTTCAGTTGGTCCTGGATCTCCTGCCGGCGCTTCGCGAGCGTGCTCACATGCGAGATGACGTCGTTGCCCTGCTGGAAGAGCTGCTTGGCCGTCTTGTCGTTATTTTGCAGCAGGGTGTTTTGGTCGGTGAACCACTGCTCGGGCGTCTTTCCCGACTGCGTGATAAGAGCCTGTACCTTGTTGGCGTACTCCGCGTTGCTCTGCAGGCCGCCGTACAGGTCCTTCAGCGCGTCGGTATATTTGGTCAGGCTTGAGATGTCGCTCGTGATGCTTTTGAATTGCGCAAGCATCGCGGACGGATCGAGGTTGGTCGCCTGCTTGAGCTGATTGAGCATCATCTGGTACTGATAGACCAGGTTCGAATCCTGATAAACCTCACCCTTCACGGCGGCCACTGCCGTCATGGCGTTTTGAATGAAGTTCGATGCGTCGAACACGGGCATGTTCGCGTAGGTCTGCTGGACGAGACCAACCGTCAACACGCCGGTCGCGGCGATGCAGCGGAGCAACTTTTTCATCATGGCGGTACCTTGCAGATAAAGCGTTAAGCGTTGACGAGTACGTCGCGCACGTACTCCTCCTGCCACTGTGGGCTGCCGGACTTGACGTGCTTGTCGAGGAGCGCCTGCGCCCGGCCGTCCGAGCGGAGGTAGGCGAGCGCTTCTTTCGGGAACTGGGCCTGCAGCATCCGGCTTTGCTTCGCCGTCACCCACAGGTAATCGCGATTGGGCACTGCGTCCGAGATCATCTTGATCTGATGCGGCGTGAGGCCGAACACATCGCGGTACAGGTTTTGGTTGCTGATCGCGTCGCTGTTGGGCAAATAGATCAGGTTGGGGATGTTCTCTTTCAGAATCTCGAAGTTCGGCACGCGTGCGAGTTGCCCAAGAGACTGCGTCGCCATCACCAGTGCCGCGTTGAGCTTTCGGATCGTCACCGCCCAGATTTCAAGGCGCGCATAGAACTTCGGGTAGGTAAAGAAGAAGCCTGCCTCTTCAATCTCAATCACGGTGTAGCGCTTGCCGTCGAGAATCTGCGCGATCCGGTAAAACGCGTAGTCCATGAACAACGCGGCGGCCACCGGGAAGTTCTGGAACAGGTCGCCCATTTCGATCGACAAATCGTCGGAGATTGCGAAGCCGTCTTCAGCGTGGTCGAAGAACTTGCCGTTCTTGTTGCCTTCAGTCCAAACCTGCAACCGCTCACGCAAGTCCGCAGGCAGCAGCGTGATCAAGCTCGACAGACGCCACTTTTCAGGCGGGAAGCCCAGCGCCAGCGTCTTGATTCGGTCGAAGATTTCGGTCTGCTGCTGCGGCGTGCACGTGTAGTCCTCGCCCTCGATGGCAAGCTGCACCCAGTCCGCGACGTACGACCAGTGCTTCTCTTCGCCAATCAGGGAAAGCGGATTGACCGAGGTCGCCGCCTCGAAGCGGCCGGTGGCATCGATGAAACGGCCGCCGCCGAGCAGCGTCGGGATTCGTGTCGAGCGGTCCTTGTCAAACCGGATGCGGCGCGCGCCGTGGCGGCCCGTCTGGGTCATCAGGTAATTCAGAAACACGGACTTACCCGCGCCGATTGGACCGACGACGAGTGTGTGCGCCTTGCCGCCCGGATGATGCAAGTCGAAATACTGGAGCGTGCGATGGCGGGTCGGCAGGCACGTGAGCGGGCCGGTTTTCGTGCCGGACTGCTGCGTCAGCCATTCGTTGACCTTCGAACCCTCGCCCACACTGCAAAGCGGGGCGATGTCGGACACGGCGGGCGTCTCAACGAACTGCAGACGCCTTTGCTGGTCCCACCGGCCCGGCAGCGTCGCGCTCCACGAGGCGAAGAGGTTCGTCTTCTCGAGGATCACACCGAAGCCAGCATTGCCGATGACGCCGACCACCTGACGCGTTGCGTCTTCGCACTCCTCAGGGGTGCTCCCATAGACGACCACCGAAATGTTTGCGAAGCCGTACTGCTGGCCTTCGGCGTCGAGCTTTGCGAGCGCGTCACCCGCTTCCTTCGCGAGAATCTCACGGCCTTCGTCGTTCTTTTGCTCTTCCTTTGTTGCCCACTGCTTGAGGATGGCGACCGGATTGAAGGCCGCAACCTTATAGAACCCTCGAATCTTCCTGATGTACGCGCTTGCCCGCGAGGTGTCCAGGAAACGGAACATTACGCAGACGTCCAATTCGGCGTCCACCTGCGAGAGCACGTCGAGCGCCGCCTCTTGAAAGCCCATCCATTCCTTGATGCCGATAATGCGGGCGTACACCTTGCCGTGCGCCGATTCGAACATCAGCTCGGTCGCGCCGATCGTGACTTCGGTCTCGGTCAGATGCGTGTCCAACATCGTGACCGGATAGCGCACCCGGCGCTTGGGCGTCGACGGATTCGCTCGCTGATGCAAGAACGACAGGACGTTCTGGAGCTGCAGCCGCTTCATCTTCAGGCGCGTAACGCCGCCGACGAATCCGTCGATCACCGACTCGAACCGCTTAATCTCGTTCTGGATCTTGGTCAGGTCGAACGCGAAGGCGCTGCGCGCGAGAATCGTATCTTTCGCCGCTTCGAACATCGCGACAGCCAGATTCTTGCCGCCGACCGTCATGTGATAGCCGATCTTGTCGAAGATCCGCGAGATGCCGGTTTCAGGCGTGAACGCCAGCGCGAGCGAGTGCGAGTTCTTGAAGTACTTGCCGCTTCCAATGATGGCTTGATTGATCGCGTCGACGCGCGCATCAGCCTCCGACGCGAACGTGCCGTCGATGCCTCCGCGCACGCGCCGGTGCGACATGCGCCACCACGCGGTGATGCGGTGATCGAAGTTGCGGCATGCGTGGTCGAGATTGTCGCGGGCGGCGGTGATGTCGCCGGGATTCGGCGAGTCAGCGTCGATGCCCTCAAACTCGAACACGGTCAGCAGCGACCCGTCCTTGTTGAGCAACAGTTCGGGCGTGACCATCGTCGCCCACGGCGCGATTTCCTGCACCGCGCGCTTGGTGAACATCATTTTCAGCATTGGAGGTCCTGATCAAACCCATACGGGCGCTTGAAGCGCGCGCTAAAACGGCTGCTCGGCCCCGGCTCATAGACGTCCGGGTAGCGGTTGTACACCAGCATCACGATTCGCCACCACGGGTCAGTCGAGCTTTTCCAGCGCAAGAACACATGCACCACCACGCCGACAAGGAGAAATCCAGGGGTCCAGCTCGTGTAGGTGAGCAGCGCCGTCATCGTCCCGTTGAAAATGGC
>NZ_FCOG02000290.1 GCF_001544975.2 Caballeronia arationis | reverse complement strand
TTACCGAGAACTGGATCGGCGCTCACGAACGCCAAGATGAGACCGTGAGAAAGGCGCAAGAACTCGGCACTCTCGAGTGAGGTGAAGACCTTTGATAATCAGTGAAATGCAAAGCAAACTGGCGATATGGTCGACGGAGAACAAAGAACGCAAGTTTGATCGACTCCTGAGACTGATTGCCGACAGGGATTGGCTGAGCGAGGCGGCTCGTATCACGCTGGCATCCAGCGGAGCCCGCACGCCGGGCGTGGATGGTGTCGACAAGCGCATGATGGAAGCATATCTCCCTCATGAACTGGCGACGATACGCGAAGAACTGTTGGCGGGCTCGTATAGTCCGCTGCCCGCGCGACGCGTGTATATACCCAAAGCGAATGGCAAGCTCAGGCCTCTCGGCATTCCGAGCCTGCGGGATCGGATCGTACAACGGGCCATGCTGATGGCGATGGAGCCGATATGGGAGAGCGATTTCCATCCGGCTTCGTATGGCTTCAGACCGGCCCCTAGTGTTCATCACGCGATTCGCACGGTGAAGCTTCAGCTACAAGACGGTGGCGAACACAGTGTCTCAGGTCGCTGGGTTATCGAGGGCGACCTCGCCAGTTACTTCGACACCGTTCATCATCGTCTTCTTCTGAAGGGAATCCGCAAGCGGATTGCCGATCAGCGCTTCCTTGCCCTGCTGTGGAAGTTCATCAAGGCCGGGTGCGTCGATCGCGATCTATTCCGTGCCGCGAGTGAAGGCGTTCCTCAGGGCGGTGTCATTTCACCCCTGTTATCCAACATCATGTTGCATGAATTCGATGCGTGGATGGAAAGGAACTACCTGAGCAAGAAGGTGCGCAAGGATCGGTGGGCGTGGAACTTCGCCATTCTCAAACAGCGTCCCATTACTGTGCGAGAAAACCGCCAGTGGAAACCAGCTATCGCCTACTGTCGGTACGCGGATGACTTTGTGATTGTGGTCAAGGGGACTCGCGAACATGCTGAGGCCGTACGCGAAGCGTGCCGTGGGTTCCTCGAAGGCGAACTGAAGCTCACGCTGAATATGGAGAAGACCCATATCACGCATGTGAACGATGGCTTTGTCTTCCTTGGTCACCGAATCATCCGCAAGCGTGGATCACGCGGTCGCATGCGACCTGTAACGACCATTCCGTGGGAGAAGTATCGGGGCTTTGCCGCGAGGCTCGTCAAGCAACTGTCGGGCAACTATGGCATGAACCGGATGGATCTGATGGAGAGCCTGCATCGGCAGATTGCCGGCTGGGCTGCCTTCTATCAATTCACCGACTTTACGGCCACCATGTTCAAAAAGCTGGACCGCACGGTCTTCTGGAAATTCGGCTACTGGCTTGCGCGCAGGTTTCGGCGCGGGTTCAGGTCGCTGATGCGCGACTACATTCGCGCACCAGAACCGGGACAAGCGACGACATGGGTGCTACAAGGCCAGAACAGTCGAGGTTGGTATGGGACGGTGGCGCTGCGGCGTCTGGTTACCAGCCGGAAAGGTCAATTCAGGTGGCGTTCGCCGTCGGAGAATCCGTACATTCTGCGCGATGAGAAACGCAGCACCATCGAGTCTCGCTACGCCGATGTCGCCTTTGCTATGAGCAACGCTTGAATGGAGAGCCGGATGCACTGAGAGGTGCAAGTCCGGTTCGGGGAGGAGAGGCAGGGAAATAGCTCGACTACGCCCTGTCTCTTACTCCACTCTCGACGTGGCAGGGCTGGCTCTATGTCGCATTTGTGATCGACGTGTTCGCCCGGCGCATTGTCGGCTGGCGCGTCAGCTCGTCGATGACCACGGACTTCGTTCTGGATGCACTTGAACAGGCGCTGTACGCTCGACGGCCAGACAATGACGGAACACTGATCCACCACTCCGATAGCGGTGCGCAAGGCGGATTCAACTGGTCGTTGCAACATCTCCTAAATGAGGTGTCAAATGGGACGACCACAGGGTTGGGGTTTGGAACAGACAGGAAGACCAATAATGCAATCGCCCGGCAGGCCAGGTGTCAATCAGCTAGAGACTAAGCGGGCGTTCTGGAATTGTGTCGCGCAAGGCATGGAGAGCGAGGCTGCGGCGCGGGCGTGTGGCGTGTCACAACCTTTGGGGCCAAGATGGTTTCGTGATGCGGGCGGAATGCCACCGATCGAGCTGACGCCGGGCACTGCGCCTTATCTGTTTTTTTCTGAACGCGAGGAAATTGCGCTGCTACGGGCGCAGGATTGCGGGATTCGTGAGATCGCGCGAAGACTGCAGCGCTCACCGTCGACCATCTCGCGCGAGTTGCGCCGTAACGCCGCAACCCGTGGCGGCACTTTGTTATACAGGGCGACGGTTGCTCAGTGGAAAGCTGAGCGTGCCGCGGAACGTCCGAAAGCTTCCAGACTGGCCAAGAACGAGAGATTAAAGAATTATGTGCAGAGTCGATTGGCGGGAGCAGTCACCGACTCAGAAGGCAGGCCGATTGCCGGACCTGACGTACCATGGAAAGGACGACGGCAAGGCCGCCGCGCGGACCGGCGTTGGGGCACTTGCTGGAGTCCCGAACAGATTAGTCGACGATTGCAGGCTGACTATCCCGAAGACCAATCCATGAGAATCTCTCACGAAGCCATCTATCAGGCGCTTTACATTCAGGGCCGTGGCGCTCTGCGAAAAGAGCTCACTGCCTGTTTGCGTACGGGCCGTGCACTTCGTGTGCCTCGAGCCAGGACGCAACAGCGAGGAAAGCATTTCATCACTCCGGAGGTCATGATCAGTGAACGTCCGGCTGAGACTGATGATCGTGCTGTTCCGGGTCACTGGGAAGGTGACCTGATCATCGGCCTTAATCGATCCGCAGTGGGTACGCTGGTCGAGCGTACCACCCGCTATACAATGTTGCTCCATCTCCCACCTATGGAGGGACATGGCACTGGCGTGCGGGCCAAGAATGGGCCACCCCTGGCGGGTCATGGAGCGGAGGCCGTCCGCAATGCCATAGCTGCGAAGATCGTGTTATTGCCTGAGCACTTGAGGCGCTCGCTCACATGGGATCAAGGCGCAGAGATGGCCCAGCACGTGCAGCTTCGAATCGATACGGGTCTGGAGATCTATTTCTGCGATCCTCAAAGCCCTTGGCAACGCGGGACCAACGAGAATACGAATGGTCTGTTACGTCAATACTTTCCGAAAGGCACCGACATCAGCCGATACACACAGCGCGAACTTGATGCCGTCGCAGACGCACTAAATTGCAGACCGCGTAAAAGCCTGGGATGGAAATCACCAGCAGAAGCACTGAGAGATCTACTACTTGCGTCATAAACATTAGGTGTTGCAACGACCCCTTGAACCTAAGCAATACGTAAGCATTCGCTACAGCGAACGGCTGACCGAAGCAGGTATCGAGCCGTCGGTTGGCAGCCGGGGCGACAGCTACGATAACGCGCTGGCTGAAACGATCAACGGCCTGTACAAGGCAGAAATGATTCATCGTCGTGCGCCGTGGAAAACACGGGAGTCCGTCGAGTTGGCAACGCTGGAATGGGTGGCCTGGTTCAATCATCATCGATTGATGGAACCCCTCGGCTACATCCCGCCTGCTGAAGCTGAGGCAAACTACTATCGGCAACTTGCAACACCGGTCGCCAAACCCGCATTAACTTAAACCAACCAGCCTCCACGTTTCCCGGGAATTGGTAAGGACCTCCCCGATCGCCAGATCGGCGCCGGTTGGTGCGATCATGGCTGTGCTACACAACCTTCAGC
>NZ_FCOG02000289.1 GCF_001544975.2 Caballeronia arationis | reverse complement strand
ATGTACACCCAATCCCTTGATATCCCCGGCAACGTCCAGCCGATCGGCGTGCAAGCCGATACGAATGCCTCCCCCGAACAGCAGCGTTTCGACGCCGTGATGCAGGCCGACGGCAAGATCGAGCCGCAGGACTGGATGCCCGAGGCTTACCGCAAGACCCTGATCCGCCAGATTTCGCAGCACGCGCATTCGGAGATCATCGGCATGCAGCCGGAGGGCAACTGGATCAGCCGCGCGCCGAGCCTGAAGCGCAAGGCGATCCTGCTCGCGAAAGTGCAGGACGAAGGCGGCCACGGCCTCTATCTATATAGTGCGGCCGAAACGATGGGCGTCTCGCGTGACCAGCTCGTCGCGGCGCTCCACGCCGGCCGTGCGAAGTATTCGAGCATCTTCAATTATCCGACGCCCACCTGGGCGGATGTCGGCGTGATCGGCTGGCTGGTCGACGGCGCCGCGATCATGAACCAGATTCCGCTGTGCCGCTGCACTTACGGCCCGTACGCCCGCGCGATGATCCGCATCTGCAAGGAAGAGTCCTTCCATCAGCGGCAAGGCTTCGACGCGCTGCTCTCGATGATGAAGGGCACGCAGGCGCAAAAGGACATGGTCCAGCAGGCGGTCGATCGCTGGTGGTGGCCGGTGCTGATGATGTTCGGCCCGAGCGACAAGGACTCGATCCATAGCGGCCAGTCGTTCCAGTGGGGCATCAAGCGCATTTCGAACGACGACCTGCGCCAGAAATTCGTCGATGCGACCGTCGAGCAGGCGAAGATCCTCGGCGTCACGCTGCCCGATGCGGACCTGAAGTGGAACGAGGAGCGCAAGGCGCATGACTACGGCGCGATCGACTGGGACGAATTCTGGCGCGTCGTGAACGGCGACGGCCCGTGCAACAAGGAGCGTCTCGCCACCCGCGTGAAGGCGCACGACGACGGCGCCTGGGTCCGCGAAGCCGCGCTCGCGCATGCGGAAAAACAAGCCGCCCGCGCCCACCAACAAGCAGCGTAGCAACTATTTTGCATGGGACCGAGTAGGCGCTAAAGCGCTGACTCTGGTCGACAAAGGAGACGACGATGAACAAGGAATGGCCGATCTGGGAAGTATTCGTGCGCAGCAAGCAGGGCCTCGATCACAAGCATTGCGGCAGCCTGCACGCACCCGACGCGCCCGCCGCGCTGCGCATGGCGCGCGATGTCTACACGCGTCGGCAGGAAGGCGTGAGCATCTGGGTGGTGCCGTCGGCGGCGATCACGGCTTCCGATCCGGCCGACAAGGCCGAACTCTTCGAGCCGGCCGGCGACAAGATCTACCGTCACCCGACCTTCTTCGTGCTGCCCGACGAAATCAACCACATGTAAGGCGCTAGAGACATGACGACGCTCCAACATCTCGCCTACGTGCTGCGTCTCGCCGACAACGCGCTGATCCTCGGTCAGCGCAACGCCGAGTGGTGCAGTCACGGCCCGGCGCTCGAGGAAGACATCGCGCTCGCCAACATGAGCCTCGATCTGATCGGGCAGGCGCGCCTCCTGTACTCGCACGCCGCGACGCTCGACGAAAAGCTCAACGGTGTGAAGAAGACCGAAGACGACTACGCCTACTTCCGCACCGAGCGCGAATTCGCGAACTTCACGATCGCCGAGTTGCCGCACTTCGGGCCGCTCGCCGGCACCGCGCGCACCGAACGCGACTACGCGGTGACGATCGTGCGCAACTTCCTGTATTCGGCGCTGATGAGCCATCTGTGGACGGCGCTCGAATCGTCGACGGACGAGCACCTCGCCGCGATCGCCGCGAAGTCGCTGAAGGAAACGCGCTATCACCTGCACCACGCGGGCGACTGGCTGATCCGTTTCGGCGACGGCACCGAGGAATCGCATCGGCGCGCGCAGGCGGCCCTCGACTACCTGATGCCGTACACGCAGGAGTTCTTCAGCGTCGATGACGTCGAGACGGCAATCGCCGCCGCCGGCATCGGCCCGCTCCCGACCGACATCGAAACGGCATGGCGCGAAGACGTCGCCGCGACGCTCGAACAGGCAACCCTCAAGGCGCCTGCCGAGGTGGAGCACGTGAGCACCGGCAAGCACGGCGAGCATTCCGAGCACATGGGCTATCTGCTGGCCGAGATGCAGAGCCTCGCGCGCCAGCACCCCGGCGCGAGCTGGTAAGCCCAAGGATTCCACGATGAACGCCTACGCCATGACGACCAACGACGCCCGCCTCGAACGCGCCTGGGAAGTGCTGGAAAACGTGCCGGACCCGGAAATCCCGGTGGTATCGATCCGCGAACTCGGCATTTTGCGCGACGTGCGTCGCGGGGCGGATGACGTCATCGAAGTGGTGATCACGCCGACTTATTCCGGCTGTCCGGCGATGTCGCAGATTGCCGAAGACATCGAGCACGCGCTGACGCAAGCCGGACTCGGTCCGCATCGGATCGACACGGTGCTCGCGCCGGCGTGGACTACGGACTGGATGACAGCCGACGCCCGCGAAAAGCTGCGCCGCTACGGCATCGCGCCGCCGACCGGCAATTGCGGCAGCGCCGCGCCGCAGGAAAAGACGATCCGCTTCGTCCCGCGCGCTGCGGTCGTCGACACGCCCGCCTGCCCGCGCTGCGGCTCGAAACACACTGAACGCCTCGCGCAATTCGGCTCGACCGCGTGCAAGGCCTTGTATCGCTGCATCGACTGCCGCGAGCCGTTCGACTACTTCAAACCTTACTGACCCGACATCATGGCGACTCCGCAATTCCATCCGCTGCGTATACGCGAAGTACGGCCCGAAACCGCCGATGCCGTCACTGTTTCGTTCGACGTCCCTGAAAACCTGCGCGACGCGTATCGCTTCACGCAAGGCCAGTTCGTCACGCTGAAGACGCACATCGACGGCGAGGAAACGCGCCGCTCGTATTCGATCTGCGTCGGCGTGACCGACTACGACCGCGACGGCGAGTTGCGCATCGGCATCAAGCGCGTGCGCGGCGGGCGTTTCTCGAATTTTGCCTTCGATACGCTTCAGCCCGGCCACGAAATCGAAGTGATGACTCCGGATGGCCGCTTCTTCACGCACCTGAACGCGGATCACGCGAAGCATTACGTTGCGTTCTCGGGCGGCTCGGGCATCACGCCGGTGCTGGCGATCATCAAGACGACGCTCGAAACGGAGCCGACGAGCAGCTTCACGCTCGTCTACGGCAACCGCAGCGTCGACGCGATCATGTTCGCCGAGGAACTTGAAGACGTGAAAAACCGCTTCATGAGCCGGTTCTCGCTGTATCACGTGCTGTCGGACGATTTGCAGGACGTCGAGTTGTTCAACGGCGTGCTGGATCAGGAAAAGTGCGCGGCGTTTCTGCAAACGCTCACGCCCGCGACCGAAATCGACGAAGCGTTCATCTGCGGCCCCGGCCCGATGATGGACGCGGCCGAAGCCGCCCTGAAGGAAGCAGGCGTGCCGCCGAAGCAGGTGCACGTCGAGCGTTTCGGCACGCCGCTGCCGCAGGCGGGCGTCCCGCCCATCGAAATCACCGAGGACACGCCCGCGGCCGATCTGGAACTGATCATCGACGGAAAGAAGCGCAAGCTGCGTCTGCCTTACGTGGGCCTGAGCGTGCTCGATGTCGGCCTGAAGGCGGGTCTCGCGCTGCCTTACGCGTGCAAGGGCGGCGTGTGCTGCACCTGCCGAGCGAAGGTGCTCGAAGGCGAGGTCAAGATGGAAAAGAACTACACGCTGGAACAGCACGAAATCGACGATGGCTA
>NZ_FCOG02000288.1 GCF_001544975.2 Caballeronia arationis | reverse complement strand
GGATTCACTCACGTGTGGGTGACTTCGGAGAAGGGCCGGGCGATGGTGCGGCAATTGACCGCCAAAGACCGCGTCGCGCGTACGCTCAAAGCAGTCAGCCGTGTCTGCCGTGGTATGCGGACCCGGCCGCTTCGCGATCAGCACCAGCGTCTGAGTCGAATGCTTAAGGGGCACTATGCCTACTTTGGCATCAGCGGCAATTTCGAGCGCCTGGCGACTCTGCGGAATCACGTCGCCCACATCTGGCGTAAGTGGTTGTCGCGAAGGTCGAACGAACGCTCTATGCCATGGGTTGCCTTCATGAGAATACTCACCCTATTCCCGTTACCGCAGCCTCGGATTGTCCGTCGTTACGCCAAACCGTGAGCGAATCTGCATGATGAGGAACCGGATGCCTTAATTGGGCTCGTCCGGATCTGTGAGGGGTGAGGGGGCGACCTCCTCGCCTACTCGGAGGCCGCCCACCATAAACGGCACCTGGCGAGATGCCACCCGTTATTGAGCCTCAGCTGGTCACGCTGGTGGAACGCCGCCTGACGGACGGCGACTGGTCCTACGAAATCAAATTCGATGGCTACCGAATGCTCGCGCGCTTGGAAGACGGCGTCGTCAATCTCATCAAACGAAACGGACATGACTGGACCTTCAGGCTGCCTCGCCTTCGGGAGGCGCTCCTGTCGCAATCCAATTCCGATCGGCAGGTCTGCACGCGTTCACATCCAACAGACGTACGGCGGGCGGCGCACGGCAGCAGGAAAATCCGGTAGCTAGCGTTTGGTAACATGGCGAATGGCTCTATCGGCAAACCATTATGCCAATCTCGAAGAAACGTAGATCGGCCAAAGCGCCGCGCGACAGATCAAAAGTCTTGTTACTGCCGATGCCTCGGCACGATTCGGATGCGATGTCCCTGCGTTCGCGGCTCGCATTCGAGGCAATGCGCGCCCAACGCGCCACAGCGAGAGACGTCAGGCAGGTCGCACAGGCGGTGTTGCTTACTGGGTTCATGACAGAGGTGGGGCATGGCTTGCTCGAACTCCCCTTCCTTGAAGAAGTCGAGAAAGAAGTACTTGCGCTACTGGAGCGAGGAAGGGCAGTCGACGACTCGATCGTGCCCGAAACGCTTCTTGAAAGGCTACCCGCTATCATCAACGAGCACGACCGGCAATTGAGGGAAGTGCGCCTCGGGGTGGTGAAGGCGGCTTGCGAACGCCTTGACAGAATGGTGACCTCCGCCATCGCCCGATCCGAAGAGCGCGTTGAATCACCGGCGAGTCCCTTCGAGACTAATTCTGTGCAGCAAAGGGGGCGCTGAACAGTCTCAGCAATTGATCCCGTAGATCGGAGATATCGAGCACGTGTTGCGCGCGGGTCAAAGCCACGTAGAGGAGGCGCAATTCGTCCTCGTCCATGGTCAGTCGGCCATCAATCATCTTGAAGCGGAAGTCATTGACGACTCTCACCCGTTTCCATTCGAGGCCTTTCGCGCGATGTACCGTCGAGATGACGTAGTCGGCTTGGCCTTCGGGCGTCACACGCTGAGCTATAGCGCGCAGATAATTGGTGCCACGTCCGTCGACGATTTCCACAATCGGCCGCAGGTCCTGCCCGAGGGCGCTGCGTGCGAACGACTGGGCCTCCTTCCAGTTCTCGAACAATGACAACGCAGTCGGACGAAACGCTCTGCGGCCGGCGAGCAACTGATCCGCCCCGTCGGCGAATGCGACGATCTCGTTTGCGTTCATGCGAATCGCGGGCCGATGGCCCATCTCAATACCAGCTGCGAACTGCCAGATCGCTGTTGCGTTCTTGCGGCAAAGCACCGCGTCCACAGGGGGCGCAATAGACGGGTCCTCGACCATGATCGAGCCGATACCGGACTGGCCACGTATGGGCGTAGTCTCGCCAAGTAGGGCCAAAACGCGGCTCGCGAGTGCAGCGAACGTTGGGCCGAAGCGAAACGATTCGGTGAGCGGCCGCTCCGGCGCGATGATCTGTGCCATCGCATTGACCGCGCCGCGCCACTCGTAAATCTGCTGGTAGGGGTCTCCGACATAGATGATCTGCGCGTGTCGCTGCCGCGACAGAACGGAGAGCATGACACCATCGCTGTCCTGCGCCTCGTCGAACAAGATGAAGTCCGCGTCGATGCGAGGATTGCTCCGTGCCCACACCTTCAAATAAACATCCGGCAGTATGGCGCTGCGCCCGCGCGGATCGATACTCTCGCTCCAAAGTCGTGTTACATGGGGCGCAAGAAGGGCACGCAGCCAGTCAGCAGCGTCCTCGCGCACTTTTTCATCCACCGGGACGTGAAAAGCCTGCGGGGATTCGTCGGACGAGCGACAAAACCTACCCAAACCGTCTGAGATCATCCGGCCGATCTCAAACGGCGCAATCTCGACGGCCTTTTCGGTGATGGTAGGCACCTCGATTGCCCCAAGTCCGTAGCGAGCGGCAAGCTCGTGAGGAGGCTCCGATGGCAGGTTGATGCGGGCAGTGAGGCGAGACGGGGCGCCGGCGTAAGCAAGTGAGTGCACCGTGCGTGCAGCTACATTTGCCGGAAAACCTCGACGCGCAGACTCAGCGATCTCTTTGTTGAAAGCAAGGTAGCTCCCGCGCCGAGAGCCGAGTTGATGCGCAACCAGTCGAAGCGTGGACGTTTTGCCGGCGCCGGCATACGCCTTGACCTTCAGATCGTCGCCGCTACTGGCGGCGGTCACGACGGCTTCCTGCTCGGCCGTAGGTTTGAAGGTGGTGGCCACGATAGAGCGCTTCCGAGAAAAAGCGACAGTGTGCCGGAAGTTCAGCAGACGGGCGCTTTCCGAGGCGAGGGCCGCGCCCGCGAACCGTTCGCGAACACGAGCGCAAACAATCTCGTACGGAAGAGGACTCAGAGAGCGACCATACTGTCACGCTCGTCGACATACTGGCGTTCTCGCCCATCTCGTGGCTTGTCTCGAGCATCGGCCCTGCTGCCCAAAGGTTGTTGCCGCCCCATCTCGGACGAACTGACCGAGCATCGATGTTCTGCACCCCAGTGGTTAATCTCGTTCCGAGCCTGACTGAAGTCACCCGATCTCGCTATTCATAGATTCATATTCACAATCAAGCGATGCAAAGGATGGGTCAAGTGTCTGCCGCAGTCGAACGCTGGTGCGATGACTGGACAGGCCCAGCAGGTTGGCGACCTCTTCGTCAGTGCGGCCCGCATGGAGATGGCGGCGCGCGTAGGTATTTCTTAACAGTCGTGGGCTCATATCTGCGGCCGTGATCTCCAATGTGTTCAAGGCCAACCGCACGCATTTTCCGAGCGTGTCGTCCTTCATCGGCTTACCGGCGGCGGTCGCCAGAAGCAGCCACTCACTTTGACAGGCCAGCTTCGCTCGCGCGTCGTGGTACTCCCGCAGTATGTCGAGCGAGAAAACTTCGAGCGGAACTCGGCGAGCGATCCGCGGACCGCGCTTTTGCACTGACACGTCCGGCCGGATGCCATGAATATCGAGGTCGGAAATGCGGAGGTAACGGCATTCGGCGGCCGTGATGCCGGCGCCTAGCAAGATCGCAACAATGGCTGTGTTACGAAGCGCTTTAAAGTCCATTCCCGGCTGCGGGCGGCAAGCCGATTGCAACCGGCCATCATCCGCAAGCGAAAGGTAGATTGGCGTGGGTTCGTCCTCGGGCCACGACTCTGCGGCGAGCATCTGAGCCACAGGGTTAGCCGAGCGCAGTTCCATGGCGACAAGATACCGAACGAGCCGGTCGATGAGCTTCAGGTATCTCAGCCGTGTCGTTGTGCCCGGCGAGCAATCTCTCGCGAGTTCT
>NZ_FCOG02000143.1 GCF_001544975.2 Caballeronia arationis | reverse complement strand
CACACACTCTGTGATAACGTCATGATTGGCTCCGGTCGTCCACGGGTCTTCGGACCCATTGAGCTTCGAGCTCGTACATCGCTGGGCACGTCCCAGCCGGCTCGACCGGAGCCACCTTACACCGCCAGCGCTCCGCAGTCACCCGTACAACTCGTCGGTCTGAGGCGGAGCCTCGTTAGGTATCGCGCTATCAGGTCAGCAGGTGTCTGCGACCTTCGATGCCAGTGCGGCAACACTCCGGCGTGTGCAGGATTTCGTTCTTCAGCACTTGCATGAAGAGGACCTGACTCCAACCCGCATCGCGGAGGCTAATCACATCTCGCTGCGCTACCTGCACATGCTGTTTCAGCGCAGTGACATGACCGTTTCAGGGTGGGTGCTCGACAGACGCCTTGGCGCATGCAAACAGGCACTGACCGACCCCGCCTACAACCGTCAGCGCATTTCAGAGATAGCGTTCCGCTGGGGATTCAATTCAACCAGCCACTTCTGCCGGGCTTTCAAGGAGAAGTACGGCGCGGCGCCGGGAGACGTTCGCAGGACAGCCGGCACTTCCTGACGAGTTGGTGCGATAAAAGCGGTTACGACGGCTTTTTGGTCAATCACAACCGCATCAATCCAATGTTCTCAAATCCATTGCCATTGCCCTTATGCGTAATGCCCTGAGCGCTCGAGTACTTCGATTTTGTAGCCGTCCGGGTCCTGAATGAAGAAGAACCGGGCGAGCAATTCCTCGCCTCGTTTGAATTCCTTCACAGGTGTCGGATTGATGCCGAGCCAGGTCATTCGCTCGTGCTCATTTTCAGCGGAAGTGGGTCAGTTTTTTACATGTCCATCAACAACAAGCGAGAAGTCCGGAAAATCAAGGCGGTGACTTGTCGACAGCTCAAGCGCGACCTTGTAGAACTGCAGCGAACGCTCGAGGTCGTGAACCCGCACCATGGAGTGAATAATTTTGGCCAATTTTTGCTTCCTTGCCGCGTGATGTGCGACGCAGCTTGGCAGCTGCGTCGCGACTAACCATTTTTAGACCGAGAACCGACAGAGCGTCTCACCGCCGTCGATGCGGATGAGGTCGCCGTGAATATAGCTCGACTCGTCCGACGCGAGGAATATCGCGAGATTCGCGATGTCTTCGACTTCCCCCCAGCGTTTCAGGGGAATTGCATCCGTGAATTCCTTATCGAAGTCCTTGTCGTCAAACAGCGCACGAGTCAGCGACGTCTTCGCATACGTTGGGCAAATGCCGTTGACGCGGATTTTGTCCTGCCCATACTCGATTGCGAGGCATCGCGTCAGGTTCGCGGCGGCGCCTTTCGATATGTTATAGACGGACTGTTTCGGATGTCCTTGCAAGCCGGCAGTGGAGACGATGTTGACGATATTGCCGCCTCGTCCTTGCTTCAGAAACTCCTTGATGGCTTCCTGACAGCCGAACCACGTGCCCTTTACGTTCACGTCAAAGCAGGCGTCGAGGTCCTCGACCGAAAACTCGTGCGCCAGCTTCCCGGCCCGGTAAATTCCGGCATTGTTCACCATAACGTCCAAGCCGCCGAAAATCCTAACGGTTTCTCTCACCAGATTGGCAACTTGGTCCTGCTTCGTAACATCGCATGCGACATACTGAGCCCTACCACCGGCCTCCGTAATGGCAGCTGCCGTCGTCAGCTGCGGGTCACCTTCAAAGCCTCCTTTGTTTGGCGCTTCGTGAACATCACTGACGACCACGCTGGCGCCCTGCGCAGCATACGCCATCGCAATGCCCCGACCGAATCCGGAACTCGCCCCTGTAACGATTGCGACCTTACCTTTGAGTCTATCCATTTTCGTCTCCTTGTGTCGTAGTACTGTCCAATTACCGGTGTCACGTGCTTGAAAGCGAAGCAGCCACGCTCAATGTGGTCAGGCCGAGAAGGACGTGAACGTCTGAACTGCGATTTTTCCGTCTTTCACGACCAGCGTGTCCGTCGCCAGAGTCACCCATGGCTTTGCTTCCCACGCCAGATACGCCACATCGCGCACTGTGCTCATGCTGGTAACCTTGAATGCTGGCCAGAACGCGGGGTCCGCGCCGTCGAGGAAGGCCTTGAAGAAGCTGGTTATCTCAGCGCGGCCCCGGAAAGTCTTTTCGGGCGTGACGAGGACAGAGTTGTCGTCGTAATCTTTGAGAATCTCTTCAACACCGTGGGCGAACGCGCCGAGATGGTGGTCGAGAACATGCTTGGTTGCTGCTTCTGTCTGTTCAGAGGAATTTGACATGGTCGAAAACCGTCGAGAGTTCAGGTGAAGAGCCGGCAATGGCGGCCATTGCCGGCGCATAGTAAGGCGCTCGCCTGCTCAGGCGTATGCGCGCTGCGCTTCGTCCCACGTCACCACCATGATGGGCGTGCCGTCTTCCTTGATGAAAGCGAGGGGTCCGAGGAACGTCATGTAGAACTCGCTGTCCACCGGAAAGGAGGTTTTGTCGTGGCGAGCGTTTGCAGACTCGTAGCCGTACGCCGGTGCTACGACCGTGTCGCCACCGTGCTCAGCGCCACCGCGGACGTCCATACGGCCTTTCGTCAGCAGATATTCGCCTGGCCCGACGTGAAAGTGTGCGTTGAAAGACGAGCCAGCCGGACAGTCAAAAATCGCGGTCCACGCGCCCATTTCGGGGGAAGCGTGGAGCATCTTCCAGCGAATGCCGCCGTGAGAGAGGGCGTCCGGGAAGGGTTTCCACGGAATGTCGTTGATTTGAACCGCTTCTTCGCGAACCTTCGGTTTGATTTCCATCGTCGTCTCCTGATTTCGCCGAGCACTTTTTGCGCTTCGGCAAGGTCTGTGGGGTGAAGTAACAATATCCCAGGGAGCGAGGCGAAGATTGCACGCCAGTGCAAATCCAGTTGCACGACAGTGCATTGACAGCGGCGGCGAATATTTGGCGCGTGTTTGATTGAGGCGGACACTGACATCGTCCCTTGTCGTCGACGCGCGAAGGAGCGCAGCACGAGCGCGATTTTGGCAGCCTCACGCCACCGCCTCCTCATGAATTGCCACACGCGGAGACGCACACGATGCCACTCGAGCGTCCGATGCTTAGATTGATAATTACGCGACGCTCGCATCGCCTGATGACTGTGTTCAACAGTTACGCAAAGAGTCGTGCTACAACCGAAGCTGCATCGAACCCTGAGCCTGGAAATGAGCAAGGAGCAGATACCTATGATGAGTTCGGAATAGAGGTCCCCGGAAAAGGGCAGTCAATGACCGAGACGCCCGTCATCCGGCAGCGTTCTTAAAGCGTCCCGCGGCGTTCCGATGTCCAGGAAGCCCGCCTGGGCACATGGCCGGAGAAGTGGGTGGCTCACGTGAGCTACCTTTAGAAGCTATGTCTTCGTCCGACCCGCACCGACGTCACCAACTGGCTTGGGTCGGAAAATGTCGGCTTTAGTGCAATGTCGCGCCGGATGGGGCCGCAGACGTGTGCGCCTTTGCCTCCTCCGAGCTTTCGAATATGAACGGAGCGACGCCACTTTCCTTCAGTGCGTCGCCGCTTCATCCTCAGGAAACTGCTCGTGGTGTACCGCGTCACACCTGTGCAAAATCGAGCGACAAGAGCTGACACCATCGCCGAGTACTCGTCCAATACCTCGGGGCGGATGGTGAAATTGTCATAGTTAGCCATCGTATAAGGTCTTGTCATTATCGAGCCGAGCGGTCTCTCGACTTCCTCGCGGATGGCCTTGACGTCGCCTGTCGTCGACACATCGTGTCCTTCGAAGTTGATGGAAAGCAGATTTTTATCGGCGTCGTAGCTAAAGCGGTCCGTTAGCTTCATACGCAGAAGTGTGCTTCGCAAGTCCTCGCATCCTTTGCTCGAACGCCATTCGCTAGACCCGAGAGTTGTGAACAGCAATTCATTCTTCCAAGTCGCTGTCAAGCAAGCCCTGTCGCCCACGAAGAATCGGAATCGAGCGACCTTGGTCAACCGGTTTCGCATAGGCACAGGGCTGTATAAGTCACGTCTTACTACTGACGCACGGGTGAAGATGTAGCCTAGATTATTGAGAGCGAAGTTCGAATCGGAAACGAACTGACGCTGGAAGACAGGAGACGCGACGCCCGATTTACTTGCTTGCCGACGCCTAAATCACCTGAGTGACCGAAGCGGGGTATTGTTCCGATTCTGGGTGCTCCGGAGTCTAGCCCGCCGGCTGCTTTGAGCCGTATTGGGACGGCCCGCTTCGATTTCGGTGCTGCTGTCCCGGTGGCGCGTACAGCAGTGCACTGAAGCCTTACACACAACGCTATTCGATGAGCGTCATCAGTAGACGGCGCTCCGACTCGGCCTTCGTGTATGCCAACGCGTACTGGCATGCGTCCGCTTCGGCCTCAAAGCTGCCGAGTGCGCTAGACCCGCACTTGTCATCGCCTCGGTAAGTGACGATTGCCATCGACACGAAACCGGATAGCTGCCATTCAATGAGTGGGATTGTCCCGACTCCGATGAAGTCGACACGCGGCAAGTGCATAACGACTCCTCGTTGTGCGTCGACCGCAACTGTGTCGGCTGGCTTCATTTCGGAGCCTTGCTCTCGCCGTCCACGCCGCGCGCCGCCGTCTCCCAGAACTGGACGTCCTGGCCCTCAGGGGAGCCGGCCTGCTCCCACAACACTCGCGCACGGGGTTGAATCTCCGCGTCTCTCTTAGAGGTAAGCTCGAGCGACTCGAGGCTTTCGCCACTTTCGCCAACGTGGATGCTTACTACGTCGTAGCCGTCAGCCGCTGTGGTCCAGTTCTTGACGCGCGTAGCCTCTTCGAATTGGCCGATGGCCGCTTGGACTGCTTCATCTTTCGTTCCCTGAGCGACCGAGACCCGCATTAGCTCGCTGTGATGCGGAAGGCCTGAGTGGCCCAGAATTTCTTTATAGAAAATCACTTCGAAAGGACGTCGCTCGGAGCCGCCGCCCTCAAGGTCACTCATGGATATGATGCCGACCAGGCGACGGTCAGCGTTGACAACCGCAAGTCGTTGTACGTGCGCCTGGCGCATGAGCGTGGCCGCTTCCTCGGCGGAGTCCTCCTTCAAACAGCAAATCGCATCCACCGACATCGCATCACGTACCCGCATGTGATTGGGGTCGCGATTGTCCGCGACACTGCGCATCGCGATGTCGCGGTCGGTAATCATCCCGAGCAGCCGGCCGTCTTGGCAGACTGGTAGACAGCCGATATTGTCTTTTCTCAGCTTGCGTGCTGCTGTCGCCAACGTCTCGTCGGGCGCTAAAAATACTGCGGGTTTCATCCGCTCTTTAACTAACATGGTGTGGCCCTCCGATGGAGGTTAAGTGCAACAGTTGAATCGTGGCTAAGGCACCGAATGTGATGCCGAATGCCACGGGGAATAGATGTCCCAATGGGTGTGCAGAACCGACGGGCGTGGTTTGTCCCTTCTGCCGCCGTTTTGAGCGGAGGTTTGCAGGAATGGTGTATTGCTGTTTTGGAGCGTCCCGGCTGAAACGATTCGCTCGTCGCAGCCGCTTACCGCGTTGCTTGTCTTTTTGAGAATCGCGGTCTAATGACTGAGGCTACTCCTTGTTGAGAGACCGAAACTACTTTATTTCAGTGACGTCGAATAACTTGTTTGCCTGGTGCGGGTCATCATCCACGGATTGGAAACCGGGCTCGCGGGTTCAGGTGACCATCGCGTTGTAGTGCCTTATCAGCTTGTCGAAAAACCGCTCTGCGGAAGGCTCGAAAGCAGTTTTCCGGATGGTATGCCCCTCCGCACGTAACGTGAAGCCGCTTGCGGAGTGTTTCGCGGGTTCTTCAACTTTTCCTGAATCTCGCTAGGCACAATCAAAGGCGCATTAGAGGACGATGACGCCGGCACCGACCTGCCAGTAGGAAGTCCAACTCTAGCGTCTGAGTACGACCGTTCGCGAGATACCCATTGACTTCGCGGGCCATGCCCGTACACTCGATTTGTTGCAGTGCAATATGCACTTACAGCGCCGGAGCCAACTGCGGTCGACCGCGGCGCCCGACCATAGGAGACGTCATGAGCACAGTGTTCCCGCAACAATTCTTTTCCGCGCAGTCAGTTCAAGTGCAAAACCTGTTTGGAGCCTTCCAGGCCGCGTTTGATGGCATCGAGAAGCTTACGACATTGAATCTGCAAGTTGTCAAGACCTCGCTTGCCGAAAACCAAGTTATCGTTGAAAAGGCACTCGCGACACGGTCGCCACAGGATTTCGTTGAGCTATCGACAAGCGTTGCCAAAGCAACCGCAGAAAAGGCGAGCTTATATGGTAAGCAAGTAAAAGAAATAGTCTCGAACATGCAAAGCGAAGTCTCGACGACGGCGAAGTCGCAATTGGCTGAATACCAACGCGAAGGCCAAGAGGTGTTGAATAAGTTCACCAAGAAGCCGGTTCTTGAAAGTGGAGTAGTTGTCGCGCCCTGATAAAGGTCTTCGTCCGCGAGGAAGAAGTAAGCGCCGGGGCCCGTTAGGTCTGAAAACTCCGCGGGCAGCGGCCGCGACAATACGCGTCAAAGCTGCCTGACCAAGTGTTCACGCGGCCAGTAGCAACTCCGGGGGCTCGATATTCAGTGGTGCTGTACGGCCCAAAGTTGGGAGCATGCCGCATGAAATCGAGCGAACGCAACCGAATTGCAGCCGAGGTACGGTGCCGACAGAAATACGAGGTCGAACTGGCTCAAGGGGCATCGCACATCGCGAGCATGCTATACCCGCACACGCTCAGAGACGCGGTTCGGGAAACGATTCGCGCCTTCGCGGACCGACACGGTCGAGAAGAGTTGCGAGTGTTCCTCTCCACGCTGGCTTCCCAACTGGAATATCGCGGGTGCGACGATGCTGTGCCGTTAATTCAAGACGTTGCGCAGCGCACGAACTCCGCCCGATTCAACGAGTACCTCGCAACACTCGGGACCCAGGGGCCGACTTCCCCGCACTGAGCCACACTGCGACCACCGCTAAGAGTCGCGCGCGACGAGCAGGAAGGGGCCGCGAAGCCATTCGTGGCTGTGGTCGTCAGTCCGCTGCTATGGAGCCACGTGGTCCAACCCTCGGGAACGGGTGGTGGAAACCTTGCCATCCTGGCGTCTCCTTGTTTGCACTCGGAGGCGCGCTCCCGTGCTTTATCAAGTCAATTCATGGTCGTCGAGCGAAGACAAACCTCGCGGGTCAGCTATTGAATGAACCACCCGTGGCTGACGACAAGAGACTGACCTGTGAGCGCCGCTGTCGGAAAAGCAGCGAGAAAAAGCGTTGTTTGCGCGATGTCTTCCACGGTCGTGAAGATGCCGTCGACGGTTCCTTCAAGCATGACGTTTTTCACCACGTCGGCTTCGGAGATGCCGAGTTCCCGCGCTTGCTCTGGTATTTGTTTCTCAACCAGTGGTGTTCGGACGAACCCTGGGCATATGACGTGCGACCGAACATTGTGGGCGGCCCCTTCCTTTGCCAGCGTACGGCTGAGCCCAAGCAGCGCGTGCTTTGCCGTCACGTAGGCGGATTTCAAAGGCGACGCTAGGTGCGAATGCACTGAGCCCATATAAATGACGAGGCCACCACGGTTGTCCTTGTACATGTGGCGCAACGCCGCCTTCGTGGTCAGGAACGCACCGTCGACGTGAATCGCCTGCATCTTTCACCAGTCGGCGTAAGAGAAGTCCACTATTGGATGAACACGCAACGAACGTCGGCTGCATGTTCCGAGACCCGAAGAACGCTCTTATGCCGAATTGGCTCGAGATTCCCATGGGGTACAACGGCCGTGCATCATCGGTTGTTGTCAGCGGCACGCCTGTGCGTCGACCGAATGGACAGTGAAAGGCGCCTGATGATGCCCGCCCGACGTATGGACCTTCGCGCAAACTCGACATCGAACTCGAAACCGGCTTCTTTGTTGGTGTGGGAAACGCTCTGGGCGCACCGGTTCACGCGAAGGACGCCGACGGTAATATCTTCGGCATGGTGCTCCTCAACGACTGGAGTGCGCGGGACATCCAACAGTGGGAGTATCAACCGCTGGGACCGTTCAACTCGAAGGGCTTTGCCACGACCATATCCCCGTGGGTTGTGACGATGGACGCGCTCTCGCCATTCCGCGTCGAACAACCAGCGCAGGAGCCTGAGCCGCTCGGTTACTTGCTCGGGGCTTCGCGCGCAGGCGTTGACCTTGAACTCAAGGTTCTTCTCAAGCCAAAGTCAGCCGACTCGGCCAAGACGATTGCGCGCACAAACTTCAAGTACATGTACTGGACGATGACGCAGCAGCTGGCTCATCACACCTCGGGCGGCTGCAACACCCGCGTTGGCGATTTGATGGGCTCGGGAACGGTCAGCGGACCGGAGTCCGCTGGTCAACCCGGCGTTGGTACCTTTGGAAGCCTCCTGGAACTGACCTGGAACGGCCAGAAACCGCTTGATGTCGGCAACGGCGAAGTCCGCAGCTTCATCGAGGACGGAGACGAGCTGACGTTGCATGGTTGGTGCCAGGGTGAGGGCTACCGCGTAGGATTTGGCGCTTGTGTCGGCGAGATTCTGCCAGCGCTTGAGACGGCCGGGGCGGAGACCGTTGCATGAAGCTGTACAGCTACTTTCGCAGTAGCGTGTGAAATCCACCCAGTGAAAAATCTGCGTGTGCTTCGGTATCTGAAGAACAGTCTCGGTGTCTCTGAGGATCAGAAGGCCGAGTGGTATCGGCACTGGGTGGACGTCGGCTTCGGTGCGCTGGAGGCTCGACTGAAGGACGAACGGCGCGTTGGAGAGTTCGTATTCGGTGGGACACCGACCCTTGCCGACATCTGCTTGGTTCCGCAGGTCTGGAACGCGCAACGATTCAAGATACCGCTCGACGACTATCCGACTGTCGTTCGCCTTGCCGACAACGCCATGAGGTTGGACGCGTTCAAAAAGGCCGAGCCGGCGAATCAGCCAGACGCAGAGCAGTGAGTTCCGAACAGCCAGCAAACTTGCTGGCTGTTTCTTCCGCGCTAGCGTGTGCATCGCAAGCGACCCCACGCGGCACGGGCTTATGCCCTATTGCCGTCAACTCGCGTATCTTGATTCGCGCATGCGAATTCGAGCCGGATTACCTACCGCCGTCGCCCCTGCTGGAACGTCCCGCGTGACGATGCTGCCGGCACCAATCAATGCGTCGTCACCGATGGTGACTCCCGGAAGAATGATTGCCCCTGCGCCTATCCAAACGTTGCGCCCAATCCGAATGGGACGGCCAAATTCCAAGCCATTTGCTCGAACCGCCGGGTCGCGCGGATGGTCAGCCGTCAGAATTTGCACACCGGTGGCAATCTGCGTCATGTCGCCGATTTCCACAGCCACCACATCCAGGATGGTGCAGCCATAGTTCAGAAATACGCCAGCGCCCAGCGTTATGTTGTATCCGTAGTCACAGAAGAACGGCGGACGAACCATCGAGTCCGCTCCGACATTGGCGAAGCGGTCTTTCAGCAGCTGGTATCGTTCGGCGAGTGGCATGTCGATGTTTGCGTTGAACCGCTGCATCCACGCTCGGGCCTCAGCCTGGTCAGCCTGTATCTCCGGCGAGTTGGCCGTGTACAACTCGCCTGCCAGCATCTTCTCTTTCTCTGTTTGGACCATATGTTCCTCGCGCTCAGGGCTAGGCTGTTCACGACCGCGACGTCACGTAGCATAACGTCAACGGGAAGCTTGGAATCTGACGCCGAAATTGAAGCATGCACGATTGCGCGAAGTGCAGCACTGACGCTGACGGCAGCGGTCTCGACAAAACGACAATTGAAAAAGAAAAGCCTGCGCGAACGCAGGCTTGAATCCAGGTCGGTTGAGACATGGAGGAGACGAAACCAGTATAAACCCTTACCATGGGTTTGCAAGCGGCAAACTTCTTCGCACAACGGTTATGGCTGGTCGAACGGCGTTTGGCATCGCCGGTCCGCCAGGAAGACAGACCAAGCGGCGGGCGGCATGTCGCTTGCTCCTGCCGGTCATGAAGACCGGGAGAAATAATGGCCACGACACAGACAGAAACGCTGGCGACGCCCAGACGGAGCTGATGCCACGTAGCTGACGATTCCGCACAGTGGGCTGCCATACGCATCCTCCTGAATGGCGCGCGACCGGCTGGCAGCTCCCCTTATTGACCGCCCATCATGTCTCGTGACACGACGTCCCCGCCGCTGGCTCGGTACCGGAAAAAGCGGGACTTCAATATCACTCCCGAGCCGTCCGCATCGACCGACCGAGCGGCTGCGGACGCACGCAACCTAAGTTTCGTCATCCAAAAGCACTGGGCGAGCCGTCTGCATTACGACTTCCGGCTCGAATTCGACGATGTGCTCCTGTCGTGGGCTGTTCCTAAGGGCCCTTGCTACGACCCGAGCAAGAAGCAGATGGCCGTGCATGTCGAAGACCACCCCATCGATTACGCTGACTTCGAAGGCACTATCCCTCCGAAGCAATATGGCGCCGGCACTGTGATTGTGTGGGACCGAGGGACGTGGGAACCGGTAGGCGACGCGGCCAAGGGAATGGAAGCCGGCAAGTTGGTCTTTCGCTTGCATGGCGAGAAGCTCGCTGGGTTGTGGGAACTGGTCCGCATATCCAAGCCCGACGACAAGCAAGACCAGTGGATGCTATTCAAGAAGCGCGATGAGTGGGCGCGCCCGCTTGACGAGTACGACGTAATCAAAGCACTTCCGGATAGCGTCATAGCAAATCCACTTGGTCTTGTGGAAGAGCGCGAGCCCCGAACAGCACGACGTACGCGGACAAATGAAAATGAGATTGACCTGTCAGCTGCGGTACGCGCGCCGCTTCCCGCGAAGCTCGAACCACAGTTGGCTACGCTTGCCAACTCTCTTCCCACTACCGGCGACTGGGTGACGGAGACAAAGCTGGACGGTTACCGACTGCTCGCCCGTATCGACAAGAAGCGAGTGAAGCTGTTCACTCGGAACGGACACGACTGGACCGCCAAGTTCCCGACTCTGGCCGCAGAGCTTTTGCGGCTCCCAATCTCGAGCGGTTGGCTTGACGGCGAAGTTGTCGTGCTCAAAGACGGCATCCCTAGCTTCTCTGCACTTCAGGACGCAATCGACGGCGCGAATCAGGAGATAAGTTTCTTCCTGTTCGACCTGATGTTTCTCGACGGAAACGACCTTCGAAAGGTGCCTTTGTGGGCGAGGCGCGCCCAACTAGCAACGCTTCTTGCGGAAGCTGGTGAGCATCTCTTGTTCAGTCAGAACTTCGATGCTCCGCCTGCACAGGTGCTTGAAGCCGCTGCTGGACTGGGATTAGAAGGCCTCGTGCTCAAACGGCGAGACGCGCCGTACGAATCGGGACGAACGCTATCGTGGCTGAAGGCGAAGGCTCGATTGCGGCAGGAGCTGGTCATTTGCGGCATGACTGCACGCGGAGGCGCGGTGGGCGAAGTCGGAAGCCTGCTGCTCGGCTATTTCGTTGGCAACAAGCTTCATGACGCAGGCAGCGTCGGGACCGGATGGGACTCGAAGACTGCCCACGAGCTTTGGAAGCGTCTTGTTGCAATTGAGGTGGATGAAGCGCCCTTCGACTTGGAGGTCAAGAGGCCACGAAGATGGTCTCGACGGGCTGCAGGAAGCGAGCGATGGGTTGAACCGCAGTTCGTCGCCGAAGTCGAGTTTGCGGAGTGGACGGCCGATGGCGTTGTGCGGCAGGCGTCGTTCCGAGGCCTACGGCTCGACAAGCCCGCGTCCAGCGTCGTCCGGGAGGGTGGAAAAACTCAGGTACCGGCGGCGTTGCCGCAACTGAAGATTACTCACCCGGAGCGGGTCGTCGACCCGTCAGCCGGCATTACAAAGGCCGACTTGGTTCGGTACTACGCGAGCGTGGCCGATTGGATGTTGCCGCACTTGAAAGAGCGGCCCGTGGCACTTGTTCGTGCGCCAGACGGTGTCGCCGGCCAGCTCTTCTTCCAGAAGCACGCCGAGCGCACGGCTATGCCTGGGCTGACGGCTCATGAGCGTGAGCTATGGCCCAAGCATCCACCGCTGCTGACCGTCGATACACCAGATGCCTTGCTGTCCGCCGCCCAGATGAACACGGTCGAGTTCCATACTTGGAATTCGATAGTCCATCAACTCGACAAACCTGACAGAGTCGTCTTTGACCTTGACCCAGGTGAAGGCGTGAAATGGACGCATGTCCAAGAGGCCGCCGTGCTCGTACGCACGCTGCTTTCCGAACTGGAGCTGCAGGCCTGGCTCAAGACAAGTGGCGGCAAAGGGTTGCATGTCGTCGTCCCGCTGGCTCCGCGAATGGACTATGCGAAGGTGAAGGCTTTCTCGCAATCGTTCGTTCGACATCTTGCCAAGACTATTCCAGAACGCTTTTCGGCGGTGTCCGGACCATCTAATCGAATCGGCAAAATCTATGTCGACTACCTGCGCAATGGAAAGGGCCAGACGACGGCTGCGGCGTTTTCTGCTCGCGCTCGACCTGGAATGGGCGTTTCGATGCCGGTCGCTTGGGAGCAGCTTAGCGACCTTAAAAGCGGTGCTCAGTGGAACGTTCAGACTGCGCGTGAGTATTTGAGCTTTCAGTCGACCGACCCATGGATGGAATTCTGGTCTACCGGGCATTCGCTCGCAGCGGCAATCAAGCGCTTGCCGTAGACGCGCGGGCCGAGACACTCTTGCTTCTTCGTCAGGTTGAGCACTTCTCTTTGGCGTACTTGCCTTGTTTTTGTGAATGCCCTTCGGTGAAGTTGAGCCTCGCCTTATCCTAAGCGGAGCCTTCAGACACGTTCCTAAGCATCGTTCGATGCCCCTCGGAGCCAGCGTCGCCCGTCAGCCGTTCGTCTCAGGGCGCTAACTTCGCCACCCTGTCCGGTGTCTCAAGACTATCCCACAGTACCGGTTGTCCCATGACCGCTGTCGTTGATGTCCGACCGGCCATGCGGCAGTCCACCAAAGGAGTGGGCTGCCTTAAGTATACGTCGAGTGAATGACCATGATTCGGTCGCGGACCGAGCAGTTCGAATAACTCCCGAGTCGGCAGAGAAATGTTCGTCGAAATATTTCTGAACTGCGACGTGGTACGAGAGCGTGGGCTCCAGGCACGCGCCTACTTCGTCGAAACTCGACGGTCGCCAAGCAGCCCGAAGTCGCCGCAAAGCAAGCAGCCAAGCAACGAAATGCTGCATTCCATGGAGGCTCAAGCTTATCCACTGGCATCAATAGGTGACTAACGCGACTCGCTTGTGCGAATTCGAGCCGGATTACCTACCGCCGTCGTCCCTGCCGGAACGTCCCAAGTAACAATGCTGCCAGCACCGACCGGTGCGTCGTTACCGATGGTGACTCCAGGAAGAATGATTGCGCCCGCGCCTATCCAGACGTTGCGCCCAACCCGAATGGGACGGCCAAATTCCAAGCCACTAGCTCGGACCGCTGGTCGCGCGGATGGACCTCGGCCTGGTCAGCCTATATCTCCGGCGCGTTGGCCGTGTACAACTCGCCTGCCAACATCTTCTCTTTCTCTGTTTGGACCATATGTTCCTCGCGTTCAGGGCGTTGGGCGAAATCTGACATCGCCTGTACCGTTATCCATTGTTGTCTGCAATGCCCATCCCTATGACGGAAATCTCAATTTTATGTCTTCTCGCTCAGAGTGCGTATTTCACACCAAGCTGGACAAGGATTTCGCGGCAAGCTGGACAGGCTTTTCACACGAAGCTGGACACGGATTTCACGGCAAGCTGGACAGCGATTTCGCGCCAAGCTGGACAGTAAGTTCGTCAAGTAGCGACGCAGGTCAACCGTGGCACCCTCGACGATTTCGTCGGGGCGTCTACATGGCATTTCCAAAGTTGACCATGCGTAAAATTCGAGAAGCGCTGCGCCTACATTTCGATTGCGGCTTCAATCATCGTGAAGTCGCTCGGGCGTTGGGTACGTCGCCCACAACTGTGGGGCAATATGTTCGCCGTTTGGAGCGTGCCGGCCTAAGCTACCCGCTGCCGCCAGCACTCGGTGATGACGAGCTCGAGGCACGCCTGTTTCCGCCACCGCCACGCGTGGAAGGGGAACGTCCTACGCCGCATTGGCCGACCGTGAGGCGCGAGCTTGCCCGCAAAGGCGTGACGCTCGATCTGCTCTGGAACGAATACAAGGCCGAGCACCCTGACGGTTACGCGTACACCTGGTTTTGCACGCGATACAGCGAATGGGCCAATGCGCTTCCGCTGACCTTGCGGCAAACACATGCTCCGGGCGAGAAGTTATTCGTCGACTACTCAGGCGACAAGATAGCGATCATCAATGCGCAAACGGGTGAGATCCGGGAGGCCGAGTT
>NZ_FCOG02000287.1 GCF_001544975.2 Caballeronia arationis | reverse complement strand
AACTGGGAGTTTCGCAACTGCTTATCTGCACCTATCCGCACGCTGCGCTTGGCTTCGCGCGATTCTGCAAGACCGACTCATTCGGCTACCTGTTTGTGCCTATCGTCCTGGGCCTGATCGCCGGCGCGGCAGTCGCACATCGTGTGGCCGGCCAGGGCAGTCCAGCGCGCAGTGTAGTCCTCGGCCATCTTGTCATGGTTGTGGCTGGCGTGATCAATATCGGCGTCAACGCGATGCACGCATCTCCGTTGCCATGGGATCTGGTGGCGCTGCCCATCTTTGGTGTCGGGATGATGATGACTCAGCCAAGCCTGCTGGTGATGGCCCTTGACTGTTTCCCGGAGCGGCGCGGGCTGGCGTCCAGTTGTTATCTCACCGTCCAGCAGTTCGGCAACTTCCTGTCCTCCGCATTGTTGGTGCCGCTACTGCTCGGCAACACACTCCACTTGGCCATAGGCATGGCGGTTCTGCAGTGTCTTGGTCTGCTGATGTTCTGCATCGCAATGCGCGATGGGAGATCGGAATAAGCCGATCGGGAGCCCGCGTCGGTCACCAACGTCGGCAAAGCGGGGGCGTGTGCGCGCTCGAGCTGTGTCGAACCGCGGCGCTCGTCGGCCATGCCGAACAGTGCGACCCCTGCGGTCACCAGCGCATCACCTACAAACTCTTTCCGGCATCGCGCCTGCCCGAATTGCCAGTCGCTCGCCCACGCGCGACGGCTCGAACACAGGCAGGCTGAGCTGCTGCCCGAGGTCGAGCCAGGACATTCGCAGCGACAGGCATTATATGCTTCGAATCGGTTGTCACGCGATACGGGCGCTTGTAGACCGAGCGTAACTGTTTGCACCAGAACCCCTGTCAGCGCCTGTGACCAGCGCGAACGTCGGAATGTCGTGCCTGGGATCCCTCGTCGCGGCAGTTGCACGCGAAATGCGTCACCAAACACCAACTGTTACGAAAAAATGAAAGGCGGGATACGAATCACGCAGCCAAAGTCGGAGAAGCGCTGTCGTTCAAGTGTCCCGCCACTCGCTATGGTCTTTCCAGGCATCGTCGTCATTACAGAGCGCGATTCGTATTATCCCGCCGTGGCGTGTGCCGCTTTGATAGCGGCGTCGCGTTCTTTCTTGGCTTCCGCCTTCTTGTGGTCATAAACTTTCTTCGCAGCAGCGACCTTTTGGTCATACAGGTGATTCGCCGCAGCAACTTGCTGGTGCATTCTCACTAAGGGGTCGGAATGCTCGGTGGATGCCGGGGAAGCTGGCGCGTTGCCCTGCGCCCACGCGCCGTGACTAAACGACAGGGCAAGGGCCCCGGTAAGCACTGCAATACCAATGTGTTTCATCATGTCCTCCGTACAAAGTGACAACATTCAAATTCGCTAGCGCGCTCTACACGCCCTGGCGTTCCTTACGGAAAGGTATTCGATCACTAGGTCAGGAAGCTGCGGGCTAGGCTCGTCGAATTCGGGTCTTTCGGGCTCGATCATATAGAAGATCGATTACTTTAAAAAGTACACCGAAATACAGAGACCAGTTCACATCCTGACAGTCTCCGGCGGGCGTCGTAATGTGCATCATTGTGGGGCGTCTTTTATCTGTCGGATCATTACAACAGGAAGCTTATCCACCTAACCCTCACATGCATTAACGGTGAATAATGAGGTTTCCAAACAAAGGTTATATATTTAAATCATTGCTCTTTTTTGGCATCCCGACCCATGTGTGGATGCTGCGAGATTGACAGCTCGAGATTTTCGCGATTTTGTTCTTGGAGAACGGTAGTTCTGGTTTGCGAAACAATCGCCGTTAATTTAGTGGAGTGATTCGATGAGAAAGAACCTTATGGCGGTGGCCGTCCTGGGCGTGCTGGCGACTGCCGCACAGGCGCAGAGCAGCGTCACGCTGTACGGCCTGATCGACGCCGGCATCACCTACACGAACAGCCAACTCACAAGTCAAGGCGGCCGCAGCAATGTGCAGATGACGAGCGGCTCGGTGGAGGGCAGCCGCTGGGGCCTGCGTGGAGCGGAAGACCTGGGGGGTGGCCTGAAGGCAATCTTCACGTTGGAAAGCGGTTTTAACGTGAACAACGGGACCTTTTCACAGAGCGGTCGGGAGTTTGGTCGACAGGCCTTTGTCGGACTGTCGAGCGTCGATTTTGGTGCTGTCACATTGGGCCGCCAGTACGACAGCATGATCGATTATGTTGGACCGCTGGCGCTGACTGGCACGGAGTATGGTGGCACGCACTTCGCGCACCCGTTCAACAACGATAACCTCAACAACAACTCATTCTCGATCAACAACTCGGTCAAGTACCAGAGTGCGAACTATGCGGGATTCCGATTCGGTGGTCTGTATGGCTTTTCCAACGCGGCAGGGGCTTTTGCAAACAACCGTGCGTACAGCGTGGGCGCGTCGTACAGTTGGGGCCCCCTGAACTTTGGCGCCGGGTACCTTCACCTGAATAACGGCGCGGCCTCGCAGGCGGCGGCCAACTTCAATGCCAACGGCGCCGTGACCGACGGGCAGACGCTGACTGCTGCGCGCCAGCAGACATGGGGAGCGGGGGTGAATTACGCGTTCGGACCGGCAGTAGTTGGTTTCGTTTACACGCAGACCAACTTGACTGAGATATTCCAGACCGGTTTGAGCACCCATATCCAGAACTTCGAGGGCAATATCCGTTATAACCTGACGCCAGCGCTGAACGTGTCCGGAGCCTACACATACTCACGCGCGGGCGCCAACGCCGGAAGCGGTGCGCCGCACTGGAACCAGGTTGGCGTGCAGACGGATTACAACCTTTCCAAACGAACGGATGTATATCTGCAGAGTGTCTACCAGTCGGTCAGCACGAGCCAGAATACCGCACTGGGGGTGGCGTTCATCAATGGATTGAGCGCGCCTTCATCGACCACCAATCAGGTCGAAGTGACGGCGGGCATACGTCATCGGTTCTAGGGGAAGCGCGTGTACTGACCTGACTATTCGGATTCGCGGGGTGGGGCGACACCTGCGCACGCGTTTCTGACAACGAGCCGAGGCGACCGCTTAAGAGGCGAGATCTAGGCGGTCGCCGGCACATTCGGTGTCTGCGCGCGATTAAGGAAATCTGAGCGCGGGGGCACGCTGCGTCCATGACGCTCGCTGCGGAGGGAAGGACGGCCGACGAGCAAAACTTGCGCGAGGACCTCTGGATGGAGCCTTCCCGGTACAACTGATTCGCGAGTGGAAGATCCCCATATGACGAGGAAGAAAGTTCGGTTGTGGCCAGCAACGGATCGTTTCGTATGTGACCACGACACCACGCCCGAGCAACAACTCCTAGATGTCGCGTAGGCTCAAGTTGAACCGAAAATACCAGCGGACCACGCGTCTGATGACGACGGCAGGGAAGCGGTGGCCGTGATAAAGCGATTTCATTCCCTTCATCACTTCATTCTGCCGCTGCCTCCCCATCAACCCGACAAAGCCCCTGAGGAGTATTGATGCGCTCCTCGAGTAGCTGAAATGCCCGGTGCAGAAGACGCACGTCTCGGAATCGACGTGCTTCGGCGACGCTCACCGCCCCATCCGCCGGTCATAGCTCTGCGAGATGCGCTGAAGCAGTGTGGGATCGCGTGCGTCAGATGAGTTAAACCGCACAACAACGCTGCCGTCCGGCTGCTGGCGTGCGTATTCCACGCAAAGAGAACAACCATTCCACGTCAAAGTGAATCGTAATTCCACGGCAAAGCGAACAAGGATTCCACGCCATCGCGAACAAGCGGAGCGAAGCGACGCGGGACCTTGCCTTTTTACTCGGACTGCGGCTTCGCAGTCAATCGACTGCGCGTCTTGCGCAGCGATTCGCCGGCGAGCGTGA
>NZ_FCOG02000007.1 GCF_001544975.2 Caballeronia arationis | reverse complement strand
AGGAACCTTGCTCGCACCTCCTACAACTGCCTGAGTTCGAAAAGTACAAGGCCACCTGATGAACGCCCCGAGGCGTCCACGAACAAAACCCAATTTTGCAGGTCCGACTATATAACGGCTTGCATGGCTTGTCACCGCAATGCGGGCCGCACGACGTTCGCGATCTTCATTATCATTCCCGCGCTTTAAATAAACACCCGTCGAGGTGAATCAACCAAAGAGGCCGGTAATGAGAGAGAAACCAGAATTAGAAGAAAAGGACGTCCAGATGCTTTGCGATCGTGCCAAAGCGATAATCATGTCGCACTCCGCTCCGATAGTCCGTTTGTCCCGCGATATCGAGAATGTCGGCCGATTCGACACTCGGTCCGGACCGACGACTCCGCAATTTGACCTGTTGTGTGCCTCGCCGCCTTTCATGGCGGCATCGGCGCAGATCGTGGAAAGGTTCGTGCGCGATTTCGGAGCGGGGCTGTTTCGGCCGCCGTTCAGCTTTCTGCTGCTCGCGCTGGCCGCGACGGGTCCCGTCGCCGCAGCGGAGACGCTGGTGCTGCACGGTCCGTCCGGCCACCAGCACGATACGCTGCGCGGCTTGATCGCCGGACTGGAGACGGTTTTCGCAAGCCATCCGGAGGCATTGTCGATCCCGATACGCCGGGTTCTCGCCCCGTACATGCTTAATCCGCAGAGCCCGACCGGGACCCCCTGATCCTCCGTCGATCACGGCGCGACCAGCGCCTCGCAGGCGGCCCGCCCCCGCCTGCGCACCTTCGCATATGCGTCAATAACCACCGCAAATCCGTCGCCGCCCGCCTTGTACGGGCCGCCTGACGCCGCCATCCCATCCTCTTGCCGTTTTTGTTCTATCGGCCAAAACTCGCCTGCGGTGCAATGGCGTCGTACTGAAACGCAAACCCCAACGCATCGCAACCAGCAAAGGAAGCCATGAACGTCAGCGTCTTCGATCTGTTCAAGATCGGCATCGGACCGTCGAGTTCGCATACTGTCGGTCCGATGATCGCCGCGTGCCGCTTCGCGTCGCACATCGAGGACGCCAACCTGCTCGCGTTCGTGCGCCGCGTCAAGGTCGATCTGTTCGGCTCGCTCGGCGCGACGGGCAAGGGCCACGGCACCGACAAGGCGCTCCTTCTCGGCCTCGAAGGCAACCTGCCCAACCTGATCGATCCTGACCTGATCGAACCGCGCCTTCAGGCCATCCGCGAGACGAAGCAGCTTTCGCTGCTCGGCAAGCATGTCGTGAAGTTCGAGGAGCGCGAGCACATCGGCTTCTTCCGCAAGCTGATGCCGGGCGCACCCGGTTCGAGCGTCGTGCATCCGAACGGCATGCGCTTTCAGGCTTTCGACGAGAACGGCCAGTTGCTCGTCGAGAAAGAGTATTACTCGGTCGGCGGCGGCTTCGTGATCAATCGCGAGGGCGATCGCGTGAACGGCCTGCGCGCGGGCGCAGAAGTGCCGCATCCTTTTCGCACCGGCGACGACCTGATGCGCGTGTGCCGCGAAACCGGCCTCTCGATCGCACAGGTCACGATGAAGAACGAATGCGCATCGCGCACCGAACAGGAAGTGCGCGACGGCATGCTCGCGATCTGGCGCACGATGGCAGCCTGCGTCGAGCGCGGCTGCAAGGTGCGCGGCGAATTGCCCGGCCCGATGAAGGTGAAGCGCCGTGCCGCTGACCTCAGCACGCAATTGCGCTCGCGTTCGGAAGAGTCGCTGCGCGATCCGCTCTCGATGCTCGACTGGGTCAACCTCTACGCGATGGCCGTCAACGAAGAAAACGCGGCGGGCGGGCGCGTCGTCACGGCGCCGACCAACGGCGCGGCGGGCGTGATCCCGGCGGTGCTGCACTACTACGTGAAGTTCATGCACAACGCGAACGACGAAGGCATCGTCACGTTCCTGCTGACCGCCGCTGCGATCGGCATCATCTACAAGGAAACGGCGTCGATCTCGGGCGCGGAAGTCGGCTGCCAGGGCGAGGTCGGGGTTGCGTGCTCGATGGCCGCCGCCGCGCTCGCCGCTGTGATGGGCGGCACGCCGACGCAAGTCGAGAACGCCGCGGAAATCGGCATGGAGCACAACCTCGGCATGACCTGCGATCCGGTCGGCGGGCTCGTGCAGATTCCGTGCATCGAGCGCAACGCAATGGGCGCGATCAAGGCGCTGAACGCCGCGCGCATGGCGATGAAGGGCGACGGCCAGCATTACGTCTCGCTCGACAACGTCATCAAGACGATGCGCGAGACCGGTGCAGACATGAAGACGAAATACAAGGAGACGTCGCGCGGTGGCCTCGCCGTGAACGTCATCGAGTGCTGAAAACGTTGCTACGAAAGTCACGAAGGAAAAGGGAAACATCATGAGCCGCTATTCGATATTCAGCCTGTTGCGCAACGGGATGTCGTATCACGAGAACTGGGAGCGCCAGTGGAAGAGCCCGGAGCCCAAGCGTGAATACGACGTCGTGATCGTCGGCGGCGGCGGGCACGGCCTCGCCACCGCGTATTACCTCGCGAAGGAGCACGGCGTGCGCAACGTCGCGGTGCTGGAGAAGGGCTGGATCGGCGGCGGCAATACGGCGCGCAACACGACCATCGTGCGCTCGAACTACCTGTGGGACGAATCGGCCGCGCTCTACGAGAAGGCGATGAAGCTGTGGGAAGGGCTTTCGCAGGACCTCAACTACAACGTGATGTTCAGCCAGCGCGGCGTGATGAATCTCGCGCATACGCTGCAGGACGTGCGCGATACCGAGCGCCGCGTGAATGCGAACCGGCTGAACGGCGTCGATGCCGAATTCCTCACGCCCGCGCAGATCAAGGAACTCGAACCGACCATCAACCTGAATAGCCGCTATCCGGTGCTCGGCGCGTCGATCCAGCGACGCGGCGGCGTGGCGCGTCACGATGCGGTCGCGTGGGGCTTCGCGCGCGGCGCGGACCAGGCGGGTGTCGATATCGTGCAGAACTGCCAGGTCACGGGCATCCGCCGCGACGGCAGCCAGGTGACGGGCGTCGATACGACGAAGGGTTTCATCAAGGCGAAGAAGGTCGCGATCGTCGCGGCGGGCAATACGTCCACGCTCGCGGACATGGCGGGCATCCGCTTGCCGCTCGAAAGTCATCCGCTGCAGGCGCTCGTCTCCGAGCCGATCAAGCCGGTGGTCAACACGGTCGTGATGTCGAACGCGGTGCACGCTTACATCAGCCAGTCCGACAAGGGCGATCTCGTGATCGGCGCGGGCGTCGATCAGTACACGGGGTTCGGCCAGCGCGGCAGCTTCCAGACCATCGAAGGGACGCTCGAAGCGATCGTCGAAATGTTTCCGGTGTTCTCGCGCGTGCGCATGAACCGCCAGTGGGGCGGCATCGTCGATCTGTCGCCGGACGCCTGCCCGATCATCAGCAAGACCGACGTGAAGGGCCTCTACTTCAACTGCGGCTGGGGCACGGGCGGCTTCAAGGCGACGCCGGGTTCAGGCTGGGCCTATGCGCACACCATCGCGAAGGACGAGCCGCATGCGCTGAACGCGGCCTTCTCGCTCGACCGCTTCTACACCGGTCATCTGATCGACGAGCACGGCGCCGCTGCCGTGGCCCACTGACGCGAACGCACTGGAGATACACATGCTGCTGATCGAATGCCCCTGGTGCGGACCGCGCGCAGAAACCGAATTCTCGTGCGGCGGCGAAGCCGACATCGTACGGCCGCTCGACACCGACAAGCTCACCGACCGCGAATGGGGCGACTACCTTTTCATGCGCAAGAATCCGCGCAGCGTGCATCGCGAGCAATGGATGCACGCACAGGGCTGCCGCCGTTGGTTCAAGGCGCAGCGCGACACGGTGAGCTACGAGATTCAGGGCTACGAGACGTTCGACCGTCCGCTGGCCGTCATGGATAGCAACGAGGGCACGACGAAATGAGCCAGAAAGACCGACTCGCCACGGGCGGACGCATCAACCGCGCAATCCCGCTGACCTTCACGTTCAACGGCCGCACCTATCAGGGCTTTCAGGGCGACACGCTCGCGTCCGCGCTGCTCGCGAACGGGCAGCACTTCGTCGCGCGCAGCTGGAAGTATCACCGGCCGCGCGGCATCGTGACGGCGGGTGTCGAGGAGCCGAACGCCGTCGTCCAGCTGGAAACCGGCGCCTACACGGTGCCGAATGCGCGCGCGACCGAGATCGAGCTGTATCAGGGACTCGTCGCAACGAGCGTGAACGCGAAGCCGAATATCGAGAACGACCGCATGGCGGTCAACCAGAAGATCGCGCGCTTCATTCCCGCGGGCTTCTACTACAAGACCTTCATGTGGCCGCGCAAGTTCTGGCCGAAGTACGAAGAAGTGATCCGCGATGCGGCGGGTCTCGGCCGTGCGCCCGAGCATCTCGATGCGGATCGCTACGACAAGTGCTTCGCGCATTGCGACGTGATGGTGGTTGGCGGCGGCCCGTCAGGGCTGGCGGCGGCGCATGCGGCGGGATTGTCCGGCGCGCGCGTGATTCTCGTCGACGACCAGCCGGAACTCGGCGGTTCGCTCCTGTCCTGCCGCGCGGAGATCGACGGCAAGCCCGCGCTGCAATGGGTGCAACGCATCGAAGCCGAATTGCGCAAGATGCCGGAGGTCAAGATTCTCTCGCGCAGTAACGCTTTTGGTTATCAGGACCACAACCTCGTGACGATCACGCAAAAGCTCACCGAACATCTGCCGGTGTCGCTGCGAAAAGGCACGCGCGAGCTGATGTGGAAGGTGCGCGCAAAGCGCGTGATCCTCGCGACGGGCGCGCACGAGCGGCCCATCGTCTTCGGCAACAACGATCTGCCGGGCATCATGCTGGCGTCCGCCGTGTCCACATACCTGCATCGCTATGCAGTGTTGCCGGGGCGCAATGTCGTCGTGTTCGCAAACAACGACGACGGCTATCAATGCGCGCTCGACCTGAAGGCGGCAGGCGCGCAGGTGACGGTCGTCGATCCGCGCGCTGGCGAGTCGAAGGGCACGCTGCCCGCGCTCGCACGGCGCCACGGCGTCAAGGTGATGACGGGGGCGGTCGTGACGGCGGCGCATGGCAAGCTGCGGGTCGCATCGGTCGACGTGGCCGCGTATTCGAACGGCACGGTCGGCGCGAAACAGGCCGAACTGAATTGCGATCTGGTCGCGATGTCGGGCGGCTGGAGCCCGGTGCTGCATCTGTTCGCGCAGTCGGGCGGCAAGGCACACTGGCACGACGAGAAGGCGTGCTTCGTGCCCGGCAAGGCCATGCAGGCGGAGAGCAGCGTCGGCGCATGTGCGGGTGAATTCACGCTGGCGCGCGGCATCCGCTTTTCGGTCGATGCGGGCGTCGAGGCGGCGCGCGCGGCGGGCTTCATCGTCGCGCGTCCGAATCCGGTGCACGTCGCCGAGATCAGCGAAGCGCCGATGCAGCCGCTGTGGCTCGTCGGCGGACGCGAACTCGCGACGCGCGGTCCGAAGCAGTTCATCGACTACCAGAACGACGTTTCCGCCGCCGATATCTTCCTCGCCGCGCGCGAGGGCTTCGAATCGGTCGAGCACGTGAAGCGCTACACGGCGATGGGCTTCGGCACCGATCAGGGCAAGCTCGGCAACATCAACGGCATGGCGATTCTCGCGCAGGCGCTCGGCAAGACGATTCCCGAGACCGGCACGACGACCTTCCGGCCGAACTACACGCCGGTCACGTTCGGCACGTTCGCGGGCCGCGAACTCGGCGAGTTCCTCGATCCGGTGCGCAAGACGGCGGTCCACGAATGGCACGTCGAGAACGGCGCGGCGTTCGAGGACGTCGGCAACTGGAAGCGTCCGTGGTATTACCCGAAGGCGGGCGAAGACATGCACGCGGCGGTCGCGCGCGAATCGCTCGCGGTGCGGCAGAGCGTCGGCATCCTCGATGCATCGACGCTCGGCAAGATCGACATCCAGGGCCCGGACTCCGCGAAGCTCCTGAACTGGGTCTACACGAATCCGTGGAGCAAGCTGGAAGTCGGCAAGTGCCGCTACGGCCTGATGCTCGACGAGAACGGCATGATCTTCGACGATGGCGTGACCGTGCGCCTCGCCGACCAGCACTACATGATGACGACCACCACGGGCGGCGCGGCGCGCGTCCTGACGTGGCTCGAACGCTGGCTGCAGACGGAATGGCCCGACATGCGCGTGCGTCTCGCCTCGGTGACGGACCACTGGGCCACGTTCGCGGTCGTCGGTCCGAACAGCCGCAAGGTGCTGCAAAAGGTCTGCCGCGACATCGATTTCGCCAATGCCGCCTTTCCGTTCATGAGCTATCGCGAAGGCACGGTCGCGGGTGCGGCATCGCGCGTGATGCGTATCAGCTTCTCGGGCGAACTCGCTTATGAAGTGAACGTGCCGGCGAACGTCGGACGCGCGGTGTGGGAAGCGATCATGGCCGCGGGCGCCGAATTCGACATCACGCCGTACGGCACGGAAACGATGCACGTGCTGCGTGCGGAGAAGGGTTACATCATCGTCGGTCAGGATACGGACGGCTCGATGACGCCTTACGACCTCGGCATGGGCGGGCTCGTCGCGAAGTCGAAGGACTTTCTCGGCAAGCGTTCGCTCACGCGTTCGGACACGTCGAAGGCGGGGCGCAAGCAGTTTGTCGGCCTGCTTACCGACGATCCGGCTCTCGTGGTCCCGGAAGGCTCGCAGATCATCGCGGGTCCCTTGCAGGGCGAGACCGCGCCGATGCTCGGGCACGTCACGTCGAGTTACTACAGCCCGATCCTGAAGCGCTCGATCGCGCTCGCCGTCGTGAAGGGCGGCCTCGACAAGATCGGCGAATCGGTCACGATCCCGCTTGCGAGCGGCAAGCAGATTGCAGCAAAAATCACCAGCTCGGTGTTCTACGACAGCGAAGGAGCACGTCAACATGTGGAATGAAACTAGAGGTTCGTCGACGGTCGTGGACCGCGCCATCGCGGGTCAGGGTGTGTGGCAGGAGTCGCCGCTCGTCGGTACCGATGCGCTCCTGAAGAAGCATCAGGCGACTGCATCGAAAGCGTTTCGTCTGTCCGAGCGGCCGTTTCTCGAACTGGTGATCGTGCGTGGCGACACGCGCGATGCCGCGTTCATGAGCGCGGTGGAAAGCGTGATCGGCTGCCGTCCGCCGGAAAGGCCGAACACGATCGCGCAAGGCAACGGCTACGACGCGCTGTGGCTCGGACCCGACGAGTGGCTCGTGCGTTCGGCGACGGCGCATGACGCGTCGCGGACCGCGCCGCTGCAAGGCAAGCTGATCGCTGCGTTCAAGGGCGTCTTCGCGTCGGCGGTGGATATCGGCAGCGGCTATACGGTGCTCGAAATCGCCGGCACGCGCACGCGCGAAGTGCTGTCGCGCGGCTGTCCGCTCGACCTGCATCCGAAGCTGTTCGGCCGGGGCCAATGCGCGCAGAGCCATTACTTCAAAGCGTCGCTGACGCTCCTGCCCACCGGCGACGATTCGTTCGAACTGGTCGTGCGCCGCAGCTTCGCGGACTACTTCGTGAAGATCATGCTCGACGCGGCCGAGCCGCTGATGTCGTGAAGCCGTTCGAGCCTATGTCGCCGGGGGGACGCGGCTGGCGCATCGTGGTCGATGAGCTGGTCGTGGACACGCGCATCGGTCTTCACGCGCATGAGCATCGTGCGCCTCAGCCGGTTGCGATCGATGCGAGCCTGATCTATCGTGGCGTGCCCGACGAGGCGTGTTCGCATCTGCTCGACTATGAGGCGTGGTGCGAGCGCGTGAGCGCGTTTCTGACTTCCAAGCCGCATACTCGTTTGCTGGAGATGCTGGCCGTGGAGATCGCGGCGCTGTCGTTCGACGAATGGCCCGCGCTCGATGCGATCACGCTGTTGCTCTACAAGCCGAAGATTCGCGAAGGCACGCGGCGGCTGGGTATCGAACTCGACTGGCGGCGGGCGGATTTCGACGCGTGGTCGATGCGGGAGCGTTCACGTCATGCTGTCGACGCGGGTTGAAACTACGAGGCTTTCCGAGCTTGCCTGCAAACAGCGCGATGTGCGTGCGGCGGTGGCTTTGCTCGAACAGAGCATTGCGTTGAAGCATCGGAAGATCGCGCTGATCCGGTATCTTCATGCGCAGTATCTCGGGGCGCCGCTGGAGGAGCGGCATCACGAATATGTGCACAGGGTTGCCGCGCGGCTCAGTCATGAGGCGCTGGCGCGGGTGGCGCGTGCCGCGCGGGCCCGAGTCAGGTGATGTCGCCTGGATACAAGCCGGACGACGCATTTCTTCTATAACCCCCTTTTATGTCGGCATCTACTGAACAGGCCCAACTTGTCCGCGGCGACAGCCCGCAAAAAGGAAAAAGCCATGTCCATTGCCGTACAGCCGCGCGCGAGCGCCGCCGCCCGCCTCGAACGCCTGCCGTTCTCGGGCTATCACCGCACCATCTTCATCATCATCGCCATCGCGTTCTTCTTCGACTCGGTCGACCTCGGCACGATGACCTTCGTCCTCGGTTCGATCAAGACGGAGTTCGGCTTGTCTACCGCGACAGCCGGCCTTGTCGCGAGCGCCAGCTTCTTCGGCATGGTGCTCGGCGCGGCCGTCGCCGGCCTGCTCGCTGATCGCTTCGGACGCCGCCCGGTGTTCCAGTGGAGCATGGTCCTGTGGGGACTTGCGTCGTATCTCTGTTCGACCGCGCACAGCGTCGAATCGCTGATCTTCTTTCGCGTATTGCTCGGCGTCGGAATGGGCATGGAGTTTCCGATCGCGCAGACACTCCTCTCCGAGTTCGTTCCCGCTGCCTCGCGCGGACGACTCATCGCGCTGATGGACGGCTTCTGGCCGCTCGGCTTCATCGCGTCGGGCGTGGTGTCGTACTTCGTGCTGCCGCAGTTCGGCTGGCGCACCGAGTTCGCGCTGCTCGCCATCCCCGCTGTGTTCGTGCTGATCGTGCGGCGGGTCGTGCCGGAATCGCCGCGCTGGCTCGAACATCGCGGACGTCTCGCCGAAGCGGACAAGGTGCTCGCTGAAGTCGAAGCGAAGGTGATGAAAGCGCGCGGCCTGCGCGAACTGCCCGCGCCCGCGATGCTGAGCGAGCCGCCCGCGCCGAAAGGCACCGGCGCGTTCCGCGAGATCTGGAGCGCGGCATACAGGCGGCGCACCGTCATGGTGTGGATGCTGTGGTTCTTCGCGCTGCTCGGCTTCTATGGCCTCACGTCCTGGCTCGGTGCGCTGATGCAACAGGCCGGCTTCGCCGTGACCAAGTCGGTGCTCTACACGGTCCTGATCTCGCTCGGCGGCGTGCCCGGGTTTCTCTGCGCGGCGTGGCTCGTCGAACGCTGGGGACGCAAGCCGACCTGTATCGCGTCGCTCGTCGGCAGCGGCGTGATGGCCTACGTGTACGGACAGACCGCCTTGCACGCGGAAACGCCGACGCTCCTCATCTGCGCGGGCCTCGCGATGCAGTTCTTCCTCTTCGCGATGTGGGCCGTGCTCTACACCTACACGCCGGAGTTGTACGGCACCGGCGCACGCGCGACGGGGTCCGGGTTCGCATCGGCGATCGGGCGCGTGGGTTCGCTGATCGGACCGTATGTGGTGGGGGTCGTGCTGCCCGCGTTCGGGCAGGGCGGCGTGTTCTCGCTCGGCGCGTTGTGCTTCGTGATCGCGGCGGCGGCGGTGTGGGTGCTCGGCATCGAGACACGCGGACTCGCGCTGGAGACGCTCGTATCGGAAGCGGTAGAGTCTGATGGGAACGGCGTGCTGAGTCCGGTGCGCGAATGAAAAAAGAGCCGCTTGGTTAGCGGCTCTTTTCGCATTCAAACTATCGCAAACTCCTTCTTCCTCGCCTTCGCTCCATTCGCGACGAAGTAGGGCGTATCGACGCGGACCAGCGCTTCGCGTCCGCGAATGCAGTCCGCGATCTTCTCGGCGAGCATGATAGTCGGTGCGTTCAGATTGCCCGTGGTGATCTGCGGCATGATCGACGCATCGACGACACGCAGCGCTTCCAGTCCGTGCACGCGCCCTTCGGCATCGACGACGGCCATGTCGTCGTAGCCCATCTTGCACGAGCACGAAGGATGGAAAGCCGTTTCCGCGCGCGCGCGGACAAAGGCGTCGAGCTGATCGTCGCTCGTGAGTTCGGCGCCCGGATGCAGTTCGCGTCCGCGATACTTGTCGAGCGCCGGCTGTCGCATGATCTCGCGCGTGATGCGGATCGCGTCGCGGAATTCGCGCCAGTCGAGCGGGTCGGACATGTAGTTGAACAGGATGCTGGGATGCGCATTCGGATCACGTGACTTGAGCTTCACGCGTCCGCGGCTCGGCGAGCGCATCGAGCCGACATGCGCCTGGAAGCCGTGCATCCTGATCGGATTCGAGCCGTTGTAGTTGATCGCGACCGGCAGGAAGTGATACTGGATGTTCGGCCACGGATCGTCGTCGCGCGTGCGGATGAAGCCGCCCGCCTCGAACTGGTTGCTCGCGCCTGTTCCCGTGCCGTTCAGCATCCATTCAAGGCCGATTGCCGGCTGGTTCCAACATTGCAGCGCCGGATAAAGCGACACCGGTTCCTTGCATTCGTACTGCATGTACATCTCGAGGTGATCCTGCAAGTTCTCACCTACGCCCGGCAAGTCGAGCACGAGCGGGATGTCGAACTCGCGCAGCCACGTCGAGCGTCCGACGCCCGAGCGCTGCAACAGTTGCGGCGAGGCGATCGCGCCGCTGCACACCAGCACTTCGCGCCGAACGTGCGCGGTGATGCGCTCGCCGCCATGCAGGTACGCGACGCCGATGGCGCGCTTGCCCGAGAACAGCACGCGATCCGTGACCGCGTGCGTGACGATGGTGAGGTTCGGCCGCGTTTTCGCGCGATCCAGATAGCCGCGCGCAGTGCTCGCGCGGCGGCCCCTGGCGGTCACGGTGCGGTCCATCGGGCCGAAGCCTTCCTGCTGATAGCCGTTGAGGTCTTCGGTGCGCGGATAGCCCGCCTGCACACCCGCCTCCACCATCGCGGCGAAGAGCGGGTTGTTGCCGGGCTTGCTCGTCGTCACGTGCACGGGGCCGTCGCCGCCGTGATACGCATTCGCACCGACATCGCGCGTCTCCGCCTTGCGGAAATACGGCAGGCAATCCAGATAGGTCCAGTCTTCCAGCCCTTTCTGTTCGGCCCAGTTGTCGTAGTCGAGCGCATTGCCGCGGATATAGCACATGCCGTTGATCAGCGACGATCCGCCAAGCCCCTTGCCGCGCCCGCACTCCATGCGACGGTTGTCCATGTGCGGTTCCGGGTCGGTTTCGTAGGCCCAGTTGTAACGGCGTCCCTGCAGCGGATATGCGAGTGCCGCCGGCATCTGCGTGCGGAAGTCGAAGCGATAGTCGGGGCCGCCGGCTTCGAGCAGCAGCACGGTGACGTCTGCGTCTTCCGTCAGGCGCGTGGCGAGCACGTTGCCCGCCGATCCCGCACCGACGACGATGTAGTCGTATTCGTTCGCGCTCATCGGAAACTCCTTCAGAACACCGGTTGATAAGGGCCGAGCTCGACCTGCACGGACTTGATGCGCGTGTAGTGTTCGAGCGTCGTGATGCCGTTCTCGCGCCCCACGCCCGACTGCTTGTAGCCGCCGACCGGCATCTCCGCGGGCGATTCGCCCCATGTGTTGATCCAGCAGATGCCCGCTTCGAGACGATGAATCACGCGATGCGCACGCGACAGGTTCTCCGTCACGACGCCGGCCGCAAGGCCGTATTCCGTATCGTTGGCGCGCGCGATGGCTTCGTCTTCGTCGTCGAACGCGAGGATGCTCATCACCGGGCCGAAGATCTCTTCGCGCACGATGCGCATGTCGTCGCGGCAATCGGTGAAGACGGTCGGCGCGACGAACTGGCCGCGCGCGAAATCGCCTTCCGTCATGCGTGCGCCGCCCGCGATGAGACGCGCGCCTTCCTGCTTGCCGCTTTCGTTGTAGCCGAGCACCTTCTGCAACTGCGCGGCGCTTGCGAGCGGGCCGAAGTTGGTGGAAGGCTCGGCAGGCGAGCCGACGCGAATGCGCTTCACGCGCTCGACGATCAGCGCTTCGAATCGTGCGAGCACGGAACGTTGCACGAACACGCGCGTGCCGTTGGTGCAGACCTGGCCCGAGCTGAAGAAGTTGGCGCTCATCGCGATGTCGGCGGCGCGTTCGAGGTTCGCGTCGTCGAAGACGACGAGTGGCGACTTGCCGCCGAGTTCCATCGTCACTTCCTTGAGCGACGATCCGCCCGCGAGCGACATCACCTTCTTGCCGGTTTCGACGCCACCCGTGAACGACACCTTCGCGATGCCAGGGTGCGCCGCGAGCATCGCGCCGACGCGCCCGTCGCCCTGCACGACGTTGAAGACGCCGTCGGGTACGCCCGCTTCGGTATAGATTTCGGCGAGCTTGAGGGCCGTGAGCGGTGTGACTTCGCTCGGCTTGAAGATCATCGCGTTGCCGGCGGCGAGCGCTGGCGCGGACTTCCAGCACGCGATCTGGATCGGATAGTTCCACGCGCCGATGCCCGCGCACACGCCGAGCGGCTCGCGACGCGTATAGACGAACGACTCGGGGCGCAGCGGAATCTGCTGGCCTTCGATCGCTGTAGCAAGGCCCGCGTAGTACTCGATCACGTCGGCGCCCGTGACGATATCGACGGCCTTCGTTTCCGCGATCGGCTTGCCGGTGTCGCGCATTTCCAGTTCGGCGAGTTCGTCGTTACGCTCGCGAAGCAGTTCGACCGCGCGCCGCAGGATGCGCGAGCGCTGCATCGCGGTCATCGCGGCCCAGACGCGCTGGCCTTCGCGCGCGGACTGAACCGCGCGATCGATGTCCGCCGCCGATGCCTGCTGCACGGTCGCGAGCGTTTCGCCGGTGGCGGGATCGAGCGTGTCGAAGGTCTCGTTGCTCGTGGCGTCGACATGAGCGCCGCCGAGGTAGAGGCGTTGCAGTTCGTATGCGGGCATCGCGTGCTCCTTGCAGAGGGATTCGGTTGCTCGACTCAGTTGCGTGCTTCGAGCACGAGGTCGATGTATTCGTTGGCGAGACGCATCGCCGCTTTGGTGTCGAACGGCTCGCCGGACAGTGCGCCGCGCAGCCACAGGCCGTCGATCAGCGCGGCAAGGCCGCTTGCGGCCCGCCGTGCGGCGGCGCGCGGCAGCGCCTTCGAAAATTCCGCGCACAGGTTCGAATTGAGGCGCCGCGTGTTCACGTACTGAAGCCGGCGCAATTGCGGCCTGTGCATGCTTTCCGACCAGAACGCGAGCCACGTCTTCATGACAGGGCCGCTCACTTGCGCCGCATCGAAATTCGCCGCGACGACGGCGCGCAGCTTCGAGCGCGGATCGGACTTCGCCGCGCGGCGCCGGCTCGACGTCGCGTTCCACAGGTCGCGCAACACATGGCGCATGGTGGCTTCGAGCAGGCCGTCCTTGTCACCGAAATAGTGGCTGACGATGCCCGTCGAAATGCTCGCGCGCTGCGCCACCGAGGCGAGCGTCGCGCCGCCGAGACCGGCCTGGTCGATGGTCAGGAGCGTGGCGTCGATCAACTGAGCGCGGCGTATCTCGCGCATTCCAAGCTTGGGCATGACGTCGTCCTCCGGCGCGTTTCGTGGTTTCGGGCGGAACAATTTTGCAAATTCGAGATGGCCATGTTAAGGTTTTTATATTGAACGGTCAATCAATAAAAACCGCCGCGGACACCTGCGGCGGCTCGGCCAAAACGAACGACCGGTCAGCGCAGGGAAGGAGACGTCCTCGCGCTCGGCCAATGAGAAGAGCAACCACGCGGATGCACGCCGTCCGCGACAGGCACGTCGGGCCTTCGCGCCAAGCGAAAACCGAATGCGAATCCGGCGGCACTCCTGCCGCACGCTGCACGGGCAATGCATCGATGCCCATGCGGCATTCCTTCGAACTGCCTGCCACGCCACGCACCCCACGCGCGGCGCGCGCCTGAATGGAGACGACCGATGGAGCAAGCGGAACTGCGTGCACGCAGCGACATGATCGAGCACGCTGCGCATCACACCGATCAACCGAGCGGCGCGCTGCGTCGCGGCCTGACATGGAAGGATGCGTTCTGGGTCACGAGCGGCGTGCCGGCCGGCGTGCTGTTCACCATCGGCGGCGTCTGCGCGACGATCGGCCAGCCCGCCTGGGCGATATGGATCGCGTCGATATCGATGGGTCTCATCCAGAGCGCCACTTACGCCGAGATTTCCGGGCTCTTTCCGCACAAGTCCGGCGGCGCGTCGGTGTATGGCGCGATTGGCTGGGTGCGCTACAGCAAGCTGCTCGCGCCGGTCTCGGTGTGGTGCAACTGGCTCGCGTGGTCGCCGATGCTCGCGCTCGGCACGGGTCTTGCCGCGAATTACGCGCTCTCCGCGCTCTTTCCCGCCGATGCCGCGATCAACACCTGGCATCTCAAGCTCGCCGATCTCTCTTTCGTGAAGCAGGGCCTGACGCTGCGCATCAACGCAACGTTCCTGCTGGCCGCCGCGCTCCTCTTGATCACGTTCAGGCTGCAGCACAGCGGCGCATCCAAGGCTGCGAAGACGCAGCGCATTCTTGGCATCGCGTCGCTCACGCCGCTTCTGGTCGTCGGCATCGTGCCGTTCGTGACTGGCGACGTGCCGCTCTCGCATCTATTTCCGCTCCTGCCGCTCGGATACGACGCCGCGGGCAACGCGAGCGCCTCGACCTTTGGCGCATGGAACGGCACCGGCATCACGATGGCGATGGGCGCGATGTTCATGGCGGGCTGGGCGTCGTACGGCTTCGAGACGTCCGTGTGCTACACGCGCGAATTCCGCGATCCGAAGCGCGATACCGCGAAGGCGATCTTCTGGTCGGGTGCGTTGTGTCTCGTCGTGATGACGCTCGTGCCGCTCGCGTTCCAGGGCGTGCTGGGAACGCACGGCATGCTGGACCCGCGCATCGTCGATGGAACCGGGGTCGGCGCGGCGATGGCGCACATGATCGGCGGCGGCGCGTGGGTGGCGAATGCGATCGTCGTGATGCTGATGCTTTCCGTGCTGCTGATCGTGATGACTTCGATGATGGGTTCGTCGCGCACGTTGTACCAGGCGTCCGTCGATGGCTGGCTGCCGCGCTTTCTCTCGCATGTGAACGAGCACGGCGCGCCCACGCGCGCGATGTGGACCGACCTCGGCTTCAACCTCGTCCTCCTGATGATGTCCGATTACATGACGGTCCTGTCGATTTCGAACGTCTGCTACATGATCTTCGTGTTCCTCAATCTGCAGTCGGGCTGGATTCACCGGATGGATCGCGGCAACTGGTCGCGGCCGTTTCGCTGTCCGACGTGGCTGCTCGCGGCGGGCGCGCTGTGCGGCTACGCGAACCTCGCGTTCATCGGCGCGGGCGCGGACCTGCAGGGAGAAGGGACGATGAGGAACGGCCTGATCGCCATGCTGCTGATCGTGCAGGTGTTCGCCTATCGCCACTTCTGGCAGGACAAGGGGCGCTTTCCCGCGCGCATGAAGGAGGACATGGAGCTTGAACCGTCTGCGTCGCGGCGGCGCGGCGTGCGCGACTTGCTGCCTTATGGCGCGCTCGTGCTGGCGGTCGCGGTCGTGTGGATCGCGCATCGGCTCGCGTACGGTTCCCACTGAGCGTGTCGCAATCGTTCAAACCGGTGTCGCGTTGTGCGTGCCTCACAGGGTGCCCGCGGCGCTACGCTCGATAGACGGGGCGTGACGTGCAGTCATGCCAGCCGTCCACGAGACATGGAGACGAACAATGAGCAGCAATCGCGGCGTCGTGTATCTAGGGCAGGGCAAGGTGGAAGTGCAGTCGATCGACTATCCGAAGATGGTCGATCCGCGTGGCCGCGACATCGGCCACGGCGTGATTCTCAAGGTGGTCAGCACCAATATCTGCGGGTCCGACCAGCACATGGTGCGCGGCCGGACCACGGCGGAAGTCGGCCTCGTGCTCGGGCACGAGATCACCGGCGAAGTGATCGAGATCGGGCGCGACGTCGAAACGCTCGCCATCGGCGATCTGGTTTCGGTGCCGTTCAACGTCGCCTGCGGGCGCTGCCCGACGTGCAAGGCGCAGCACACCGGCGTGTGCCTGAACGTGAATCCGTCGCGCGCGGGCGGCGCGTACGGCTATGTCGACATGGGCGGCTGGATCGGCGGGCAGGCCGAATACGTGATGGTTCCGTACGCCGACTTCAATCTGCTGAAGTTTCCCGACCACGCGCAGGCGATGTCGAAGATCCGCGACCTGACGTGCCTCTCCGACATCCTGCCGACGGGCTACCACGGCGCCGTGATGGCGGGCGTCAAGCCGGGCGCGACCGTGTATGTCGCGGGCGCGGGACCGGTCGGGATGGCGGCGGCTGCTTCGGCGCGCCTGCTCGGCGCGGCGTGCACGATCGTCGGCGACATGAACGAGGAGCGTCTCGCGCATGCGCGCAAGATGGGCTTCGAGACCATCGATCTCTCAATGGACGCCACGCTCGGTGAGCAGATCGAGCAGATTCTCGGCAAACCGGAAGTGGACTGCGCGGTGGATTGCGTCGGCTTCGAGGCGCATGGCCACGGCAGCAGCGGACACAACGAGGAAGCGCCGGCGACCGTGCTCAATTCGCTGATGGAAATCACGCGCGCAGCGGGCGCGATCGGCATTCCGGGCCTTTACGTGACCGACGATCCGGGCGCCGCCGACGCCGCCGCGCGTAAAGGAAGCCTGAGCATTCGCTTCGGACTCGGCTGGGCCAAGTCGCATTCGTTCCATACGGGACAGACGCCCGTGATGAAGTACAACCGCAACCTGATGCAGGCGATCCTGTGGGACCGGCTGCCGATCGCGGATATCGTGAACGTTTCGGTGGTGTCGCTCGATGAAGCACCGGAAGGGTACCGGAAGTTCGATGGCGGTGCGCCGCGCAAGTTCGTCATCGATCCGCACGGGCTCCTGAAAGCCGCCTGAGCGGCGCGCGGGCGGCCGCATTCGCGGCGGTCCGCTTGAACGCGCGTCTTAGCGCTTGGTCAGCATCGCGTACATCTCGATGACCGTATCGGGCGAGAACGTAAACGGCACCCAGCCGTGGCCCGTATGACGCAGCACGAGCAGGCGGTCGCCGTTCGACTGCTTCTGCGTCGCCATCGTCGGATTGCGCGTGGCGGCGAAACGCCAGCCCGGCGGCAGGCCGCCGGGCTGTTCCACCGTCATCGAAGCGCGCGCGTTCGAGAGTTCCTCGATCAGCCGCGAAACGCCCTCGGGATTGAGCAGCACCGACTGTCCGCCGATCGACATTTCGATCGCGTCGCGGTCCGGGCGCGACACATTCAGCATCGGCTTTTCGTCGGCGGCAGCTTCGGCCTGTTGTGGCGCGGCTCCGGTTTCTGCGGCGGGTTCGGTATCGAAAGGAGTGTTGGCGGCCTGGAGGAGCTCATCGAGGCTCAACTCCAGCGCGCCGAGCTGGTCTTCTAGTTTCATGCGATTGCCTTGCGTCTCGTGTGCCTTGCTATCCAAGGCCGCGATTTTACCCGCTGCACCCCCGCGCCGTCCCTACACCTTGTGACAAAATGCTCGTAGTGCGTTGATCCGATGCAGTCCTTACACGTAGTCAGGGCAGAACTACCGACCGTCCGCAGCGGCGGTCGCACAATCGGTCGGGCCCCGGATTTGCCTCGCGCGAAGTCGGGGTGTCTGTGCGAAGTCGCACAATGGACGACATACTGATCCGTTAGCCTTTTCTGGTCATCAACCTGCATGCTTCCCTGGTGCAGCCCTGCACGAAGCACGTGGCACGAAAAAGGGCGGCCGGACGGGAAGCTGCGTCGACCGGAGACCGAGATTGCCCAAGCTCATGTCAGTTGTCGTGCCGGCATATAACGTCGAGGGATTCATCACCGCCGCTCTCGATTCGCTTCTGTCGCAACCGAGGGCGGCGGAGGTCGAACTCATCATCGTCGACGACGGCGCCACCGATTCGACCTTCGAGCGCATCGAGGAAGTGCGTTCCCGACATGCCGACAAGGACATCAAGGTAATCCGGCAGAAGAATGGCGGCCTGAGCGTCGCGCGCAATGTCGGCATCGCGGCGGTGACGACGCCCTACATCGGCTATCTCGATGCCGACGACCTGCTGCACCCCGACTTCTGCGAGATCATCCTGCCCCTCGTCGAGCGGCAGGCTGCTGACATCATCGAATTCGATGTCCGCGTGATGAATCTCGCCGGCGAACTCGTCGATCACCTCAAGTTGCTGCCGCCGGGCGCCAAGGGCTTTACGCCCGGCGGCATGCCCGCGCTGATGGAATTCGCGAACGTCTTCCAGAACTTCGCGTTTGCGCGCGTGTATCGCAGCGAACTTTGGGACGGCGTGCCGTTTCCACCCGGCCGTGTGTATGAGGATGTTGCGGTCATTCCTGGCATTTACTCGAAGGCGCGCAGCCTTTATCGCGTGCCGGAAGAGCTTTATGTCTACCGGCGCCGGCGAGACAGCATTACGTATCGGGCGAGCAGTTTCACCGTGCACTGCCTCGGCCTGTGCGCGGAAGAAGCCCTCGAACGCAGCGACGAAGATACGGCGAACGAAGCGTACTGGATGACGATCTTCGACAAGGCGTTTCGCTACATGTGCCTCGAGGCGTCGAAGACGCCGAGCAAGGATCATCGGGAGGCGGAAGCGCGCGTGCGCAGTGTAGCGGACAAGTATCGCGAGCATGCGGCGGGGCGGACGTTGCCGCCGGTCGTCAAGTATCGCCGCCAGTTGTTTCTGGACCGGCGCGTGTTTCAGGCGAAGCAGATCGTGAAGCGCTTCGTGCTGCGGGCTGCGTGAGGGTGCGCGGGGCGCGGGGGCGATTTGTCCAGGGCGGGCGGAACGAGCGACGGGATTTCCGCGCGGCACACGCGTTTTGACGAACAATCAGCCACCCAAAGGCGCATCGCGCATAACAATTGTCTGAGACGACAGGTATTCCTTTACTAGATTACTGCCGAGGCGAGTCGCTCGCCCGCCGCAACGATCGAACCGGCCGATCCCGACACCGGGCGTCAGCGGGGCAAAGGAGTACGACATGCGCGCATTCATCGTTCGCCCCTTCGGCACGAAGCGGGGAATGGACTTCGACCATGTCGGCGAGACGCTGATCGACGCCGCGCTGACCCAATGCGGCATAGAAGGCCGGACGACCTCGGAAATCATGAGCCCCGGCAATATCCGCGAGTCGATGTTCGAGCTGCTCCTGACCGCCGACATCGTCATCGCGGACATGACGCTGCACAACGCGAACGTCTACTACGAACTCGGCATCCGCCACGCGTTGCGCGACCGGATCACGGTCCTGCTGCGCGGCGTCGGCGGCGAGCTTGCCGAGCTGGCGCCCGACGCCGTGCCCTTCGACCTGCTGACCGACCGCTACGTGGCGTACCCGATCGGCAATCCGGCCGAGGCGCTCGACAAACTCGTCGCGGCAATCAGCCAAGGGTCGGCCTCGTCGGTGTCGGACAGCCCCGTCTTCAAGCTCCTGCCGAAACTTCGCGCTCCCTCGCCGGACGACTTCCTTGCGGTGCCGGTCGGCTTCAAGGAATGCGCCGATCGCGCCATCGAGCGGGCGAGCAAGTACGCTGCGACCGGGACGCGCGACCTCTACTGGGGCGACCTCGCGCTGCTGGCCCGCGAAGCGCGTTCGTTTCCGTGGGCGAGGGCGGGCCTGCGCCTGATTGGCCGCAAGCAGTTCGACCATCAGCGGCACGTGGGCGCGAGGGCGACCTGGGAGGCGATTCTTCGCAACGACGAATCCGACCTCGAAGCGAACCTGAAGCTGAGCACTATCTATCAGAAGCTCGGCAACTTCAACGAGTCGAACGATGCAGTCGAGCGCATTCGCTCGCGCACCGACCTGCCGCCTTCGCTGCGTGCCGAAAAGCAGGCGCTGCTCGGCAGCAACCTGAAGGCGCAATGGCTGGAATCGCTCAAGGCTTCGCCGCCCGAATCCACGCTGGAGTCCGGGCTCTTCGCCGATTCGCTCGCCGCGTACGAGGAAGGCTTCAGGGCGGACCGCAACCATTACTACTCGGCGATCAACGCGGTTGCGCTCAGGGTGATCCAGCGCGAACTCGCGCAGCTCTATCCGCAGCAGTGGGAACTCAGTCAACCCGACGACGATAGCCTCGAACCGGCCGAGATGGCCTCCCGCGAACTCAATCGCGTGAAGGAGCGGATCGATAGCCTGAAGGCAGGCGTGGCGCTCGCGCTAGAAAGCGCGGACCAGACTGAAAAGGAGAAAAACGCGGTCTGGCGAGCTTTTACGGCAGCCGATCTGCGCTGCCTCGTGAGCAGCGATCCGAGAAAGGTCGGACTGGGGTACCGGCAGGTCGTCGAGAAGTACAAGGACGTGTCGCCGATCGCGATCAATTCCGCACGGGCGCAACTCATCCTGTTGCAGACGGTCGGCGTGCTGAGGGACAACGTCGCCGCGGGCCTCGCCGCGTTTCCCCCGGTCGATACGGCTCAGGCCGAGGCGCCGGCCGGCGCACGCAGCCGGATCGTCCTGTTCGCGGGACATTGCGTCGACGACGCCGGCCGGAAGAATCCGCGCTTCCCGCGCACGCCCGAAGCGCGCCAGGCGGCGGCGCAAGCCATCGGCAAGCGATTGCAGCGCGTGTGCGAGCGGCCGGGCGGCGTGGAACTGGGAATGGCAAGCGGGCGCAGCGGCGGCGACATCCTCTTCCACGAGGCCTGCAAGGCGAGCGGTGTCGCGACGTGGATGTATCTCGCCCGGCCACGGGCGTCCTTCACGAATCTGGCCGTGCGCCCCGCCGACGACGACTGGCTCGACCGCTTCGACACCTTGTACGACGAACTCGGCGCGACGTGCCGCGTGCTGCTGGACCTCGATCCGGACGCCGACCCGCAGGTGGGCTTGCCCAAATGGTTCGCACAACAGCCGCCCTATGACGTCTGGCATCGGAACAGCGTGTGGATGCTGTTCAACGCGCTAGCTTTCGGCCCCGATCGCGTGACGCTGATCCTGCTCTGGGACAAGGACCCCGCAGGCGACGACCCCGGCGTCACGAAGAAGCTCGTCGATCTTGCGGAGGAGATCGGGGTCGAGGTGGACATCATCGACAGCAAGACCGTGTTCTGATGCGCCCGAGGCCCGCGTCAGCGGGTGAGATAGCCGTTGGCCCGGAACCAGTCGAGCGCGTCGCGCAGGCCTTCGCGGTACGGCCGCGCGCGATAGCCCAGATCGCGCTCCGCTTTCGCGGACGTGAAGTACATCTTGTTCTTCGACATGCGCAGCGCGTCGACGGTCACGAACGGCTCGCGCCCGGTGAACTTCGCCACCAGTTCCGCGCCGACGGCGAGCGGATAGAGCGGGCCGCGCGGCAGCCTGATCGTCGGCGGCTTGCGGCCTGACAGCGCGGCGATGTCGGCGAGCATCTGCTGGAGCGGCAGGTTCTCGCCGCCGAGGATGTAGCGCTCGCCGATCGCCCCGCGTTCGAGGGCAAGGAAATGGCCGGCCGCGACGTCGTCGACGTGCACGAGATTCAGGCCCGTGTCGACGAACGCGGGAATCTTGCCGGTCGCGGCCTCGACGATGATGCGCCCGGTCGGCGTCGGCTTGACGTCGCGCGGGCCGATCGGCGTCGACGGATTCACGATCACCGCCGGCAGCCGGTCGTTCGCGACCATCCGCTCGACGGCGCGCTCGGCAAGCACCTTGCTGCGCTTATACGCGCCGATGGTCTGGCTCGGGTCGGCGGGCTTCGTCTCGTCGACGATCACGCCCGCGCTCGTCACCTTCAGCGTCGCGACGCTGCTCGTGTACACGATCCGCTCGACGCCCTCGGCGAGCGCCGCGCGCATCGTCGCTTCGGTGCCGGTGAGGTTCGAGCGCTCGATCTCGCCCGGGTCCGGCGCCCAGATGCGGTAGTCGGCGGCGACGTGAAACAGGAAGCGCACGCCCTTTAGCGCGGCGCGCATCGACGCTTCGTCGCGCATGTCGCCGAGCACGACTTCGGCGTCGAGCGCTTCGATGTTCTGCCGCGAACTGGTTGTGCGCATCAGCACGCGCACGTCGAAGCCGCGTTCGACGGCGATACGCGCGACCGCCGATCCGACGAACCCGGACGCGCCGGTGACGAGCACGCGGCCCCTTGAAAAATCGGTCATTATTTCCTCTTTTGTGCCTTCGACGAATCGTCTGCGGGTAACATGTGCGGGCCTCCAGTGCGTGTTGAAACGCCCGCGGACCTAGGTGTGACAAGGACTTGCGGGACGTGCTAAGGTCCGTGCCTGCCGCTTCCGAGCCATGCGCGCGGTCCTAAACAAAAAGCCAACAGCCAATGTCCAAAGACAGTCGAAACCTATCCGTCTGGCTCTACTTCGCCATTTCGATCCTGCTCGTCACGGTGTTCCTGATCGACTGGCTCACGCCGATGCGCGTCGCGATCTGGGTGTTTTACGTGCTGCCGGTCGTGATGTGCATGTGGACCGACCGCCCGATCGTGCCGGTCGCGACCGCGAGCGCCGCTTCGGTGCTGATCGTCGCGGGCTATGTGCTCTCGAACAGCAGTGCCGCGGCCAACACCGACGTGCTGTCGATCAACCGCGCGATGGGCATTTTCGTGCTGCTCGTGCTGGGCGCGGTGGCCTACCTCTATATCAAATCGCGGCTGAGCGTACAACGCATCGCGTGGCTCCAGCAAGGCGTCGCGCAGATCGGTCTGCAGATGCGCGGCGAGCAGTCGCCTGCTTCGATCGGCGCGAGCATCCTGCGTTCCCTCGTGCCTTACGTCAATGCGAAAGTCGGCGTGATCTACGGGCTCGACGGCGACGAGCTCACGCGCATCGCGTCCTGGGCGCTGCCGGGCGAAGACGTCGCGCCGCGCACGATCAAGCGGGGCGTCGGGCTCACGGGGCAGATGATCGACGACAAGCGCGCGCTCGAACTGCGCGACGCGTCGGGCCATTATCTCAAGGCGGGTTCGGCGCTCGGCTCGGCGAGCGCGTCGAAGGTCGTGATGGCGCCGCTCTTCGCGGATGGCGAACTGGCGGGCGTGATCGAAGTGGGCTTTCTCGGCGAAGACAACCGTTTCGACGACACGCGCGAAGTGCTGGAAATGGCCTCCGAAGGCATGGGCATGGCGCTGCGCTCCGCGCGCTACCGCTCGCGGCTCGTCGAGCTGCTTGAAGAAACGCAGCGTCAGAGCGAGGAACTGCAGGTTCAGCAGGAAGAACTGCGCGTATCGAACGAGGAACTGGAAGAGCGCGGCCGCGCGCTGATGGACTCGCAGGCTCGGCTCGAAACGCAGGCCGCGGAACTCGAACAGACCAACGTGCAGCTTGAGGAGCACACGCAGCATCTGGAGCGGCAGAAGGCGGAACTGCTGCGGGCGCAGCAGGAACTCTCCGCGAACGCGCTCTCGCTCAAGCGCGCGAGCCAGTACAAGTCCGAGTTTCTCGCGAACATGTCGCACGAGCTGCGCACGCCGCTCAACAGTTCGCTGATTCTCGCGAAGCTCCTGCAGGACAACAAGCACGGCAACCTGAGCGACGAGCAGGTGCGCTACGCCGCGACGATCCATTCGTCGAACAGCGATTTGCTCGCGCTCATCAACGACATCCTCGATCTTTCGAAGGTGGAAGCCGGGCAGATGGACGTGCAGTTCGCGCCCGTCGCCGTCGATTCGATCCTGCAGTCGCTCAGGCAGTCGTTTGCGCCGGTCGCGCAGAACAAGGGCGTCGAATTCGTGACCGAGCACGGCGCGGGCGTGCCGCAGTACTTCGTCACCGACAACCAGCGCCTCTTGCAGGTGCTGCGCAATCTGCTGTCGAATGCGTTCAAGTTCACCGAGCGCGGGCAGGTGACGGTGGCGGTCGAGATGGCCGGCGATGACGCCTTGCGCTTCGACGTGCGCGATACGGGTATCGGCATCGCGCCCGACAAGCAGGACCTGATCTTCCAGGCATTCCAGCAGGCCGACGGCACCACGAGCCGCAAATACGGCGGCAGCGGCCTCGGGCTTTCCATCTCGCGCGAGTTCTCGCGGCTCCTGGGCGGTTCGGTGAAGGTGTCGAGCGAAGTCGGCAAGGGCAGCGTGTTTTCCGTGACGCTGCCGATCGAGGCGCGCGAAGGCATCGTGACCGCGAAGGTCGAATCGATCGGCAATTCGATGCAGCCGGCAGCCGGCGTCACGCAGTCCGCGTCCATCTCGGCGCTCGCGGCCATGGCGCCTCTGCAGGCTCAGGCCGCGCCGGTCCGCGATGCGTCGGCGTGGACGGCGCCGCCGGCGAACGTGGCCGCACCGGCGATGCCCGCGCCGAGCCCCATCGCCGACGACCGCGCGAACCTCAAGCGTCCGGACCGCGTGATCCTCGTGATCGAGGACGACCTGCCGTTCGCGAACATCCTCTACGATCTGGCGCACGAGCTCGACTTCGACTGCGTGCACGCGACCACGGCGACGCAGGGCGTCGAACTCGCGCGCGACCTGCAGCCGAGCGGCATCCTGCTCGACGTCGGCCTGCCGGACCAGTCGGGCCTGACGGTGCTCGAATGGCTGAAGCACGATCCGCTCACGCGCCACATTCCGATCCACATCGTGTCCTCAACCGATCACGCCGACGTCGCGCTGCATCTCGGCGCAATCGGCTATACGCTCAAGCCGAGCGCGCGCGAGACGCTCGCGGGCGCGATCCGCAAGCTGGAGGCGCGCTCGGCGCAGGGCATGCGGCGCGTGCTGGTCGTCGAGGACGATCCGGTGCTGCGCGAGAGCATCCACGCGCTGCTCGCGAGCGAGACGGTGGAGATCGTGGAAGCGGGCACAGTTGCTGGCGCGCTCGACGAAATGGCGCGCGCGGCCTTCGATTGCGTGGTGATGGACCTGGCGCTGCCGGACGGCTCGGGCTACGAGTTGCTGGAGCGTGTGTCGACGAGCGGCGAGCACGCGTCGCCGCCGGTGATCGTCTATACGGGGAGGATGCTTTCGCAGGAAGAGGAGCAGCGTCTGCGGCGATATTCGAAATCGATCATCATCAAGGGTGCGAAGTCGCCGGAGCGTTTGCTCGACGAGGTGACGCTGTTCCTGCACAGCGTCGAGAGCGCCCTGCCGCCGGAGCAGCAGCGGATGCTGCGGGCGGCGCGCCAGCGCGACGACGTCTTCGAGGGGCGCACGATCCTTCTGGCCGAAGACGACGTGCGCAATATTTTTGCGCTGTCGCATGTGATCGAACCGCTGGGCGCGAAGCTGGAAATCGCGCGCAACGGACAGGAGGCGCTCGATTCGCTCGCGCGGCATCCGGATGTCGATCTGGTGCTGATGGATATCATGATGCCGGAAATGGACGGCCTCACCGCGATGACCGAGATCCGCAAGCAGCCGGAGCATGCACGTTTGCCCATCATTGCGCTGACCGCGAAGGCGATGCCTTCGGATCGGCAGAAGTGCCTGGAGGCCGGCGCCGATGACTATATTTCCAAACCTATCGATGTCGACAAGCTGGTTTCGCTATGCCGGGTCTGGCTACGCTGATGCTCGGGAGGATCTGTTGAACACCGTTTGATGTTTCTGCGCATCAAACGATGTTGGACAATCAACCCAATCCCAACCCGAACGCAGCGATCAATCCCGTGTCAGAAAGCCCCCCGTCCGAAGGAACGACGACCTCGTCCACATTCGACATCGAGTTGAAACTCGTGCTGGAAGCCATATACCTTCGCTATCAGCACGATTTCCGGCACTACTCGGTCAGTTCGTTGCGGCGTCGCCTCACGCAGGCTCTCGCGGACCTCGGCATTCCCACGCTCTCGCAACTGCAGGAGCGCATCCTGCGCGATCCGGCGCTCTTCGCGCGCCTGTTCCAGTACCTCACGGTGCAGGTGAGCGAGATGTTTCGCGACCCGCACTACTTCCGCGCCATCCGCGAGCAAGTCGTACCGATTCTGCAGACCTATCCGTCGATCAAGGTCTGGGTCGCGGGCTGCAGCAGCGGCGAGGAACTGTGGTCGCTCGCGGTGCTCTTCGCCGAAGAGAAGATCGCCGATCGCACCGTGTTCTACGCAACCGACATCAACGCCGACGCCCTGCGCCAGGCCGAAAGCGGCATCTATCCGCTCGATCGCCTGGCCCGCTTCAGTCAGAACTATCTGGCCGCAGGCGGCAAGCGCTCGCTGTCGGACTACTATCACGCCGCATACGGAGCCGCGAAGTTCTCGCAGACACTCAAGTCGCGCGTCGTGTTCGCGGACCACAGCCTCGCCACGGACAGCGTGTTCCTCGAAGCGCATCTGGTGTCGTGCCGCAACGTGCTGATCTATTTCGATCGCGCGCTGCAGGACCGCGCGCTCGGGCTCTTCAGCGATTCGCTCGTGCGGCGCGGCTTTCTCGGCCTCGGCAGCAAGGAAAGCCTGCGCTTTTCCAAGCACGCCGCGAACTTCGCGGAGTTCAACGCCCGCGAGCGCATTTACCAGAAGGTGTAGCGATGAGCCCGACATCCGAAGCTTCCGCTTTCGATCCCGCCTCCGTCGAGGCCGTGGTGATCGGCGCATCGGCGGGCGGCATCGACGCGCTCAACCGCCTGCTGCCCGAACTGCCGGCGGGCTTTGGCGCCGCGATGCTCGTCGTCGTGCACATGCGCGCGGACCTGCCGAGCCTCCTGCCGGAACTCTTCGCCTCGCGCTGCAGGCTCACGGTGGTCGAGCCGAACGACAAGGACGCGATCGAACCGGGCACCGTCTACGTGGCACCGCCCGGCTACCACATGCTGGTCGAGCCCGACCGGACGATCGCGCTGTCCATCGATCCGCCCGTGCGCTTTTCGCGGCCGTCGGTGGACGTGCTGTTCGAATCGGCCGCGTATGCCTATAAAGGCGCGCTGCTCGGCATCGTGCTGTCCGGCGCGAACGACGACGGCGCGCGCGGCGCACTCGCCATCCGCGAAGCCGGCGGCCATTGCTGGGTGCAGGACCCCGCGACGGCGGGCGCCCCGGCCATGCCGAACGCCGCGATCGCGAACGGCGCAGCAAACCAAATAATGACGCTCGATGACATGGCGGCGCTTCTTTCCGCCAGCGTCGGGCGCACGCGACCTGGAGCCAACCGATGACGCAACCCATCCACGTCCTGATCGTCGACGACATCCGGAACAACATCACCGCGCTGGAGGCGTCGCTGGCGCGGCCGGACGTTTCGGTGCTCAAGGCGGAATCCGGACCCGCCGCGCTCGAGCTGCTGCTCAAGCACGAAGTCGCGCTCGCGATCCTCGACGTGAACATGCCCGGCATGGACGGCTTCGAACTCGCCGAACTGATGCGCGGCAGCCCGCGCACCGCGCACGTGCCGATCATCTTCCTGACCGCGACCGCGCAGGACACGGGCCGCACGTTCCGCGGCTACGAAGCGGGCGCGGTGGACTTCCTCTACAAGCCCTTCGATTCGCGCATCCTCAATTCGAAGGTCGACGTGTTCATCCAGCTCGAACGCCAGAAACAGCAGCTCGCCACCCAGCTCTCGACCGTGCAGCAACTGCTCGATGCGAACGAAATGCTGATGGCCGTGCTCGGCCACGATCTGCGCACGCCGCTGTCGGCCGTGATCGCGTCGGCGGAGTATCTGTCGCGTTTCGTGCAGGACGAAAACGTCGCGAGCATCGGCACGCGTATCAAGTCGAGCGGCATGCGCATGGTGCGCATGGTCGATCAGCTGCTCAATCTCGCGCGCCTGCGCGGCGGCCGCGTGACGCTGCAGCCGCGGCCGGTGGAACTGATGACGCTCGCGCGGAACATCGTCGACGAATACGAGGCGCGTGTCGGCAAGGGGCGCATCTTCATTTTTCGCGACGGCGACACGCTCCTGCAAGGCGACGGCGACCTGCTCTCGCAAGTGTTTTCGAACCTGATCGGCAACGCGTTGCAGCACGGCCGCGATGGCTCGGCGATCCAGGTGCGGCTCGACGGAAGTGCGGCCGACGAACTCGTGATCAGCGTGCAGAACGCGGGCGAAATCCCCGCCGACGTCCTGCCGACGATCTTCGTGCCGTTTCGCTCGGGGCGTTCGCAGCAGGAATCGGGCGGCCTCGGGCTCGGTCTGTACATCACGCACGAGATCGCGATGATGCACGGCGGCAGCGTGCAGGTCCGCTCGACGAGCGACGCCGGAACGACCTTCGACGTCACGCTGCCACGCGCGCCTCGTCCGCGCACGGGACGCACGGAGCCGGCGCAGCCGTTCAGGCTCAGTTGAGATTGTCAGCGGGGCTGTTGCACGCGGTTGCGCGCCTTGTCTAAAATGCCGCGTTAAAGCGTGACTACGCGACGCAACGACTTGGAGAACGCACTATGCCCCCCGATCTCGACACGAAAATCGAAACCTACTATGTGCACGTGCGCGGTATCGTGCAGGGCGTCGGTTTCCGGCACTACACAGTCCGGCGCGCGCACGCGCTCGGCGTGCGCGGCTGGGTGGTCAACCTCGACGACGGTTCGGTTGAAGCGATGGTCCAGGGACCCGCCAACCAGGTCGACCTGATGCTCGAATGGCTGCGCCGCGGGCCGCCGCATGCCCGCGTCACCGAATTCTTCAGCGAAGAGCGCTTCATCGAAAAGCGCTTCGAGCGCTTCGAGCAGCACTGACCCCGGCCGGCGATCAGGCTCGCGCCACCAGGAGGCTCTCCGCGAATCCCCAGGCGTCGTCGCGCCATTGATGCGCGCAATCGAAGCCCGCGTCGGCGGCAAATGGCGCGACTTCTTCAGCCGCGTACTTGTGGCTGCTTTCGGTCCAGATCGTCTCGCCTTCCCTGAATTCGACCCGCAGGTCCGCCGCCCGCACATGCGCCGTGAGCGGGCGCTTCGCGCGCAAGTGCATCTCGATGCTGCGCGCATCCGGATTGAAGCGCGCGACGTGCTCGAACGCATCGAGCGGGAAATCGCCGCCGAGTTCGCGATTGATCCGCGCGAGCAGGTTCAGGTTGAACGCTGCCGTGACACCGATCGGATCGTCGTAGGCGGAAATCAGCGTCGGCAGCGGCTTCATCAGGTCGGTGCCGAGCAGCAGCGCGTCGCCGGGCTTGAGCATGCCGCGAATCGAGCGCAGGAACCTGGTCGCCGCGAGCCGCGAGAAGTTGCCGATCGTGCTGCCGAGGAACAGCACGAGCAGCACTTCGCCCTCGCGCCGCTTCGCGCTCACTTCCGCGAGGCCGGCCAGATAATCGCGCTCGTAGCCGACGATCGAAATGCGCTCGATGTCGCCGAGTTCGCGATGGCACAACTGCAATGCGGTGCGCGAAATTTCAATCGGGTAGTAATGCGTGGGCTGCTTTTTACAAAGCGCCTCCAGGATGCGGCGCGTCTTGCGCCCGCTGCCGCTGCCGAGTTCCGCGACTTTCACATGCTGCGGCAACGCGGCGACGATGTCGGCGGCGTGGTCCTTCAGCACGCGTTCCTCGGCGCGCGTGACGCCGTATTCGGGCAGCGAAGTGATGACTTCGAAGAGTCCCGAACCGACTTCGTCATACAGATACATCGACGGCAGTTCTTTCTGCGGATGGTGCGTGAGTCCGTCGTGGACGGCTTCGGCAAAGGCGTTGGGGAAATGCGGGGATAGTGCGGGCTGGATCATGACGTCTCCATCGATGCTGCTTTTTTTTCCGGCCGGCGGGGCGAATCGTGGCGATTTGCCCGGCGCACGGCGCGGCGCGGCCTGGTGAACAAACGTGAGTGGCGGCCCGTAGGGCGCCGGCTCGCGGAACGCGGAAGCGGTGAAGCTGCCGCGCAGGACTGATGATTTCCGCCCGCGCTGCCGATGCGGCGGGCGGCCAAAGTCATCCGTTGAAGCAAGAAGCGGGCACGACTTAGCGACGGCTTACAGTTCTGCGCGAAAGACCTCGCGGGACCGTGTGAAGAGAGCGTTTAAAATGGCGGACCTTCGACCCTTCAACTTCCTTCCGGCAACCAACGCGCAATGAATCAACCTGTCCTCGGGCGCGGCATCGCGCTGTCGGTGGCCGCGTCCGCGCTTTTCGCGCTGATGTCCGGCTATTCGACATGGCTCACGCCGCTCGACGGCCTCGACATCTTTGCCTGGCGCATCGTGTGGACGCTGCCCGGCGCGCTCGCCCTTGTTGCGTTGACGAAGCGCTGGCCGACACTATGCGCGCTTCTCGCAAAGCTTGCTCGATCGCCGCTTTCGCTTGCCGGGTTCGGCGGGGCGGCGGCGCTCCTGGGCGTGCAACTGTGGATTTTCCTGTGGGCGCCGCTCCACGGACGCGCGCTCGAAGTCTCGCTCGGCTACTTTCTGCTGCCGCTCGTGATGGTGCTGATCGGGCGCTTCCACTATCGCGAGCCGCTCGACGGCTTCCAGTGGGCGGGCGTCGCCTTCGCTACTCTCGGCGTGATGCATGAACTTGTGATGACGCACGCGTTCTCCTGGCCGACGCTCGTCGTCGCGCTCGGCTATCCGCCGTACTTCATGCTCAGGCGCAAGCTCCACGCGGACCCGCTCGTGTCGTTCGCCATCGAGATGATGCTGCTCGCGCCTTTCGCGTTCGCGATGCTCGCCGTGCGCGATTCGCTGGCCGTCGTCGAGGCGCGGCCGGTGCTGTGGCTGCTGCTGCCGGGACTCGGCGTGTTGAGCACCGTCGCGCTCGGTTCCTATCTGCGTGCCAGCCGCTATCTGCCGATCGCGCTCTTCGGCGTGCTCGGCTATGTCGAGCCGGTGTTGCTGGTGGGCGTCGCGGTGCTGCTGCTCGGTGAGCCGTTCTCGATGCAGCAGATCGGCACCTATGTGCCGATCTGGATCTCGGTGGCGCTGACCGCCGTGCACAGCGCGCGTCTCGTGCGACGCGAACGCGCGCGGCGGCGCGAGCTGCCTGTCGCGGAACAGCACGCGAGCGCCGAACACGAAAGCGGTGCCGTGCTCGAACAGGTGGATTGAAAGGCGGCAGCCGTCAGTCGGAGACGTGCGTCTCGCGTGCGAGCTTCGCCTCGATCGCATCGCGCAACGGCCGCCGCATGCCGAAGCCGAACAGCGCTTCGGCCAGTACAAAGAGCGGCCCGATCAGCAGCCCGACGATATCGTCGACGAACGCGGGCTTGCGATGCTCGTAGCGAATATGTCCGACGAACTGGAGCACCCAGCCCACCACGAAAAGCCCGCTTCCGATGGCGAGCCACAAGGGCGTCGGCTGGGCTGCAGCCCATTGTCCGAACGCCGCGCAGCACGCGGCAAACACGCCCATGCCGATGCCGAGCGGCACGTCGAGCACTAGGTAGTAGAGCGACGCCGCGGCGAAGAGAAGCCACGCCGGCGTCAAGGCAAACGTGCCGCCGAGCGGCCACGACGGCCGCGAGAGCAGCGCGGCGAGCGCGAGCACGATCATCGGAATGCCGACGAAATGCGTCGCGACATTGCGTCGGTCGCGGTGATAGGCGGCGTATTGCGCGAGCTGGTCGGTGAGCGTTCGCATGAAGTCTCCATCCTCATTTTGATTATTTGCTCAGATCATAAGGCAGACGCGCGGCACCTTTAGAACCGTCGCTGCACCGGCGCGTTTTTACATTGTCTTTCCCGCTTTTGCCTGGCGCCGCGCTGCGCACGGACGCCGCGCCTGTTGCCGGCGCGCGGCGCGACAGTTTTCTGTAATGCTGGCGCAATGCTTGCTTGGACAATCGGTTACTCCTGCGGAGCGAAGTCGGAATGATTTCGCGCCGTCTGCCGCCACACCCTGATTCGACTGTTGAATGACCGATTCGTCCAATCCCGAACCCGCGATGGCGCGTCTCGACGCGGACTCGCTCAGCTATTCGCCGACCCAGACTCCGGACGAAGCCGCTTTCGCCGTTCTCGAACCGACTGCCAATACCTCCGTGCGACCGTCTCCGGGCTCGCCGGCGGACCCTGCATTCGACGCGTTCTTTCGCAGCATGCTCAACGGCAGCACCGACTGCATCGAGATATTGCGGCGGGATGGCACGCTGGACTCGATCAACCCGCGCGGCCTGCATCTGAAGGAAATCGACGATTTCACGCCGCTGCGCGGCAAGCCATGGGTATCGCAATGGCCCGACGAGGCGCGCGAACTGGCGCAGAATGCCGCCGATGCCGCGCTTGCCGGCCGTCATTCGCGCTTCGAGGCCGTCTGTCCGACCGCGCGAGGCAATCTGAAGCACTGGGAGGTGACGGTGTCGCCGGTGCCCGACGCGGAGGGCGAAGTCCAATGGCTCGTGTCGGTCGCGCGCGACGTGACGCCGCGCGTGGTCGCGGAGCGCTCGCTCGACGCCGCGGTGCGGGAGCGGGAAACGCAAGCGGGGAGGCGCGATACCCACACGGGGCTCGCGCAATCCGAGAAGATGGAAGCGATCGGCAAGCTCACGGGCGGCGTCGCGCACGACTTCAACAACGTGCTGCAAGTGATCGGCGGCAACCTGCAACTCGCGACGCAGCACGCGCATGACGACGCGAAGCTGATGCGCCGCCTGGAAAGCGCGCACGAAGCCGTCGAACGCGGCGCGATGATCTCCTCGCAGCTGCTCGCGTTCGCGCGGCGCCAGCCGCTTGAGCCGGTCGCCATCGACGTCGGCCGGCTGCTGCACACGAGCACCGATACGTTGCGGCGCGCGCTCGGCGAGTCCATCGAACTCGACATCGCGATTGCGGACGGGCTCTGGAACACGCTCGCCGACCGGAATCATCTGCAAAGCGTGATCGTGAATCTCGCGGTCAACGCGCGCGACGCGATCGACGGCGCCGGCAAGCTCGCGATCGCTGCGTCGAACGCGCATTTCGATGCGGATCGCGCGCTCGGCGACGAACTCATACCGGCGGGCGATTTCGTGATGCTCACCGTGTCGGACAACGGCGCTGGCATGACGCCCGCCGTGCTCGAACGCGCATTCGAGCCCTTCTTCACGACCAAGCCGGACGGACGCGGCACCGGCCTCGGCCTCAGCATGGCGTACGGCTTCCTTCGGCAGACTGGCGGCGCGATTCATCTGGAAAGCGCGATCGAGCGCGGCACGACGGTCACGCTCTATTTGCCGTGCACGCTGGAAGAAGAAACGCTCGCGCTCGATACCGCGAACGAGCCGGTCACGGGCGGCACGGAGACGATTCTCGTCGTCGAGGACGATCCCGACGTGCGCGCGACCGCCGTCGACATGCTCGCGCAGCTTGGCTATCACGTGCGGCAGGCATCCGATGCGCAGAGCGCGCTGACGATGCTCGAATCCGCCGATGCGCGAATCGACTTGCTGTTCTCCGACGTCGTCATGCCCGGACCGGTGACGAGCGTCGAACTCGCGCGGCGCGCGAAGCAAACGATCCCGTCGATCGAAGTGCTCTTCACGTCGGGCTACACGGAGAACGTGATCGTCCACAAGGGGCGGCTCGATCCGGGCGTCGCGCTGATCAGCAAGCCGTACCGGCGCGATGCGCTGGCGCGCAAGGTTCGCGCGATGTTCCGCGACAAGCACGCGCCGCGTGATGAAACGCCTGAGCCACTGCGCGTGCTGATCGTCGAAGACGATGTCAATACGCGCGATGCCACGCGCGAGCTTCTGCAATTGCTCGGCGCGCAGGTGTCGGCGGCGGATAATGCGCAGGCGGCGCTCGCGCTCTTCGATGCGCAGTCGTTCGACGTGCTGCTCACCGACGTGCGCATGCCCGGCATGTCGGGCATCGAACTCGCGCGCGCGGCGAAGCGCGTGCAGCCGGCGTTGCGCGTGGTGTTCGCGTCGGGCTATGGCGCAGGCATCGCAGCCGAACTCGACGACGACATGAGCGGCGCCACGCTGCTGCCCAAACCGTTCGATCTCGACTCGCTCGAAAAGGCCGTCTTCATTCGCGCCGACGCGTGAAAAAGGGCGAGTCGCGAGACTCGCCCCGAGAGGCACATCATGAGCCGCTTCGCGACGCGTGCGATAGCGGCCCGATGTGCGCGATGCGGGTGACGCTCACCCCATTACTTCTTTGCAGCGTCGACCTTCGCATCGGCGGCCGTCTTGTTCGCGTCGCTTTGAGCCTCGACTTTTTCCTTGTCGGCCTTTGCTTGTGCCACATTGGCGTCCTTGGCGGCTTCGTGCTTCTTCTTGTCGGCCTTGGCCTGAGCATCGTGCTTCTTCTTGTTCGCCTTAGTTTGCGCCTTAGCGGCGTCGCCTCGAGCGTCGGAGGCTTCCTCCGGCGTGGTCGCCTTCGCTACCTTCGCGGCTTTCTTGTCGGCGTCGGCCTGTGCCGATGCCTTGTCTTCATTCGCCGACGCCTGCGCCTTGGCGGCGTCGCCCTGCGCTTCGGCCTTCTTCTTGTTGGCCGTTGCCTGCGCTTCACTCATTTCACTGTTGGCCTTCATCTGAGCCTTGCCGGTCTCCGTCGTCGGAGCAGCCGTTTGTGCGAATACCGTAGTAACCAGCATGGCGGATGCGAGAGCAGCGACAATCTTCTTCATGGTTTTAGACTCCTTTGAATGTGCACTGCTTGTGTCAGTGCTGCCCGTATCAACGTCGAACGTTTGACAGGCGTTGACGGTGATCTGGTGACAAAGGGTAACCAGTCGCGACCAATTGAAACGCGGGTCCGGTAAGAACATCCAGCGGGGTGGGAGGGCATGGAACGCGCTTACCGATCGTCTGCCTTGATCATTGGAAAATGATACGGAATCCGAATATATGTCTTGCAGACGATTGGCTAAGACAACGAGTCGGTTTGGACGACATGGTTTCAGGGAAGAACGGACGCGCTTGCGAAATTGTTTCCGCTGAAATGTGCCGTTACCAACTGCTGCAGATATTTCTTCGCGGTCTGCTTAACATCCGCTCCATATCCCGAAGACCGGGATCTGGAGAACAACATGAAACGCGCAGCAGTTGCTTTGTTGATGATCGGGAGTTTGTCGGCGGGAGAGGCGTCCGCGCATGGCCACGGAGGCGGCGACGGTGGCGCTATCGTAGGTGCGCTCATCGGCGGCGCGGTGCTGGGTGCGATCGTCGGATCGGCGGCGAATGCGGCGCCGGTCTACGAGGCGCCCGTCTATGCCCAGCCGGTGTATACGCAACCTGTCTATGCGGAGCCGGCGTATGCGCAGCCTGCGCCGCCGCCGCCCGGGTACTGCTTCGATAACTATCGGCGCGCCTATGTGCCGTGCGGTCCTGCTTACGCGCCGGGCTGGTAAGGAAGCAGTCGTTCTTCATTGGATGCCGTCGGGCAAGCGACAATGCCCCGACGCGGTACGCCGTTTGCAAAGAAGCGAGTACGGGCGTTGCGCCGACCTGGTTGCCGCGCCTGACACGCACACTCTGGAGACTGCAATGAAAGCGACCACGAAGAAGATTCTGATTTCCGCACTCGTGCTGGGCCTGTCGGGCGGCGCCTATGCGCAGGCGGGCGGCGGTGGCGGCACCGGCACGGGCGCAGCAGGCGGCGCGAATACCGGCGGCACGGCGGGCAGCACCGGGGCTCCGGCCGCGGGGATGAACAACGGTGCCGGCATGAACGGCAACGGCATGGGCGGTTCGACGGATGGCACGAGCGGCACGGGATCGGCGAAGAGCGGGATGGGGAACGGCATGGGCAACGATTCGTCGTCGGGAACCATGCAAAGGAAGGCGCCCAATTCGAGCGGCGGGATGAACTCGAACGGAACGAGTGGCACTTCCGGCGGCATGCAGAAGGGCTACTAAGGCCTTAGCTTAGCGCCTTGGCGCTTGTAGAGTAGAAATGCGCGCGCCTTTACTATCCATCGCCGGGTCAAAGCGGCATCGATCTGGATCGGGTGCGCGGTGCAACACATCACGCGTTGGTGTCGACTAAGGCTTTAGTCGGGAGGCGTGCTGTCCGTCGATGCGTCAACGGAAGGGGCGACGGGCTCAAAGCTCTTCGCGCGCACGCTCACCTTCTCCGCATACGCCTTCGATCCGCCGTAGCTTTTCAGCGCGGAATCCACGTCGCCTTGTGCGGACCTCAGATAGCCGTGCAGTATTGCCGATCCCACCTCGATGTTTGCTTCCGGCTCCGTCAGATCGACGTTGTGCACGAGCCGCTTGTGCGCCGCCGGCACGACCTGCATCAGACCCGTGGCGCCGTTTGCGCCTTTGGCCTTCTCCTTGAAGCGCGATTCGATGGAGATGATCGCGAGAAGAAGCGCCGGCGGAAGCGAATATTTCGATGCCGACGACATTACGGCCGCCGAAATCTGCTCGGCCTTTTCCCGTGCCACGCCGAACTTTTGCGAAATGACGCGTGAGATGCGCTCGCTCGCTTTTTGTTCGGTTGGATCGACTTGCGCGTTCTCCTGCGCAGCGACGCCTTGCGTCAGGCTGAGCGAAATGAGCGAAATAAGGAGAAGACGGCGCATGACAATGGGACGGGAAAGCAAAAACGGCATTATACAGACAATAAAATTCCTTGCAAATCATGGGGTTGGTGAGCATCCACCGCTCGTTTTGCCCCGTTCGGCGCAGGGGCCTTCAGGCGCCCGCGCATCCGTTCCTCTAGCGGCTACCGCGTTTCCGTATGGCTCGCGGCCTTGCGGCCCGGCGCCGAGATCCCGGCGCCAGCTTCCGGCGAAAGCCGCGCGAACATCGGCAGTGAGCCGAGCACGATGGCCGCCGTGACCAGGAATCCGCACGCGAGCTGCCAGCGCTCGGCATGCGCGCTACCGGACAGCAGCATCGTGACCTGAATCGTGCCCGCCGCAACGGTTACGCCGACCGCCTTCATCAACTGCTGCGCTGTCCCCTGAAACGAGGTCGCGGCGGCGAGCTTCGGGCGCGGCACGTCGGCGAACGCGAGCGCGCCCATCGTCGCGAGCGACAGCGAGCGGCTAAGGCCGCCGAGCAACAGCAGCGCGAAGATCGCGGCGGCGGGCCACGCCTGCGACATCGTCGAGCAGACGGCGAGCACGACCGCGAAAGAGACGCTCCCCGCGCACAACACGGTTCGCACGGAAAAGCGGCGCAGCGCGAGCGCGGTCATCGGCCGCATGCAGAACGAGCCGAGCGCACTCGCGAACGTGATGAGGCCGCTTGCCGATGCGCTGTAGCCGAAGCCGGTCTGCAGCGTCAGCGGCACGAGAAAGGGCAACGCGCCGGCACCCGCGCGAAACAGGCTGCCCGCGATCGTCGCGGCGTGGAAGGTGGGAATCGAGAGCAGCGAGAAGTCGACTGCCGGGTCCTGCGCGCGTTTGCAATGCCGCACGGCGAGCCAGAAGAGCAGCGCGCCGCACGCGGAAGGAGCCACGGCAGGCCGCCGGGCATGAAGCCGCGTCCGGCGCTTTCGATGCCGATCATGAATAGCGTGAGCGACGCGCCGATCAGCACCATCCCGCGCACGTCGGGCGGCCGCTTGTGTTCGGGATGCGAGGGCGGCAGGAGTCGCCATGTCAGCAGCAATCCCGCGATTCCGACCGGCACGTTGACCCAGAAGATGCTGCGCCACGAAAGCGTATCGGTGAGAAAACCCCCGAGCGGCGGTCCGAGCAGCGGACCGATCAGCGCGGGCATCGTGAGCCAGGTCGTCGCTTGCAGCAGTTCTTCGCGCTTCACGCCGCGAAAGAGAATGAGCCGGCCGACCGGCACCATCATCGCGCCACCGAGGCCCTGCACGATGCGCGCGGCGATGAGCGTCGCGAGACTCGTCGACGCTGCACATGCGATCGATGCCAGCGTAAATGTGGCGATGGCCCACATGAAGACGCGACGCGCGCCGAAGCGGTCCGCGACCCAGCCGCTCGCCGGAATGAACACGGTCAGCGCGACGAGATATGCGGTGATCGCGCTCGACAGATGCACGGGATCGACGTTCAGGTCGCGTGCCATCGACGGGATGGCGGTAGCGACGATCGTGCCGTCCATGTTCTGCATGAAGAGCGCACTCGCGACGACGGCTGCGGTAATGCGGAAGTTTCCTGACTTGTTCACGAGCTTGTAAGTGCGTCGAGCCCATCGACGAATGACGGGCGAAGGCCAGTCTACTGGAACGGGGCGCGAGCCGTACTAGAATGCACGAACCTTTCATCCTCACTCATCCACGCGACCCGCACCGTGTCCCGAGCGCCCGACCTTCCCGCGACGACCGACGGCCTGCACGACCTGCGCGTGACCCGCTACGGCTTTCTGCTTCCCGACGGTTTCTCGCTGATCGCGCTCGCCGCAGCCGTCGATCCGTTGCGCATCGCAAACATGATCGTCGGGCGCAAGGTCTACGAGTACGAACTGATCGGCGTGGCTCACGAGCCCGTGCGTTCGAGCGACGGTATCCGCGTCGTGCCCGATACGGCGATGGCCGACGGCGGCAAGTTCGACGCAGTGTTTGTCGTCGGCCCGAACCCGATTCCGAAGAAGGGCATCGGTGCCGTGCTCGACTGGCTTCGCCTGCAGGCGCGCCATGGCGTGGCGCTCGGCGGACTCGACACGGGCAGCTACTTTCTCGCGCGCGCGGGCCTGCTCAACGGTTATCGCTGCACGATCCACTGGGAAGACCAGGACGCACTCGTCGAGCAGTTTCCGCGCCTGACGGTGTCGAACCGCCTGTATGAAGTCGATCGCGATCGCTATACGTGCAGCGGCGGCATCGCGCCGCTCGACCTGATGGTGCATCTGCTCGGCGCGGTGCCGGGCAGCCGGTCGCTCGCGGCGCGCGTGCTCGAACTGCTCGTCGCGGAGAGGCGCAGCCACGAGCAAAGGCAACGCACGTCGCTGCGCCAGTACATGGGCGCCGAGCACGCCAAGCTCGAAGAAGCGCTGCAGTACATGGAGAACAACGTCGAAGAGGCGATTCCGGTCGCGGAGATCGCGGCCTATCTTCAGGTATCGCAGCGGCAACTCGAACGCTGGTTCAGCGACCGGCTCGGCAAGACGCCCGCGCAGGCGTACATCGAGATTCGTCTGCTGCGCGCGCGGCAGTTGCTGTACCGCACGTCGAAGCCGCTCGAAGAAGTCTGCGCGCGCACGGGCTTCGCATCGACCACGCACTTCGCCACGCGCTACAAGGCCCAGTTCCAGATCTCTCCGAGCGCCGATCGCAGGCGCTACCAGAGCGCGCTTTAGGCTTGCGCACAGCTTCTCCGTAAAAACCCTCGCCGACGATTTCGCAAAGGATGCCGTCGATTCCGGAAATGTTCGGATTCGCCGAATCCCTAACATGGGCTCCATCGAAATCATCTTTTACCCAGGAGCGAGAGAATGAAAATGGAGAACCTGATCCGCATCGAGAACGGCGAGAAAGTCCAGCACACGTTCTCCGATGCCGAATACGCGAACCGCCAGACGAAGCTGCGCGAACTGATGGCGCGCGGCAACATCGATGCAGTGCTGTTCACGTCGTATCACAACATCAACTACTACGCCGATTTCCTGTACTGCTCGTTCGGGCGCAAGTACGGACTCGTCGTGACGCCGAAGAAGGTCGTCTCGATCAGCGCGAACATCGACGGCGGCCAGCCGTGGCGCCGCACGGTCGGCGACTACAACGTCGTCTACACCGACTGGCAGCGCGACAACTTCTTCCGCACGGTGCAAGGCGAGATCGAGAACCGCGGACGCGTGGGCGTCGAGTTCGACCAGATGCCCGTCGAAGTGCTGGCGAAGCTGAAGGCGGCGTTGCCGGATGCAGAGTTCGTCGACATCGGCGCAGACACGATGCGCATGCGCATGATCAAGTCGGCGGAAGAGATCGAGGTCATCAGGAACGGTGCGGCGGTGTGCGACGTCGGCGGCGCGGCGCTCGCGGCGGCCGTGCACGAAGGCGTGCCCGAACACGAGGTCGCGCTTGCATCGACGCAGGCGATGGTGCGCGAGATCGCGCGCCGCTATCCGCATTCCGAGTTGATGGATACGTGGACCTGGTTCCAGTCCGGCATCAACACCGATGGCGCGCACAACCCAGTGACGACGCGCAAGGTACAGAAGGGCGACATCCTGAGCCTGAACTGCTTCTCGATGATCGCGGGCTACTACACGGCGCTCGAGCGCACGATGTTCTTCGATCATTGTTCCGACGAGCATCTGCGTCTCTGGAAGATCAACGTCGAAGTGCACGAGGCGGGGCTGAAGCTCATCAAGCCGGGCGCGCGCTGCTGCGACATCGCGCACGAACTGAACAAGATCTACGCGGAGTATGGCCTGCTCAAGTACCGCACATTCGGCTACGGCCATTCGTTCGGCGTGCTCTCGCACTACTACGGCCGCGAAGCGGGGCTCGAGTTGCGCGAGGACATCGACACCGTGCTGGAAGAGAACATGGTCGTCTCGATGGAGCCGATGATCATGCTGCCGCACGGCTTGCCCGGAGCGGGCGGTTATCGCGAGCACGACATCCTCGTGATCGGCAAGAAGGACGCGACCAACATCACCGGTTTCCCTTATGGTCCGGGGAAGAACATCATCGCGGCCTGAGCCGTCGAACGAAACAGTCTTGCGGCCTCGTGCCGCAAGACGAACCAGCAGGAGACGTGCAATGTTTTCAGCGGGACAAACCATCGCGGGCTTCGATCCGGAACTCGCCGACGCCATGCGCCTCGAGCGACGGCGTCAGGAAGAACATATCGAACTGATCGCATCGGAAAACTACGCGAGCCCGCGCGTGCTCGAAGCGCAAGGCTCGGTGCTGACCAACAAGTACGCGGAGGGATATCCGGGCAAGCGCTACTACGGCGGATGCGAGCACGTGGACGTGGTGGAATCGCTTGCGATCGCGCGCGCCAGGCGCCTGTTCGCCGCCGGTTACGCCAACGTTCAGCCGCACAGCGGATCGCAGGCGAACGCGGCCGTCTACATGGCGCTGTTGAATCCCGGCGACACGATCCTCGGGATGAGCCTCGCGCACGGCGGCCATCTCACGCATGGCGCCAAGGTGTCGTTCTCGGGCAAGGTGTATCGCGCGGTGCAGTATGGCGTCGATACGGCGAGCGGCCTCATCGACTATGACGAAGTCGAGCGGCTGGCAGTGGGACACAAGCCGAAGATGATCGTCGCGGGCTTTTCGGCGTATTCGCGCGTGCTCGACTTCGCACACTTTCGCACAATCGCGGATCGCGTCGGCGCATATCTCTTCGTCGACATGGCGCATGTCGCGGGCCTCGTCGCGGCGGGGCTTTATCCGAATCCGCTGCCTTTCGCGGACGTCGTCACGACGACCACGCACAAGACCTTGCGCGGCCCGCGCGGCGGGCTGATTCTCGCGAAGCCGAACGAGGAGATCGAGAAGAAGCTCAACTCAATGGTCTTTCCCGGCACGCAGGGCGGACCGCTCATGCATGTGATCGCGGCGAAGGCGGTGGCGTTCAGGGAGGCACTCGGCGCGGAATTCGTCGAGTATCAGAAGGCGACGCTCGCCAATGCGCGCGCGATGGTCGCGGTGTTCATCGAACGCGGCTATGACATCGTGTCGGGCGGCACCGACGATCATCTGTTCCTCGTGAACCTGGTTGCGCGCGGGATCACGGGCAAGGATGCAGACGCCGCGCTCGGCTGCGCGCACATCACGGTCAACAAGAACACGGTGCCGAACGATCCGCAGTCGCCGTTCGTCACGAGCGGCATTCGCATCGGCACGCCCGCGATCACGACGCGCGGTTTCACGGAAGACGACGCGGCACTCACGGCGCGCCTCATCTGCGACGTGCTCGACGACATCGGCAACGATCGCGTTCAGCAGCGCGTGCGCGAACAGGTGTCGGCGCTTTGCGCGCGGTATCCGGTGTATGCGGGCCTGTAGCGCGGGACGGTCTTAACGGCGGCGGGTCCTCGCGATACCATAGGCGACAAATCCGCCGTCGCCACGGCGGCGCAACCGCCACCACAAGAACCGATGACCGACGACACCGGCAGCACCGCGCAACGACACGAATCGAAATGGACATCGTCGGATCGCGGGGCGCGTTCTCGCGGAGAGACGCTGGCGCTCGCCGTGTGCCTGTCGCTTGGCAGCGCGATCGCGCTTGGACTCACGCGCTTTTCCTACGCGCTCCTGCTTCCTTCGATGAAGGCCGACCTCGGCTGGACTTTCGCGCAGGCCGGCGCGATGAACACGGCCAACGCGCTCGGCTATCTGCTGGGCGCGCTCGTCTTTCCCCTTTGCTCGCGACGCTGGTCGGCGGGCGTTTCGTTCATTGCGGGCTGTGTCGTCACTGCGATCGTGATGGCGGTGAGCGGCGTGCTCGCCGATACCGGCGCGCTGCTCGCGCAGCGGGTCGCGACGGGCATCAGCAGCGCGTTCATCTTCATCGGCGGGGGCGTGCTGGCGGCGCGCCTCGCGTCGTCTCATCCGCGTGACGCCGGGCTCGTGCTCGGCCTGTACTACGGCGGCGCGGGGTGGGGCATCGTGGTCTCCGCGGTGCTCGTGCCATCGAGCATACGAAGCGGCGCGCATGGCTGGCAACTCGCGTGGTTCGCGCTTGCTCTTGCGTGCGCGGTGTTGTCGGTGTTCGCGGCCGGCGCGGCGCGGCGTATCGAGTCCGGCGATATCGCGCAGGCTGCGGGGCGGGGCGCTCCTCAGGCACCTGCCGATGCGCCTCGCTGGCCGAGTTTCTCTCGCATGCTCGGGGGCTATTTCTTCTTTGGCGTCGGCTATATCGGCTACATGACGTTCATCATCGCGATGCTGCGCAACGACGGCATGAGCGCTTCTGCCGTGACCGCTTTCTATGTGCTGCTCGGACTTGCGACGGTCGTGTCGGCGCGGCTGTGGTCCCGACTCCTCGACCGCATGCACGGCGGGCAGGCGCTTGCCACGCTCAACGGATTGCTCGCGCTGGCTACCATCATGCCCGTGGTTTTTGGCTCGACAGTCGTCGCGTTTTTATCTGGCGTTCTCTTCGGGGCGACCTTCCTGTCGGCCGTCGCATCGACGACGGCATTCGTTCGGCACAACCTGCCGGCGGCGCGCTGGGCCCAGGGGATCAGCGCTTTCACCATCGTGTTCGCGTTCGGGCAGATCGTCGGGCCGATGGTCATCGGGTTGATCTCCGATGGCGCCGGGCTCGCGCGAGGGCTCGTTTATTCCGCGGCGTTGCTCGCTGTGGGGGCGTTGGCTGCCGGGCGGCAGCGGGCGCTTTAGGGCTGCGGTCCGCTTGGAGGGCGTCGTTGTTTCCACCGTCTACGCTTCTGCGCTTTTCTTGAAACTTGCCTTCTTAGTGGTCTATTAGCTCTGCCCCTGTCCGGGGCGGGACTTACTTTCTTTGCTGCTGCAAAGAAAGTAAGCAAAGAAAGCAGCTTTTCTGGCAGCAGTCACAGCACGTCAACGCACTAGCATTACTGAGTGGTGCAGCGCCTAAGTGTCGCCCTCAAAGGACCGACCCGGCTTGGCGCGCGCGCGCACGCACTGACACCCCTCGCACTCCAACAGAGTGGTATGCACTGCGTTCCGGTTCGTCCGCGCTTCGCTCGGACGAAAGGCACAACCGTAAACCATCGCTTTGCTAACGCGCGGCAATGAAATGCCGCCCCGCACAAGGGCGCGCTAGCGACCGCAAACAAATCAGATTCCATCGAGCGCATCAACAGCACCCGGTGTTCAACCAGATCGCTCGGGACGCCAGTGGTAAACCCTTTTCGTCGATTTCGTGCACTCTCGTGTCGATTTCGAAAATTTTCCGATCCCCCGAGCTTCTACCATTTGCTCCATCGAATCCACCGATCGAACAGGAGCGACGTCAATGAACCGCACTAAATCCCGTTAGCGAACACTCGCCGCAAAGCACAACGAAGGCACAGCAATCGCGCACGATTCAAGTTTGGAGAAACGGATGAACTCAACGAAAGCGGTTTCCAGCCAGGCCTCGGGCGCTGGCATCCTCGCGCCATCGGCATACTCGAACCCCGCCTCAACAGCCACCCCAACCGCCGACCCGCGCCTGCTCAAACGCGCCGCCATGGCGAGCTTCATCGGCAACTTCGTCGAATGGTTCGACTACGCGTCCTACGGCTATCTCGCAACCATCATCGCCGTCGTCTTCTTCCCGAAGTCCGATGCCGCAACAGGCCTCCTTGCCGCCTACGCCGTGTTCGCAATCTCGTTCATCGTGCGCCCGATCGGCGGCATCGTCTGGGGACACTTCGGCGACAAGATCGGACGACGCACCGCGCTCTCGCTGTCGATCCTCATCATGTCGTGCTCGACCTTCCTGATCGCGTTCCTGCCCACCTACGCGCAAGTCGGCATCTTCGCGCCGATCCTGCTCCTCGTCGTGCGCCTTGTCCAAGGCTTCTCGGCATCGGGCGAATACGCGGGCGCGTCGGCGTTCCTCGCGGAATACGCCCCGGAAGGCAAGCGCGGCATCTACACGAGCATCGTGCCGGCGAGCACCGCAGCCGGTCTTCTCTTCGGCTCGATCTTCGTCGCGGTCATGCACGCGTTCCTCACGTCCGACCAGCTCCACTCGTTCGGCTGGCGCCTGCCGTTCCTGCTCGCGGCGCCGTTCGGCCTGATCGGACGCTACATCCGCGTGCGGCTGGAAGACACGCCTACCTTCAAGGCGCTCGAAACGTCGCATCAGGTAGCACGCGCCCCCGCCAAGGAACTCCTGATGATGCATCGCGGCAAGATGCTGATCGCGTTCGGCGTGACGTGCCTGAACGCCGTCGCGTTCTACCTCGTGCTGAGCTACATGCCGACGTACCTCTCGACCGAAATGGGCGTCAGCGAGACGGCATCGTTCATCGCGGCCACCATCTCGCTCACCGCGTACATCGGCTTCGTGTTCATCATGGGCGCGCTGTCGGACCGCGTGGGGCGCAAGACGATGCTGATCGGCGCTTCTATCCTCTTCGCGGCGTTGACGGTGCCGCTCTTCAAGGGACTCGTCGGTGCGAGCTTCATGACGATCGTGCTGATCCAGATCGCGTTCGGAGCGCTCCTGACGATGAACGACGGGACGCTGCCCTGCTTCCTCTCGGAGATCTTTCCGACGCGCGTGCGCTATAGCGGCTTCGCGTTCTGCTTCAACGCGGCCAACGCGCTTTTCGGCGGGACGGCGCCGTTTGTCGCGACCTGGCTGATCGGCGCGACCGGCAACAAGCTCGCGCCGGCGTGGTATCTGGTGGGCGCATCGGCCGTCGCGTTGATCGCGATGCTCGCGAGCCGCGAGACATCGCGCAAGCCGCTCGACAACAGCTGATCTCGGAGGCGGCAACGCAAAGGCCGACCGGCATCCGCCGGCCGGCCTTTGTCACGAACGGGCCGCCCCAATCACTCCACAGTAGGCTGCGTGACCGTCGCGACCGCGGCCCGTTGACCCGAAGCATCGCGCCGGCTGAGCGCGCCCAGTGCGAACGCTGCGACCAGAGCCGGCACGGCGAGGAACGTGAACACCGCGCCGAACTGCAGCCCCATGCTCATCATGAGGCCGCCGGTCATCGCCCCGGCGACGGCGCCCATGCGCCCGATGCCGAGCATCCACGCGACGCCGGTTGCCCGGCTGCGCGTCGGATAGAACGCCGCGGCAAGCGCGGACATCGACGTCACCGCGCTCGTCACTGCCGTGCCGGTCAGGAAGATCAAGACGGAGAGCCAGACCTGATCGCCGATGCCGCGTCCGATCGTGAGCACCAGGGCGGCCGCGAACACATAGGCGAATGCGTTCACGCGCCGTGCGTTGAAGCGGTCCATCACCCAGCCGAGACACAGGTTGCCGAGAATGCCGCCAAGCGGAAACAGCGACGTGGTGAGCGCGGCGCGCTCGGCGCTGAAGCCCGCGTCCTTGAAGAGCGTGGGCAGCCAGTTCGTCAGCAGATAGAAGATCATCAGGCCCATGAAATACGCGAGCCAGAGCATCGCGGTGCCGAACCGGTACGGCCGCGAGACGACCAGCGCGAGCGCGGATTTGTCGGCGACGCTGTCGCGCGAATCGGTTGAGCTGAAGACGCAGTCGACGAGACGCGGGTCCGCTGCAATGCGCCGCAGGATGCGCGCGATGCGCTCGGCCGGCCGCTTTCTGACGACCATGAACTGCGCGGACTCGGGCAGCAACAGGATCAGCAGCACCGAGAGCGCGAGCGGTCCGGCGCCGCCTGCGACCAGCACGCTCGGCCAGCCGAAATGCGGGATCATCCACGCCGCGCACAACCCGCCGAGCGACAGACCGACCGAGAAGCCGCAGAACATCGCATTGACTGCGATGGCGCGGATGCGTGCGGGCGCATATTCGGACATCAGCGTGACGGCGTTCGGCATCGCCGCGCCGAGCCCGAGGCCGGTGAGAAAGCGCAGCACGGTAAGCGATTCGATGGACCCCGCATGCGCCGAAGCCAGGCTCCACGCGCCGAAGAAGAACACGGAGAGCACGAGCACGGTTTTGCGTCCGAGCCGGTCCGCGACGGGGCCGGCCGCGAGCGCACCGATGCCGAGTCCGACGAGCGCGGCGCTCATCACGGGGCCGAGCGCGGCGCGGCTCACGCCCCAGTCGCCGATCAGCGACGGCGCAATGAAGCCGACCGCGGCCGTATCGAAGCCATCGGCGGCGACGACAAGAAAGCAGAGAACGAGGATCGTCCATTGATAAAGCGAAAAGCGCTGATCGTCGATGAAGCTCTGGACGTCGATCGTGCGCGGCGGGAGTTTGCGATGCGGGTTCATAACGGTTGTCTCCTGTCGAACCGAGTTAGCGCTTGCTCTGATCCCATGCGCTTATTCGGGTCCCATGCAAGATGGGGGCTGAATGAAGTGCGTGCGCGTTCGCGTCTATCGCACGGTGGCCGAAAGGCTTTTGAACTCCACGCGGCGGATGATGCGGCTCTCCTGAGCCACGATCAGATGCGCCGACGCGTGCAGGTAAGCGGGCCATTCGGGATCGGCGTCGCGGGCGGTGCGGCGCTGCTCGTAATCCGCGATGCTCTCGTAGCCCCAAAGGTGCACGACCTGGTTCAACGCGCCGATGTCGCTCTGATAGAAGCCGACGGGCGCGCTAAGATACTTGAGCTGGATCGGCATTGCGAGGCGGTCGAACACATCGATGAACTCGGCCATGCCGCGCGGTTTGATCGTGTAGATGCGGTGATCGATGAAGGACTTCATGCTGCGCTCCTGAGTTCGGCGCGCTGTCTCTCATGCACATTTCCGCTCTGCGCGATGTGCAACGCGGTGAGATAACCGAAGGTCATGATCGGGCCGAGCGTGATGCCGGCGCCGGGATAGTTGCCGCCCATGATGCTGGCGCGGTCGTTGCCGACGGCGTAGAGGCCGGGGACAGGATCGGCATTCGCGAGAACCTGTCCGGCCGTGTTGGTCGCGATGCCGTCGAAGGTTCCGAGATCGCCCATCACGACCTTCAGCGCGTAGTACGGGCCGTCGCCGACTGGCGCCACGCATGGATTCGGCGTGTGCGCCGGATCGCCGAGATAGCGATTGAACGAAGTCGTGCCGCGGCCGAACTGCGCGTCTTCGTTGCGTTGCGCGCCCGCGTTGTACTCACGCACCGTCGCTTCGAGCGCGGCGGCGTCGATACCGGCGTTGCGCGCGAGTTCGGCGAGCGTGCGGCCCTTCACGAGATAGCCGTTGCGAAGGTGCGACCCGAGCGGCAACGGCGCCGGCTTCGCGAAGCCGAGGCCGTAGCGGCGGATCGTCGCGTGATCGCAGACGAGCCACATCGCCGTCTCGCGTTCGTTCCTGCATGCGTCGATCATCGCGGCGCCGACGTCGTGATAGGAATTCGATTCGTTGGTGAAGCGCCGCCCGTTGCGCGTCACGCCGATGATGCCCGGCTTGTAGCGGTCGAGCAGATGCGGGAACACGCCGAAGCTGCCATCCTTCAGCGGCACGCGCGACACGGGCATCCACGCGGCCGGCTGCGGATAGCGGATCGGCACGCGGCCGCCGGCGCGCTCGGCCATCCTCGCGCCGTCGCCGGTGATGCCTCGCGGCACCGGCGAGACGTGCTCGCCGCCGCGTTGCAGATGCGGATACGCTGCCTTGATCCGGGCGATGTCATGCGAGAAGCCGCCGCACGCGAGCACGACGGCGCGTCGCGCGGTAATGCGCATCTCGCCCCGGTTGCCATTCACGACGGCACCGCACACGCGTCCCTTCTCGACGATCAGTTCCTTCGCGCCGGTATGGGTGTGAATCGGAATGCCGAGATCGAGCGCCGACTTGGCGAGCCGCGCGGCGAGTGCATTGCCGCTCGTCACCTGCACGCCGCGCTTGTAGAGCGCGAGTTCGCGCAGATGGCTCGCGAGGCGCTTCGCCACATACCACGCCGAAGCCAGCGATTTGGTCGCGTTGAAGAAGTGCTTGAGATCCGCGCTCGACGAATTGAACATCATGCCGATGAACGTGATGGTCTTGAGCGGCGGACGCAGGCGCACGAGATCGGCACCGAGCGCGGTTGCGTCGAAGGGCGCGGCGACCACCGAGCGGCCCACGTCTACGCCGCCCGGCGCGTCCGGGTGATAGTCGGGATAGAGCGTCGGCAGGAATTTGACGTCGGTCTCGCGCTCGAAGAAATCGAGCATGCGCGGGCCGGCATCGAGGAACGCTTCGACGGCCGCTTCGTCGTAGAGCGCGCCGGTCTCGTGGTGCATGTAGGTGCGCACGGCGTCGCGATCGTCGGCGATGCCGGCGTCCTTCGCGTGCCGGTTGCCCGGAATCCACAGCACGCCGCCGGAGAAGGCGGTCGTGCCGCCGAAGAACGCTTCCTTCTCGACGACGATCACGTCGAGCCCCTGCTTCTTTGCCGTGATGGCGGTGGAGAGGCCGCCTGCGCCCGAGCCGATCACGAGCAGATCGCAGACGAGGTCGCAGGCATCCCCTGACGACCGGTTGACGGTAGTCATGTCGATACTCCTTTCGAGTGGAGAAGGCGCAGTGGTGCGCCGGAAAATCAGGCGGCCTTCGCGGGCGCCTCGAAGCCGGGACGCGGCACGAGATCCATCAGCATGCTTTCGAGCCCGCCATCGACGACGATCTCCGCGCCATTCACATACGCGGCGCGCTCGCTCGCGAGAAAGGCGGCGACGTTCGCGATATCGTCGGGACGACCGATGCGCCGGCTCGCGGTCATCGCGCTGCGGCGGGCTTCGACGTCTCCTTGCGCGTAGAACGCCTGCGAGAGCGGCGTGCGGATCATGCCGGGGCATACGGTGTTGCTGCGCACGCCACGCGGACCCCATTCGGCGGCGATCTGGCGCGAGAGCATCGCGATGGCCGCCTTGCTCGGGCTGTAGGCGCCGCTATAGGTCTGCGGGTGGTGCGCGGCCACCGAGGCCACATGCACGATGCTGCCCGAGCCGCGCGCGAGCATGCCGCGCGCGAACGCCTGCGAGCAGAGCATGTAGCCGGTGAGGTTCACCGCGAGCATCGCGTTCCAGGCATCGAGCCCGATATCTTCGATCCCGCCCGCGCGCAGAAGTCCCGCGTTGTTGACGAGCACGTCGGCGTGGCCGAGCTTGCGCTCCACCTGCTCGGCGGCGCGATTGACGCTCGCCGGATCGCTGATGTCGCACGCGATCGCGATCGCTTCGATGCCTCGTTCGCGCAGGGCGTTCGCGGCGTCATTGCAGCCAGCTTCATCGCGATCGAGCAGCGCGAGCCGCGCGCCCGCCGAGGCCAGCGTCTCGCCGATCGCGCGTCCGATGCCGCCCGCCGCGCCCGTGACCACGCAAACCCGCGATTCGAGCCCGAGCCAGTGAGGATGTATTGAGTCATGAGTCATGCCTGTCTCCTTGTCCGTGTTTTTGAAGGTCTGCAAAGACGACCTCCGATGTGAAAGCAGTCTATCGACGGCGACTCACGAAAAATTGGACAAAGACCGCAGACGACAGGACAATTTGTGCAGGAGGAGGCGCGACGGCATGAGGAAAATCCCTAACTACAGCCTGTACGGCGAATCGGCGCGGCCGCCTTGGTACGACGCGTTCAACTTCGAATGGATTCCGGAACGCAGCCGTCCGAACGACTGGCACATCGATGCGCATCGTCACGACGCGTTGTTGCAGTTTCTGTTCATCCGCGGCGGAAGCGGGCAGGTGGTGATCGAGAACACCAGGATCCCGATCGAGCCGCCCTGCATTGTGTTACTGCCTGCGCAGACCGTGCATGGCTTCGTGTTTTCGCCGGACGTCGACGGGCTCGTCATCACGGCCGCGCAGCGTTCGCTCGAATCGATATCGAGTGTCGTGTCGCCGGGGCTGATTCCGGTGCTGCAGCGCGCGGCGGTCATTCCGGTGACGGCGCAGGCCGTCGCCGAAAGCGACCTGATGTCGCTGTTCGGTTTGCTCGAACGCGAATTCCGTGCGAACGACCGCGGGCATATCGCGGCGGGCATGTCGCTTCTGATTGCACTTTTCGTGCATGTCGCGCGCTTCGGCGAAAAGGCCGCTGCAGCGCCCGCGGTCGCCACGACCGAGCGGCGCCTGCTACAGATCAAGCGGTTTCGAGAACTCGTGACGGCGCACTTTCGCGAGCACCGGCCGGTCGAGTTCTATGCCGAACAACTCGGTACGACCGTCGCGCAACTCGGGCGCATCTGCCGCGAGGAGCTCGGGAGTTCGCCGCTTGCGATCGTGAACGAGCATCTCGTGCGCGAGGCGCAGCGCGATCTCGTGTACTCGGGGATGTCGGTCAAGCAGATCGCGCATGGACTCGGCTTCGCCGACATCGCGTATTTCAGCCGCTACTTTCGCAAGCAGACGGGCGTCACGCCGACCGATTTCCAGACGCAGGCACACAAGGCGCTGACGCTGGAATAGCGCGCCTGGTGCGTCGCAGCGGCGCACGAGTCGTGCCCGATCCGATCCCGATTTGAAGGTTGCGAACCCCGACGCGCTCATGCGATCCTTCGCCGTCGAACACCGAGAGCGCCCTTGAGGTGCCCGAGCGCCGCGCGCCATGAGCGAGACCAGTCCGGTTCGTGATCCCTTACGAGGAGGAGACATGGTCGTTCCGTCGATGCAACATCACAGGCAAGCCGCGGCGCGCATTCTTGGCGCGCTGATACTGTTTGGAGCAGTGGCGTACGAGGCGCAAGCCGATACGCAGGTCGGCGCGACCTTGCCGCCGCCCCCGAGCGTGCTCTACGGCGATTTGTTCGTCGCCGTGCAGACCGCGCAGGTCTATCCCGACCAGAAGACGTTCGTCGACGCGACACCGAAGGCCGACCCGGCCACCATCGTCGCGTACTACGAGCAGCAGAAGAACAACCCGGGCTTCTCGCTCTCCGCGTTCGTCGCGCAGTACTTCACACCGCCGACGGACCAGGTCATCACGCCGCCGCCGAACCAGACGCTGCGCGAGCATATCGACTGGCTCTGGCCCAGGCTCACGCGCGAGACGACGGCGGCGACCGTGCCCGCCAACAGTTCGCTGATCCCGATGCCGAAGCCCTATGTTGTGCCGGGCGGCCGGTTTCGCGAAGGCTACTACTGGGACACCTATTTCACGATGCTCGGCTTGCAGGAAGCGGGCCGCGAGGATCTCGTCGACAACGTGCTCGACAACTTCGCGTATCTGATCGATACCATCGGCCACATTCCGAACGGCAACCGCACGTATTACGTGAGCCGCTCGCAGCCGCCGTTCTTCTCGTACATGGTGGAACTCGCCGCACAGAAGGAAGGCGGGCGCGTCTATTAAAAGTATCTGCCGCAACTGCGCCGCGAGTACGCGTACTGGATGCAGGGCGCGGGCGCACTCAAGCCGGGCGACGCCGCGCGCAACGTCGTGATGCTGCTGGACCATACGGTGCTCAACCGCTACTGGGACGCTTCCGACACACCGCGCGACGAGTCGTATCTGGAAGACGTGACGACGGCGAAGCAGGTGCCGGGCCGCGCGCCGAACGAGGTCTATCGCGACCTGCGCGCGGCGGCCGAGAGCGGCTGGGACTTCAGTTCGCGCTGGTTCGGCGACAACATGACGCTCGCGACCATCCGCACGACGTCGATCATCCCCGTCGATCTGAACAGCCTGATGTTCCACCTCGAAACGACGATCGCGCGCGGCTGCGGCGAAGCGCGCGACTTCGGCTGCGTGGCGCAGTTCATCGGTCACGCGGCGAAGCGGGCGGTCGGCATCAACAAGTATCTGTGGAACGACAAGGGCTACTACGGCGACTACGACTGGCGGCTCGCGAAGCCGCGCGACAACGTCTCGGCGGCGGCGCTCTATCCGCTCTTCGCGGGCGCGGCATGGCCCGAGCGCGCACACCGCACGGCACGCGCGGTCGAGGCGCAACTGCTCAAGCCCGGCGGCCTCGCGACCACGACCTACACGACGACCCAGCAATGGGACGCACCCAACGGCTGGGCGCCGCTGCACTGGATCGCGATCGAAGGGCTGAAGCGCTACGGACGCAGCGAACTGTCGCAGCCGATCGGCATGCGCTTTCTCGCGGATGTGAAGAACGTCTATGCGAAGCAGCAGAAGCTCGTCGAGAAGTATGTCGTCGAAGGTGCGGGCACGGGTGGCGGCGGTGGCGGCGAATATCCGTTGCAGGACGGCTTCGGCTGGACCAACGGCGTGACGCTCAAGCTGCTCGATCTTTATGGCGAGTGACTGCTCGTTCCGGCCGACGCAGAGCCGGGCGACAGCATCGCTTCGCCTGGCTTCGTGACGCTTTCGGCGATCGCGAGGAAATGCGCGAGCGTGGGTGTCGAACGCGATGCGTCTTTCGCGAGATCGTCCCAGCGGCGCAGGGACAGCGCGTCTTCGGCATAGGGCTGCGAGAGGAATGACTGCGCTTCGTGTTCGCTGAAGACGCCGCCTTGCAACCGGAGACTGCGCACCGAGTCCGCGGAGAGTTTCGCGCGATACGTCGGGTCGATCGCGCACAGGCAGCGCTTCGCATCGACGTGCAGGCGGATCGGTTCGAGCACTGCGTCCGCAAAGAGCGGGCGCAGAAAGGGCAGGGCGTAGTACTGGTGCAGGTCGTCGATGCCGCGTTCGGTCGGCGTCTCGCCCTGCCGGTTCAGCAGATGCCCGAGGTCGTGCAGCAGCGACGCCGTCACGAGTTCTGCGCGTGCGCCCGAGTCTTGCGCGAGCGTCGCTGTCTGCAGGGCATGCTGGAGTTGCGTGACGGGTTCGCCGCTGTAGGCGAGGCCGCCGTATGTATCGAAGAGATGCCGGATGTCGGCGATCGAAAGTGCCATCGTGTCGTCGCGAGATAGGAGCGGGCTGCGGCGCTTGAAGGTCGAGCCGGCTGCGCGGCATCATAACGCTGGCGTGTGTCGATCACGTGTCGCCCGGGCGGCACGGTCAACCGAAGCTGGAGAATTCGATGCCCCCTGCATCCGACGGCAAGCACGCACCGCTCGCGGGCCTCGACCGGGCGTCCAGGCGCACGGTGCGGCGCCTTGCGTGGCATTTCGCGCAACGACACTGGGGACTGCATCTGCCCGCCATCGTGTGGATTGCGCTCGTCGTCGCGCACACGTGGTACGGCGTGCTGCCGGAGCGCCACGAGTATCTCGTCGCGACTGTCGCGCTGTTCGCGGTGGCGGTGCTCAACATCAGGCTGCATATCCGCCGCCAGCTTCCGGCGGCGCGCGCCGTGTTCGACCGGCTCGGTGCCGAGGGCGTTCGCAACATCACGGGGCGTCGGATGCCGTGACGCGCGGTCATGCGTCGCCCCGTCGCGAGACTGCACTTTTCGCATGTTACGATGGTCCGCGACCCGAACACGAACCGAATGCACGATGGCAACGCTATACGAAACGCTGGGCGTCGACGAGCACGCCTCCGACGAAGAAATCAAACGCGCCTACCGCAAGGCCGCAATGCGCTGTCACCCGGATCGCAACGTCGGAAGCGAGGACACCGCGCGCGCTGCGTTCCAGGAGATAAAGGAAGCGTACGCGATCCTTTCCGACCCGGCGCAGCGGCAGGTCTACGATTCGATCTTCGCGGAAGAGATGCGCCGCTGGGAAGAGCAGCGGCAGCAGGAAGAGGCCGAGGAAGCCGAGCGCCGCGCGGCCGCGCAGGCGGCGGCCCAGGGGGAATATGCGGAGCGCGTGGCGCTCGCGATGCACTTTGCCACGCAAGGCTACAACCGCGATGTAGTTTTCGGCGTGCTGCTCGGCCAGCGATGCGACGCGCAAACCGCAGGCCATATCGCCGACAGCGCAATTGCGCTGCATGCCTCGCGGCAGGAACAGATGGCAGGAGAACAGAAAGAAGCGCAGACGGTGACGGAAGAGGCCGTCCGGTCAGACGAGAAGGATACGGAAAAGGAGAAGGAGCCGTCGTCTGCGCACGCCCATCATCTGGGCGCGCTGTGGTTCCAGTTTCTCAACGGCCTGAAATTCTAGCCGGGCAATTCAGGCAGCGAGCCTTTCGACATGCATCTTCGCGCGATCACTGTCGGGCGGGAAGACGCACCAGTAGCCGTCGTCGTGGCGAAAGAAAAAGAGTGAGCGCGTGCCGGTGGGCTGCGAAGTCTCGACGCGCACGTACCGCCTGTGGCCGACCCGCGTACGGCTGAATTCCATCACGTGAACCGGCGCAGTAGACCCGGGCGCAAGCCACTTTTCGACCTGGTACCGCAGGGACTGCTCACTCGTGCTTTTCATTTCCACTCTCCGTCTCACCGGTTGCTGCCGCCTTGCGCGGACTGCGCGCATCGCGTAACCGAACCGGCTGCCGCGTCGCACCACACACTTGAGAAAGCACTTTAACTCTACGCTTCGAAAGCTTCGGTGTGCGGTTTTTGGCGAAATAGCAACAGCCGGATACTTTCTTTCGATGCGTGCCTTCAGCGTGCGCGCGGGCGCAGCGAGGGTCTGTGCGCCATCGTTCATATGAATCGAGAACGTCGCGGGAAAGATCCTTGACGGAGATGAAGCGAAACTCGTGCCCGGGAAGTTTGCTATGAACCGAGCGGACGCGCGAAGCTGAGTTCGTGGCCGTCCGGATCGCTGACGTGGAAGTAGCGCTCGTTCCAGGGCGCATCGCGCGGAGCGAACGAAGGCTTGATTCCCGCCGCCATCAGCTTCCTATAGAGCGCGTCCACGTCGGACACATAGATGATGACGCGTCCCCAGCCGCTGACGGGCTCGTGCGCCTCCGCGATCAGGTTGAGGAACGATCCGCCGATCGCGAACGACGTGAAGGCTTCCTGCGGGCCGCCGTACAGAAGCGGGAAGCCGAGCGTCTGGTAGAAGCGCACCGCGCGCTGCATGTCGCGGGTGACGAGCGTGATGGCGCTCAGGCTTTCGAAGCTCGGCTCGGTCAGCTGGTTCATCGTCGGCGGTCGTCGGGGTCGTCAGTGATGATGGTGCTGCGACACGAGCGGCAACACGGAAAGATCCGGATGCGTGCCGTCGATGATGGTCTTGCCCACGTGCCGCGCGTCGTCGACGGCGTCGTCGGCGGACTTGAACTCGTCGTTGCCGTCGGCGTGGAAATGCACGGCTTCGCCGGGCGCATTCGCATTCGCTCCGTGCCGGCACACGTGGCCGATATACACGTAGCGCTCGATCGTGCGCGGCGGCGCGTGCTCCGGTGCCATTTTCAGCTGCGGCAGCACATGGATTTCGAAGCCTTCGTATTCAAACACGTGCCATTGAGCAGGTTCGTCGGGCATGAGCGCCTCCTTGTTGCCGAAATTTGCGGAGCGAACGTGTGTGTCGAACGCATTCCGGACGAGCGGCGAGATGCCGGGCCGCTCCGGTCCAACGTTACTCCAGTTGACGGTTCGAATCCATCGAACGGTGCGGCCGAAAGCCGGCTACCACTGTTCGATGCGGATCAGCCGCGCATTCAGGCGTCGCGCGAGCGCATGACCGCCTTCGCGCATGATCGCGTCGTGGTTCCAGCGAAAGACCGGACGCGCGAGCGGCGCGAGCAGGTTCATCCAGGCGCGTGTGGTGCGCACGTGCCAGTCGTAGCGGACCTGCGTTCCTTCGCCGAGCGCGCTGAATCGCCAGCAGCCGGTGCCTTCGACCGTGCCGCTCGCTTCGCCTTCGAGCGCGCTCAACGGCTCCACGCGGGTGATGCGCATGTCGAAGACCACACGATACGGCAGCACGCCGCGCCACACATAGTGATGCAGCGCGCCGACGCCGTCGTGGTCGCCGCTCTTCAGTTCGACGGTGCGCTCGACGTTCTTCCACCAGTCGGGCCAGCGCGCGGCGTCGTGGATGACGTCCCACACGCGCTCGATGCTCGCGTCGATGCACCAGACGGTCGAGAAGCGGTATTCGGTGAGTGGCATGATTCGTCGCGAATGTCCTTTGTAGCTACGGGTCGTGGTTCTGCGCTGCGATGTTCAATGCCCCGCGAGCGCCTCGTCGACGGCGGGCAGATAAGCCATCAGGCCCGCTTCCTCCAACTCGCCGCGCACGCGCGCGAGCTGTTGCTGTGTGGCTTCGTCGTCGTGTCCTTCCCGGGCAGCGGCCAAGGCCCGTCCGCGTGACGCGAAGAGGCTCGCCCACGATAGCGGCTCTTCGCGCGCGTACGCTTCCAGCGCCTCTGCATGACGACACGCACCGGCCGTATCGCCGGCCGCGAGCAACGCCTCGATCGCATCGCGATAAAACCACAGATGGTTGTGCCCGACCGCGCCCTGCCGCAGCAATTCGGCGCCTTGCGCCAGCATCCGCGCGCATTCGAGCGGGTCGCCGGACGTGCGCGCGAGCGCGCTCAGCGCCTTCGGTGCGCTGAACTGCGTGCCGACTTCATCGCAGATCGCAAGGGCCTCGCGCAGCAACCGGGCGGCGCGCACGGGTTCCTTCGCATCGATCAGAAGGCGCGCACGCATCTCCAGATTCTGTGCCTCGAAGCGACGCGCGCCGAGCTGACGGATCAGCCGCATCTCGCGGTCGAGATGCTCGCGCGTGGCGTCGGCATCGCCGAGTTCGTGCGCGGCGAACGCGCCCATCGTCTCGCCGAGCAGTTCGGCGCGCGGCTGGCCGACGAGCGCCGCCGCCCGCGCGGCCGCCGCGCCGTCCTCGCGGGCGAGCCGCGCCTCGTTCAGGTAGATGCGGCTGAAGCCCACCATCGACCGGTTCGCGACCTCGATACGCCCGAGGCCGTGCTCGCGGGACAGCGCGACGCACTGGCTGAAGTGCTCGAAGGCGGTGCGCATGCGGCCCTGCGCGTAGGCCGCGTCGGCGAGGCCGCCGAGCGCGCGTGCTTCCGCTTCGGGCGAACCCGAGCGCCGCGCGTGCGCGAGTCCGCGCTGATGCTCTTCGCGACAGCCATCGATCCGGCCGAGAGGAAACAGGATGTTGCCGCGCAGATGATGCAGACGCGCGAGTTCGGCGACCATGCCGTGACGTTCTGCGATCTGCTGCGCGGCGTCGAGCAGCGCCTGCGCCTCGGTCAGGCCTTCGCTCACCCGCAGGCTTTCCGCGAGCCCGAGTTGCGCGCGCGCGGTGCACGGTTCGTCGGGCGCGCCGGCCACCGCCAGCCGGTACGTGTCGATCGACGCAGCGATCTCGCCCAGATCGCGCTCCAGTTCGCCCCGCAGGCAGGTCAGCGCGTGGCGGTCGGCGGGCTCGCCCGCGATCTCGATGCCGCGCGCGATCAGGCGCAGCGCGGCATCGGGCAGCCACGCGGCGCGCTGTGCGAGCGCTGCTTCGAGATAGGCGCGCGGGGCGCCCGCGTCCTCGGCGCGGTCGAGATGCTGGGCGCGCAGCACGGGATCGCTTGCGGCGAACCAGTCCGCCGCCCGCCGGTGCAGCTCGCGGCGGCGCGCGCGCAGGAGCGTCGAGTACGCGCCTTCCTGAATCAGGGCGTGCGCGAACAGGAAGCCGTCGCCTTCGGGCAGCACGAGCGCATTCGCGACGAGCCCGTCGCACGTATAGTCCGGCGCGTCGGTCAGTTGCCGCAGGAGCCCGAGTCCGAAGCGCTGGCCGATCACGGCGGCCGCCTGGAACGCGAGCCGGTCGATGGCGTGCAAGCGGTCCATGCGCGCGAGCACGAGGCTCTGGATCGACGCGGGCACGGCTTCGCCGCGGCCCTCTTCGGCGTTGCGCAGCAGTTGTTCGAGAAAGAGCGGATTGCCGTCCGCCCGCTCGATGCACGCGAGTGCGACGCGCTGGGTCGCATCGATGAAGCCGTCCGCGAGACTGAGCGCCTCGTCGCGCCGCAGCGGGCCGAGGTCGATCGTCGCGAATGGCGTGCCGCGGCAGCCTGCGCGCCACGCGGCGTCGAGCGGATCGCCTTCGACGCGCGAGGTCATCACGACGAGCCCCGGCCCGTTCGCGACCGCCGCCGCCATCGTCGAGACGAACCCGAGCACCTGCGGATCGGCCCAGTGAAGGTCCTCGACGACGATCATCGCCGGCCCGCGACGGCAGGCGCCTTCGATGAGCGCAGCCACCAGTGCGCGCTTGCCGCGGTCGCGCGCGGCGTTGTCCATCGCGTCGTAGAGCGTGCGCCATTCGCCTGTCTGCGGCAGGTCGAGCAGGTCGTGCAGGAACATCAGCCGGTCGGCGCCGATGGTGCCAACGGCTGCGACGCGCGCGGCGGCCTCGCGCCGCTGGTCGAGGTCCGCGCCCGGCGCGAGCCCGAGCAGACTGCCTACGATCGCGCGCACAGGGTCCTGGCCGCGTCCCATGCCGAAGTCGAGCACGCGCCCGTGGTGGACCGCGAAGCCGAGCGGTTCGCCGAAGCGCCGGATCTCTTCGACGAGCCGCGACTTGCCGATGCCCGCCTCGCCGCGCACGCAGACGGCGTGACCCGCGTGGGCAGTCACGCACGCGCGCGCGATGCCGCGAAACTGTTCCAGTTCCGCATGGCGGCCGACGAAGCGGCTACGGTTGCCGTTCGAGCGCTCGCCCTCCAGGCTGGTGACGCCGGTGAGGCGCCAGACGCGCACGGGCGCGTCGATGCCCTTGAAGCGCAATTCGCCGAAGGCGTCGGCGCGGACCGCGTCGCCGAGCGCGCGATGCACCTCGCTCGCGATCAGCGTCTCGCCGGGGCCGGCGGCATCGACGAGACGCGCGGCGAGATTCACCGAGTCGCCGATCACGGTGTAGTCGTGAAAGCCCGCGCGGTCGTGCGCGCCCGCGATCACTTCGCCGCTCGCGATGCCGACATGCGCGACGAGCGGCCGCGCCGCCGTCTTCGAGAGATTCGCGAGTGCCGCGTGGATGTCGAGCGCGGCGCGGGCGGCGCGCAGCGCGTCGGTGTCGTGCGCGCGCGGGGCGCCGAAGAGCGCCATCACGGCATCGCCGATGTGCTTGTCGATCGTGCCGCCGAGACCGAGCACGATGTCGTCGACGAGCGCCGTATAGCGGCCGACGTGCTCGCTCAGTTCCTCGGCGTCGAGCGTGCGCGACAGCGCCGTGAAATTGCACAGGTCGGCGAAGAGGATCGTGACCTGACGGCGCTCGCCTGCTGCGGGCGCCGGTGCGGCAGCAGGCGGCGCGGCGACGGCGGCGCGCCCGGCAATCGCGGCGAGCAGCCGCTTGCGATGCCCGAGCGACGCCACGCCGATCTCCTTCAGGTCGGCGTCGTCGAGTTGGGCGAGCATGGCGAGATCGACGTCGTTCTCGGCGAACGCACGTTCGTATTGCCCGAGCCCGAGGGCATCGAGCCATTGACCGATGTCCATCGCCTGTGCCTTTTTGCCTTGGTCGCCGGCCGTCTCGTCAGATGAATGGGGCGATGCGCCTCACCGCCCGTTGCCTCTACAGTGTAGGTCGCGCCGTCCGGGCACGATATGCGCGGGCGCACGCGGAAAATTGACATGCCGGCGCGGCGCGGCGGATACTCGTCGGCGGACCGCGCGCCATGCGGCTGCGGCGCAAACCCGCATCCCCGCAGGCGCGAAAGCGCCGTTGCACGTTCAGCACCGTATCGCCGACACGCATCGGGAGAGCGCTGTGAAGCCAGCCACCGCAGGTTCCGGGAGCGATCGAAGCGACGCGCGCATCGCGCGCCTGTTCGGCGACCTCGCGGCCGGCACGCTCTCGACGCTCGTCATGCTGTGCTACGCGATGAGCCTCGGCACGATGATCTTCAGCGCCGACCTCGCGCGCTACGCCGAACTCGGCGTGCCGACCGCGCTCGTCAGTTGCGTCGTGACGGCGCTCGTCATCGCGCTCACGAGCTCGATGCGCATGAATATCGGCGGCCCCGACAGCAATGCCACTGCGTTTCTCGTCGGCGTGGCGGCGGGGGTCGCGAGCAGCGTGCGCGCGAACGGCGGATCGCCCACCGCCATCCTGCTAACCGTGCTGATCTCGATCGCGCTGTGCTCGATCGTGACGGGCATCATCCTCTTCTCGATCGGGTCGTCCAAGCGCAGCCGGTCGCTGCAATTCCTGCCTTATCCCGTGATGGGCGGCTTTCTCGCCGGCACGGGCTATCTGCTGCTTACGGGCGCGTTTCGCGTGCTGACTGGCCACGCGCCGAGCTGGCAGGCGGTTCCGCTGCTCATTCACCTGCACTGGCTCGCGTGGGTGCCGGCGCTCGTCGTCGGCGCGCTGGCGACCATTCTTCATCGCGTGTGGAAGCATGCAGCCGTGCTGCCGGCGACGCTCGGCTTCGGCATTCTGCTCTTCTATGTGCTGCTGCACGTGGCGGGCATCCGCATCGACGATGCGCGCGACATGGGCCTGTTGCTTCAGCACGTGCCGATGCATGCGCTGCAGCTTCCCGAACTGCACCTTCCGCGTTCGCTCGCGCAGGGCGAGGTCGACTGGCACGCGATCGGCGCGCATCTGCCGGAGACGCTCGTGGTGACGTCGGTGTCGGCGATCACGATCCTGATGAACTCGACGGCGATCGGCGCCGCGACGGGCCAGGACGTCGACCTGAACCGCGAGATGCGCGCGGCCGGACTCGCGAATATCGCGAGCGGGATGCTGGGCGGCATGGTCGGCTACCAGTCTTACAACCGCTCGATGCTCAACGCGCGCGCCGGCGCGACGAGCCGCGTCGCCGGCGTGTTCGCCGCGCTCGCGTGCCTTCTCGTGCTCGCGGTGTCTCCGGATCTGGTCGCGCTCTTTCCGGTCCCCGTGCTCGTCGGCCTGCAGATTTTCATGGGGCTGCGCCTCCTGATGGACTGGCTCGTCGGCGCGTGGGGCAAGCTCGACTGGAACGAGTATCTGCTCGTGCCGCTGATCCTCGGCGTGATCGCTGTCTATGGCGTAGTGGCGGGCGTCGTCGCGGGCGTGCTTGCCGCATGCGTGACGTTCGCGTTGCTCTACGGGCGCGTGAGCTGCGTGCGCATGGAGTTCGACGGCAGCACGCGCACCTCGAACGTCGAGCGCACCATCGAGCAGGCCGAACGCCTCAAGGAGCATGGCTCGCAGGTGTGCGGGACCTGCCTGCAAGGCTTTCTCTTCTTCGGCACCGCCAACTCGATCCTGCATCGCGTGCGCGAGCGGCTCGGCCGCAACGCACCGATGCCGGTGCGCTACGTCGTGCTCGACTTCGGTGCGACGAACGGCGTGGATGCTTCCGTGTCGGTCAGCTTCATGAAGCTCAAGCAGGTGTGCGAGGCGCGGGGCGTCCTGCTCGTCCTGACGGGGTTGCCCGCGCGCTCGCGGCAACTGCTCGCGCGAACGGGCACGCTGAGTCTCGGCATCCACGAGTTCGACACGCTCGATGCGGGGCTCGAATGGATCGAGGAGCGCCAGCTCGACACCGACGCCGGCAAGCATCACACCGACGAGGCCGATTTCCACGCGACCCTCGCGCATCACTTCACGCCGCTCGCGCTCGAACGATTGATGGCGTGTCTCGAGATGCGCGAGATCGGCGCGGGCGAGCTGCTGTTCCGGCACGGCGAGCCGGGCGATGCGATATTCCTCGTCGAGCGGGGGCACGTAAGAGTCTCACTGACGCTCGCGGACGGGCGCGCGGTGCGACTGCGCTCGTTCGGACCGGGAACGATCGTCGGCGAGATGGCGGTGTATTCGCAGCGTCCGCGCAGCGCGGACGTGATCGCCGACGAGCCCGCGCGGCTGTGGCGGCTGTCGCTCGCGGCGTTGCAGCAGCTGGAGCGCGACGAACCGCTGACCGCGCAGCAGTGGCACCGGTTTGTCGTGAAGGTGATGGCGTCGCGGCTCGCGATTGCGGACGACGCATTGCGCGTGGCGTTGTGAGCGGTGCGGTGACTCGGTGCAGGGTCACCGCACGCCGCGCATGCTTCAAAGATACGATCCCTTGATGCGGCCCTCGAAGATGGCAGTGTTGATCTCCCAGTCGTCGACCGTGCCGACACCGTTGTTGTCGACTCGCACCTGAACGGCCCGGCCGCCGGTAAGGCGCTTCATCTGCTCGCGGTCCAGGGTGGCTTCTTCGTCGGAAAAGGGAAGGTCTTTGATGATGAGTGCGCGTTCCATGATGGGCTCTTTGAGGTCGGACGCAAGCACGGCGTGTGCTCGCTGCGTGTTTTGCAAGGCCTGTGCCAATCGTGCGAAGAACGGTCGTCGCCTGCGTGAAGCGAAGAGGGATAAGGCTCGCGGCCTTCATGCCATGTGTGTGCGATACCGCTCGTGTTGGCTTCAGTCGAACAAGGGGCGCGCTGCAGTTGGTCCGCATGCGACGCATGCGCGTTGAATTACTGCCAGCGTTGATTTAACTTCGATCCCACGCACAGTCGTCTGGAAAAGGAGAACCCATGACCCGGCAGACCATCGCCTGCACCATTGCCGCGTGCCTCTGCATGCTCGCTTCGCCGTCGCAGGCCGCGCCCAGATCGATTGCGGTCGTCGACTGCGCGCTGATCGACGACAACGCCGCCTACAACGATGCCGAACTCACGCGCATTCAGAACGCGCGGCTCGGCATGATCAGCAACGAACTGCGCGACCAGTTGCGCTCGCGCGATCTCTTTCATGTCGCCGACAACGCGCCTGCCGGGAATCTGATCGCGAGCCTGCAGGCATCGCAGGATCTCAACGCGTGCAACGGCTGCGAGCTGGAAGTGGGGCGCACGCTTGGCGTCGAGCGCGTGGGCGTCTGCTGGGTGCAGAAGATCAGCAACCTGATCCTCAACATCAACCTGCGCGTGGAGGATGTCGCGACGGGCAAGGCGGTGTTCCAGCGCTCCGTCGACATTCGCGGCAATACCGACCAGTCCTGGCGACGCGGCGTGAAATCGCTCGTCGATCTGCTTGCCGCCGACGCCGACGCGACACGCTGACTCCGGCCGCTCGCAGCCGAATTCGGGAAAATCTCCCGCCATCTGCCATTGTCAAGCGAACGCCTGATGGGCTAACTTGGCTATCGGGGCTCGCGCATCGTGGCGGCATTGCCTGTGCGCGGCAAAGAACAATACGCCGGAGACGAACATGCAAGACAGATACAAGGCGGCGCGCCTCGTGCTGCTTTCCGCGACGACGCTTGCCGCAAGCGCCTTCAACGCCGCCCACGCTGCCGCGCCGGTGGCCTACGTGACGAGCGAGACGGCGGGTGTCGGCGTGATCGACCTCGACCAGATGACGCTCACGAAGACCATCTCGCTCGGCAAGGACGGTCCGCGCGGCCTGAGCCTGAATGCGGACGGCACGCGGCTCTACGTCGCGAACAAGGCGACGGGCGATCTCTCGGAGATCGATACGTCGACGGGACAGATCGTGCGCCGCGCGAAGATCGGCCAGAATCCGGAGTTCGTGCGGGTGTTCAAGGGCTACGCGTATGTGACTTACGAGCCGGGCGAGAGCGGTCCGCCGGGACAGCCGCCGCAGGAAGAGAAGGAAGATGAGAATTCACCGCCGGCGGAGGTTGCCATCGTCGACCTGAAGAGCCTGAAGGTCGTGCATTCGGTGAAGAGCGGGCATGAGACGGAGGGCGTCGAGTTTTCGCCGGATGGCAAGGAGATTCTCGTGACCAACGAGGGCGACGATACGGTGTCGGTGTATCGCGTGGGGACGGGCAAGCCCGTCCGCACCGTGAAGCTTGCGAAGGGGTCGCGGCCGCGCGGGATCAAGGCTTCGCCGGATGGCAAGCAGTATGTCGTCACGCTGGAGAACGCCAACAAGTTCGTCGTGCTCGACGGGCGCAGTCTGAAGACGGTGAAGACCGTCGATACGAAGACGGGGCCGTATGGGATTGCGTTCGGGCCGAACGGTAAGCGGCTCTTTGTGGCCGCATCGCGGGACAAGACCTTGCAGGTGTTCGATGGCAAGACTTATGAGCATGTGAGCGATGTTCCGGTGGGGCAGCGGTGCTGGCACTTCAGCTTTACGCCGGACGGGGGGAAACTGCTGCTCGCCTGCGGGAGGTCGAATGCGGTTTATGTGCTCGATGCCGAGAACTATCAGACGATCAAGCAGATCGGGGACCTGCCATTGGCCTGGGGGATCGTTACTTATCCCCCTTCGGCGGGGTCCATCGGACGGTGAGGTTTTTGCTGGCGCTTTTTGAACACCGTTTGATTTTGCTTCGCTTCTATGGAACTTGCTTTCTTGGCGGTCTATTAGCTCTGCCCCTGTCCGGGGCGGGACTTACTTTCTTTGCTGCTGCAAAGAAAGTAAGCAAAGAAAGCAGCTTTTCTGGCAGCAGTCACAGCACGTCAACGCCCTCGCACAACTGACTGGCCCAGCCCCTAAGTGTCGCCCTCAAAGGACCGACCCGGTTTGGCGCGCGCACGCACTGCACCCCTCGCAGTCCAACAAAGTGGTAAGCACTTCGTTCCGGTCCGTCCGCGCTTCGCTCGGACGACGGGCACAACCGAAAACCAGCGGTTTGCAACCTCGACCGCGAACCTCAACCGCGCGACGAATGTACCTTTCGTCCAGCGAAGCGAAAACGGATGAATGACTGCTGTGCCAACTTGTTCACTGTGCGATGTCACGGTGCGTGCCGCGCGCCAAGCCCCTGAAGTTCTTCGAGGGCGACACTTAGGCGGCATGTCCACTCAGTACTTCAAAGGCGTTGCCGTCCTAAGACTGCTGCTTGAAAAGCTGCTTTCTTTGCTTACTTTCTTTGCAGCAGCAAAGAAAGTAAGTCCCGCCCCGGACAGGGGCAGAGCAAATAGACCACAAAGAAAGCAAGTTCCATAGAGGCGGCAGAAACATCAAACGGTGTAAAAACCCAGTAGCACGAGCCATCACGAACCACGCGGTTTATCATCGAACGGCAGCGAGGCAACGAACGCATCAATCGCGCTGATGAGCGACGCGCGCGACGCGCCGTCGTGCGCCTGAACGGAGATGCCGCACAGCACGGTGACGCACAGCGCCGCGAGCGATTCGGTATCGACGGAAGGTGCGAGCTGGCCGTCTTCCACGGCTTTCAGAAGCCGCTTTCTGATCATCGAGGTGAGGCCAAGACGGCCTTTGCGCAACATGGCGCGCAGCGCCTCGTGTTCGGCGCCAACCCGGATCGTACCGAGAATCAGCATGCAACCACGCGCCCTGCCGGGCCGCGTGAACAGTTCGATGTTGCGTCTGAACATGGCGGCGATCGCTTCGCGCCCGCCTGCGTTTTCTTCGAGCGCCCTGCGCGCAATCGCCCCTTCCGCGCTTCCGTAAAGCCCGAGCGCCTCGCGAAAAAGATCTTCCTTGCCACCAAACGCCGCGTAGAGGCTCGGCGAATTGATGCCCATTGCGTCGGCGAGATCGCTCATCGACGTGCCGTCGAAACCCTTCTCCCAGAACACTTCCATCGCGCACCGCAAGGCGGCGTCGCGATCGAAGGCGCGCGGCCGGCCGCGTGGCCGCCGTGCCGCTTCCTCATTCACCGATGACATCTGCGCTCCTGTTCAACGGACGCCCGTTCGCGGCGTCTTCATTATTTATGTATCGAGCATAACAAAAATGCTGGACAGACACCAGCCGGTTCGACTAATATATGTATCAATCGTTACATAAATCAGATGACCGGCTTTTGCCGGCATCGTTCTGTTTTAAGGAGTTGTCTTCATGAAAGCACTGATCCGCGCGGCCATCGCCGCAGCCATTCTCGCCGGTCCCGTCGCTTCGTTCGCGCAGGCAGCTGCCGTCGCCGTGTCCACCGATTCGGCCAAGACCTTCGACATCTTCGTCGATCAGCCCACCGGCTTCACCTTCGTGAAAATGCCCGGCGGCTGGAAGTTCGTCGGCGCAGTGAACAAGGAAGAGGCGAAACACCTGCCGGCTACCGTTCTGACGTCGGTGCTGCCGGCGCAAGCGTCCCAGCAGGCGAGCGCCACCGTGCGCCAGTAACGCCGTTTGATCCGATCGAGCATGTTCATGAGTCTCACCGGCATTCACGAAAAACGCAGCGCCCGCTAAATTACGTTCCATCGACGGCCCGCCGCAACAAAGTGGGCCCGTCGCAATCCTTTCGGGAGGAACGGCGGTGAAAAAGAATCGTGGACCGATGCCGGTGGCGTTCTTCGGCATTGCGGTGGGCGCGCTGGCGATGGCGAATGCGTGGCGGGTCGCGGAGAGAATCTGGCCCGTGCCGGCCGCTGCCGCACACTGGCTGACGCTCGCGGCGCTTGCGGTGTGGGTCGCGGTGCTGGCCGGCTATGCGCACAAGTGGATCGTGCATCGCGACGCAGCGGTGGCCGAGATGCAGCATCCGGTGCAGTCGTCGTTTGCGGCGCTCGGGCCGGTGTCGAGCCTGCTCGCCGCGCAGGCGCTGATGCACTATGCGCGGCCGCTGGCCTTCGCGGTGTTCGTCGTCGCGGCAGCGAGTGCGCTCGCGCTCGGCGTCTACCTGCATGGCCGCTTCTGGCAGGGCGGACGCAAGCCGGAATTCACGACGCCCGCCATCTACCTGCCTTCCGTAGGCACCAGTTTCGTCGCCGGAACGACGGCGGCCGCATTCGGCTGGACCCAGGCCGGCGCGCTCTTCTTTGGCGCGGGCGTGCTGTCGTGGCTTGCGCTCGAATCGATGATGCTGCATCGCGCGGCGGTGCATGATCCGCTGCCCGACGCGCTGCGGCCGACGCTCGGCATCCAGCTTGCGCCTCCCGTAGTGGGCGGTGTGACGTATATGAGCATCACGAGCGGCACGCCCGACGGGTTCGCGATGATCCTGCTCGGCTACGGTCTCTATCAGGCGCTCCTGCTGTTGCGCCTCCTGCCGTGGATTCGCAAGCAAGCCTTCGCGCCGTCGTACTGGGCGTTCAGTTTCGGCGTCGCGGCACTGCCGACGCTGGCAATGCGCATGGTCGAGCGCGGCAGCACCGGGCTCGTCGCGTGGCTCGCTTCATCGCTCTTCATCGCTGCGAACGTGGTGATCGGCATGTTGGTCGTGAAGACGGTCGCGCTGATGTTGCGCGGCGAATTGCTGCCGCCCGCCGTCGCGCAAGCCGAGCCGCCGAAGGCCCGCGAAGCCGACGATCAGCGGATGAACGTGCCGACGCCGTCCTCGTCGTAATACTCGAGCGTCACGCGGTTGCTCAGGAACAACGCCTTCGAGATCGTGCCCGGCGATGCGTTCTCGTTGACGAGCGTGAAGGTGAAGACATCGCCGTCCCAATGCGTGAGCGGCAGCATCATCGGACGCGGTCCGATCGAGAGCACGAGCGAGCCGCCCCGATCGATCACCTGGATCGGCCCGTAGTAGTCGTTGCGACAGGTCCCCGTGTAGGTGGAAAGCGCCCGGGCCGGCAGCGGCGACGCGGGCGGCGCCACGCCGACGAGCGATCCCTCCGGCTTGCTGAGCGACGCGAACGCATTGGCGTAGAGCTTCGCCCAGTCGCGCTGGATCGAGCCGAACTGCACGAGATCGAAGAACTGTGCGGTCAGTGTCTCAGGCACGCCGATCGGATAGCCGTTGGTGAGCGCGATGATCGCGACTCCCGTCGACGGCACAACCAGAAAGTTGGTCGCAGCGCCCGCGCCGAACGCGCCGGAGTGACTGAAACTCGGGCGTCCCGCCGCAGTCGTGCCGACATTGAAGCCGTAGCCGTAAAAGCTCGCGGGATGGCCGTCGCCCTCCGGCACGGACTGCACCTGCGCGCTGGTGGCGGCGGCGAGCGCCTTCTCGTCGACGATGCGGCGGCCGTTGAACACGCCCTTGCCGAGCATCATCGCGAGCCACTTTGCCATGTCGTTGACCGACGAGCTGACGCCGCCCGCCGGCGATTGCGCATCGGGCGTCGTCCCGAGGCCCTGCACCCACTTGCCGTTCACCTTCACATGCCCGAGCGCGCGGTTGCTGCGCGCGGCGAAGTCGGCGTAGCGCGAACTCGTGCTGCTCATGCCGAGCGGCTGATAGATGACCTGCTCCGAGAGCGTCGCCCAGTCGATCCCCGCCGCCGCCGCGACGGACACCGCCGCCGCCGTCACCCCGAAGTTCGTATCGAAGTATGAGTTTCTGAACGGATGCAGCGGCAAAAAGCGCAGACGTTCGAGGATTTCCCTCTTACCATAGCCCATGTCCTCGAGACGGTCGCCGGCGTGATCGGGCAGACCCGAGCGGTGCGAGTACAGGTCCGCGATCTCGATGGTCTGACTCACTTCGGGATCGGAGAGCGCGAACCACGGCAGATGCGCGCGCACTGGCGTGTTCCACGCCACACTGCCTATCCCGACCTGATGCGCAACCACGCTCGACCCGACCGACTTCGATACCGACGCGAGCTGGAAGACGGTGTCGGCGTCGACCGGCTGGCCCGAGCCGACGAGCCGCGTGCCGAAGCCTTTCGCGTAGACCGTCTGGCCGTTGCGCACGACTGCCACCGCCATGCCCGGGACGCCGGTGCTCGACATCAGTTCGGCGGCGAGTTTGTCGATCTGTCCGATCGCGTCGTTGATCTGTTTCTCGGGGACGGGGACGGGAGCGGGCTGTGACTCGCCGGCGTTCGAGTTGCTGCCGCCGCACACTGCGAACGCGCCGCACAGCGTGGCGCCGAGAAAGCGGCGGCGTCCCTGCAAAGGTGTCGATCCCATCGAGGCTCTCCCCGGCCAAGCCGAAGCTGCGGCGCACGTGCGGCGCGATCCGGCTTCGAAGCTTCAGGCGCCCCGTGCGGAATCATCTGTGCGTAGCCGCTCACACGGCGATGGAATTCGTCCTGGTCAAGACTGCGCATGTAATCGATTGTCGCGCGGCTTTTCTCGCGCACGGTGCGCGAAAAGCGCGAACATGTCGTGCACAGTCGGACGACGCCAAACGGGCGCTCGTCCCGCCCTGATTCGACTGGATCAGCCCTTGACCCGGCTGGTCGACATCCATCCTTGCGCGACACCGACTTCCGCGATCTGCTTCGCGATCGAATCGCCGAGATGCTTCGCGTCGGCGGACACGCTGTCGCGCTTCGCTTCGGTCGCGCCGTGCAGGCCCGCACCCGCCGCGGCCGATACCCCCGCCGTTTCCGCGACGCCGGGCATCTTGCCGCTGTCGGCGCTCGCATCGAAACTCTGCACGAGCTGCGCGCCACCGCCCGCCGGCTTGTAGAGAATCTGCACCGACGTGCTCACCTCGCTCTTGCCCGCACCCAGCCCGACGAGCGTGCGGCGGCGGCGGCTGCCGGCATCGATGTCGTCGAAGTGGCCGGTCACGAGCAGCACGTTCTCGCCGGCCGGCGCGGGTGCGTCGGAGCGGACCGCATGCAGGCCCATCGACTGCAACTGCTTGACGATCTCGTTTGCCACGTCCTCGCGGACTTCGGCGGCGTCGACGGACTGCTCGTCGGCCGCCGACTTGCCTTCGACCCGCGCCTTCATCTTCTGCATGATGCCGCTGTCGAGCTTGACTTCGCCGGCTGCGCTGTCGAACGCGTACACGTAGATGTTGTCCGGCCGCGCCGCGGGTGCCGCCGAATATTGCGCGGCGGTAGCGCCGGTGCCTGCGCATCCCGCCAGCATCATCGAACTGAAGGCGATCGCCGCCGAAGCCATCCGCACACCCTTGCGACCCGCAATACCGAAAGAACCGATCGAAGCAAACATGTTCACCCTCTCAACCGACACAGCCGTGTCTCTATCGTGATCGACGTATCGCCGGACAATCCGGACATCGTTGTGCGATGTCGTTGCTGCGCGATACTCCTCGGCTGGCGCGCTTTCTTTCGTGCTCCAGCGACAGAGGCGAGTATGGGTGAGCGGCTTCGCGAACTCCATTCAACAATTATTTCGCGGTATGTCACGTGGCGCCGAGCCTTATGCGGCGGCCTTTTGCGCGGGATTGAAGACCGCCGCCGGCGCGCCGCCGAGGTCGGATGCGGAATACCTCAGCGGCCCGATTTTCGAGAGCATCCGCGCGTACTCCTCGCCCGCGATCTGGCGGAATTTCATCTGCACGAGCCCGAGCGGAATGTCCTTGTCGCCCTCCGCGACAAGCCTCGTGCGCACGGCTTCGGTCGCGACCGCGAACCCGTCGCCTTCGCTTTCCCGCTTCACGAGGTCGCAGATGGGACCGGCATCCGCGAGACCGAGCGGCACGAGTTCGCGTGCGCGGTCGCCAAGATGACGCCGCACGATGGCCTGTCCGCCGAGCCGGAGCACGAAGCGAAACGGCAGGCCGGTGCGGATCGCGAGCAGCACCGGGTCGGATGCGGCGATCTGCTCCACCGAATACACGCCCTCGGCAAGAAACAGCCCGACGACGGGCGTCGTCACGCCGGCGAGCGTCAGCAACTGGTCGCCCTTTTCCTCGGGATTGGTCTGCGCGAGCGACGCCGGATAGGCAAGGCGCCGGATCTCCTTCATCAGCACGTCGACCGGCAGCATCGCGACGGCGAATGCGAACACCGGCTTCATGCTGTCGCCGGGCGCGGCCGCGAAGAGCGTCGCGATGGGCAGGGCGAGAAACGCGCGCAACGCGTACCAGTAGACGTCGGACACGTTCAGCGAGCGGCGACGGATGTTGATGACGGCGTCGCTCACCGCGAACATGTAGGCGCCGGCAATCGCGCTGATCACGAGTTGCGCGCCGGCGCCGAAAATTACGCCGTGGCACGCGGGCGAATCGCCACCGCAGGCGCGCAGCGGCGCCAGCAGGACGGCTTCGGCATAGGTGATGACGACGAGCAGCAGGAACGGCGGCAGGAACGAATAAAGCCCGAACTCCTCGTGATAGATGGTCTCGAAGACGCGGCCGCTCACGTCCGCGTGGCGGGATTCGAGCGCCTTCCACGTCGCTTCTTCGCCGAGCGCTTCCTCGCTCGGCCGCTCGGCCGACGGACCGCGATGGATTTCGCCCAGGAGACGCACCGACCGGAAGCGCCGCAGGTACGCGAAGAGCGCGCCGTCCTGCAGGCTGTTGCGGAATTCGTCGAAGCGCGCGAACCAGCCGCGCGTGAGAAAGCCGATGAAGGGCGCGGCGATGAGCATCGAGGCGATCGCCGCCAGCAGGATCGCGACGACAAAATCGTCGGGTGACATGAGTCCGCGCAACGCGTCGCCGTGCGCGGGCGAGCGGCCGACCATGCCCCACAGCCACGAGCGCACACTTTCGGCGATGCCGCACTGCTCGTCCTGCCCGCAGTTGCCGGGCGGCATCAGCAGCCAGAGGAAGACGCCGCCCGCGATATTCACGAGCAGCACGAATGCCCAGAGCAGCCACGAGCGGCCGACCGGCCCGGCGAGCTTGACCGGTGCGCGCGCACCTTTTCTTCGCTGGGTCGCACGCGGCTCTCGTGCTGCGCCCGTGTAGCCGCGCGTTACCGGCTGCATAAAGTTGTCTGAAGGCATGTCGTCTCCTGTCGCCCGGGATTCGCGTCGCACCGACGCCTGGCGTCTTTTGCGCTTTATCCCACGACGACCGCCTTCGCACATCCCCGCTTACGGATGCCTACCTGCAGACCCGTCACGTTGTGCACCGCATCGATCGGCACGTGACGGAACGCTCACTACATTCATTCGTCGACGATCACCTGGAAGCCGCCGTAGATCAGACGGCGGCCGTCGAATGGCATCGGGTTGACGTCGGGCTGAACGCGCGGGTCGGCCATCACGGCTTTCATGCCGGCGTCGCGCGTCTCGCGCGACGGCCAGATGATCCACGCGAACACCACGACCTCGTCGCCCTTGCGCTTGACCGCCATCGGGAAGGACGTCAGCTCGCCGTCCGGGACGTCGTCGCCCCAGCACTCGACGAGCTTCAGCGCGCCGTGCTCCTTGAACACGGCCGCGGCGAGGCGGGAATGCTTCACATAGGCCTCGCGATTGGCGACGGGCACCGCCGCGACGAATCCATCGACGTAATTCATGTACCACCTCCAATTTCCGATGAGGGAACGGGCGCGCAACGTGCGCCTCCCATCGATACGACGAACGGCGCGCGCCGGAATCGACATCGTCCCGGCTCCCGATTGTTGCGATCGCCGCGCTCTGCCGGTGGCCGTAGACGTCGCGCCAACAGGTCTAGAATCGGACCAAAGAACACGGAGCTGCCGATGGAGCATGCCTATTTCAAGTTGCTGCATATGCTGTCGGGGCATCCCGGGTGGGCGCTCGCCGTGGTCGCGCTTGCGGCGCTGCTGGAGTCGGTCGCATTCATCGGAACGTTCGTCCCGGGAAGCACGGCGATGTTCGTCGCGGGCGCGCTCGTCGGCACGGGCACGCTCAATCTCGGCTGGGTATTCGTCTGCGCGATCGCGGGCGCCATCGCCGGCGACGCTGCGAGCTACTGGGTCGGCGCGCGCTACCAAGAGTCGCTCCGGCAGATCTGGCCGTTTCGCACGCATCCCGCGGTGCTCGCGGCGGGCGAGAAATACTTCGTGATGCACGGCGCAAAAAGCGTCGTGACGGCGCGTTTCCTGCCGCCGCTGCGCGCGGTCGTGCCGGTAGTCGCGGGCATGCTCGGCATGGCGCCCGCGCGCTTTTTCGCGGTCAACGTGCTCTCCGCGCTGCTGTGGGCGCCCGTGCACATCCTGCCGGGCGTGGTGTTCGGCGCGTCGATCGAACTGGCGGGCGCGGTGTCGTTCCGGCTCGTGGTGGTCGTCGCGATCGTCGCCGTCGCGGCCTGGCTCACCTACAACGTGATCCGCATCACGGTTTCGCACGCGCGCTCGTGGACCAGCAGCTCGCGGCAACGCCTGATCGCATGGGCCGAGCGGCATCCGGGGCGCTCCCGGCGCGTCGTGATGCGCGCGCTCAGTCCCGAGAGCCCGGCGGCCGGCCTGATCGCGACGATCTCGGTGTTCCTGCTCGTATCGGCGGCGGTGTTCTTCTCGACGCTCGAGGACATCGCCCACGGCGACCCCATCGTGCAGGTCGACATGTCGGCGTACCGGTTCCTGCAGTCGTTCCGCTCGACCTGGGCCGACGACCTCCTCGCCGTATTCTCGACGCTCGGCAGCCTGCCGACGCTCTCGGCGCTCGTCGTGCTGGTGATCGCGTGGATGGCGCTAGAGCGGCGCTGGCGCACCATCGCTTACTGGCTCGCGGCCGTGGCGTTCTCGCAGGTGCTGATCCTCGCGATCCAGATCGCGACGCGCCATTTGCCGCTCGGCGCGCTGGCGTCGAACGCGCGCGCCTTTCCGAGCAACCACGTCGCGGCGGCCGTCATCATCTACGGTTTTCTCGCATTTATAGTGGAGCGGCGCGTGGGCACGGTGGCGCGCGTGCTGGTCGCGGTCGCGACGGTCGCGGTCGTCTCGGCCGTCACGCTCGCCGGACTCTACTTCGACCGCTTCACGCTCTCCGACGCGCTCGGCGGCGCGGCGCTCGCGGCGATCTGGGTGTTCCTGGTCGCGTTGACGGCGGTCTGGCGCCATCCGGAAAAGCCGCGCGCGCGACCCCTGATGCCCGTGGCCGTGCTGGCGGTGATCGGCGTGGCGGTCGCGGTCCAGCTCGCGACCGGGAACGCCTTTCCGACAGCCGAGGGCGCGCAGCGTCCGGAGGTCATCGTCGTGACCCCGGGGCAATGGACCGACAAGATCTGGCGCACGTTTTCGTGCTATCGCTCGAACATGGAGGGCGACCGGCGCGAACCGATCACCGTGCAATGGGCCGCGACCGCCGAGCAGATGAAGGCGCAACTCGAAAGCCGCGGCTGGACCGAAGGCACGCGGCTGTCGGCGCACAGCCTGTTGTCGCTGGTGTCGCCGAACGTCACGGCGACGGCGTTGCCGGTGCTGCCGCGCCTGAACAACGGCGAGCCGTCGCAGCTCGAATTCGTGCGCTCGCACGAGGGCGACGACCAGCGCGACGTGCTGCGCTTCTGGCCGACGCGTTATGCCGTCGAACGCCAGGACGGCTCGCCCGCCGCGCCGATCTGGCTCGGCTCGCTGGTTCACGAGCGCCTGCGCCGCCCGTCGTGGCCGTTCAACGTGCTCCGTCCGACCCGGCAGGTCGAGCCGATGATCGCCGAGCACGGCGAAGGATCGCCGTGGCACGACATCGAGGTGGCGCGCAGCATGGGCTGCGAGGGTGTACGGGTGACGCTGATCGCGTCGCGCGCGCAGTGACGCGGCGGGCTCGCCCCGGTGGGGCTCAGCGAGGTGCGGCGGTGCATGCAACAATGAAACGCGGCCGCGCGACGGTGCAGCAGCAGCGGGAAACGATGGAAGGAGGCGGTAATTGATACACGTCACGCCAGCAGCGGTCACGGCATGGGGCAGCGAGGCCGTGTTCGTCAATGTGTTGTGCACGCGTCTCGGCGTGCCGGTGCCGGCGGTGCCTGTGCTCGTCTTCGCGGGCTCGGCGGTGGCGCACGGCACGCTCTCGTTCACGCACGTCCTGCTCGCCGCGGTGCTCGCCGCGCTCATCGGCGACGGCGTGTGGTTTTCGGCGGGGCGCGTCTACGGACGGCCGCTGATCAACCGGCTCGCGCGCTTTTCGCTTTCCATCGACTCCAGCGTGCAGACGACGCGCTCGCTCTTCGAGCGCTTCGGCGTGCCGATCGTGTCCATCTGCAAGTTCGTGCCGGGGCTCGCGCTCATCACGCCGCCGCTGATGGGCACGACGCGCATCGCGGCCCGGGCGTTCGTGACGTGGGATGCAATCGGCGCCGTCGCGTGGGCGGGCTTCTGGCTGCTCGGCGGCGCGCTTTTCAGCCGGCAACTGGCGATGCTGCTGCGCACCGTCGAGCAGCATGGCGCGACGGTCGTCGACCTGCTGCTGGCGCTTGCGCTGCTCTACGTCGGCTATCGGTACCTGCGGCGCTGGCGCCTGCGCAAATGGCTGCAGGACCTGACCATTTCGGCGGAACAGCTCGACGCGATGATGCATTCCGCCGCGCCGCCCGTCGTGCTCGACGCGCGGCTTGCCACCGCGGTCAGCCAGGAGCCGTACCGCATTCCCGGCGCGCTGCTGCTCGACCCGAACGCGCCGCGCGCGCTGGGCTCGGGGTTCGCGCAACGCGAGGTCGTCGTGTATTGCGTGTGTCCGAACGATGTCACCGCGAAGAGGGTCTGCGGGCGCCTGCGGGGCGAGGGTTTCGAGCACGCGCATACGCTCAGGGGCGGACTCGACGCATGGGTCGCGCGCGGCTATCCGGTCGAGCCAGTGCCGGCGCGGCCGGAACCCTTTGGGCGGTCGTTCGCGCGGCAGTAAGGTGCAGGGCGGTTGTAGCAGGCATTCCGGCGAGGCGCGACGGCCATCTCGCGGAAGTCGCCGGGGCGCACGGATTCGCCGCGTACGCGAACGCGGCGAATCCGGCAAAGCGGCCGCAGCGGCGCTCAGGCCGAGAGGCCGAGCGCCGTCAGGATGAAGCGAAGGCCGAAAAAGCACACCGACGAGCTCAGCGGCAAGCCCAGAAACGCCGAGCCATACCGAAGGCCGACCACGCAGGCCGAAGGCCACAGACGCAGCCCGGACGCGAGGGAATCGGCGACTCTTCGCCTGAGTCGGTTCATTTTCGTTCCACCACGACTTCGAGATACTCGCTCGGCAGTACGAGCGTCGCGTCGCCCGACCGGTTGCGGCTCTCCATCAGCGCCATCAGCTCGCCGAGGAACGCGGCCTGCCGCTCGCCTTCGAGCGCGGCGAACGCCTTGTTCATCGGCCCGTAGTAGGTGCGGAACACTTCGATGAAGTGCGCCGGCGACCGGTAGCGGAACGTGAAGTCGCGGCTCGTCGCGACGATGCTCGCGGCGCTGCCGCCGAAAAGCTCCTCCAGCCGGGCTTTCGTGCCCCAGAGCGCCGGCGATTTCACGCCTGCGGGCGGAGCGATGTACTTGCCGATCGTCTTGAAGAGCTGGCCGATGAAGCTCTCCGGCGTCCAGTTCGCCAGGCCGATCTTCCCGCCCGGCTTGCAGACGCGCGCGAGTTCGCTCGCCGCCTTTTCCTGGTTCGGCGTGAACATCACGCCGAAAGTCGACATCACGACGTCGAACGAGGCGTCGGCGTACGGCAGCGCTTCGGCATCCGCTTCCTGGAACTGCACCGCGAGGCCTTCGGCCCCGGCGCGCGCGCGGCCGGCGTCGAGCAGCGAAGCGACGTAGTCGGTCGAGGTGACGTCGCACCAGCGGCGTGCGGCGGCTAGCGTCGCGTTGCCGTTGCCCGCGGCGACGTCGAGAACGCGGCTGCCGGCGCGCAGGTCGAGCGCCTCGCAAAGATTTTCGCCGACGATCTGCAGCGTGGTACCGACGACGGCATAGTTGCCCGTCGACCAGGCGGCCTGTTGACGGACCTTGACGGCGGCGAGGTCGGCGGCGGGCGAGAAAGCGGTATCGACTGCGGACATGGCGATGCTCCTGAGAGGCAAGATGGCAGCGATGCGGGAGTGCATGGTCTTGCTGCCTGTTCTAATGTCGCCGCGGCTTCGGACTGCGCGTGACCCGCGCGGCGGGCGGGCAAAGGAAAGCGTGAATGCGAGGGACGCGGGACGGCTACTCGGCGACGCCGATGCCCGAGCCGCCCATTTCCTTCGGCAGGTCCTTCAGTTTGGGCAGGCCGTCCTTGATGGGCAGCCTCGATTCGGTGTAATGGACGTGCACGCCGGCTTCATACGGAAAATCGGGAATGACGGCCGCGTAGACATCCGTGAGCCCGAGCCCCGGATGCTCGGTAAAGAGATGTCCGCCGCACGTCGTGCACCATTTGCGGTAGCTGTGCTCGGTCTTGTTGTAAGTGCCGATATGGTCCGCGCCGCGCGTGACGCGCACGGACTCCGGCTTCCAGAGCGTGAACGCGTTGACGGGTCCCGCCGACCAGGTCCGGCACGACTCGCAATGGCAATAACCCATGCCCGCGGGTTCGCCGCTCACCGTGAACTGCACTGCACCGCAAAAACACTGGCCGTGATAGGCATCTGCGTGACTCATGTCGGTCTCCTTCGAGGGTGTGGGTTGCAGGTTCCGCCGCGAGCGCTTGACCGTTCGTTGTTGCGGAATCGCGTGAGTGCTAGTATCAGCGCGCGAGCGGTATCGATGAATGACCAGGCGTCCAGATGTTTTGCGCAGGACGCCGAAACTGATGGGCCTGTCATGGATGCTTTATCCGACGTCCTTCGCGTGGTGCGTCTCGGCGGCGCGGTTTATCTAAACGGCGACTTCACCGCGCCCTGGTGCCTGTACGGCCAGGCGAACGCGGCGTTGTGCGCCGCGTTCCTGCCGCGCGCCGAACGCGTCGTCTCCTATCACCTGATCACCGAAGGAAGCTGCTGGGCCGGTCTCGCGGACGATCCCGCGTCCGCCATCCGCGTGGATGCGGGCGAACTGCTGGTCGTGCCACAAGGCGAATCGCACCTGATGGGCAGCTCGCTCGAACTCGCGCCCGCGCCCACGGGCGATCTGCTGTCGAGCCAGCTCGAAGCGACGCCCGGCCAGGTGATGAAGCTGAGCTATGGCGGCGGCGGGGCGCGCACGCGTCTCGTGTGCGGCTTTCTCGCCTGCGACGACACGCTGAGCAATCCCGTGCTGTCGTCGCTGCCGCGCATCTTCAAGATCGACATGCGCAACGATCCGCAATCGGCATGGCTCGAATCGTCGCTGAAATTCGCGGCGGCCGAAGCGGCCGAATGGCGCGTCGGCAGCGCGATCGTGCTCGCGCGGCTCTCGGAACTGCTCTTCGTGGAAGCGGTGCGCCGCTGCATCGACGCGCTGCCCGCCGATCGAAAGGGCTGGCTCGCGGGCGTCGGCGACCGTTTCGTCGGAAGGGCGCTCGCGTTGCTGCACGCGCAGCCGGCGCATGCCTGGACCGTCGACGAACTTGCGCGCAAGGCCGGCCTGTCACGATCGGCGCTCGCACAACGCTTTACCCAGCTGCTCGGCCAGCCGCCGATGCAGTATCTCGCGCGCTGGCGCCTGCAGATCGCGTCGCAGGAACTGCTCACCGGCACCCGGTCGCTCGCGGCGGTGGCGGAACGGGTGGGGTACGAATCTGAAGCGGCGTTCAATCGCGCGTTTAAGCGTGAATTCGGCATGCCGCCCGCCGGATGGCGACGCAACCACGGCAAGGCGGATAACACCGGTTCGCTGTCCGAATCGGACGAGACGAGCGGTCTGTCGATCGCCGAATTGGCGCCGGTACCCGCAGGCGCGCCCGACACGCCCGCCGTTCCCGCACCGGCCGCGCTCTCCGACGGCACGCCCCGCGCTCCGCTCGCGTAGCCGCAGAGGCCCGGGCGACGGGCCTCTCGCGCGCGTGAAATCCCGTGAAATAAGTTTGCGACAGACCGCGCCGCCGCGTTCTTCTATAGTCCATTCCGTCGCCACGCCGCACCGCGCGAAGTGGCCCGAACCGCGAAGGACATCCCGTGAACATCTCATCGTCTGTCAGCCCGAATGCCGGCGTCACGTTTGCCGCACCGGCCGCACGCATCAACCTGCGCCACCTCGTTTTCGCGGCGGCCGCCGCCGTGTTCGCCTTCGCGAGCGCGCCGGCTTCAGCAGGATGGGCGCAGCACGGCACGATGTCGACGTCGCGCGGGGTGTACAACGGCGCGCACTTCGGTTCCTGCGGCGGTGGAAGCTGCTCGCACGCGGGCGGTGTCGCGGGACCCTTCGGCGGCGTTGCCACCAACACCGGCACGGTGACCCGCAACTCGCCCGGACAGTTCTCGAACTCGGGCACCGCGACGGGCCGCTACGGCAACTCCGTCCAGCACGCGGGCGACACGAACTGCGCGGGCGGCAGCTGTTCCCACTCCGGCAACCTGACCGGTCCCGACGGCAAGACGGCCACCACCGACGGCTCCGTCACGCGCACGGCGCCCGGCCAGTATTCGTCGTCGGGGACGATCAACGGTGCCAGCGGCAATACCGTCGGCCATTCGGCATCGACGAACTGCGCGGGCTCGACCTGCTCGCGTTCGGGCACGGTGACGGGCAACGACGGCGGCACCGTCGAGCACGGCGGCAGCGCGACGCGCGTCGCACCGGGCGTCGTGACGACGACCGGCAGCGTGACCGGTGTGCACGGCAGCACGGTCACGTCCAGCGGCACGGTGACGAGATCGTCGACCGTCACGACGGGCAGTGTCACGACGACCGGCACCACGGTGGCGGTCGTCGCCACGGCGCCGGTTGTCGTCGTGCCGCCGCCCCCGCCGCCGTCCACGGTCGTGGTCGTGCCGCCGGCGCCGTCGACCGTGGTGGTGGCCGCGCCGCCGCCCGCGCCGGTTGTCGTGACGCCTGCGCCTGCGGTCGTCGTGGCTCCGCCGCCGCCGTCGCACGTCGTGTATGTCGCGCCGGCACCGCGTCCTGTCGTATGGGTGCCCGCGCACTGGGTGGGACGGGTGTTCGTCCCGGCGCACTGGGCGTGACCCGCGTCGCCGATCGTGGATTGTTCGGCTGAAACGACATCTTTGTTTGTTGCGCCGGCGTTTTTCCCCAGCATCCGATGACGTAGCATGATCGGATGGTCGGCCAGTCCCGGCGGCCTCGTTGCAGGAACATGTTCACGTCATGTCAGGAGCCGAATCGAATGCAGACGCAAACCAGAGTCAAGCGAATCCCGGGGCCCGATCATCCGATCGATATCGCACCGACATCTTCACGAGTCGTGGTCAAGGTGGCGGGCCGCGTGATCGCCGATACGCGCGACGCGCTCACGCTGCGCGAGGCGGCGTATCCGCCGGTGCAATACATTCCGCGCAAGGATGTCGACCTGTCGCTTTTGGCGCGCACCGATCATCAGAGCTATTGCCCGTACAAGGGCGAGGCGTCGTACTACAGCGTGAGCGTGGCGGGCGAGCGCGGCGTCAATGCCGTCTGGACGTACGAGGCGCCTTATGAGGCGGTGGCGCAGATCGGGGAGCATCTGGCGTTCTATCCCGATCGCGTCGATTCGATCGAGGTGCTGGCGGACTGACGCTGCGGCGCCGCACGAGGCGTTCGGCCATCGAAAGTAAAATGGTGCGACCGCACAGGCTTTCGAAGGCATCGGCTTGACTCAGGCACCTCAGGAACGGCAGGCACAACAGGGTTTTCTTCTGACCCGTCACTGGCGCGACACGTCGGCCGGGACGGAGGTCGAGTTCTGGCTCGCCACCGACGACGGCCCGCGACGCATCCGCCTCGCGCCGCAGCCGTCGGTCGCGTTTGTTCCGGCGGAGCAGCGCGAGCGCGCGGAGGCGATCATCGGCGGCGCGCGCGGCGTCGAGTTGCGGCCGCTGCCGCTTTTCGACTTCCAGCATCGCCCGGTGCTCGGGCTCTACTGCCAGCAGTACCGGCAACTGGCCGCGCTCGACAAGGCGCTCAAGGATGGCGGCGTGCAGGTCTACGAGGCGGACATCCGCCCGCCCGAACGCTATCTCATGGAGCGCTTCATTACCGCGCCGGTGTGGTTCAGCGGCGAGTCCAATGGCGACGGCCCGCGGCTGGCGAGCGAACTGCGAGCTGCGCCGGAGTATCGTCCGCGCCTGAAGGTGGTCTCGCTCGACATCGAAACGAGCGAGCACGGCGACCTCTATTCGATCGCGCTCGAAGGCTGCGGCGCGCGTCAGGTGTACATGCTCGGCCCGGCGAACGGCGTCGACGGGCCTCGCGATTTCGATCTCGACTACTGCGAGAGCCGCGCGCAACTGCTCGAACGGTTCATCGAATGGATGAAGCGGCACGATCCCGATGCGATCATCGGCTGGAACGTCGTGCAGTTCGACCTGCGCGTGCTGCAGAAGGAAGCGGACCGCCACGGTGTCGCGCTGCGGCTCGGGCGCGACGGCAGTCTCGTCGAGTGGCGCGAGCACGGGCTCAAGCAGAATCACTACTTCACGTCGGTGGCGGGGAGGCTCGTCATCGATGGCATCGAGGCGCTCAAGTCCGCGACGTGGACTTTTCCGTCGTTCAGCCTCGAATTCGTCGCGCAGGCGCTGTTGGGCGAGGGCAAGTCGATCGAGAGCCCGTATCAGCGCATGGACGAGATCAACCGCCGCTTCGCCGAGGACAAGCCCGCGCTCGCCCGCTACAACCTGAACGACTGCGAACTCGTCACGAAGGTCTTCGCGAAAACCGAACTGCTCACCTTCCTGCTCGAACGCGCGACGGTCACGGGGCTCGCGGCGGACCGCAGCGGCGGATCCGTCGCGGCGTTTACGCACCTGTACATGCCGCGCATGCATCGCGTCGGCTTCGTCGCGCCGAATCTGGGCGACGTGCAGCTCGAATCGAGTCCCGGCGGCTTCGTGATGGATTCGAAGCCCGGCCTCTACGATTCCGTGCTCGTGCTCGACTACAAGAGCCTCTATCCGTCGATCATCCGCACGTTCCTGATCGATCCGGTCGGACTGGTCGAAGGCCTGCGCCATCCCGACGACCGCGATTCGGTACCCGGCTTTCTCGGCGCGCGTTTTTCGCGCAGCAAGCACAGCCTGCCGGCGATCGTCGGACAGGTTTGGGAAGGCCGCGACACCGCGAAACGCCAGCAGAACAAGCCGCTGTCGCAGGCGCTCAAGATCATCATGAATTCGTTCTACGGCGTGCTCGGGTCGAGCGGCTGCCGCTTCTTCGATCCGCGGCTCGCTTCGTCGATCACGATGCGCGGGCACGAGATCATGCACCGCACGCGCGAACTGATCGAAGACGCGGGCTTGCAGGTCATCTATGGCGACACCGATTCCACCTTCGTGTGGCTGAAGCACGCGCGCTCGGAGGACGAGGCGCAGCGCATCGGCGGCGAACTGGTCGAGAGGGTCAACGGCTGGTGGCACGCGCATCTGCGGGAGCAGTTCGGTCTGGAAAGCGCGCTGGAACTCGAAGTCGACACGCATTACCGGCGCTTTTTGATGCCGACGATCCGCGGCGCCGAGCAGGGCAGCAAGAAGCGCTATGCGGGCCTGACCGTCGATGCGCGCGGCGCCGACGAGATGGTGTTCAAGGGCCTCGAATCGGTCCGCACCGACTGGACGCCGCTCGCGCAACAGTTCCAGCAGCAGCTTTATCTGCGCATCTTCAAGGGCGCGCCGTATCAGGAGTTCGTGCGCGACTACGTCGAGCGCACGTTGAGCGGCGAACTCGATGCGCTGCTCGTCTATCGCAAGCAGCTTCGGCGGCGCCTGTCCGACTATCAGCGCAACGTGCCGCCGCACGTGCGCGCGGCGCGCATCGCCGACGAATTCAATCGCCGGCAAAACCGTCCGCTGCAATACCAGAACGGCGGCTGGGTCAGCTACGTGATGACGGTCGCGGGACCGGAGCCCGTGGAGACGCAGCGCTCGCCGGTCGATTATGGCCACTACCTGACGCGTCAGCTTCAGCCGGTCGCCGATGCGATCCTGCCGTTCCTGCGCGACGACTTCGCCACGCTGATGACGGGGCAGCAGGAACTTTTCTAGCCCACGCCGCGCAATGAAACACACAGGTTAGACGCACGGCGCAATATCGCCGGCGTTGGCATCCGTTATATTCTGTCGTATATTACGCAAGGACAAAATAGCGACTGGGATGCTGGAAAAGCGTATGCCGATGCGCAATCAAACGAGAGTGCCGGAGCGCCGGACGGGCATCGGCACGAGCGAGCGCGATTACACCGCGACGATCGTGCCCCTCAAAACCACGCCGGATCACGAGCGGGCCGAACTGATCCGCGCGGTCGTCGATGCGTACGGGCGTCTGCAGGACAGCGTGCGCCGCTTTCTGCTGATGCTGGCCGATGCGCTCGCCGATGTGCGTCCGGGCGAGGCGCTCGCGTCCGCTTCGTTCGACGATCTGCTGACGCTGCTCGCCCGGCACGCGAAAGCGGTCAGCTTTGGACGCATCGTCGAATTGACCGAAGCGATCGACGAGGCACGCAGCGCCGAAGCGCGCCGCAACGTCGTGTTTTCGAGCGCCTTCAGCCACGATGCGGCGGCGCTGCGCGCGGCCGCAGCGATGCTCGAACGGCTGGATGCGGTCTTCGTCGGGCTGTGTGTCGATCATGTGCTCAAGGCCCATTCGCGCTCCGCGCTCGCCAGCGCCTACCCGGACTAGTCCGGACACGAGGTCAAAATGGAAACTCCGCCGTTTCGCCTTGCCCGCTCGCCCGGCGTGAGCATCGCCGACAGCCGCGATCCGCTGCGTATACGTTCCGCCGACGCATGCTGCCAGCCCGCGCAGCCGGCGCTTCGACTGTTGCGGCGGCGCGTGCGCCTCGCGGAACTGGACTCGCATCTGCATTGCTCGGTCATCGGCACGTGCCTCAGCACGAACGAACTGCGCAAGCTCGTGCCGAAGTTCGCCGAGATCGATCGCCAGCGCGCGAGCGATCTCGAGATCCATCACACGGCGGTTGAGCTGGCCATCGCCGACGGTCCCGGCAGCAAGGCGCTGCACAAGGCGCTCGACGAACGCTACGCCGGCGCGATCCGGCGCTTCGAGACGGCCCGCGATCCGCAGGCCGTGCTCGCGCTTTGGGAAGAAGCGTGCAGGAACGGTGACATCCCGCCCGCTTACTGGGCGCTGATGACGCATCCGCAGTCGACGATAGAAGTGCGGCAGACCGCGTTCGGCGAGTTGCACATGCTGTCGCATCTCGTGGGCGCGGCGAATCGCGCAGACATCCGGCGGCTCGTCGCGCTTGAAAAGGAGAACGCGGCGCTGAAGGACAAAGTCGAGCGCCAGCAGGGCCGCCTGCAGGACATGGCCGCAGAACGCGACGGCGCGCTGCGCGAACTGGCCGAACAGGTCGCGCGGGCGGCTTCGCACGCGCACGCCGTCGACGCCGGATCCGAAGTGCTTCACCTGAGAGAAAACCTGGAAGACTGCGAGCGCCGGCTCGCGCTCCATGCGAGCCGCTGCGAAGCGGCCGAAGCGCGCGCCGTCCTCGAACAGGAAAGCGCGCGGGCATTGCGCGCGTGTCTCGACGAGGCGCAGTCCCTCCTCAAGGTCATGCAGGCCGAGTGCCATGCGCTCGAACGCGCGATGACGCCGCAAGCGGACCGCCCCGGCACGCGCCGCAGCGGCTATGCGTGGATCGGCGGCAGACGGATCGTCTACGTCGGCGGCCGGCCGGGTTCGAATGCGGCGCTCAAGGCGCTCGTGGAATCGGCGGGCGGCGAGTTCGTCGTGCACGACGGCGGCCTCGAAGACCGCAAAGGTCTGCTGGCCGCCGCGCTACCCGGAGCGGACCTCGTGGTGTTCCCGGTCGATTGCATCGATCACGACTCGATGAACATGGTGAAGCGCGTCTGCGACCGTCATCAGGTGCGTTATTACCCGATACGGACGGCGAGCGTCGCAAGCTTCGTCGAATTGATGGCGCGTCTCGCGCCCGGCGAGCCGGTGCGCGCGGGCACGCCGCCCGGATCGGCGTTCTGTCTGCGGCACGGCTAAGCCGCGGGCGCGGCGAGCTTCTACCGGATCAGCTTCGTCAGCGCCGCGATCTGCGTGGCGCAGGCGGCTTCCGCCTGCGTCTCGACCTCGCGATACAACCGGACGATATTCTCGCCGACCGGCGTCAGCACGCACCCTCCGCCGCTCTGGCCGCCTTGCTCGGAGACAGTGGCCGGCTCCTTGAGCGAGCGGTTCAGTTCATCGATCAGAAGCCAGGCGCGCCGGTATGACATGCCGAGGCTGCGCGCAGCAGCCGAGATCGAGCCGTGCTCGTGCACGGCTTCCAGCAGCGCGACCTTGCCGGGTCCGAGCGCGACGGTTTCGCCTACGCGGATGCGCATGCGAAAGCGCACTTCGGGACGAATGCGGGCGGCCTGTTTTGTCTTAAGGGGCGTGACCATGCCCGAGAGGATACACGAAGGCGTATGAGCGGGATTCGTGCAACGGTGTGTCGAATGCGCCACGAAGCGTGATTATCGAGTTTACTGGACTGTAACTGTTCGTTATATTTACGCAAACATAACGGTGCGCATCGCGCGCCGCAAAGAAGTGAGGCATCGCCGCGCGGCGATCCTCGTGGCGATCACGCCGAATCCTGGCTCGCGTCCGACCGGATGTCGACGCGACACCAACGTAGAGAAAACCAATGAAAAAGACGACGCGTTCGCGCGTTCCAACGCATCTCCTCGGCAAGCGCGAAACTGACGTCCGATTGCCATTTGAGCGCTGCAGGCCTGACCTGTAGCGCTCTTTTTTTCGCCGCGCCCGAAGGCGGGTTGTTGAAGACCCAGCGCCGGCTCACTCCGCATGCCGCACGCCGGGCATCACATCGGCGGCGGCCAGTTCGAACTGGAACGTCGTTCCCCGGCCGTCCCGATCGACGAGCCGAATCTGACTCTCATGCAATTGCAGCATGCGCTGCACGATCAAAAGCCCGAGCCCGCCGCCGCGCTGCGCTCCGCCCGAGCTGAACGGCCGCTGAAAAAGCGCCTCGCGCAGCGCGCCGGGAATGCCGGGGCCGGTATCGCTGACCGTCACCGAAACCTTGCCGTCGACGTTCGCGAGTGCCACCTCGATTTCACCTCCGGGCGGCGTATGGCGAATCGCATTGTCGAGCAGGTTGGTGAGCACGCGCTCGATCATTGCGACATCGGCGACGACGGACGCGAGGCGCGGCGGAATGCTCGCCCGCAGTTCGACTCCGCGCGACTCGGCAGCCAGTTCGAACTTCTCGAAGACGTCCTGCAACAGGTCCGCGAGCGAGAACGCCTCGCGCTCGGGCGCGACCATGCCGTGCTCCAGCCGCGCGAGTTCGAAGAGCGCCTGCGCGAGCCGGCCGACCTTCGCGCTCTGCGCGAGCGCGATCGCGAGATAGCGGCGGCGGTCCGTGTCGCCGAGCGCGTCGGCCTTGAGCGAAAGCGTTTCCAGATAGCCGTGCAGCGACGACAGCGGCGTGCGCAGATCATGCGAAATATTCGCGACGAGTTCGCGCCGCTCGCGATCCTGCCGCGTCAGCGCGCGCCATTGTTCGCCGATGCGTCTCGCCATCTGCTCGAACGCCGTCTCCAGCACGACGATCTCGTCGTCCTTGCTCGCGTAGGGCGAGCGCGGCACGCTCGGCTGGTCGTCGGGCGCGCCGTTCGCGTCGAAGCGGCGCATCGCGTCGGTCAGGCGGCGCAGCGGGCGCGTGATGAGGCCGAAGGCGACCAGCCCCGCGACCAGCGCAAGCAGCGTGACGAGTGCCATCGACGCGAGCGTCGTGCGCAGCACGCCGCTCGCCGATACGCGCGCCGCCAGCTCGTCGTGCTCCTCGCCGAGCAGCACGACGTAGATGTAGCCCGCCGGCGCGCGCCCGGTCGACACGAGCGGCGCCGCGCTGAACACCTTGTGACTGTCCATGCCGCGCGGATCGTCGCCGAGAATCGGCAGCGCGTCGCCCGCGATGAAGCGCTGCACGGGCGCGAGATCGACGTGGTCGCGCCTCAGGTGACCCGGCGGTGCGTCGTGCGCCTTGATGTTTCCGTCCTTGTCGAGCAGATAGACCTCGACGCTCGGGTTCACCACCATCAGTTGCATGAACAGCTTGCGCACGGCGTCGGGATTGAGGCCGTTCGTGTCCATCAGCGCGGCATCGCGCGCGATGTGCCCCGCAAGCCCCCGCGAAAGGCTCTGGACGACTTCCTTCTCGCGCAGGTCGCTCGCGCGGATCTGCAGCCACGCGGACGCCCCGCAGCAAGCGAGCAGCAAGACGCAGAAGACGGCCGCGAGCCGCTGCGTCAGGGTGAGTTTCGGCGTGAGTCTCACGGCGCCTCTCCGGGTGTTGCGTCGGCTGCGAGCTTGTAGCCGTGGCCCCAGACCGTGAGAATGCGGCGCGGCTCCGACGCGTCCGCCTCGACCTTCGCGCGCAGCCGGTTGATATGGGTATTGACGGTGTGTTCGTAGCCTTCGTGGCTGTAACCCCACACCGCGTTGAGCAGGTCCATGCGCGAGAACACTTTGCCCGGATGCCGCGCGAAGTGATACAGCAGGTCGAACTCGCGCGGCGTCAGCTCGATGCGCTGCCCGTCCACCGACGCCTCCCGCGCGATCGGATCGATGGAAATGCCGGCCACGTCGAGCTGCCCGGCATCGAGCCGCTGGTCCTTCGCGACCGCGTCGACGCGGCGCAAGAGCGCCTTTACCCGCGCGACCAGTTCGAGCACGGAAAACGGCTTCGCCAGATAGTCGTCGGCGCCGAGTTCGAGACCGAGGATGCGATGCACCTCGCTCGAGCGCGCGCTCGTGATGATGATCGGCGTATAGCGGGTCATCGCGCGGGCGCGGCGGCAGATTTCGAGGCCGTCGACGCCCGGCAGCATCAGGTCGAGGATCAGCGCGTCCCAGCCGCCCTGTTCGAGCAGGCGCAGGCCTTCCGCGCCGTCGGCGGAATGCACGACTTCGTAGCGCTCGTCGCGCAGGTGCAGGCTGAGGACATCGGCGATGTGGACGTCGTCCTCGACGATCAAGATGCGCTTCGGTTGTTCCATGCGATGCCGGTTTCCCTTCGGTTCGAAAGCGGCCGTGGTCCGGACGGGCACCGTGGCTGCCCCGTCATTGTGCAAAAAATCCGCGCCGCCAGGTATCACGATTAATTTAACTTTTCGTGAGGACTTCGACACCGTGCGCGCCCGATCATGCGTCTACACGAAATGGATCGAGGAGCACATCATGAACACACGAAGGCGCTTTCTGCTCACCGCCGGCGCAGCGGCCGCGGCGCTCGCCGCGGCGGCGGTGCGCGGGACGGAGGCGGCCCGGCCGCGCGAGGCCTTCGACGTCGTCCACACCGACGACGAATGGCGACGGCTCCTGAACACCGCCCAGTACGACGTGCTGCGTCACGAAGGCACCGAACGCCCGTACACGAGTCCGCTCAACGACGAGCATCGCGCGGGGCGCTTTTCCTGCGCCGGCTGCCGGCTCGACCTGTTTTCGTCGCGCACGAAATTCGACAGCCATACCGGCTGGCCGAGCTTCTGGGCGCCGCTCGACAAGGCCGTCGCGACGCGCTCGGACTTCTCGTTCGGCACCGTGCGCACCGAAGTGCATTGCAGCCGTTGCGGCGGCCATCTCGGCCACGTCTTCGACGACGGCCCGAAGCCGACCGGCCTGCGCTACTGCATGAACGGCGTCGCGATGAATTTCACGCCCGGCGCCGCCTGACGCGCTGCCATTCCTCAGACTGAACCTCCACACGAACATGTTACTCATCGTCCTTGCCTATCTGGGCGGCGCGCTCACGATTCTCAGCCCCTGCATCCTGCCGGTGCTGCCGTTCGTGTTCGCCCGCGCCGACAAGCCTTTCGTGCGCAACGGCCTGCCGCTGCTCGCGGGCATGTCGCTTACGTTCGCGCTCGTCGCGACGCTCGCCGCCGTCGGCGGCGGCTGGGTCACGCAGGCGAACCAGTACGGGCGCTGGGTCGCCATCGCGCTGCTCGCCGTGTTCGGCCTGACGCTCTTGCTGCCGGATTTCGCCGAGCGCCTGATGCGCCCGCTCGTGAACGCGGGCAACCGGCTGTCGAATTTCGCGCAGCGCGACGGTACGGCAGCGGGCGGCGAGTCGTCATTCATGTCGTCGTTCGGGTCTTCGTTCCTGCTCGGCATCGCGACCGGGCTGCTGTGGGCGCCCTGCGCCGGCCCGATTCTCGGCCTCGTGCTGACCGGCGCCGCGCTGCGCGGCGCTAGCGCGGGCACGACGCTCCTGCTCGTCGCCTACGCGGCGGGCGCGGCGACCTCGCTCGCGGTCGCGCTCCTGATCGGCGGCCGGGTGTTCACGGCGATGAAGCGCTCGCTCGGCGCGGGCGAATGGGTCCGGCGCGGCATCGGCGCGGCGATGCTCGCGGGCGTCGTGGCGATTGCCCTCGGCTTCGACACCGGCGTGCTCGCCCGCGTCTCGACCGTGGCGACGAGCGGCATCGAGCAGCAACTCGTCGACCGCTTCGGCGGCGGCTCACGGATGAAGCCCGCGCAGACGGCAGGCGCGCCGGCTGCCCCGGCCGCCGACTCCTCCGCGACGCATGAAACGCCTGCGACGCAAGGCATGATGCGCGCGAGCACCGCCGCGGAACCGGCGCTGCCGGTCGAAGGCAAGCTGCCGTCGCTATCAGGCGCCGTGGAGTGGATCAACTCGCCGCCGCTGACGGCCGAAGCGCTGCGCGGCAAGGTCGTGCTCGTCGACGTCTGGACCTATTCCTGCATCAACTGCCTGCGCACGCTGCCGTACGTGAAGGCGTGGGCGCAGAAATACCGCGATCAGGGGCTCGTCGTGATCGGCGTGCACGCGCCTGAATTCGCGTTCGAGCGCAATATCGACAACGTGAAGAAGGCGACGCGCGATCTCGGCATCGACTATCCGGTTGCGATCGACAACAACTTCGCGATCTGGCGCGCGCTCGACAACCAGTACTGGCCGGCGCACTACTTCGTCGATGCACAGGGGCAGATCCGCTATCACCATTTCGGCGAGGGCAACTACGCGGAATCGGAGAAGGTGATCCAGCAGCTGCTTGCCGAAGCGGGCCACGGCGGAGTCGCGAAAGTCGCCACCGGTCTGATGAATGACGGCGCGCAAAACGCGCAAGGCGTGCAGGCCGCCGCCGACATGGCCGACGTGCGCTCGCCCGAAACCTATCTCGGCTACGAGCGCGCCGAGCATTTCGCGTCGCCCGGCGGCGAGGCGCGCGACCGCGTGCACGACTACGCCGCCCCCGCGCAGCTTGCGGTCAACGACTGGGGGCTCGCCGGCGCGTGGCGCGTCGGCGGCGAGCGCGCGACGCTTGCCACGAATGCGGGCCGCATCGTCTATCGCTTTCACGCGCGCGACCTGCATCTCGTGCTCGGGCCGTCGCCGGACGGCAAGCCGGTGCGCTTTCGCGTGAGTATCGACGGCGCAGCCCCCGGCGACGCGCACGGCACCGACGTCGCCGCCGACGGCAGCGGCACGGTCACCGAAGAACGCCTTTATCAGCTCGTGCGCCAGTCGGGCCCGATCGAGGATCATACTTTCAGCATCGAATTTCTGGACGCGGGCGTCGCGGCTTACGCCTTCACGTTCGGCTGATCCGCTTTCGCCAGGCGAACCGGCACAACCCGTCAAATTTGAAGGAGTGGCAATGTCGACTCAATTTCAGGCTCGCAAACCGTGGTTCAAGGCAGCGGGCGCAGCGATGCTCGTCGTCAGCGTGTTCGCGCTGCAGCGCGTCGCCAATTCGACCGAAGAGGCGACGAAAATCGCCCCGCCCGCGCAGGACGAGCGCGTCAGCGCGACCCACACGGCCACCGCCGTGTTCGCGGGCGGCTGCTTCTGGGGCGTGCAGGGCGTGTTCCAGCACGTGCGCGGCGTGAAGCAGGTGGTATCCGGCTATTCGGGCGGCGCGGCGAATACGGCGCACTACGAAGTCGTGAGCGAAGGCGATACGGGCCATGCCGAGTCCGTGCAGGTCACCTACGATCCCGCCCAGATCAGCTACGGGCGGCTGCTGCAGGTGTTCTTCTCGGTCGCGCACAATCCGACCGAACTGAACTACCAGGGGCCCGATCACGGCACGCAGTACCGCTCGGCCGTGTTTCCGCTCAACGCGGAGCAGCGCACCGTCGCAAACGCGTACATCGCGCAGCTCGATGCATCGCACGCGTTTCACGGCAAGATCGTCACGCGCGTCGAGGACTTCAAGGGCTTCTATCCCGCCGAGAACTATCACCAGAACTACCTGACGCTGCATCCGGACAGTGGCTACATCGCGATCAACGACCTGCCGAAGATCGACTATCTGAAGCAGATGTTCCCGGACCTGTATCGCGACAAGGCGGTGCTGGTTGCGAACGTGTCGAACTGAGGCGAGGTTGCGCCGCGGGGTTGCCTCGATACTGGCCTTTGCTCAAGCTTTCCGGCGCGCTGCCGTAAACGTCGGGGAGAACTCACAGCAAAGGCCGGTTCATGAACGACAACGCAGTCAGCGACGCCGTGCTCGGCGCGCAATTCCTCCGTCACGATGAGGCGTTGAGCGCCCGCTCCGACATGGAGCACGGTGCCGCGGTCTACAGGACGCTGCTCGAATCCACGCGCGCCATTCCGTGGAAGATCGACTGGCACACGATGGAGTTCGAGTACATCGGCCCGCAGATCGAAGCGCTGCTCGGCTGGGCGCCGTCGACCTGGAAGACCGTGCAGGACTGGGCCGAGCGCATGCATCCGGACGACCGCGCGCAAGTCGTCGAATTCTGCGTGTCGCAGTCGACGGCGGGCGTGGACCACGAAGCCGACTATCGCGCACTGACAAGCAGCGGCGACTATGTGTGGCTGCGCGACGTCGTGCACGTGGTGCGCGACGAGCACGGCGCGGTAAAGGCGCTCGTGGGTTTCATGTTCGACATCAGCGAGCGCAAGCGCACCGAGGAAAAAGTCGCGCGGCTGCAGCGGGAACTGGAAGAGCTGTCGTTCAAGGACGGTCTGACTGGAACCGGCAACCGTCGCATGTTCGACATCGTGCTGAAGCGCGAATGGGACGCGGCACTGGCGGTCGGCGCGGCGCTGTCGCTCGTGATGATCGACATCGATTTCTTCAAGTCGTACAACGATTACTACGGCCACGTACAGGGCGACGAGTGTCTGAAGCGCGTCGGCGGGATTCTGGGCGAAGGTCTGCGGCGCGGCGACTTTCTCGCGCGCTTCGGCGGCGAGGAATTCGTGCTCGTGCTGCCGAACACGCCTGCCGACGCCGCGATGCGCGTCGCGGAACGTTGCCGCAACCTGATCGCGGAGGCGCAGATCGCGCACGAGCGCTCGCCGTACCGGCAGGTCGTGACCGCGAGCTTCGGCGTGGGTACGATCGTCCCGTCGCACGACCTCGATCCGACCGGCTTCGTCAATCTCGTCGATGCGCAGCTCTATAACGCGAAGGACAACGGCCGTGACTGCATCGCGGCGATCGATCGCCCGGCGCTTCGGTCGCGGTGAGCGATCAGCGTTCCGGCGCAGACGCGTGCGAAGACGCGCCTTCGCTTCTTAGCCGGATCGTCTGCCCGTGCCGCAGCACGGTGAACGCATCCGGCGCAAGACCCGCCTTCGCGACCGCATCGGCGAGCAGGCGCGGCGGCTCGTCGAGCGGGTCGTCGGCGAGTTCGAACGTGCCCCAGTGAATGCCGATCGCGCGCTTCGCCCGCAGATCGCGGAAGACGCGCACCGCTTCGTCGGGATCGACGTGCTGCGCGTGCATGAACCAGCGCGGCGCGTATTCGCCGATCGGAATCAGCGCAAGGTCCACGCCGCCGAATGCCTCGCCGATGTCGCTGAAGTCCTTCGAGTAACCCGTATCCCCCACGAAGCAGAACGAGAAGGGGCGCGCCGCGCCCTGCGGCGTCTTCACGACCCAGCCGCCCCATAGCGTCTTGGCGCGGTCGGTCAGGCCGCGCGCCGACCAGTGCTGGCTCGGCACGAACCAGACGTCGAGCCCGGCGGCGCGCGTCTCGTCGCCCCAGTCGAGTTCCTCTACGTTCGTAATGCCCTCGTCCGCCATCCACGCCTTGATGCCGAGCGGCACGAGAAAGAGCGGCGGCCCGCCCGGCTGCGCGTTGAGCGCCTGCACGCTCGCGGTATCGAGGTGGTCGTAGTGGTTGTGCGAGATCAGCACGACGTCGATGTGCGGCAACTCCCCAATCGATAGCGCCGCGGGCACCTTGCGCTCGGGACCGGCGAACGACACCGGCGACGCGCGGTGCGAAAACATCGGGTCGGTCAGCACGTTCACGCCGTCGAGCTGCACGAGCGCGCTCGCGTGGCCGATCCAGGTGAGCGTGTCGGCGCTGCGGTTCGCCTTGAGCCACGCGACATCGGGACGGTCGACCGGAAACCGGTAGCCGTTGGCGGGCGGCTTCGGCAGGCCCTGCGTCCAGCGTTCCCAGCGCCACTTCAGAAACGATTCGTGCGGCAGGTCGCCGTAGTTGTTCACGTAGCCGGACGCCGTATGGCGCGCGTGATGCAGCGGCGGGCGCGTATTGGCGAGGATCGCGGCCGGACGCTGGCTCGCGGTCTGTGCAGGCGTGCCGACGCACGCCGAGAGCAGCGCGCCGAGCATCAGCGAGGAGAGTGAGAAGCGCATCGGGGCGATTAGTCGGGAAAGAACGCGTCGATTGCCTGCACTGTGCCCGAAATGCGCCGCGCGCGTTTGCACGTGCCCGGCGCGCGGACCACAGGCAAGCGCCGGATTCGTCTCACGTGCTCGTCGCGAGCGGCTGCGTTCGCGCCGGGCGGGGCTTCGCCGTGGCCGGGAAAACGACCGCCACGCGCAGTCCCGTCGCGCCCGAAGGCCACGGCGCGTTGCCGAGCGTCACGCTGGCGCCGAGCCGCGCCGCGATCGTCTGCACGATCGACAGCCCGAGCCCGGAGCCCGACTGCCCGCTGCCGAGCACGCGATAGAAGCGGTCGAACACGCGCTCGCGTTCGCTCTCAGGAATGCCGGGGCCGGTATCGTCGATGAAGATCGACGTCGCGCCCTGATCGACACGCACCGACAGGTCGATGCGGCCGCCCGGCGGCGTGTAGCGGATTGCGTTGTCGATGAGGTTCTTCAGCATCGTCGCGAGATCCGGCTCGCTCGTTTCCACGACGGCCGCCGCGTCGCCCACCACGCCGATGTCGAGCTTGCGGGCCTGCGCGATCGGGACCAGATCTTCGAGGATCTGCCTGAACACGGCCGCGACGGGCACCGGCCCGACTTTCGCATCGGCGACATCCTGCACGCGCGCGAGGGTCAGCAACTGTTCGAGGAGCGCCCGCGTGCGCGCGATGGCCTGGCGCAGCGTAGCGAGCCGCTCGCGCGCCGGCACCGACAATTCCGCCGCTTCGAGCCGCTCCGCGTAGAGCGAGAGCGCCGTGAGCGGCGAACGCAGTTCGTGCGCGGCATCGGCAACGAACCGGCGCTGCACTTCGACGGCATGCGCGACGCGCGCGAGCAGCCGGTTGTTCGCCACGACGAAGGGCGTGATTTCGGTCGGCAGACGAACGCCTGCCGTGTCCGCGACCGGCGACAGGTCGTTGGCGTTGCGGTTGTCGAGTTCGGCCGCGAGCCGCGCGAGCGGCCGGAACGTGCGCCGCACCAGCACCGCGACGATGGCGAGCAGCACCGGCACCAGCACGATGAACGGAATCAGCGTCGCGGCGGCGCTGTTGCGCGCGATCTCGTCGCGATCCCGCGTCTGCTGGCCGACAGCGATGCGCGTATCGGCGTCGAGCGTCTTCACGATCACGCGCCATTCGAGACCGCCGATCGTCACCGTATGGATGCCGTCGCCGAGCGAATGCGCGAGCCTGAAATACGTGCCTTGCAGGGCGTCGCGCTCGGGAATGCGCTCGACGACCACCTTCGCCTCCGGCTCCTGGGTCGGCACGTAGCGAGCGGAGCCATGTGCCATTTCGTCGACGTTGTGGCTCGTCACGAGCGACGCGACTTCGTGCAACTGGGTGTCCTGGATCAGGTTGGCTTCGTGAAACGCCGCCGCGAACGAAAACACGCCGGCGGCGAGTGCGCTCGCGAGAATCGCCGCCGCGAGCCACAGCGAGAGCCTGAATTGCAGCGATTGCGTCATTTTTTCTTCGAGACCATCCATTCCACGCCTCTGACGTTTTTATCGGATTGGCGCCGGGCTTCGCGCGCCACGCATGAATCAGGAAGTCGCAGACGCGATCTTCCGGTTCGGTTCGCGACAGTATCGCAAGATGGTTGCCTGCGCCTGCGTCACATCTTAGCCGCATCGTCACGGGGAAAGCCGCGCCTGCAGATGCGGTAAAGTTGCCGGGATTCGAACCACAACCACGGAGAACAACGTCATGAAAACCAGCGCACGCAATCATTTCTCAGGCGAAATCACCGGTATCAAGTCCGGCGCGGTCAACGACGAAATCACGCTGAAGGTCGACGGCGCGACGCTCGTCGCGGTCGTCACGCAGGAAAGCACGAAGTCGCTCGGGCTCGCGGTCGGCGGGAAGGCGTCGGCGCTCATCAAGGCGTCGTCGGTGCTCGTCATGGTGGACAGCGATCCCGCCAAGATTTCGGCACGCAACGTGCTCACCGGCACCGTCGCGAGCGTCAAGACGGGCGCGATCAACACCGAAGTCACGATTTCCGCAGGCGGACTGCAGATCGCCGCCATCATCACCAACGACAGCGCCACGCGCCTCGGCCTCGCCAACGGCACGCCGGCCAGCGCGGTCATCAAGGCGTCGAGCGTGATCATCGCGGTGGATTAAGCTGGCGCGCGCGCTCAGTCCATCGGCAGCACGCGCAGACGGCTCGGACGGGCGGACCCGCGCGCCCGGTCCACCGCGATAATCCGCTTCTTCGCGGCATCGACGGCGACGCCGCGCGGCTCGTCGAAATCGTCGGCGACGACGGTTGAGTGCCCCGTCGCCGAAAAGCGGCACAGCGCGTGCTGGCCGCATTTCGTGTATAGCGTGCCGTCCGGCGACGCGGCGAGCAGGTCCGGCGCCGTCACCTGTGCGAAGACATCGGCCGTCACGAGCGACGGAGCCGCCAACGCCGCGCGCAAGGCCGTTCTCACGATGCGGTCATTCGTCTGATCGGTGATGTAGAGCGTGTCGCCCGCGACTGCGATGCCCACCGGCTTGCCAAGCCCGACGACGAGATCGCGTTCGGTTGCGATATTCTTCGACGGATCGAGGCTGACGAGGCTCACTCCTCCTTGTGCCGGTTCGTCGCCCTGCTTCTGGAACCAGCTCGAAAGGAGTTGCGTCCCGCTCAGCACGACGAGGCCGAGACGCCTGCGCTCCGGATGGGTGTTGCTCGCAAGCGTGACGCGGCCAGCGGCATCGACGCGGAAGATCGCGCTCGACTTGCCGAACCCGAAGCGCTCGACGAACAGTTCGCCGCCCGCGCCGGTCGCGATCTGGCTCAGGCTGTGGCGCTCGCCGGCGGTGTCCGGAATCGTCGCACGGGTGCTGAAACGGACGCCGTCGGACGAGGCGAGGATGGCATTCGAAGTATCGTCGGTGACGTAGATCGTGCCGTCCGCCTGCCGGACCGCGACACCGTTCGGCGCACCGTCGAGCGTTATCGTCTGCGGCGCAGATGGCCCGGGCAACCCGCACGCGGCAAGGCAAAGCGAAACGAGGCACGCGAGTGGCGGCCGCTTCATCGAACGGTCTCCCTGGCAATCATGCGCCGACGAACATGACCGGCATGCGGCGAATATCCTGGCATTGATGCGAACCTCGTCATATCCTCGGCTATATTACGGCATTCGCCTCAGCCCGATTCGAACGTTTCCAGCGAGCCTTGCACATGGACGAATCAACCATTCTTCAACTGGCCGAACCGGTCGTGACGATCGACGGGAACGTCGAGCGGCCGATGTCGCTCGACGTTCCCGCGCTGCGCGAATTCGAGAGCGTGGCGCTCGAACCTTTCGACCTGTTCTGCTTCACGAGCGGCCGTTTCATCCGCTTCGTCGACAGCTATCGCGGCGTGCAGTTGCGCGTGCTGCTCGACGCGGCGGGCGTGCGTCGCCCGGGAAGCTCAGACTTCAAGCGGACCGTGTTCCTCGCGCACGGGCACGATGGCTATGCGGTCACTTTTTCGTGGCACGAGCTTTTCAATTCGCCCGTCGGCGATCGCGCGCTGGTCGCGTATGCGTGCGGGGAAAAATCGCTGGATATCGACGAGGGCCTCCCCGTGCTCGTCTCCGGCGCGGATACCGTGCGTGCGCCACGGCATGTCAAGCGCCTCACGCGCATCGAGGCGATCGTGCTCGGCTCGCCCAGGCCATGAACGACGCGGTCGCGCCCGCGGACGACGCGCTTGCGCTCATCGCGTGTGCGGACGACCCGGCTTCGGCCGACACCGTCGCTTTCGCTCGTCTGATCGGTGCGCGCATCGGGTCCGGTGAGCTTCTCCTGCTCGGCCTCTCGCGCACCGAACTGGACGCGCTGATCGCGCGCCATTTTCCGCGCGCCGCGAAGCGCGCCGGCCTCCCGCACGCGATGCTCTGGTCGCCTCACTGGGCTTTCGTGAGCGAACTGCGCGCGCTTTTGCTCGCGCACGATGTCACCGCGGCGACGCACCCAACCGATGCGCACTGTCTCGCGACCATCATCGCCACTGCCTGCCTGCGTCCCGATCATTTGTGGCGCGACCTCGGGCTCTCGGGTCGCGACGACGTCACGGCGATCCTTGAGCGCCACTATCCCGGGCTCGTCGAAAGGAACGTGAACGCGCTGCGCTGGAAGAAGTTTCTGGCCCAGGAAGTGGCGCTTGCGCATGGCCGTGCCGTCACGGGCGCACCCGGTTGCCCGGGTTGCGAGGACTTCGGATTTTGCTATCCCGTCGATGCGGGCTGAATGCCGGTAAGGACCTCACTGCGGGGATGTCACGCTTACCGGCGACGGATGCTCGCGATCCATCGCGGCTTCGCTCAAACGGTCGCGCACGAAGCCGACGTGCTCGCGCAGGACATAGAACGCATCCGCATGAGCGAGCGGCATGCGCAGCGTGTTGAGCGACTCCTCGATATGGTCGAGTTCGTCAAGCAGTGCCTTGCGTTCTCCGGAAGTCGAGTGATCGAGGGCGCGCCGTTCGATCGCGATCAGCGAACCATAGTAGCGATAGATGCGCGAGCGCACGCGCCACTGGTAGAGCGCCGGAAGCAGCCGCAGCGCCGGAACGAACAGGACCGCGACGGGCAGCAGCAGGAACAGCAGCCGGTCGACCACGCTCGCGACCCAGAACGGCATCGTGCGGAACAGCAGACTCTTGCCCGAACGGTAGTAGCGCTTGGCGTCATCGCTGATCGCGTATTCGTGCGTGACGGGGCTCGGGAATTGTCCGGCCTGTTGCATAAGGCCCGGCCTTCCGTGGATTTCCTGCGCGGCTTCGATGATGAGGTCCGAAATGGCCGGATGAAGATTCGGACGCGCGACGATTTCCACCGTCGGGCTGATCAGATGCACGGTCTCGGGTGGAATCCGGCGTGCGAGGTCGAGCACGCCGGGCGGCAGGTCGATTTCATCGAGATAGGGAAAAAGGCGCGTATAGGCGGCTGCTTCCGAGAAATCCATCACCGAGATGCCGGGCACGCGCAACAGACGCAGCATCAGCGCGCGCGTGGCGGAATCGCCGTTGAGGATCGCCGCATCGGCTTCTCCCGCGACCAGTTGTTTCGCGGCGTCCAGGCCGTCGGTGGGCAGCAGCGTCGTGCCGGTGCCGGCACCGTTGGCCGGGTCGATGCCGTTGGCGGCGAGCAGCTTCAGCGAGAGCATGCGCGTGCCGCTGCCTTCGCGCCCGATCGCGATCCGCTTGCCCATGAGTTGCGAAAGCTGCGTGATGCCACGTCCGCGATAAAACACGACGACCGGCACATAGAAGACATTGCCGAGCGAAATGAGCGACGACGTATCGAGCCCGTCCGACACGCCGCCCTGCACGAGCGCCAGATCGACGTGCTCCTTCGGATCCAGAAGCCGCTGGAGATTCTGCACCGAGCCATCGGAGAGCAGCACGTTGAGCTTGATGCCGTTGCGCGCGAGGATCTTGCGATACTCCTCGGCGGTGACGAAGAACGAACTGTCGCGCGGGCCGGCGCTCATCGTGATGCTGCGCGGCGGAGCCGGATTGACGACCCAGACGACGAGCGCCGCCACGACCACGAAGATCAGCGCGAAAGGCGTGAAAGCCACTGCCAAGTCGCGCCACGCCGCTCTCGTGTGTTCCTGAGGGATATGCGGCCGATGCGGACGACGATGCTTCATGAGTGCCCCATCCGGATGGTCTGAACCGGCACGCCACGAGTAACGGTCTTCGTAGCGCTTCTGACGGTGCGCGGGGGAACGGTTCGCGTGTCCCTGCCGCGCGTCGACAAGCCTATCTTAACCCCGCGCCCGCAGCCTTTCGAGCGTGACGCGGCGGCGCGCGCATCATTCGCCGGGGTCCCTCGGTCCCGGCCATTCGGGGCGCGCATCCGGCGTCACGACCGACATGCAGGCGCCCGGCGTCACGCGCACGGGGACCGCGGCAGGGTCGAAGCCGGCGAGGCAGAAAACGTTGACGCCGTAGTGGTCAGGCGCCGCGCGCTTGCGATGAAACGTGTAGATGCCGCAGCGTGAACAGAAATGATGACGGGCGCGCCCGGTGTTCCACCGGTATGTCGAGAGATGCTGCGCGCCTTCGAGAATCTCCAGCTGGCTCTCGTGGACCTTCGTCATCAGCGCGTTTTTCATGCGGCACAGCGAGCAGTCGCAAGTCGTCAGCTCGGCGATGTCGGCATCGACGCGAAAGCGCACCGCGCCACAGTGGCAGGAACCGCGATAGCTTGTCATGACATGAGGGATCGGCTGGCGCCGTGGTCTTCGTGTTCGTCTTCGTTCCCGCAGATCATCGGGCGTTCGCGCGCGCGTGTCAACGCGGCCCGGACGCCGCGATAAGATGTGTGCTTCGCGACCAACGCCCGCTTCGACATGACCGACATCGACCCTTCATTCATGCAGCCGACCCTGACCGGCACGACGGTCGAACTGCGCCCGCTGGAGGCCGACGATGCACCCGCGCTCCTTCAGGCAGCCGCCGACGGCCAGTTGTGGAGCATGACGCTGACAGTCGTGCCCGGGCCCGAAACGGTCGAGCGATACATCGCCGCGGCGCTCGCGGGCCGCGAAGCGGCAACCGTGATGCCCTTCGTGATCGCGATGCGCGAGACGGGTGTCGTCGGCAGCACGCGCTTCTGGAAGATCGACCGCGCGAATCGCAAGATGGAGATCGGTCATACGTGGCTCGCCGGATCGGTGCAGCGCTCGGGCGCCAATACGGAGGCGAAGTACCTGCTGCTGACCCACGCGTTCGAGGCCATGAAGGCGGTCCGCGTGCAGTTCACGACGGACGAACTCAACGAGAAGTCGCGCGCCGCGATCCTGCGGATCGGAGCGAAGCAGGAAGGCATCGTTCGCAACGAGCGGATCATGCCTGATGGCCGTGTGCGCAACTCGGTGCGCTTCAGCATCATCGATTCGGAGTGGCCCGGCGTGAAGGCGATGCTCGAGGCCAGAATGGCGCGCTAGCGTCTACGGCGCCGCCTTGCGCATGAGGCGCATGCGGGCCTCGGCGGTCGTCTCGAAGACGCCGGCCGCGTCGTCGAACACGGACACTTTTCCGTGCCCGATGTCGTACACCCAGCCCTGCACCTGCAGCGTGCCGAGCGCGAGCCGTCCGGCCACCGCCGGATGCGTGCGCAAATGGTTCAACTGCAGACGGATGTTTTCTTCCACCATCGCCTGCACCATCTGTTCGTCGTGCAGCTTGCGCGCGATCGCGACACTGCGCGCGGCCTCTGCGTTGCGCAGCCACGCGTGCACGGTGGGCATTTCATCGGCGATGGTCGCGCCCGACGCGAGGCCCTTCATCGCACCGCAGTCCGAGTGGCCGCAGATCACGATCTGCCGCACGTTCAGCGCGAGCACCGCGAATTCGACGACCGCCGACACGCCGCCGAGCATCTCGCCATAGGCGGGCACGATGTTGCCGATGTTGCGGCACACGAAGAGCTCGCCGGGACCGGTCTGCGTGATCATTTCGGGCGAGACGCGGGAATCGGCGCAGGTGATGAAAAGCGTGTGCGGCGCCTGATGAGCGGCGAGACTGCGGAACAGGTCTTCGCTGCCCGGGAACACGTCGCGGCTGAACTTGTCCGCGCCCTTGAGCAGGTACAGCAGGTCGTGCTCGCCGGAGCCGTTGCGGTCTTCGCTGGTGGACGTATTGTCGGACATGGAGAGGGGTTCCTTCGGGGGGGGCGTGTCTGGACGATGCAGGGATCATGATACGGCAAGCCGCCATGCGCCATTTTACCGGCTGCGCGGCGGCGTCATTTCAGCACATCGGCGGGCGATGCGCACGTTCAGGCCCGCTCGCGCACGTTTTCGGGGCAATGCGAGCGCAAGAAACGGGGCGTGCGCGATGCTCCGATGCGCTAGCGTGAGCGTCTGGCGCGTGCGCGCGATTTGCCGCCGACGGGAGTTCGATCATGCCGCGATCATCGAAATGTTTTGCGCTGTGCATCCGCGCCGGAGCGGTGGCGGTCGTCCTTGGCCTTTGGGGCTTGCCGGCGGCGGCCGGGAAGGCGGCGGACACACCTGCGCAGCAAGCCCCGTCCGAGCCGCCGAAGACCCTCAAGGAACGCCTGGGCGACAAGGCGAGCGACGACCAGCGCGTCGATAATTGCAAGGTGCCCGCGGAGCGCCGCGGTTCGAAAGCGCGGCCGGACGCGTGCAGGCGCTAGCGCCCGGCGCCGATTGTCCTGTTTTGCCCCAAACCAACCGTATCTGTGACGAAAAGACGAATTCGCCGACAATCGCTTCACATACGGCAAAAAACAGGTACTCCCATGACCGGCAACGCGATCACCACGGCGAACCTGCTGTTCGCCTACTCGGCCTACTTCGTCGGAACGGCCAGCCCCGGGCCGAGCAACCTCGCGATCATGTCGATCGCGACGACTACCGGCCGCAAGGCTGCGTTCACGTTCGCGGCGGGCGTCATTTCGGGATCGTTCTTCTGGGCGACGCTCGCGACGCTCGGATTGTCGGCAACCCTGATGGCCTATTCGGGTTTTCTCGTCGCGGTGAAGGTGTTCGGCGGAATCTACCTGCTCTGGCTCGCGTTCAAGTCGGGCAGGTCGGCGCTGTCTGCGAAGCCGCGCGCGACAGCCTCGCCCAATGGCGACCGGCCGCTGCACAGTCTCTATGTGCGCGGCGCGCTCATGCACCTGACGAACCCGAAGGCCATCCTCGTGTGGATTTCCGTCGTGGCGCTCGCCTCGCCGGCCGGCGCGAGCGGGCAGCACATGGCGGCCGTGGTCGGCGGGTGCCTCGGCATCGGATTGTTCGTTTTCGGCAGTTATGCCGCCTTGTTCTCGACGTCGTCGGCCCGCAGGATCTACGCCGCGCTGCGCCGGTGGCTCGAAGCGGGCCTCGCCGTCGTGTTCGGCATCGCGGGAATCAGGCTTCTGACATCGCATTCGTGATGCGCCGTGCGGGGCGATTCGAACGCGTCGGCGCAGGCAAAGGATAGAGGGCTCAACGGCGGCGTATTGGGCTTCCGGCGCGCCCGCGATACCCCGCTTCCCGCCATCTAAATCCGTCCGGGCGCAAAATCAGGCAAAATTCAGGGTTCGGCGCTGGCCTGCGCCTCGCCGCTGCGCCGCAGCCGCCGGTTTCCGACCAGCTTCCCAACCCGTTTCTCGAACTTGAGACAAGCGATGAGTACCCAGCAACCGACGATCATCTACACCCTCACCGACGAAGCACCGCTGCTCGCGACCAGTGCCTTCCTGCCCATCATCCGCACGTTCACCGCGCCGGCAGGGATCAACGTCGAGACGAGCGACATCTCGGTGGCGGGCCGCATCCTGGGCGAATTCCCGGAATTCCTGACGGAAGACCAGCGCGTTCCCGACAATCTCGCCGAACTCGGGCGCCTGACGCTCCTGCCCGACACCAACATCATCAAGCTGCCCAACATCAGCGCATCGGTGCACCAGCTGATCGGCGCGATCAAGGAACTGCAGTCGAAGGGCTACAAGGTGCCGGACTTCCCGGAAGAGCCGAAAACCGAAGCCGAACAGGCGATCCGCCACCGCTATTCGAAGTGCCTCGGCAGCGCGGTGAACCCGGTGCTGCGCGAGGGCAACTCGGACCGCCGCGCGCCCGCTGCCGTGAAGAACTACGCGAAGAAGAACCCGCACAGCATGGGCGACTGGAGCATGGCGTCGCGCACGCACGTCGCGCACATGAAGCACGGCGACTTCTACCACGGCGAAAAGTCGATGACCCTCGACCGCGCGCGCGAAGTCAAGATGGAACTCGTGACGAAGAGCGGCAAGACCATCGTGCTGAAGCCGAAGGTCAAGCTGCTCGAAGGCGAGATCATCGACAGCATGTTCATGAGCAAGAAGGCCCTCTGCGAGTTCTACGAAGAGCAGATGGAAGACGCGCGCAAGACCGACGTGATGTTCTCGCTGCACGTCAAGGCGACAATGATGAAGGTCTCGCACCCGATCGTTTTCGGCCACGCGGTCAAGATCTTTTACAAGGAAGCGTTCGCGAAGCATGAGGCGCTGTTCGACGAACTCGGCGTGAACGTCAACAACGGCCTCGTCAACCTGTACGACAAGCTGGAGTCGCTGCCGAGCACGAAGCGCGAGGAAATCATCCGCGACCTGCACGCGTGCCACGAGCATCGCCCGGAACTGGCGATGGTGGATTCGGCGAAGGGCATCTCGAACCTGCACGCGCCGAATGACGTGATCGTCGACGCATCGATGCCCGCGATGATCCGCATCGGCGGCAAGATGTGGGGCGCCGACGGCCGTCCGAAAGACACCAAGGCAGTGATTCCGGAGAGCACGTTCGCGCGCATCTATCAGGAAATCATCAACTTCTGCAAGACCAACGGCAACTTCGATCCGCGCACGATGGGCACGGTGCCGAACGTCGGCCTGATGGCGCAGAAGGCGGAAGAATACGGCTCGCACGACAAGACGTTCGAAGTGCTGGAAGCGGGCGAAGCGCGCATCGTCGACAACGAAACGGGTGACGTGCTGCTGGCGCAGGACGTCGAGGAAGGCGATATCTGGCGCATGTGCCAGGTCAAGGACGCGCCGATCCGCGACTGGGTGAAGCTCGCCGTCACGCGCGCGCGCAACTCGGGCATGCCGGCCGTGTTCTGGCTCGACCCGTATCGTCCGCACGAAGCCGAGCTCATCAAGAAGGTCGAGACGTACCTGAAGGATCACGACACCGAAGGCCTCGACATCCAGATCATGTCGCAGGTGCGCGCGATGCGTTACACGCTTGAGCGCGTGATCCGCGGCCTCGACACCATCTCGGTCACGGGCAACATCCTGCGCGATTACCTGACCGACCTGTTCCCGATCATGGAACTCGGCACGAGCGCCAAGATGCTGTCGATCGTTCCGCTGATGGCGGGCGGCGGCATGTACGAAACCGGCGCGGGCGGCTCGGCGCCGAAGCACGTGAAGCAACTGGTCGAAGAGAACCATTTGCGCTGGGATTCGCTCGGCGAGTTCCTCGCGCTCGCGGTGTCGCTGGAAGATCTCGGCATCAAGACCGGCAACGCGAAGGCGAAGATCCTGGCGAAGACGCTCGACGCCGCCACGGGCAAGCTGCTCGACAACAACAAGAATCCGTCGCCGAAGACCGGTCAGATCGACAATCGCGGCAGCCAGTTCTACCTCGCGATGTACTGGGCGCAGGAACTCGCGGCGCAGACGGAAGACGCCGGGCTGGCCGAGCAGTTTGCGCCGCTCGCGAAACGTCTGGCTGAGAACGAGAAGGCGATCGTTGCCGAACTGACGGAAGTGCAGGGCCAGGCGGCGGATATCGGCGGCTATTACAAGCCCGATTTCGACAAGCTCGACTCGGTGATGCGCCCGAGCAAGACGCTGAACGCGGCGTTGTCTACGACGCAGGGGTAAGCCCTCGTCGAGCATGCTCCTTTCGGGTTGCGGAAGGAGCACGTGAAGAACACGCTTCAGCCTTCGAGTTTCAGATGTATGCCGGCCGCCCGCAGGGGCGGCTTTTTTTTGCTGCGGCTTCTGGTCCCTACCTTCGCGGCCAGCCTTGATGCGGGTACCCGCCATCAGTCCAGTCGCGCACACTCGTGACACGCTGGAGATCGCGAAATCGACGTCCGGCGCCAATCACCGCAGATCGGAACCGGTTGAGCGCGCTTCTAGTGGCCTTCATGCGCCGATGTGCCGCAATCCGATGCAATCATTGGGAGCTATGCCATGTACATCGGACTTCTCGTCTCGCAGAACCGGCACGCGCAGGACTACAGCCCGCACCACGCCGACATGCCGCCGCCGGATTTCACGCACGTGCATCGTTTCGCGGCTTTGCTGCGGGCTTTTAAGAGCTTGTTTCAGAGGCGGGCCTGAATGCGTTACGCGCCGGTCGGCGATCGCCGCCGGGCAACCGGCAAGCGATTGTTCGCCAATCGGCAAGAGTGATTTCGTTCTATCAGCATGGTAGTTCGATAGATGCGACCTAAACTGGATCGTATCGACTGTCGCGAACGCCGGTCTCAGTGCGTGCGCGACGCTGCTCAACTCGCCGTCGTCTTGGACGGCCATTCAGGGGCATCGCCATGCTCAGGATTCTGGAAGCCGTGTTGTACCTTGCGGCACTCTTGCTGTATCTCGCGCCCGCCATCGTCGCGGACATGCGGGCGCGCGACGACGCGTTCGCCATCACTATCGTGAACGTGCTGCTCGGCTGGACGATCGTCGGCTGGATCGCGGCGTTCGTGTGGGCGCGTCATCCCGTCAGCGAGAGGCGCATGTCGCGCGTGGCGAAAAGTACCCGCAGGAACATGGCGAAGGTGACCATCGGCGCACTCGTCGCACGTTCGCGCCGTCGCCGGACGGCCTGAAGCGGCACTTCAGCGCTTCGTGTAACGCAGCCAGACGGCGTCGTGCTCGGTCTTCTCGACCGATGCCAGCTTCAGGTATGACGGCGCCTTCCACTGCTGCATCGGCACTTCGAACGAAGACGGATGCTCGTCACGTCCGTCGACGAGTGGCAGGATCAGCACGCTGACTTCGTCGACCAGTCCCGCATGGACGAACGCACCGCTCACGTGCGATCCGCCTTCGACGATCAGCTTCTTCACGCCCAGTTCGCGCGCGAGCGTCTCGACAACCGAAGCAAGGTCGATATCCGACTTGCCGCCGAACAGATACGACGCGCCGATCGATTGCAGGTAGGCGAGAAAGTCGTCGGGCACTTCCTCGCTCAGCACTTCGACCACATGCGATTCGAGCGCCGTGTCGCTTTTCCACGCGACACGTCCTTGCGGATCGATCGAGATCGCATATTGCGAGGCGTCGCGTTTCACGAAATGGTTAGTGCGCGCAATCGGCGACTTCGCGAGACCCTTCGGATAGTCCTTGCCGTGTGAGATTTCCTGCATGGTCACGCGCCCGCAGATCCATCCATCGGCCTCGAAGGTCGCGGCGGTGCTCTCATAGAGTTCGCTGGCGTAATCGAGATTCCAGCCGTCGGTGAGACTGCGGCCATCCACCGACGACATCATGTGGGCAACGATATAAGGCTTCATCGGGGTGAACTCCTTGCAGTGGACGGAAGATCCATCTGCGCAGCAAGTGTCGTTCCGCAAGCGTGCTTCAACAGATCCTGCAGCCTCGCCTTCAGCACCAGACGACGCGATCGTAGCCGACCGTGCGACGGAAGACATGCCGGTCGCCCCACGTGGTGTACTCCATGTAAGCACATTCGAGCACCACGATCCAGTTACGCAAATTCATCGACGTTCTCCTCTTACTTGGCCCGTCGCCGTTTCGACATGATTCAAGTCTAGCGACGCCGCACGCGGAACAATTGGGCGAATAGAGGCACCTGTCGGGCTCAGTTCGCCTCACGAGCGGAAGGGTCGTCACGCGGGCTGTTTGGCCCGTGACGCGCGTTGCGGGATGAGCCCGGAGGCGGCACGCGTGGCGCGCTTCATGGCGCGCGGGCCGCCCGCAGGAGAAAGATGGGCGTGCTCCGGCCGGACGATGGCGGGCGAGAGCACGTATCCGTGTGGACCGCTATTTGAAGTCGCCTGTTTCCAGTTCCACCGACTGCCCGCCGTTGTGATCGAGCACGCGCCGCGCGGCTTCTTCGATGCGCACGCGGCTGCCTTCGAAGGTGCTCAAGAGTGCATGGGAAGACGTGCCGGCGTTGCCGAAGTGATCGTTGAGCGCATCGAGAGACACACTGCACCAGACCTCACGGCCGTCGACACTGGCTTCGAACGCGACACGCGAAGCAGCTACGATGTGACGCCGGCCGCTGAATTCAATATTCATGTCATCTCTCCGTGATTGAGTCGCAAAGCCTCGGATAGCACGGCGTGTGCCAGCGGACAGGCGCTGGCCCGTGACGCCGGCCGCGCGCAAATCCTCGCGCGGCGCTTCCAATTATAGGAACTACCTACGGCTTTTCCCGGAGCATTTTGCCGGCGCCCTGCGACGGGCCGCCGTCAGGGTGCACGGCGCCGGCGCGCTCGCAGGTTCAGCGCCTCCGAAACGGCTTCGCGCACGCATTCTTCGACGAGCCCGGACGCCTGTGTATGCACCGCGCCCGTCGCGCGCGCGATCACGAGCGGCTGGCGCACGGTCGCTTCGCGAATCGGCCGCTCGACGATGCCCGGCACCTGCGTATTCGTAGCGCCCTGCGTAATCAATAGCGAAACGCCGAGCCCGTTTGCGACCATGCCCCTCACAAGTTCCATCGACGTCGCCCGATAGCGGACCTCCGGCGCGAGCCCGAACTGCCAGAACGGCGCCATCAGGAAATCGCGGCTGTGCGGCAGGTCGATGAGGATGAACGGTTCCTTCGCGAGCTCGGCGAGCGGGATCGTGCCGCTTCCTGGCAAGGCGCGATCCTTCCGGCACGAGCGCGTAGGGTTGCAGTTCGGCCAGGCACTCGCGCTCGATCTCGGAGGGCAACGCGACGTCGTAGGTCAGCGCGAGTTCGATGCGGCCGCTTTTCAGCCACGCTTCGATTTCGGCGAGATCGCCTTCGACGAAACGCACCGCGAGGTGCGGATAGCGTTCGCGCGCGATGCGCAGCACGAGCGGCAGGTACACCGGCGCGATCGTGCTGAACACGCCTATCTGCACTTCGCCGCGAGTGGGGTCGCCGCCGTCGTCGGCCTCGAAGGCGGCGGCGGCCTTGAGGAGCCGGCGTGCTTCGTCGAGCTTGCGCGTGCCGAAGCGCGTCAGCGACATTTTCGTCCCCGGGCCGCGCGCAAAGAGATCCTCGCCGAAGAGCGCTTCCAGTTCGCGGACCGCGACCGAGATGGACGGTTGCGACACGCTGAGTTCGTTCGCAGCAGCGGTCGTGCTGCCCGACTGCGCGGCGGCGACGAAGTAGCGAAGCAGGCGCAACGAGACGGGCATCAGGAAATCCTATAGGGCCTAATTCAATCCGATATTTTACTTGATAGGTTCCGAGGAACAGAATCGACAAATCTGAAAAAGGAGATCGACGTGAGCGAAGACGCGTTGCCACTGGCCGGCATCCATGTGATCGATTTTTCCCGCGTGCTCGCGGGCCCTTACTGCACGGCGCTGCTCGCCGATCTGGGCGCGGAAGTCATCAAGATCGAGCCGCCCGATGGCGACGATTACCGCGCGGTCGGCCCGTTCAGCGACGGCGAGAGCGGCCTCTTCGCCGCGCTGAATCGCAACAAGCAGAGCATCGTCATCGACCTGAAGACCGACGCCGGACGCACCCTCGCGCAAACCCTGTGCGCGTGGGCGGATGTCGTCGTGGAGAATTTCCGGCCGGGCGTCGCCGACAAGCTCGGCATCGGCCATGCGCAATTGAGCGAAGTGAACCCGGCGCTCGTCTATGCAAGCGTGTCGGGGTTCGGGCAGACGGGACCGCACGCGCACCGTCCCGCCTACGACATCATCCTGCAGGCGATGTGCGGTTTGATGGATGCAACCGGTTCGCCGGACGGCCCGCCGACGTTAGTCGGCGAATCGGTGTCGGACGTGGTGAGCGGACTCTTCGCGTCGTGGGGCGTGCTGGCCGCGCTGCTGGCGCGCGAAAAGACAGGGCGCGGCACGCACGTCGACGTGTCGATGTTCGACGCGACGCTTGCCCTCTCGGCCACGCTCGTCGCGCGCTACGCGGCGACGGGCATCGCGCCCGTGCGCACGGGCAACAGGCATGCGTCATCGGCGCCGTTCGGGGCATATCGTGCCGCCGATGGCTTCTTCGTCGTGGCCGTGCTGAACAACCGGCTCTTCGAGGCCTTCGCGCAGACGATCGACGCGCCGCAACTCGCGAGCGACCCCCGCTTCGCCGACGATCAGTCGCGCTGCGAGCACGAAGCGGCTTTGCGGGACGTGATCGAAGGCTGGTCGCGGGAGCGGTCGGTGGAAGAAGTCAACACGATTCTCGATGCCGCGCGCATTCCGGTCGCACCGATCCGCAACGTCCAGCAGGCGCTCGAAAGCGACCACGCCGTATTTCGCGGCTTGCTGCGCGAGCCGCCTTCCGGCGGCCGCGCGCAGCGGCTGCCTTCGCAACCGGTGAAGTTCTCGGCGTACGCGGGCAATCGCGTGACGCGTGCGCCCGCGCTCGGCGAGCATACCAGCGCGATCCTGCGCGGCCAGCTAGGCATGAACGCGAACCAGATCGAAGCGTTGCAGAGGCTTGGCGCCTTCGGAAACACCGCGCAAAAGGAGAGCGATCATGCTTAAGCGACTCGGCATCGAAGACGGCGATATCGAAATTGCCGATGCGATCGCGCGCTTCGCGCAGACCGAGCTTGCGCCGCAGGCCGCCGTCGTGGACCGCGACGAGATTCCGGCGACGCGCTACGTGCCGCAACTGGGCGAACTCGGCGTGATGGGCATGAACATGCCTGAACGCTGGGGCGGCAGCGGCGCTTCGCCTGCCGCGATCATCCTGGCGCTCGTCGAGATCGCGCGTGCGTGCGCAGCGACGTCGTCGATGATCGGCGCGCATTATCTCGCCACTGATTCGATTCTGATCGGCGGCGACGATGCGCAGCGCGAGCGCTTTCTTCCCGACGCAGCGGCGGGGCGCAAGCTCGGCGCATTCGCGCTCACCGAACCGCGCGCGGGCTCGAACCCCGCCGACATGGCGACGCGCGCCACGCCCGAAGGCGACGGCTACCGGCTCTCCGGCGTGAAGCACTTCATCTCGAACGCAAACGCGGCCGACTTTATCGTCGTCTACGCGAAGACGAACGGGGATGCGGGTGCGCGCGGGATCAGCGCGTTCGTGGTCGACCGGCACGCGGCGGGTGTCGATGTGGCGCCGCCCGAGAAGCTGATGGGTATTCATGGGGCGCCCGCGCACGAAGTGTCGTTCGACTGCTTCGTGCCTGCCGTCAACCGGCTCGGCACCGAGGGCAGCGGCTTTCGCACGGCGATGAAGGTGCTGGACAGCAGCCGGCTCGATGTGGCGGCGACTGCGCTCGGCATCGCCGAGGCAGCGCTCGCGCATGCAGTCGGCTGGGTGAAGGAGCGCCGTGTGGGCGGCGAGCCGCTCGCGCACAGGCAGGGGCTCCAGTGGGTTCTCGCGGACATGAAGACGCGGCTCGAAGCCGCGTGGCTGCTCACGCTTCAGGCGGCGGCGCGGCGCGCGGCGGGCGAGCCGTTCACCGACGCTGCATCGATGGCGAAGCTCTACGCAACGGAGATGGCCGGGTTCGTCACGGACGCGGCATTGCAGATGCACGGGGGCTACGGCTACACGCGCGAGTTGCCGCTCGAGCGGCTCGTGCGCGATGCGCGCATCCTGCGCATCTATGAAGGTTCGTCGGAGATTCAGCGCACGGTCATCGCGCGCGCATTGCTTGCGTGAAGACCGCTTCCCGTCATTTCTTCGGAACCCGCCCCATCAAAAAGAACTCGTCGTTCGGCCGCATCGAAATCACGTTCGCCATCCGGTTCGAGAGCCCGAAGAAGGCCGTGATGGCGGCGATGTCCCAGATGTCCTCGTCGGAAAAACCGTGCTCGCGCAGCGCCGAGAAGTCGGCTTCATCGACACTGCCCGACGCGCGGCACACCTTCAGCGCGAAGTCGAGCATCGTCTTTTGCCGAGGCGTGATGTCAGCCTTGCGATGATTGACCGCGACCTGATCGGCCACCAGCGCATTTTTTTCATAGATGCGCAGGATCGCCCCATGCGCGACGACGCAATAAAGACACTCGTTCACCGCGCTCGTCGCGACCACGATCATTTCGCGCTCGCCTTTGGTGAGGCCGCCTTCCTTCAGCATCAGGGCGTCGTGGTACGCGAAGAACGCGCGGAATTCGTCGGGGCGATGTGCGAGCGTGAGGAACACGTTCGGCACGAAACCGGCCTTTTCCTGCACTTCGACGATGCGTGCGCGGATATCGTCGGGCCACGCAGCAGGATCGGGCACGGGGTAGCGGCTGATCGGCTTTGCATTTGTCATCGGGGGTCTCCGTGGTCTGGAATCTCGCGCCCAAAGGGCTCCCGGCGATTGTAGCGGCTCTGCGATCTCGCACTCCGAGGGCGCCTCGTCGGCGTTTTCCCGTATAAACGCGTTCGGGGTATGCCGGTTGCTGACAGAGTGCTTCCTTGGACAACCGACGCAAAAGGGCGCAACGACGGCGCATGGAATCCTACGAACGCACTCCGCGAGAAACGATCTGGCGCATTCCGCAAGCGGCGTCGCCGATCGACGAAAAGCGCGTCCTCATCGCCGACGACGACATCAACGCCACGCGCGCCACGATGCTCGCCCTGGAGGATGCGGGCTTCGTCGTGCGCGCCGCGCACACCGGGCTCGATGCGGTCGGCGTCGCGCGCAAGTGGCGGCCGGCCACCGTGCTGCTCGACCTGACGATGCCGCTCGGCGACGGCTGGGAGGCGGCCGAAGTGATTCGCGCGTCGGACCCCGGGATGCTGCTGATGGCGCACACGAGTTCCACCGACTACGCGGACTGGCAGCGCTCGCGCCTCAGCGGTTTCGACGCGTACTTTGTCAAGCCGACCGAGCCCGCGCGGATCATCGAAGTGATCGAGCAGTATTTTCTTCAGCTGCCGGAGATTTGAGCAAAGCGCTCAGTGTCCGGTTTCCCGCAGATAGGCAGCCCGCGCGGCCACGCCCGTATTGGCGAAATCGGTAAAGACGCCATCGACGCCCAGCCGGAAGAACTTCAGGTATTCCGCGCTCGGATCGCCCTGGTAATCGGCGGCGAGATACTTCTTTTCGTTGCGGAACGTGAAGACGTGGACGAAGAGGCCGGCCTTGTGCGCTTCGCTCACGACGTTCGTCGCGGGCTGGGTCCGCGCCGTCGATGTCGAGCCCTTGAACGGCGTGCCGTCGGCGTTGGTCGCAGGATACGGATCAATCCTGAGCGGCACGATCTGCGGCTTCCACGGGCCGATGCCGTCCGCGTACGTCCTGATTTCGGCGAGACCCGAGGGCGTCAGCATCGCGTCGAACCAGCGCGGATCGCCTGCGACGGTCCAGTCGAACGGACGGCTGTCGGTGATCTCGTTGTAGAACACGTTGCCCGTGCGGTAATCGACGTCGTAGCCGTCGATGAGTTGCACGACCTTCGTCTTGAGGCCATGCGAGCGCATGTACTTGAGGCTGCCCGGCTCGAAGCTCTGCACGTAGACGGCGGCGTCGCGGGTGTTCATGCCGTTGGCGTCGAGCAGACGGATCAGCGCGTCTTCGAGCGGACGGCTGCCCGCCGGACCGCATCCGTTCGCTATTGCCTGCGCGTTGTTCCAGGTCGGATTCTTCGTCTCCGGATACACGGCGATCGTGCGTCCGGTCGCCTGGCTCTTCGCCTTCGCGACGTCGATGATCTGCTGGAACGTCATGACCGGATCGCGGCCGTTGAATTCGCTCGGGCGTTCGTTCGCGACATCGTACGTGGTGCCGCGGATGAGCGTCGTCAGTTCCTTCGCGGTGAAATCGGTGATCGACCAGTCGTTCGTATGGTCCTCGCCATCGACGACGAGCGACTTCAGCACCGACTTCGGATTCGACGGATCGGTCAGGTCGGTGAGGTATTGCGAGGGACCGGTGGCGGGCGCCGTCGCCCATTTCACCGGGACCATCACGCCGGGCACGGTGCGCTTCTTCGCCGCGACCGACGCGTTGGTTTTCGCGACTTCGGCCACGTTGGTGTTGTCCGAGAGCCAGGGATTGTGGCGCGCGACCAGCACGCAATCCTTCGACAGATGCAGGTCTTCTTCGAGCGCATCGGCGCCGCTGTCGGCGGCCAGTTCGTACGACGGCCGCGTCTCTTCGGGCCGCAGACCCGGCAACCCGCGATGGCCGATCACGAGCGGCGCCTTGCCATCGAGCGTCGCAAATGCTGGCTTCTGGCCGACGCTGCTACAGCCGGCGACGCTCATGGCAAGCATCGCCATTGCGACCGCGCTTTTGATTGGGCGGCAAGTGCGCTTCATCGGGTCTCCGTTCGTTCGATGCGTAACTGCGGATTATGACGAAGCGTACATGACCGCCGTGTGAACCTGCACGACGCAGCGCGCGCCGCTCAGCGCTTCGACGACGTGCGCGCCTTCGTCGTCGCACCTTCGGCGATTTCAGCCGCCTGCACGCCTGCATCGGCCGTCTTCTGCGCGACTTCGCCGCTCGCATCGAGAATCGCCCTCGCGCTCTCTCCGGCCGATTCGGCCATCGTGTCCGTCATGTTCGTGACGATGCGCGCCTCTTCGCCAATAGCCGACTCCGTTTCGCTCGCGGCGGCATCAAGCGCTTCCTTCATGCCGATGCCGTTGCGCTCATACTGGCTGCGTGCCTCGCTGATGATATCGGCTTCCGTCGACGTGACGATCGACAGGAAGTAACGTCCATACGAGGCGGCCTTTTCCGGAAACTGCGCGAGCATGATCGATTGCCAGCCGAGCACGTCGCCGGGACTCGATTCTTCGCCCGCGCGCAGCAGCGAACTGCTTTCCTCGATCATGGTCCTGACCGTCTGCACATTCAGTTCCGTCAGTTGCTGGATGCCGCTCGCAAGCCGTCCCGACACGTTCAGGAAGGCAGCGAGGTTGGCGCGGGTCATCGATGAGATGGGTTGCATGGCGTAGAACATGGGATCGCTCCTGTTGAGTGTCGAGCGTGTGCTCGGAGTGTCGAAGTCTGCCAGCGCTGTGTGACCGATGTTAGCGAGGACTCGGTGTCCCGCTGATGAAGGTCGATCGCGAACTGCGATGCGCACGGATTGAAAAAATGACGAAAGTCGCGAAGCGGGGCGGAGAAGCGCGGAAAGCGTCGATCGCCGGGTTCGTCGTTCGGGTCTCAGAGCGGCATGCCGCTCTGGTCTGTACGCGACCTGAGCGGCCGCGCGGTGGAACTCGCGGAACATTTCAGCATGCGGCGTTCCCGAGCCGGGCGACGCGCACTCTTTGCCGAAGGAGACAGCGATCGGGAAGGAGCGGCAGGAAGGTAGGGATGCTGACTAACGGCTCGCCGCGATGCTGCGGTCGTGCAGCGCCGATGCGATGAGCCACGCATTCGCGCCAGCGGCCTCGGCAGCGCGCAAGTCGTCGATGTGACGCACGCCGCCCGCGCCAACGATCGTTCGATCGTTTCCCGCGCGGCGGCGGATGTCAGCAATGGTCGCGAGATCGGGGCCGCTGAAGGAGCCGACACGGTCGAGCGACATCGCGATCACGCGTGCTGGCCAGTGCGATGCGTCGCGCCATAACGCGGGATCGCCGAGCGGCGCATCGAGCCGGCGGTCGAGCGACAGCACCGCATCGCGTGCGAACTCGTGCACCGATTCCGCGCGCAAGGTTTCGCTGCCGAAGACGGGCGTGACGACCGCGCCTTCTTCCTGCAGCGAGGCAATCATTTCGAGCGCAGACGCGCCATCGGTGAAGCCCGCATCGAGCCAGAGTTCGACACCGGGAAGCGCGCGGGCGAGACGCGCGAGCGCGGCCGTTTGCGGCGCGCCGCGCACGATGCCGTCGAGGTCGGCGACGTAGAGCACGGGCGCCGCGCAATAGTCGACGAGCGCCCGCGCGACGACGGCCGGATCGCTGCCGCTGCACAGTTGCGACTGCACGGGCCGATAGCGGCTGCGCTCGCCGCGCACGGCGTGGACGGCGACGCCGTCCAGAAGATCGACGACGGGAATGATCCGCATCGCGGCGTCAGTCGCTGAGTACGGCGGCGCCGCGGTCGGCGAAAGCCCGCAGCAGGTGATGCGCGATAGCGAAGGGCTTCGGCGCCGTGAGGCCGTCCGGATGCGTGCCATCGAGCATCGCCGCGACTTCGGCACGCGAGAACCAGCGCGCGTCTTCGAGTTCGACCGTATCGACGACGATCTGCGTGTCGTCAGCGTGTGCGAAGCAGCCGATCATCAGCGAAGACGGAAACGGCCAAGGCTGCGTGGCGTACTGCGTCACGCCGGAACAGCGCACGCCGGCTTCCTCCAGCACTTCGCGAACGACGGCACCGGCGGCGGTTTCGCCCGGCTCGACGAAGCCCGCGAGCGCCGAATACATGCCCGGCGCGAACTGGCGCTGCCGGCCGAGCAGACAGCGGTCGCCGTCGATGGCGAGCATGATCACCACCGGGTCGACGCGCGGAAAGTGCTGTGTGCCGCAGGCGTCGCAATGACGGCGCCAGCCGGCCGCCGCCGCGCGGCTCGGCTGTCCGCAGTTCGCGCAGAAGCGGTGGCGCCGGTGCCAGTCGAGCATCGATTTCGCCTGCCCGAGCGCGCTGACGAGCGCGGGCGCGACGAGACCGCGCATCGCGATCGAGCGCAGGTCGATCGGCCCGATTTCCGCATGGGGCGTCGCTGCCTCGATCGCGTCCTTCTGGAAACCTAGCGCGAAGAGCGCGCGGCCCTCGTGCTCGCCGTCCGTTTCCTCGCCGAGAAACACTCTCTGCACCGGCTCACCAAAGGGCGCGGCTTCGTCGGCCGAAAAGAGAACGTCGTGTCCGTCCGACACTTTCAGCAGCGGAATATCCGCGCTGAAAACGACGAACCGCGTCGACGGATCGCGGTGCAGGCGCTCTATGAACGCTTCGTCGTCGCGTTTTTCGGAATGCCGGTTGAGCGGGTTGAACGCAAAGCCAAGGGCAATGAAGGGGTCTGGAAGGGACATGGAAAGATTTTTCGGTACGATCGCGCAGGTTGCAACTTACCATGACGCGTTGGATGCGGCAGGCGCGCGCATCGCGCGAGACGAAGGAGCGAGACGATGAAGGTGTGCATTTACGGCGCGGGCGCGATCGGCGGGTGGATCGGCGTCAAGCTGGCTCAGGCGGGCCACGACGTGAGCGTGGTCGCGCGCGGCGCGACGCTCGACGCGCTCGCCGCGCACGGCCTGCGCCTCGTGGAAGGCGGCGCGACCCACGCGGTCAAGGTGCGCGCGAGCGCCGATCCGGCGGACCTCGGCGCGCAGGATGTGGTGGTGGTCGCGGTGAAGGCGCCCGCGATGGCGTCGGTGGCGGCGCGCATCGCGCCGCTCCTTGGCGCCGACACGGTCGTGCTCACCGCGATGAACGGCGTTCCGTGGTGGTTCTGCGACGGCCTGCCCGGCGACTTCGCGGGCAAGCGGCTCGCCTCCGTCGATCCGCAAGGCGATATCGCGGCGGCGATTCCCGGCGCGCGGACGCTCGGCTGCGTCGTGCACGCCGCCTGCGCGACGGATGCGCCCGGCGTGATCCGTCACGTTCAGGGCAAGGGACTGATCGTCGGCGAAGCGGCCGGGCGCCCGAGCGAGCGCGTGAAAGCGCTGTGCGCGCGTCTCACAGAAGCCGGCTTCGAGGCGAGCGCGTGCGACCAGATCCAGCGCGAAGTCTGGTTCAAGCTGTGGGGCAACATGACGATGAACCCGATCAGCGCGATCACCGGCGCCACGACCGACCGCATCCTCGGCGACGACCTCGTGCGCGAGTTCGTCACGAGCATCATGCTGGAGGCGAAGGAGATCGGCACGCGCTTCGGCATTCCGATCGACCAGCAGCCCGCCGACCGCCATGCGGTCACGCTGCGGCTCGGCGCGATCAAGACGTCGATGCTGCAGGACGTCGAGGCGTCGAGGCCCGTCGAACTGGATGCGCTCGTCGCGGCCGTCTGCGAACTCGGCCGGATGACCGGCGTCACGACGCCGTTCACCGACGCGCTGTTCGGACTCGCGCGCCTCAAGGCCCGAACGCTCGGGCTTTATCCGGCGGACTGAACTGAACGCGCAACCGATAGAAGGAATATCGAGATGAACGAGCCGCAGGACCTGCCGCCCTCGCGTGGCGAATTCGACGAACTGCGCGCGCTGGTGCGCGAGTTCGTCCGCGAACGCGACTGGGCGCGCTTTCACACGCCGAAAAACCTGGCGACCGCGATCAGCGTCGAAGCGAGCGAGTTGCTCGAACCGTTCCAGTGGCTCGCCTCGGGCGAGCGCGAAGAACTCGACGACGAGAAGCTCACCGGTATCCGCCATGAGATGGCCGATGTGCTCGCCTATCTCGTGATGCTCGCCGACAGGCTCGACGTCGATCTGTATCGCGCGGTCTTCGAGAAAATGGCGTTGAACCGGGCGAAATATCCGGTGCACAAGGTTCGCGGCGACGCGCGCAAGTATAGTGAGTACGAGGACTAGGGTTGTCAGCCGTTCGATGCGTCCGGCTCGCCCGAACCGCCCGCTGCGACCGCGACCCAAACCCGGCAACGCAAACCCGCGACGCAATCAACAGGAATCGCCGATGGACTTCTCCCTCTCCCCCGAACTGACCGACCTGCAGGCGCGCGTGCGCGCCTTTGTCGCCGACGAAATCGTGCCGTTCGAACGCGATCCGCGCTGCACGCCGCACGGGCCGGATGAATCGCTGCGCGCGGAACTGATCGCGAAAGGGCGGCGCGCGGGTCTGCTGTCGAGCCACGTTTCGCCGGAATTCGGCGGGCTCGGGCTCGGCCATGTCGCGAAAGCCATTCTTTTCGAGGAGGCCGGCTATTCGCCGCTCGGGCCGGTCGCACTCAACATCGCCGCGCCCGACGAAGGCAACATGCACCTGCTCGAAGCGATCGCGACGCCCGAACAGAAGGAACGCTGGCTGCGTCTGCTCGCGGCCGGCGAGATCCGCTCGTGCTTTTGCATGACCGAGCCGCCGCCCGGCGCGGGCGCGGACCCGTCCATGCTGCAGACCGTCGCGACGCGCGACAGCGACGACTACGTGATCGACGGCCGCAAATGGTTCATCACGGGCGCGGAGGGCGCGGCGGTCGCGATCGTGATGGCGAAGCTCGCGGACGGCCCCGCCACCATGTTTCTCGCCGACATGCAGAGCCCCGGCATCGTGATCGAACGGGCGATGGATTCGCTCGACACGTGTTTTCCGGGCGGTCACGCCGTCGTGCGTTTCGAAGGCCTGCGCGTGCCCGCCGCGAACGTGCTGGGCGAAGCCGGCGAAGGCTTCCGCTACGCGCAGGTGCGACTTTCGCCCGCGCGACTCACGCACTGCATGCGCTGGCTCGGCGCGGCACGGCGCGCGCACGACGTCGCTTCGGCGTATGCGCGCGAGCGGCAGGCATTCGGCCGCGCGCTCGGCGAACACGAGGGCGTCGGCTTCATGCTCGCCGACAACGAAATGGACCTGCACATCACGCGCCTTGCCATCTGGCACTGCGCGTGGGTGCTCGACCAGGGCGTGCTCGGCAAGCACGAATCGAGCATCGCGAAGGTGGTGTCGTCGGAGGCGCTGTGGCGCGTGGTCGACCGCTCCGTGCAGGTGCTGGGCGGACAGGGCGTGACGCACGAAACGGTCGTCGCGCGGATCTTCGCGGACATGCGCGCGTTTCGCATCTACGACGGCCCTTCGGAAGTGCATCGCTGGAGCATCGCGCGACGCATCCTGCGTGGCGACAAGCGCGCGGGCCGCGAATGAGCGGGATCGGACGCGTCCGTCGCGTGAGCGCGTCGCGTCTGTCAACGGGACGTCACTGCGGGCGCATCTGCCCGCTGCCCGAGCCCGCTTCCTGCGCGCGCTGGGCCGCGACGATGCGTCCGGCGCGCTGCGCGTTGTCGGGATAGTCCCACCAGTTGTTCGGATCGTAGCCGGCGGCGAGCCAGGCGAGCGTGTCGGCCTTGACCTCGGCGCGGGTCTTGGGCGCGTTCGGATCGTACTTCGCCGGCGGTTGCGCGAACGCCGAAGCGACACACGACGCGCCGAACAGCGCGCCGGCCAGAAGGCAGGGAAGGTTTTTCATGGCGGGAGCCTCGCACCGTCGAAAGACGGTTTTTTCATTCTAGGCGACGCATCGGACAAGGCGAGGCGCAATTTGGGGCCGAAATGATACGCTCGGTCCGTCCGATGCAAAAGGCCATCCCAACGCGCTCTGCGCTGTACGCATTCATCCGGTCGCGCGAAAATCGGCGCACGCGGCGACCGCCGGCCGCACACAAGACAATCCAGAACAATCACACGACAGGGGCGTGGCCATGAGTACGTTGCGGGTTGCCTCGGACAGCTTTGCGGAACTCGACGACCTCCGGTCGCTGCTCGACGCCGGCCGCGCGTGGTTTGTCGGACGCACCGTGGCCGACGTCCGGACCGGCCGCCACACGTTCCCGATCCTCACCGCGACCATCGGAGCGACCGACCCCGGCGCGCCCGCAATCGGCTTCTTCGGCGGCGTGCACGGACTTGAGCGGATCGGCACGCAACTGATCCTCGACTACATGCGCGCGCTGCTGCGCCGCCTCGAATGGGACGACCTGCTGTCCGAGCAGTTGCGTTCGATCCGGCTCGTCTTCATGCCGATCGTCAATCCCGGCGGCATGTGGGCGCGCACGCGCTCGAATCCGAACGGCGTCGACCTGATGCGCAACGCGCCGCAAAGCGCCGAAGGCCGCGTGCCGTGGCTCGCGGGCGGCCAACGCATCGGGCCGTGGCTGCCGTGGTATCGCGGCAGTCGCGACGGATCTATGGAAGTGGAAAGCGCGGCGCTCCTGTCGGTCGTTGAGAAGGAACTGATGTCGCGGCCGCTCAGCTTCGCGCTCGACTGCCATTCGGGCTTCGGCTGGGACGACAGCATCTGGTTTCCCTACGCGCGCACCGACCGGCAGATGCCGCATCTCGCCGAGATGTTCATGCTGAAGACGATGTTCGAGCAGTCGTGCCCGCATCACGGCTACGCGTTCGAACCGCAGAGCCATCAGTATCTGCTGCACGGCGATCTCTGGGACTGCGCGTACGACCGCACGCGCGCGCCGAACATCTTCCTGCCGATGACGCTCGAACTCGGCTCCTGGCGCTGGATCAGGAAGAATCCGCCGCAATTGTTCTCGCGGCTTGGCATCTATAACCCGATCAAGGCGCACCGGACGCGCCGCGTGCTGCGCCGGCACCCCAATTTCTTCGACTTTCTCACGCGCGCGGCGTTTTCTTCGCATCGATGGCTGCCGCGCGGCGATTTCCGCCAGCAGGTGATGGAACGCGCAGCCGAGCACTGGTGGAGCAAGGGCGCGCCATGAGCCAGTGGATCCTGCTGCGCGGACTCACGCGCGAGGCGCGTCACTGGGGTTCCTTCGCCGACGAATTCCGCGCGCGGATTGCGGATGCCGGCAGCGTTACGTCGATCGATCTGCCGGGCAACGGCACGGAACGCGCGATGCGCGTGCCTGCGGATGTGGACGGCATCGCGGAGTCGGTCCGCACGCGCGCGCAGGCAGCGGGAATCGCGGGGCCGTACCGGCTCCTGGCGATGTCGCTCGGCGCGATGGTCGCGACGCAGTGGGCAGCGCGCCATCCGGAGGAAATCGAGCGGCTCGTTCTCATCAATACGAGCATGCGGCCGTTTGCGAGCATCGGCGAGCGTTTGCGGCCGACGGCGTGGCCCGCGCTGGTTCGCGTCGCGGCTTGCTGGACGCGCGGCGTGCAATGCGAGCGCATCGTCCACGCGCTGACCTGCAACCGGCACGACGCGCTCGACGCTGATCTCGTCGCGTGGGCTCATGTACGCAACACTTCGCCCGTGAGCGCGGCAAGCGCGTTGCGGCAGCTTGCGGCGGCGGCGCGCTTTCGTGCGCCGCACGAAGCGCCGGGTTGCCCGACGCTGTTGTTGTCTTCGACAGCCGACAGGCTCGTCGACCCGGTGTGTTCCGGGCGCATAGCGGCGCAATGGGGCGCGGCGCACGCGCGTCATCCGTGGGCGGGGCACGATTTGCCGCACGACGATCCCGCCTGGGCCTGCGACACAATCGCCGACTGGCTGCGTTTATCCGACGAGGCTAAACACGAAGCCAGCATTCGCCGCGAGCCCGCCTGAGCGCGAGTGACGCGCATTTGTCCAACTTGCGACCGTACGATTCGCACCACGCCCGCCCATGGGGATGTTGCAACGCAACATTCAGCCGCGTATGCTGTACTTGCTGGGCAGGATCGCGTGGCCCTTGCATCGATGCGCCAGTCATGGCGCCCCGGCGAGCCGGATCTCCGTCCAGCGATGCAAACGAGGCGCCGCGCAGTACTTGCCGCAAGGAGTCGAACATGGACGCTCGGAATTCGTCTGACCCTACGCTGCACGTCTTCCAGCAGGACGGCGAGTGGCATTGGGGCATCACCGTCCCCCGGCCGACAGGCAACGGGATGAAAGTCGTCGCGTATAGCTACGAAGGTTTCGGTTCCGAGGAAGACGCTCGGGACGATGGCCAGCGCGCGCTGCGCGAAGGCGAATGGCGCGCGTCCTGGGGACGCCAGTCCGAACCGAGCCATACCGGCGTCTGAGCCGCCGTCCCTGCGCTTGCGCCCCGGGGCGCGGCCGTCTTTTCATGCTGTATCGGTCCTGGTGACATCGGACCGGTCTAAACACTTCTCCTTTTCTCCTTCCCCTCGCTTGCCGTCGCGTGACGAATCGCGCGACACTCGACGCATCTCCGCAACCCCACGCCGAGGTGCACGGCATGAACGCGACCGCCGCTCGTGACGCCGCCTATACGATCCGCCGCATGCGCGCTGACGAAGTCGGGCTCGCGCTGGAATGGGCCGCCGCAGAAGGATGGAATCCGGGCCTCCACGATGCGCCCGCTTTCCATGCCGCCGATCCGCACGGCTTTTTCATCGGCGAGATGGACGGCGAACCGGTCGGGTGCCTGTCGGCAGTCGCTTATGGCGAGTCGCTCGGCTTCATCGGCCTGTATATCGTGGCGTCCGCCTTTCGCGGAGTCGGACTCGGCATACGTCTATGGAACACCGGAATCGAATATCTCGGCGAGCGCAATATCGGGCTCGACGGCGTCGTGAGCCAGCAGGCGAATTATCGACGTTCGGGTTTCCGGCTTGCGTACCGGAACGTCCGCTTCGAGGGACTCGCACGCGATGATGCGGCGACCTGCGGGGGAATCGTAGAGGCGTCGGCAGTGCCGTTCGAACAGATCGCCGACTACGACCGCCGGATGTTTTGCGCGCCACGCGAAGCGTTTCTGCGCGCGTGGCTCGACCAGCCCGAAGGCGCCGCGCTGGTCGCGCTGGAAAACGGCCGTGTGCAGGGCTACGGCGTATTGCGCGCCTGCCGCAGCGGCTACAAGATCGGCCCGCTTTTCGCCGACGACTCGCGCATCGCCGACGATCTATACGGTGCGCTCGTCGCCCGCGTGCCCGGCGCTACCGTCTTTCTGGATGTGCCCGAAGCCAATCCCGAGGCGGTCGCGCTAGCCAGGCGTCACGGCATGTCGAGCATCTTCGAGACCGCGCGCATGTACACGAAGGCGCCGCCAGCGGTGCCGCTCGATTGCGTGTTCGGGGTGACGTCGTTCGAGTTGGGTTGAGCGTAATCCGGCGCGCGCTGCGCCGGATTTCCCCTGTTGAAGGCAGTTACTTGCGGGGGGTGTCGACGGGCGGCGTGCCGTCGTGGAAGAACGTCTTCAGTTGCGAACGCAGTTCCGGCGAATCCGTATGCTGATGCACCGAGACCGCGTGCTGCACGGCTGCCTCCAGCAATTCGTCGTCGGAATCCGCGGATAGCGCCACCGAGCAGTTATTGTCGCTCGGCACTTCGCGGCAATCGATGTACTTGCGCGTCATGATGTCTCCTTACTCTGGTCCCATGCAGATGGTTGCTGCCTCGAACGAGTCATCGGCCAGCAGGCATCGCCGTGCGGGCCCGGGAAACGCGGTAAAAGCCATGCGATGCCGGAAGGCGTTCCGATTGGAAACGCTTCTAAAAGTATAGGTGTCGAAAGCATGTGTTGCGGTGCGTTTGCGGAGGTCTGCGCGCTCCGGTAACGTATGAACGTCTTCGCACAAGGGAGCGGCGCCGATGAGCCACGACCACGAACATGATCACGCCGGCAGCGCGCTGCCGGAAATGGACCTGCGGGTGCGCGCGCTGGAGTCGCTCCTGATCGAGAAAGGTTACGTGGATCCGAAGGCGCTCGACGTCCTCATCGACACGTACGAGCACCGGGTCGGGCCGCGCAACGGCGCGCGCGTGGTCGCGAAGGCGTGGACCGATCCGGCCTACCGCCAGTGGCTCCTCGACGATGCCAGCGCCGCCATCGCGTCGCTCGGTTTTTCGGGGCGGCAGGGCGAGCATATGGTCGTGCTGGAGAACACGCCGGAGGTGCACAACGTCGTCGTTTGCACGCTGTGCTCGTGCTATCCGTGGCCGGTGCTCGGCCTCCCGCCCGTGTGGTACAAGTCAGCGCCGTATCGCTCGCGCGTCGTGATCGATCCGCGCGGCGTGCTGGCGGAATTCGGCGTCGAATTGCCGGCCGAGGTCGAACTGCGGGTATGGGATTCGACTGCCGAGGTCCGCTATCTCGTGCTGCCGATGCGTCCCCCGGGCACAGGGGACATGGACGAAGCCGCGCGCGCCGAACTGGTCACGCGCGATTCGATGATCGGCACGGGCGTCCCGGCGATACCGGGTTCATCGTCCACACAGTCACAGCGGGAGCCGACATGAACGGAGTTCAGGACATGGGCGGCATGCAGTCGTTCGGGCCGGTCCGGCGGCGCGAGAACGACCTGCCGCTGCACGACGACTGGGAGCGCCGGGTGCTCGCCATGACGCTCGCGATGGGCGCGACCGGCGCATGGAACATCGATGCGTCGCGGGCCGCGCGCGAGAGCCTTCCTCCCGCGCAGTATCTGTCGAGCAGCTATTTCGAAATCTGGTTCGAAGGTCTGAAGAAGCTGCTGGTGAACACCGGCCTGGCCACCGCGGAAGAAATCGAATCGGGCGAATTGCAGAGCGCGGCTGTGCGCGTGCAGCGCGTGCTTCACGCGGATCAGGTTCAGGCGGCGCTCCTGCGCGGCAGTTCCGTCGAGCGCCCGGCGCGCGCGCCAGCGCGTTTCGCGGCCGGCGATCCGGTGCGCGCCCGGCAGATGAATCCGCCGACGCACACGCGCCTGCCGCGCTATTGCCGGGGCAGGCGCGGCGCGATCGTCGCCGTGCGGGGCGCGCACGTCTTTCCCGATACCAACGCACTCGGCGCCGGCGAGGATCCGCACTGGCTCTACACCGTGCGCTTCGATGCGGCCGAGTTGTGGGGCGCAGAGACGACGGCGTCGTCGGTGTGCGTCGACTGCTGGGAGCCGTATCTGGAACCCTGTCCGGCATGAAATCGCACGACACCGAACCGAACCCGCCCGGATGGCGCGCGGCGCTGCCCGACCTGCCCGCCGACGCCGCCGGTCCCGTCTTCGATGCGCCCTGGCAGGCGCAGGCTTTCGCGATGACGCTCGCGCTGCACGAGCGCGGGCTCTTCACCTGGAAGGAATGGGCGGAGTACCTGAATCGCGCGATTGCGGACGCGCAGTCCGCGGGCGACCCCGATCGCGGCGACACCTACTACTCGCACTGGCTGACGGCGCTGGAGCGCATCAGCACGGCGAAGGGACTGGTGACGAGCGGCATGCTCACGAGCCGCCGCGCCGACTGGGACGAGGCGGCGCGCGCGACGCCCCACGGTCAGCCGATCGAACTGCGCCGCCGCCCGGAACGGGCGTGAACGGCGAGACGCTCGCGGCCTATCGGGCGACGCGGTATCGCGTGTTCGCGCAAGCCGCGATCGACATGCGCATCGGCGAGACGAGCGCCGCGATGGCCGCGTTGCTCGGGCTACACGGTGTCGGATCGGCGGTGTTCGTGACCGCGTTCAATCCGTTCAGCCAGCGCCTGAGCGACGAGGACAACGCCGCGCGCCAGCGCAGGCTGAAGGCGCATCTCGCGCGCCTCGGTTTCGCGACGATCGCAGGCGCTGGCATCGATCCGACGGGCCATTGGCCGGCCGAGGAAAGCGTGCTGGCACTAGGCGCGGACCGCGCGGCCGCCGACGATCTGATGATGGAATTCGAGCAGAACGCGGTGGTGTTCGTCGAAAGCGACGGCTGCGCGCTCCTGTTGCTGCATCCGCGACTGCGCGATGAGACCCACAATGGCTGAGCGCGCGCGAAAACCCGTGCCCGAAGCGCTTCGAACGGTCGCGCTCTAATCGTCGCACCCGAACGGTGTATGCTCGTCAAAGCTTGAGCTTCTACAAAAATACGACGCTATGACCAATCCCGCTTCCTCCCCGATTCCCGAGGATACGCCCGCCCTTGGGCCGCGCGAGGACGCCGATGTCCGCGATTCGCTCTACCGGACGCTCGTCCAGGAAATCGAGGACTGCGCGATCTTCATGCTCGATGTCGACGGCCGCGTACGCACCTGGAATGCCGGCGCGCAGAAGATCAAGGGCTATGCGGCGCACGAGATCATCGGCGAGCACTTTTCGCGCTTTTATCCCGCGGACGCCCTCGCTCGCGGCTGGCCGGACTACGAGCTGCGCGAGGCGCTTGCCGTCGGCCGCTTCGAGGACGAGGGCTGGCGCGTGCGCAAGGACGGCACGTTGTTCTGGGCGAACGTCGTGATCACTGCGCTGCGCGACCCGGACGGCACGCCGATCGGCTTCGCCAAGCTCACCCGCGACCTGACCCTGCGCCGCCAGGAAGAGGAACGCCTGCGCGAGAGCGAGGAGCGCTTTCGCCTGCTGGTCGAATCGGTCAAGGACTACGCGATCTTCATGCTCGAACCGGACGGCCGCGTCGCGAGCTGGAATTCCGGCGCCATCGAGATCAAGGGCTACCGGCCCGACGAAATCATCGGGCAGCACTTCTCGGTGTTCTACCGGCCGGAGGACAACGCCGTCGGCAAGCCCGCCGGCGAACTCGCGCAAGCGATCCGCTTCGGGCGCGTCGAGGACGAAGGCTGGCGCGTGCGCAAGGACGGCTCGCTCTTCTGGGCAAATGTCATCATCACGGCCATGTACGACGGCACCGGCAGGCTGCGCGGCTTTGCGAAGGTCACGCGCGACCTGAGCGAGAGAAAGCGCCTGGAGGAACTGGAGCGGTCGAGCCAGCACGTCAGCGAATTCCTCGCGACGCTCGCGCACGAACTGCGCAATCCGCTCGCGCCGCTGCGCAACGCAGTCGGCGTGATGCAGCTCGAACCGCTGCTCTCGCCGACCATCGCCTCGTGCCGCGACATGATCGACCGCCAGACCATTCAACTGTCGCGGCTCGTGGACGACCTGCTCGACATGGGCCGCATCACCACCGGCAAGATCGATCTGCGCACGGCGACCGTCGATATGGCCGAGGTCGTCGCGCAGAGCGTCGAGGCGGTGCGGCCGCTCGCCGACCAGCGCCAGCAGGCGATCGACGTGCGGCTGCCGGCGGAAGGCGTCGTCGTCGAGGGCGACTTCGTGCGGCTCGTGCAGGTGCTGCAGAACCTGCTGAACAATGCGTCGAAATTCTCGCCGACGGGCGGGCGAATCGGGATCGAGATGTTGAGCGAACCGCGCAACATCGTGCTGACCGTGAGCGATCAGGGACGCGGCATCTCGCCTGGCTCGCTCGACACCATCTTCACGCTCTTCGCGCAGGAAGACCGGCTGCTCGACCCGACGCACAACGGACTCGGCATCGGCCTGACGCTGTGCCGCTCGCTCGTCGAACTGCACGGCGGCATGATCTCGGCGCAAAGCGAAGGGCGCGGCATGGGCAGCGTCTTCACCGTGCGCCTGCCGCGCGCGCGGCGCCGCGCCGGCAACGGCCCGGAAAACGGCGCCGGGCGGTCGTCGGCGGCCGTGCCGGCGAAGGCGATGCGGGTGCTCGTGATCGACGACAACCGCGATTCCGCCGACAGCCTCGCGATGCTGATCGGCATGAAGGGCCACGAAGCGCGCGCGGCCTACGACGGCGCGAGCGGCCTAGTCGTCGCCCGGGAGTTTGTGCCCGATCTCGTGCTGGTCGATCTGGCGATGCCGGACATGGACGGCTTTGCCGTGCTGCGGGCGTTGCGCGCAAACGCGACGCTCGGGCGCACGGTGACTGCGGCGATGACGGGCTTCGGGCAGAATCAGGACCGCGAGCGCTCGATCGACGAAGGGTTCGACGCGCACCTCGTCAAGCCGGTGGACATGGCGCTGCTCGACGCGCTGCTCGCCGATGCGAAGCGCCGCTTCCTTGCCACCGGCACCGGGCGGCCGCTCGCCTGATCGCCCGTATCACTCTCGCCTGGGGAGGCGTCCGTGTCCGTGTATCTGATCGCGCTGCTGATGGGTATCGTCGCGGGCCTGCGGGCGATGACCGCGCCCGCCGCCGTGAGCTGGGCCGCGCATCTCGGCTGGCTGCCGCTAGCGGGCACGCCGCTCGCGTTCCTGGGCTACGCCGCGACGCCGTGGATCTTCACGGCGCTCGCCGTCGTCGAACTGGTCACCGACCAGTTGCCGCGCACCCCGAGCCGCAAGGTGCCGATGCAGTTCGGCACGCGCATCGTGCTCGGCGCGTTGTGCGGCGCGGCGCTTGCCATGCCGGCGGGCGTGTGGATCGGCGGGTTGGTCGCGGGCGTGTTGGGGGCGATCGCCGGGACGCTCGGCGGGGCGAAGGCGCGCGCCGCGCTAGCGCAGTCGTTCGGACGCGATCTGCCGGCGGCGCTGATCGAGGATGTCGTCGCGGTCGGCGGTGCGGTGCTGCTGGTGCTCGCCATCCCGCGATAGCGCGATAGCGCGTCAGGCCGCCTTGATGCGGCACAGATCCCGATGCGTGAGATAAAGCCGCAGGTCGAATTCGATCTGATGGTAGCCCGGCTGCATGAATTCGCAGAGCCGGTAGAACGCCTTGTTGTGATCGCCTTCCTTTAGATGTGCGAGTTCATGCACGACGATCATCTTCAGGAATTCGGGCGCAGTGTCCTTGAACAGCGACGCGATCCGGATCTCCTTCTTCGCCTTCAGCTTGCCGCCCTGCACGCGCGAAATGGCCGTGTGCAGCCCGAGCGCGTGCCGCAGCACGTCGAGCTTGCTGTCGTAGACGACCTTGTCGATGGCGGGCGCGACGCGCAGGAATTCCTGCTTCAGTTCGCAGCAATACTCGTAGAGCGCACGGTCCGACTGCACGGCATGGCGGTGCGGATAGCGCGTTTCGAGATAGGTGCCGAGCCGCCCCTCGGCGATCAGGCGGCGGACCTTTTCCTGCAGCGTGGCCGAATAGGCGCTCAGGTATTTCAGATGTTGCATGGCGGTCGGAAGGGGGCCAAAGGGCGGCGAACAGACTCGATTGTAACGAGAGCAGGCAAACGCGTAAGTTTGTGTATGGATCGTGGTTGAGGCGCACGCGGCGTGCCAAGATGCGCGACCTGGTTTCATCACCGCAGCGCGGCATCGACATCATGGCTTCGAACAAGGCGCATCACGCCACCGGCTGGGCGGCCGGCATCATCGCGGCGGCGCTCGTCAGCAAGACGGGCGGCGCGGGTCCTCATCAGCTGTTCAGCGTGCTCGCGCTCGCCGCGGGCGTGCTCGGCGGCACGGCGCCCGACTGGCTCGAAGTCGCGTGATGGTCGCGCGCCCGCAGGCTCTGGATCACGCATCGCACGCTCACGCACTGGGGCGTCGGGTGGATCGCGCTCTGCGTGGTTTCGTATCGGCTGCTCGGCGTGCATCCGCTCGCGGCAGTGCCGTTCGGCTTCGCGTGCGGCGGCCTGATGCATCTCTTCGCCGACTGGCCCAATCCGCTCGGCGTGCCGTGGATCGCGGCGCGCCATTCGCTGAACCTGTGGACGAGCGGGCGTTGCGATCTGCTTGTCGTTGGCGCTGCGTGGGTCGGCGCGGGTCTGACGGTCGATCACGTCTGGCTGCATGGCGCATTGCTGCACGGCACCGAAGGCCTGCGTTTCCTGCACGCGATCAAGCTCTAGGGCGCGCCAGTACAATGGCCCGTTCATATCAAACCGCATTCACGGGGTGACCAGTCCATGCAATCCGCTTTTGCCGTGCGCACGATCCGACGCTTCGTTCTTGCGTGCCTCACGTTGCTGGCGTTGTGCTCGCTCGGCGGGTGCGCGGGCCTCTTCAACCGCGAGGAGATGCGCGTCCACGTGGTCGGGATCGAGCCGCTGGAGGGGCAGGGCCTCGAAGCGCGTTTCAACGTGAAGCTGCGGGTGCAGAATCCCAACGAAGCGCCGATCGATTACGACGGCGTCTCGCTCGATCTCGAACTGAATGGCCGGCCGTTCGCGAGCGGCGTGAGCGACCAGAAAGGCACCGTGCCGCGCTTCGGCGAAGCGGTGCTCGCCGTGCCGGTGACGGTTTCGGCATTCTCGGCGGCGCGCCAGGCGCTCGGCTTCGCGAACGGCTCGCAGTTCGACAACATTCCGTACGCGCTGCGCGGACGACTCGCGGGCGGCCCGTTCGGCGGCGCGACCTTCAACGACAAGGGCACGCTGAGCCTTCCGTCCGGCGGCGGGTTCTAGAGGTCGTCCGCCGGATCGTACGGATCGACGCGCTCCTGTTCGTTCGCATCGTTGCGCGCCACGATCGCGCGGGCGGGTTCGGTCGCGCTCAGGTTGAATGCCTGATGCGGCACGCCCGGCGGGACGAACAGGAAATCGCCCGCCTCGTTGATCACCGACTCGCGCAGGCCCGGCCCATAACGCGTCTCGACGCGCCCTTCCAGCACATAGATGCCCGTCTCGTAGCCGCGATGCACGTGCGGCTCGGCATGCCCGCCCGGCGGCACGACGACGATATGCATCGACAAGCCCCGCGCGCCCACCGACGCTCCGGAAATGCCCACGAAGTAGGGTAGCCGCTGACGCGTCGCAATCTCCCGGTCGGGTCGCACGGTGACGAGTGTGGGCGGTGCAGCATCGTTTTCATCGTTCTGCATGTCGTCTTCTCCGATGAGTCCGCGCGCTCGCGTTCCATTCCCATGCCGCGCGCGTGGCACGCTAACCGGCGCATAATCGCAGAAAATGCGATGCGGGTGCAGTGCACGCCATCTCGGCGAGCCAGGAGGACACCATGCTGGTCAAGAACGAAGAGCGCGTCGAGCATCTGCTCGACGATGTCGTCGAGTTCGCGCGGGGACGCTTGCCGCAAGAGACGTTCGCCATCATCGAACCATTCCTGCGCGGGTACTACGAACTGGTGGATGTCGAGGACATCCAGAGCCGTGATATCGCCGACCTGTACGGCGCCGCGATGGCCCACTGGCAGACGGCGCAGAAGTTCGTGACGGGCCGCGAAGTGCTGCGCGTCTACAACCCGAACCTGGAGCAGCACGGCTGGCATTCGGACCACACGGTCGTCGAGATCGTCAACGACGACATGCCGTTCCTCGTCGATTCGGTGACGATGGAAATCAACCGTCTCGGCCTCTCGCTGCATTCGGCGATCCATCCGGTGTTCCGCGTGTGGCGCGGCAAGTCGGGCGAGATCGAGCGGATCGGCCCCGGTCACGCCGATGCGAGCGAACGCGAAGCGTCGTCGCTCGAATCCTTCATACATTTCGAAGTGGACCGCTGCGGCGAGGCATCGAAGCTCGACGAGCTGCGGGTGAACATCGCGCGCGTGCTGGGTGACGTGCGCGCGTCCGTCGAAGACTGGCCGAAGATCGTCGACGTGGCGCGTGCGACCATCGGCGAACTGAAGACGCGCGACACGACTCCGGACGGCATCGAGGCGCGCGCGTTCCTCGAATGGATGGTCGCGGATCACTTCACGTTCCTCGGTCATCGCGACTACGAACTCGTTACGCAGGACGGCGCGTTTGCGCTGCGCGGGCTGCCCGGTTCGGGCGCGGGCATTCTTCGCGAGACGCTGCGCCCGCCCACCGCCGATGACATCACGCCGCTGCCGCCCGCAGCCGCGTCGATTGTCGAGGGCGCGTCGCCGATCTTCCTCACCAAGGCCAATTCGCGCGCGACGGTGCATCGCCCCGGCTATCTCGACTACGTCGGCGTGAAGCGCACCGGGCCCGACGGGAAGGTGATCGGCGAGCGACGCTTCCTCGGTCTCTACACCTCGACCGCCTATCTCGTGCCGACGTCGGAGATTCCGATCGTGCGTCGCAAGTGCGCGAACATCGTGCGGCGCGCGGGCTTTCTCGCGAAGGGGCATCTGCACAAGTCGCTCATCACGGTGCTCGAACAGTATCCGCGCGACGAACTCTTTCAGGCCGACGAAGACGTGCTCTTCGACATCGCGCTCGGCGTGCTGCGCCTGCAGGAACATCAACGCACGCGGCTCTTCGTGCGCCGCGACCGCTTCGACCGCTTCGTCTCGTGTCTCGTCTTCGTGCCGCGCGACAAGTTCAACACCGACCTGCGGCGGCGCATCTCGAAGGTGCTGATGGAAGCGTTCAACGGCAAGAGCATCGAATTCACGCCGCTCCTGTCGGAGTCGCCACTCGCGCGCATTCACATCGTCGTGCGGGCGGCCAAGGGCGGCATGCCGGAAGTCGACACGCGCGAACTCGAAGCGCGCGTCGTGCAGGTGGCGCGCCGCTGGCAGGACGATCTCGCCGATGCGCTGATCGACAGCCACGGCGAGGAAGCGGGCAACCGCCTGCTGCAACGGTACGCGGATTCGTTTCCCGCGGGCTATCGCGAGGACTATCCGGCGCGCACCGCCGTGCGCGACATCGAACTGATCGAGGAGACGCAGACGCGGGCGAGCGGACTCGCGATGAGCCTCTACCGGCCGATCGAGGCGGGGCGGCGCGCGTTTCGCTTCAAGGTGTATCGCGTGGGCGAGCCGATCGCGCTGTCGCACAGCCTGCCGATGCTGGAGCACCTGGGCGTGCGCGTCGACGAGGAGCGGCCTTACCGCATCGAGCCAATAGGCGCGGAGCATGCGTGGATCCACGACTTCGGCCTCGAACTCGCGGATGACGTCGAGTTCGACATCGACCACGTGAAGGCGCTCTTCGAAAACGCGTTCGCGTGCGTGTGGACGGGCGAAGTCGAGAACGACGACTTCAACCGGCTCGTGCTGCGCGCGCAACTGGGCGCACGCGATGTCACGATCCTGCGCGCGTATGCGAAGTATCTGCGGCAAGTGGGCTCGACCTTCAGCGACGCCTATATCGAGCGCGCGCTCACCGGTAATCCGGGCATCGCGCGCATGCTGCTCGAACTGTTCCTCGCGCGCTTCGATCCGGCGCTCGAGGACGGCGACGCGCGCGAAGCGATCGCCGAACGCATGCTCAAGGCGATCGAGGCGGCGCTCGACAAGGTGCCCAATCTCGACGAAGACCGCATCCTGCGCCAGTTCCTCGGCGTCATCAATGCGACCGTGCGCACCAATCATTTCCGCAAGGACGCGGACAGCCGGTCGCGGCCGTATCTGTCGTTCAAGCTCGATCCGTCGAAGGTGCCGGGCCTGCCCGAACCGAAGCCGATGTTCGAGATCTGGGTCTATGCACCGCGCGTCGAGGGCGTGCATCTGCGCGGCGGCCGCGTCGCGCGCGGCGGACTGCGCTGGTCGGACCGGCGCGAGGACTTCCGCACGGAAGTGCTCGGCCTGATGAAGGCGCAGATGGTCAAGAACGCGGTGATCGTGCCGGTGGGATCGAAGGGCGGCTTTGTCGTGAAGAATCCCCCGCCCGCGAGCGATCGCGAAGCGTTCATGCAGGAAGGCATCGCGTGCTATCAGATGTTCCTGCGTGGCCTGCTCGACGTCACCGACAACCGCGTGTCAGGCGAGATCGAACCGCCGCCGGATGTCGTGCGCCATGATCCCGACGATCCGTATCTCGTCGTCGCCGCCGACAAGGGCACCGCCACCTTCTCCGACTACGCGAACGCGATAGCGCGCGAATACGGTTTCTGGCTCGACGATGCATTCGCGTCGGGCGGCTCGGTCGGATACGACCACAAGAGGATGGGCATCACCGCGCGCGGCGCGTGGGAGTCGGTCAAGCGGCACTTCCGCGAGATGGGCGTCGATACGCAGACGACCGACTTCAGCGTGGTCGGTGTCGGCGACATGTCGGGCGACGTGTTCGGCAACGGCATGCTGCTCTCGCGCCATATCCGGCTCGTCGCCGCGTTCGATCACCGGCATATCTTCCTCGATCCGCAGCCGGACACCGAAGCGAGTTTCAGGGAACGCGAACGGCTCTTCGCGCTGCCGCGCTCGAGCTGGGCCGACTACGACGCATCGCTGATCTCGGCGGGCGGCGGCGTGTATCCGCGCACCGCGAAGACCATCGCGATCTCGCCCGAAATGCAGGCGGTGCTCGGCATCACCGCCGCGACGCTCGCGCCGAACGAACTGATCCGCGCGATCCTGCTCGCCGATGTCGATCTGCTGTACAACGGCGGCGTCGGCACCTATGTGAAGTCGGCGCGCGAGACGCATGCGCAGGTCGGCGACCGGACCAACGAAGCGGTGCGCGTGAATGGCGCCGAGTTGCGCTGCGAGGTCGTGGCCGAAGGCGGCAATCTCGGCTTCACGCAACTGGGACGCATCGAGTTCGCGCAGCACGGCGGGCGCATCAATACCGATGCGATCGACAACTCGGCGGGCGTCGACTGCTCGGATCACGAAGTCAACATCAAGATCCTGCTCGGGCTTGTGGTGGCCGACGGCGAGATGACCGAGAAGCAGCGCAACAAGCTGCTCGCGGAGATGACCGACGAAGTGGGCCTGCTGGTGCTGAAGGACAACTATTCGCAGACCCAGGCGCTCTCGATTGCGAAGCGTTACGTGACCGAGATGCTCGACGCCGAGGAGCGACTGATGCGCTCGCTCGAACGCGCGGGGCGCCTGAAGCGCAAGATCGAATTCCTGCCGTCCGACGACGAGATCACCGAGCGGCAGGCGGCGAAGCAGGGGCTGACTTCGCCGGAACGGGCGGTGCTGCTCGCCTACAGCAAGATGTGGCTGTACGACGAATTGCTCGACTCCGACGTGCCGGAAGACGCGCTGGTCGCCGGCCTGCTGCTCGATTACTTCCCGCAGGCGCTGCAACAGCGCTATAGCGAACCGATGCAGCGTCATCCGCTCAGGCGCGAAATTCTCGCGACGCATCTGACCAATGCGTTCGTCAATCGCGTGGGATGCACCTTCGTGCATCGGCTGATGGAAGAAACCGACGCGTGCCCGAGCGACATCGTGCGCGCGGCGCTGATGGTGCGCGACGTCTTCGATCTCAACGACTTGTGGAAACGCATCGACCTGCTCGACAACATCGTCGCCGATGAAGTGCAGGCGCGCATGTTCGTCGAAGTGGTGCGGCTGCTCGAAGGCACGACGCTCTGGTTCCTGCGGCATTTGAAGGAGCGCACGGGCGACGGGTCGCTGCTGCTCGCGCGTTGCCGCGAGGCGGCGTCGCGGCTTGCGCCGCAGTTGCCGGCGCTCCTGCCGGTGGCGGACCTGGAGTCCTGGTACGCGCGCAGGCGCGAGCTGGAAGACGCGGGCGTGGAAAGCGGACTGGCGGCGCGGGTCGCGAGCGGCGACATCTCGACGGCGGTGCTCGACAGCGCCGAGGTCGCGGCAAACTGCGATCGCCCGCTCGAAGTCGTCGCGAGCGTGTACTTCGCCATCGGGACGCTGCTCGACTATGGCTGGATCGCCGAGCGGGCGATGGCGCTGCCGACGGCCACGCACTGGGACCTGCTCGCACGCGCGGCCGCGCTGGAAGAACTCGCGCGGCTCAAGCGCGCGCTCACGGTGAGCGCGCTTGAAGCGTCGCGCGGAATCGATTCAGCCAATGTGATCGTCGATAGCTGGCGTGCAAAACGCGAGGATGCGCTCGAACGCTACGCGCGGCTCCTCACCGAACTGCGCGCGGCAGGCGGTGCGAGCCTCTCGATGCTGCTCGTCGTGGTGCGCGAGATGACGGTGCTCGAACGCGCCTGAACGGCGCGGTCTCCGGCGCCGCCTGCTCAGCGGCGCTTTTTTCTTGCCGGTTTCGGCGGCGTGAACGCGGCCGTCCAGAAATCGGCGATCTGCTTGTTGCCCTGTTTGACGGCCGTCGACGCCTGCCGCTTCGCGGCGGCGCTCGCATGTCCGCGCGCGGACCCGGCAACGGCATTCGCGCCTCTCAGCCACATGCTCATAAACGGGTTCTTCTTCGTCCACGGATTCTTCATGGCTGTGCTCGCAGGTTGGCGACGCCTGTGACGGCGCCGCAAAGGAAGTGAAAGGGACAGGCACGGCTTGCTCTGTTGTGGCTGCTGTGCATTCGATCCGGAGTCTTCCGCACGGGCCGTGCCCGCGCCCCGACCGCACGTCTGTCCCGCTGTGCCGCCGGTCACGCAGGTTTTGCAGCGGAAACTTCAATCGGCACGGCAATCCCTACAAGAATCCCCGCAACCTAAAAAAAGCAGGAGACAGTCGTGACTGATCATTCTTCCAAATACCCGGATCTCATGCGCCGTCAAGTCCTCGCCGCGCTGGCGAGTTCGGTCGCGCTGTCCGCATGCGGCGGTGGCGGCGACTCAGGATCGGGCGGCTCGGGGGGGCACATCGCCTGCCGTCGGCACGATTCCGCCCGACCGCGCCGGCCTGCCGCGTCCCGCGTTGCCCGATCCGGCGACATCCGGCATCGACCATATCGTGCTCGTGACGATGGAGAACCGCTCCTTCGACCACATGTTCGGCTGGGTGCCGCATGCGGAAGGGCTGCCCGCCAACCGGCAGTTCAAGGATGCGTTCGGCACGATGCAGACGCCGTTCGCGCTCGCGGCGAACGCGAGCTTCGGCTTTCAGGCGTGCAATTACGCCGATCCGAACCACGCCTACGATGCCGGCCGCGTGCATCTCGCGAACGGCGCGATGAACGGCTTCCTGCTGACGGCTGGCACGAGCCTCACGCGCGGCGACCTGCTGCCGATCGGCTACTTCCGCCCCGAGGACATGGACTTCTATCGCGGAGCGGTGAGCCAGTACACGGTCTGCGACTACTATATGAGCGGCATCCTCGCGGATACCTTTCCGAACCGCCTCTACCTGCACAGCGGCGCGACGGACCGGATCAGCGACACGCTGGATTCGTCGTCGCTGCCGACGATCTGGGACCGGCTCGATGCGAAGAGCGTTTCGTCGGCCTATTACTTTCACGATGTGCCGTTCACGTCGCTCTACGGCACGCGCTATGTGGGCCGCTCGAAGCTGTTCGCCAGCTTTCTCGCCGACGCCGCGGCGGGCACGCTGCCGTCGTTCTGCATGGTCGATCCGCGCTTCAGCGGCGAAGCGCTCGGCACGTCCAACGATGACCATCCCCACGCCGATATCCGCAACGGACAGGTGTTGCTCGGCCAGATCTACGATGCGCTGCGCACGAGCCCGAACTGGAGCCGCACCCTGATGATCATTGTCTACGACGAATGGGGCGGCTTCATGGAGCACGTCGCACCGCCCGTGAAACCGGTGTCGGCGGCGGAACAGGCGGTCGGCAACGACGGGCGTCTCGGTTTTCGCGTGCCGTGCATGCTGCTTGGACCGCGCGTGCGCCAGAATTACGTATCGCGCTATCCGTTCGATCCCAGCTCTATTCATCAGTTGATCGCATGGCGCTTCGGCCTCGATCCGCTCGGTGCGCGTGCCACCGACCCCTCGACGTTCAACCTGGCCTACGCGCTCGATCTGCAGAGCGCGGCGCGTACCGACGCGCCGGCCATCGCGGTGACGCAGGGCGTGTTCGGGTCGGCCTGCCCGCTCATCTCGACCGGTTCGATCACGAGCGGCATCGGGCAACTGGATCACCGGCAGCCGACATCGCCGAGCGACGGCTCCATGGCGACGAGCGACGCGGGCGGCCGATTTACGGATCTGCACGCGAAAGCGGCCGCGCTGGGCTTTCCGGTCGCGCCCTGAGCATCGCTGACATGCCGCGCGCAACGAACGCGCGGTTGATTGCACCGAGCGAAACGTCCAGTACATGCGAGCGTCATACTCGCATGTACTGAGTCCGCTCTGACCGACAGGCACGGTTTACAAAGCCTTATAGGCCGCCTACCATTCGGTCACCCCCTCACGTTTCATCGCTCACTGTGGCGCTTTGCGAATACCGCAGCACGGAAAAACAACGCATGTATGCGCGGTGCATGACGACGCAGTCGTTCCAGCGATATTCTGAACGTCGCCTCGCCTTGCTCCCGGTTGTTCCTTGAGTCTTCCAGTACCGGCTCGCGCGATGCGAGCCCAACGACAGGAGCACGGGGCCCATGACCATCGTTCACACCGCTGCATTCAGCGAGGCCATGCTGATCGCCGCGTTGATCGTGCAGCGTGTCCTGCGCGGGCGCGCCCCGCACGCCGAGCAGGCGGCTGCGTCCGGCATCGTCCATGCGGGCGAAGCGCCTGCGTTGGCCGACCGGCCGCGCGCCTCGCAGATGGCAATGTTTCAGGAACTCTTGCGCGACCGATGGCAGCCCGTCCGTCGGCGCTTCGCGATGCTTCCGATTGGACGCACGCGCAGGGTGCGCAAGCGCATGAGCCCGGAGCCGTTCGACGAGCGCTTTCGCGAGTCGCTCGAATGCCTTCCGCTCGCGGCACTCATCGTGAACGAAGATGGCCGGATCGAACTCGTCAATGCGGTGGCGGAGAAACTCTTCGGCTATGACCGCGCCGAGATGATCGGGGCGGCGGCGGAGTGGCTCGTGCCCGGCTTTCTCAACGATGCTCACGCGAGCGCGCTCCCACGCGACGACGCGCCTCTCATACAACACCATTTCGCTCGCCGCAAGGACGGCACGCAATTTCTGGTCGAGGTTGCGCGCAATCCGGTTCCTTCGATGGAGGCGCGCCTCACGTGCGCGGTCGTGATCGATCGCACCGACCGCTACGAGCTTCAGCGCAGCCGTCAGGAACTCGCGCATCTCACGCGCGTGTGCGCACTCGGCGAACTCGCGGCGTCGCTCGCTCACGAACTGAACCAGCCGCTGACTGCGATCCTGAGCAACGCGCAGGCGGCACAGCGCTTCATGACGCGCGAGCCGATCGATCTCGACGAAGTGCGCGAGATCCTGAGCGATCTCGTCGAGGACAACAATCGTGCGAGCGGCATTCTGCGCCGCATCCGCGCGCTCGTGAAAAAGGGCGAAGTCGAACTCGCGCCGCTGAATCTCGCGAGCGTGATCGGCGACGTGGCGTTGCTCGTCCACAGCGATGCGATTGTGAGGTCGATGCGCGTGACGCTCGAAATCGATGCGCACCTGCCACCCGTTCGCGGCGACAAGGTGCAGTTGCAGCAGGTGGTGCTCAATCTTCTGCTCAACGCATTCGATGCGATGGCCCATTGCGCGGTTAGCGAGCGGGAGGTGGTCGTGTCGGCGGTTCCGGACGGCACGGGCTCCGTGCACGTCGCGGTGCGGGATCGCGGAGCGGGCTTGTCCGCCGACGACCGCGAGCGCATCTTCAAGCCGTTCTATACGTCCAAGCGCGACGGCCTCGGTCTCGGACTGTCGATCAGCCGGTCCATCCTCGACATGCACGGTGGCCGCATCTGGGCCGAGAACAACGAAATGCGCGGCGCGACCATCCATTTCACGTTGCCGGCGGCAGTCGAGCCGCGCGACGCAGCCTGGCGGCCGGCATCATGATCGACCTGGAGCCGGTCGTATTCGTGGTCGACGACGACGACGGGGTGCGCCGGGCACTCGCCCGCCTGATCGGTTCGGCGGGATATGGTGTGCGGGCCTTTGCGTGCGCAAGCGACTTTCTCGCATTCGACCTCGCGCCCGGTTGTCCGGCATGCCTCATTCTCGATGTGCGCCTGCCGGATTTCAGCGGTCTCGAATTGCAGCAAAGACTCAACAACATGGGGGCGGCGTTGCCCATCGTGTTCATCACGGGTCACGGCGACATTCCGATGACCGTCACCGCGATGAAGGCCGGCGCCGCCGACTTTCTGGAGAAGCCGGTGAGCGATCAGGACCTGCTGCGCGCGATCGACGTGGCCCTTGCCCGCTCGCGGGAAGCGCTATTCGAGAGCGTCGAGATCGACGCGATCCGATTGCGCCTGACGAAGCTCACGCCGCGCGAACGGGAAGTGTTCGCGCTGGTGGTAAAGGGGCGCCTCAATAAACAGGTGGCGTCCGAACTCGGCACGGTCGAAAAGACGATCAAGGTGCATCGCGCACGCGTGATGGAGAAGATGGGCGCGCACTCGCTCGCCGAACTCGTGCGCATTTCGGACAAGGTAGGCGACCTGTCCATTCGCTCGACGCACGCTTCACCGGACTGAACGCAACGAACGCTGGATTTTGAATCGCATTGAAACACTTAATTCGCCATCCTTAATGCGCTATCGCTCATAGCGGGGACGAATGTCCGATCGATGCTAGATGTGATGCGCGCTGGCGCTTGGCCGAACCTTTACATCCGCGTCGCGCGATCCTTAAATGAGCTTGGGGCGAGCGATTGCCCGTCTTCTGTTCATACGCTCCAGTCTCTTCCAATCATCCACAACATGAGACAGGTGACCCGCACCGGCGGTGCATGCGGCTGTGCTCGCACGTCCGTCGTCGCGCAATTCATGAAGTATGCAGTGAGGTAAAGCCATGGTTAGTCTGACAAGCGAAGCAATCGATACTCTCAAATCACGGTTGCGCGGCGCCATCTTGATGCCATCCGACCCCGGCTACGACGCAGCGCGCACCGTCTGGAACGCGACCATCGACCGGCGTCCGGCGATCATCGTGCGCTGCGCGGGCTCGGCCGATGTGATCGCCGCAGTCGGGTTCGCGCGCGACAACGCCCTCGTGCTCTCGATCCGCGGCGGCGCGCACAACATTGCCGGCAGCGCCGTCTGCGACGATGGCCTGATGCTCGATCTCTCCGCGATGAAGTCGGTGCGCGTGGACCCCGAAGCGAAGCGTGCGTACGTGGAACCGGGCGCGACGCTCGGCGACCTCGACGGCGAAGCGCAGGCATTCGGTCTCGCCACGCCGCTCGGCATCAATTCGACGACCGGCGTAGCGGGGCTCACGCTCGGCGGCGGCTTCGGCTGGATCAGCCGCAAGTTCGGAACGGCGGTCGACAATCTCGTCGCAGCGGAGATCGTGACGGCGGACGGCAAGTGGCATCGCGTGACGGCCGAGCAGGACGCCGATCTCTTCTGGGCGATTCGCGGCGGCGGTGGCAACTTCGGCGTGGTCACGCTGTTCGAGTACCGCCTGCATCCGGTGGGCCCGCAGATCTATGGCGGGCTCGTCGTGTATCCGCTCGAAGAGGCGAACGAGGTGCTGCCAAAGTATCGCGACTTCGTCGCCAAGATGCCCGACGAGCTGACCGTGTGGGCCGTGATGCGCCTCGCGCCGCCGCTGCCTTTCCTGCCCGAAGACGTGCACGGCAAGCCGATCATCGTGCTGGCTTCGTGTTATGTCGGTCCGCTCGAAAGCGGCGCAGAGGCCGTCGAGCCGTTGCGCCACTTCGGCACGCCCTATGGCGAACATCTCGGCGCGATGCCGTTCACCGCGTGGCAAAAGGGCTTTGATCCGTTGATGACGCCCGGCGCGCGCAACTACTGGAAGTCGCACAACTTCGCGGCGATGGACGACGACGTGCTCGCGGCCCTTGCGAAATCCACGAACGAACTGCCGTCGCCTCATTGCGAAATCTTTATCGGCGCGATGGGTGGCGAAACGAACCGCGTGGCCGTGGACGCGACGGCCTATGCGAACCGCGATTCGCTCTATACGGTGAACATCCACTCGCGCTGGACGGAGGCCGCCGAGGACGATGCCTGCATCGGCTGGGCGCGCAAAGTGTTCGATGCGCTCACGCCACATGCGATCGGCAGTGTCTATGTGAACTTCCTGACGGGCGATGAAGGCGATCGCGTGAAGGCGGCATACGGGCCCAACTACGGACGGCTTGCCGAAGTGAAGAGCCGCTATGATCCGGACAACCTGTTCTGCACCAACCAGAACATCAAGCCGGCGGCCTGAAGCGCGCTTGCATTGATGTGAAAACGGGCCAGCGTGAAAGCTGGCCCGTTTCGTTTGCAGTGTCGCAATTCCGACGCATCAGGGCCGCCCCAGATGCCGCTCGACGCCTCGCGTGTCGAGCTTCGAGATGTCGTGGTTGATTTCCTCGTAGACGAGCTTGCGCGTTTCGCTGCTCAGGTGCTCGCGCAAGAGGCCAAGGAACTTGGGTTCGACGGCAAGACGCAATCGATCGAATCGATGTTGCAACCGCGCCTGTTCCAGATGACTCGCGACATTCCTCGCAAACTTCTCGCGATCCTTGTCGTTGAGTTCGGTCGAGCGGGCAACGGGGTTCATGAGGTCTTCAATTTCCTGAAGGTCGAGCTTGAGTCCATGCGTCTCGAAGATCCGGGCACGGCAGCCGTCGGCGGCGAGAACCCAGGTGATTGTGGTCATGTGCTCCTCCTGTTGCCCGTAGCGAACGCGCAGGCAACCGCCATTTTCGCTCAAATTTCCATATCGATGCTTTGTTCAAGAACTTTATCTGTCATCCGAAGTAAGTAGCTACAGAAATAATCTCGCCATTGCGCGGGGCATGCAATCAAATGACGGTTTTAACGCGCGAAAAAAGCTTGCATTTTTCGCGGAAAAAACTAACTTGATTAAACAAAAGCAATGCAAGCGCGGCGGAGGAGACCCATGCCGGCTACCCGGATGATGATTGCGCGGCGAGCCGGCGTCAGTGTGGCGACGGTCGATCGTGTGCTGCGCGACGATCAGGCCGTGCGGCCCGAAACCGCCGAGCGCGTGCACGTGGCGCTCGCCAATCTTCGCGACGAACGCGCGAGCCGCGGACGTCCTCCCAAGCCGAGCACGTTTCGGGTGGCCTTCGTGCTGCCGCAGGTCAACTCGCGTTTTCTCGATCACGTCGAGCGCGACATCGCGTTGTCCGCGAGCTTCTTTCGCGAGCATCGCGTCACGCCATCGTTCTATCGATGCGACTTCGCGAGTCAGCGCGAGACCGTCGCGTTTGCGGAGAAGGCGCGCGATTACGACGCGCTCGTGCTCGCGCCGCTCGATTACCCGTGGGTCGAGCGCCTGATCGAGGAACTGGCCGAAGCCGACGTGCCCGTGGTTACCGTGTTCTCCGATCTTCCCGGCAGCAGCCGCGCCGCGTACGTGGGCGTCGACAACCGCATCGCGGGGCGCACCGCGGGCCTCCTGATGGGCCGCTTTCTCGGCAATCGCATCGGCACGGTGGCGGTGGTCTCGGGCTCGTCGCGGCTTCATGACCAGCTGGAACGGCGCACCGGCTTTTCGCAGGTGCTCGAAGAGGACTTCCGTAATCTGCGCTGGATCGCGGAGCCCGATTTCGCCGAGGACAGCGACGGCGCCGGCCTCGCCACGGCCGGGTTGCTCGCGCGCCATGAAGACCTCGCGGGCGTCTACGCGACGGGCGGCGGCATCTCGGGCATCGCTTCGGCGCTGCAGGAGGCGGGCGACAAGGCGCGCGTCGTCGTGATCGGCCATGGCCTCTCGCCCGAGACGCGCGGTCAACTCGCGGAGCGCGCGATCGACGTGATCCTCGATCAGGACGTGCGCGGCATCGTGCACTGGGCGGGCATCGCGGCCGTCAACTTTCTGAACGACGTGCGGGGCGCGCTTGCGATCCCGACGCCGGAAACCCGAATTTATCTTCGTGAGAATGCGCATGCCTAACGATCGCGAAACGGATCGCGAGACGGATCGCGACACGCGGACCGGCGGCTGACCCCGCAAGTGCCGAAGCACGACGCCCGGCGCATGGGCGTCGACCGTCATCAGGATGGAGACCGCAAGCAAGAAGGAGAAGACACATGTTACGGCTTACACCACGAAGGATGGCCGCAGCCCTGGCTTTGTCGCTGGGGCTTTGCATGGCGGGCGGCGCGCAGGCGCAGGGCAAGCAGCTGACGCTCTGCTGGGCGGCATGGGATCCGGCGAACGCGCTCGTCGAATTATCGAAGGACTTCACGGCGAAGAGCGGCATTCAGATGAAGTTCGAGTTCGTTCCCTGGACGAGCTACGCCGACCGCTTTCTCAACGAACTGAACTCGAAGGGCAAGCTGTGCGACCTGATCATCGGCGACAGCCAGTGGATCGGCGGCGCGGCGGTCAATGGGCATTACGTGAAGCTCAACGACTTCTTCGCGAAGAACAAGATCTCGATGGACGACTTCATGCCGGCGACGGTCGTCGGCTACGCGGAGTGGCCGAAGAACACGCCGAACTACTGGGCGTTGCCCGCCATGGCCGATGCAGTCGGCTGGACCTATCGCAAGGACTGGTTCGCCCGGCCCGAGTTGCGCGCCGAGTTCAAGCAGAAGTACAAGCGCGAACTCGAACCGCCGCAGACATGGGACGAACTCAAGCAGACCGCCGAGTTCTTCCAGGGCCGCAAGATCGACGGCAAGACGGTGTACGGTGCGTATATCTTCACCGAGCGCGGTTCGGAAGGCATCACGATGGGTGTGACCAATGCGCTCTACAGCTTCGGCTTCGAGTATCAGGACCCGAAGAAGCCTTATCACCTCGAAGGCTTCGTGAACTCGCCGGATGCGGTGAAGGGGCTGGAGTTCTATAAGTCGCTCTACAAGTGCTGCACGGCGCCCGGCATGACGAACGCGTACATGCAGGAAGGTCTCGATGCGTTCAAGTCCGGCCAGGTCGCGATGCAGATGAACTGGTTCGCGTTCTTTCCCGGCCTGTACAAGGACCCAAACGTCGGCGGCGACAAGATCGGCTTCTTCGTCAATCCGCGCGAGAAGAAGCAGTTCACGCAACTCGGCGGACAGGGCATCTCGGTCGTGTCGTACTCGGATCACAAGGACGATGCGCTCGAATACATCAAGTGGTTCGCCCAGGCAGACGTGCAGAAGAAGTGGTGGCAGCTGGGCGGCTATTCGGCGGCGAAGTCGGTCGTGCAGGACCCCAGCTTTCCGGGCAGCGCACCGTTCGCGCCGGCCTTCCTGAAGTCGATGGAGATCGTCAAGGACTTCTGGGCCGAGCCGACGTATGCAGAGCTCCTGCTCGACATGCAGAAGCGCGTGCACGACTACGTCGTTGCTGACAAGGGCACCGCGAAGGAAGCGCTGGATCTGCTCGTCAAGGACTGGAACAAGGTGTTCAAGCAGGCGGGCAAGAACTGAGGCCTGGCAGCATGGCGGCGGTCCGCAGGGGGCCGCCGCTTTACGGGTGAGCCAGGTTGCATGGGACCAGAGCAAGCGCTAGCTCTGGTCGATATAGGAGACAGGCATGCAGGCAGACAGGCCTTTCGTAACGCAGGAAGTCGACCCGCGACAAACGCGTCGCGCGGTCAGCAAGCTGCGCGGGCTTTCGGACCGCACGATCGCGTGGCTCTTCATTCTTCCGACGATCCTGCTGCTTCTCGCGATCAACATCTTTCCGTTGATCTGGGCCCTGCGGCTGTCGTTCACCAGCTTCAAGTCGAACATGCCGAGCGTGGCGCCGCACTTCGTCGGCATCGACAACTACGTGGACATCCTCACCGACGAAGACATCTGGTACGCGATGCAGGTCACCGCGCGTTTCGTGTTCTGGTCGGTGGGACTGGAAGTGCTGCTGGGCTTCGGCCTCGCGCTCCTCATCAACAGGCAGTTTCGCGGCCACAGCTTCTGGACCACGCTGATCCTCTTGCCGATGATGCTGTCGCCCGCGGTCGTCGGCAACTTCTGGACCTTTCTGCTGCAGCCGCAGACAGGCCTCTTCAACGACATCGTGAGCTTTCTCACCGGCATTCCGCCCGGTTCGTTCCAGATGATCGGCGACGTGCCGCTCGCGCCGTGGACCATCGTGATGGTCGATGCATGGATGTGGACGCCCTATGTGATGCTGATCTGTCTCGCGGGACTGCGCTCGATTCCCGACTACATCTACGAAGCGGCCGAAGTGGATCGCGCCAGCCCGTGGCGTCAGTTCTGGTCGATCACGCTGCCGATGACCCTGCCGTTCCTGATGCTCGCTGTGCTCTTTCGCGGCATCGAGAACTTCAAGATGTTCGACATGGTGAACCTGCTGACTTCGGGTGGCCCGGGATCGGTGACGGAAACCGTATCGATCACATTGAAGCGGGCCGCGTTCGAGAAATGGCAGACAGGTTATTCGTCGGCGCTCGCGATCATTCTCTTCGTAACCGTGTTCGGCGCGGCGAACATCTATATCAAGGCTCTCAACCGGATCAAACAGCGATGAGACCGTCTGGCAACGCCCATTCCGTGGTGGCCGCATCGGCGGGCGGCAAGCGCTTCGCGGCAATCGTCGTGATCGCGTATGCGCTCGTGACGACGCTGCCGATCGCGTGGATCTTCATGACGAGCTTCAAGACGCAGGAGGACGCGATTGCGTATCCGCCGGTCGTCGTGTTTCATCCGTCGCTCGAAGGCTACGTGAATCTCTTCACGATCCGCTCGCGGCAGACGCCCGAGTTCATCGCGAGCCTGCCCCCCGCGACGACCTGGTACGAGCGCGACGTGAGAAAACGCAACATGGTGATCGCGGGACCGTCGAAGGTCTTGCCGCGTTTCATGAACTCGCTCGTGATCGGGTTCGGCTCGACGTTTCTGGCAGTGTTCCTCGGTACGCTTGCGGCGTATGCGTTCTCGCGCTTCAAGGTGCCGCTCGCAGACGACCTGCTGTTCTTCATCCTCTCGACGCGCATGATGCCGCCGATTGCCGTCGCGATCCCGATCTACCTGATGTATCGCGCGCTCGGCCTGAGCGACAGTTATGTCGGCATGATCGTGCTCTATACGGCGGTGAACGTCTCGCTCGCGGTCTGGCTGCTCAAGGGCTTCATGGACGAGATCCCGCGCGAATACGAAGAGGCCGCCCTCGTCGATGGCTACACGCGGCTGCACGCGTTCGTCAAAGTGGTGTTGCCGCAGGCGATCACCGGCATCGCAGCGACCGCGATCTTCTGCCTGATCTTCGCGTGGAACGAGTACGCGTTCGCGTCGTTGCTCACGAGCGGCGATGCGCAGACGATGCCGCCGTTCATCCCGTTCATCATCGGCGAGGGCGGGCAAGACTGGCCGGCGGTCGCGGCGGCGACGACGCTCTTCGTGCTGCCGATCCTCTTCTTCACCGTCGTGCTGCGCAAGCACCTGTTGCGCGGCATCACCTTCGGAGCGGTGCGCAAATGAAACGCGACCTGACACTGCCGCGCGTGAACCTGCTGAGGCGCGGACCGGGCGAAGCGCTTTCGACCATCCTGATCGGCGCGGGCATCGCGATGCTCGTGCAGCCGTTCTCGCTTGCGCTCTTCACGTGGTCGTTTCCCGTGATCCTCGTCGGCGCGTTCGCGTTTCTCGTCACCAGCCATTTCCCGGACTGACTCATGTCGCAGATCGTTCTCGTCAACCTGCACAAACGCTTCGGCGATTTCACCGCCGTGCGCGGCACTGATCTGACGGTCGGCGCGGGTCGCTTCGTCGTGCTGCTTGGGCCGTCGGGTTGCGGCAAGACGACCACGCTGCGCATGATCGCCGGTCTGGAGTTGCCGACGTCCGGCCAGATCCTGATCGACGGCGAGGACGTCACCGCATTGCGCGCTCGTCAACGCGACATCGCGTTCGTGTTCCAGATGTTCGCGCTCTATCCGCACATGACGGTGCGCGAGAACATCGCGTTTCCGCTGAAGAACGAACACGTGCCGCGCCGCGATATCGCCACGCGCGTGGATGCCGCCGCGCGCATGCTGCGCATCGAGGAGCTGATGGATCGCAAGACGGGCGGCCTCTCGGGCGGCGACCGGCAACGCGTCGCGCTCGGCCGCGCTATTGTGCGCCAGCCGAAGGCGTTCCTGATGGACGAGCCGCTCGGCACGCTCGATGCCGATTTCCGCGAACTGATGTGCCTCGAATTGCGCAAGCTGCACAACGCGCTCTCGGCGACGACCGTCTACGTGACGCACGACCAGAGCGAAGCGATGGCAATGGCCGACGATCTCGTCGTGATGAACCAGGGCGAAGTGCTGCAAGCTGGGCCGCCGCACGAGATCTATCATTTTCCGGCGACGGTGTTCGTCGGCAATTTCATCGGCAGCCCGCCGATGAACTTTCTGCCGGTGGACGGCGCAGTGCATGCAGGCGATGAAACAGTGCGCCTGCACGATGCGCCGATCGCCGTGCCGCGTTGCGATGCCACGTCAGAGCGCGTGCTGCTCGGCGTCCGGCCTGAACATGTCGTGATCGATGACGCGGGACCGCTGCGCGGCAAGGTGATCGCCGACGAGTATCTCGGCTCGCATCAGGTGCTCGTCATCGAGACCGCGGCGGGCGTCGTGCGTGCGCGCACAAGCAAGGACGCGAGGCTCGCGGCGGGGTCGCCTGTCGGGCTGTCGATGCGCCGCGACCGCACGCTGCTCTATGACGCCACGAGCGGCCGCCTGCTTCCGGGAGCCGCTCATGGCTGAGATCCAGTTGCGCAACGTCTCGAAGCGCTTCGGCGCGATCGTCGCGGTCGACGATCTATCGCTCGACGTGAAGGACGGCGAATTCGTGGTGATCCTCGGTCCGAGCGGCGCGGGCAAGACGACCACGCTGCGTCTCATCGCGGGTCTCGAAGGCCCCGATGCAGGTGACGTGCTGATCGACGGCGAGATCGCGACAGACGTCCATCCGTCCGAGCGCGATGTCGCGTTCATCTTCCAGCAGTATTCGCTGTATCCGCACCTGAGCGTCTTCGACAACCTCGCGTTTCCGCTGCGCTCGCCGCGCCGCCGCACGAGCGAAGGCGAGGTGCGCGCGCGCGTGCAGAAGGTCGCCGGGATGCTGCACATGGAGTCGAAGCTCGGCAACATGGCGACGCATCTCTCGGGCGGCGAGATGCAACGCGTCGCGATCGGGCGCGCCCTCGTGCGCGAGCCGCGCGCGTTCCTGATGGACGAGCCGCTCTCGTCGCTCGATGCCAAGCTGCGCGAGGAACTGCGCATCGAACTAAAGCGGTTGCACCGGCAGATCGGCGCGACCATCGTCTACGTGACGCACGACCAGGTTGAAGCGACGACGCTCGCAGACCGCATCGGCATTCTCGAACACGGGCGTCTCGTGCAGATCGGCACGCCGCGCGAAGTCTATGGCGATCCCGAATGCCTGTCCGCCGCGCGGCGCCTCGGCTCGCCGCCGATCAACCTGCTGCCGCCCGCGTTCTTCGATGCGTCCTCGCTTCCCGCCGATGCCTCCGTCGTCGCGATTCGTCCGGAGGACATCGTGCTCGAAGCGGCCGGCAGACAGAGCGCGCTCGAACTGAAGGTGCTCGAATATTCACCGCTGCGGCATCTGCTGATTCTCGATCGCAACGGCACGCCGGTCGTCGCGACGACCTCGATGGAGCGCAACTTCAGCCCGGGACAGACGGTAGGCATCTCGCTGCCCGCGCAAAGCCTTTTATATTTTCGCGCCGACGGCAGGAGGATCCGGACATGAACGGCAAGACGGTCATGGCATGCATCGACGCCGCGCACGCGGCGCTCGTGGCGAACACCGATGAGATCGCGCAGCTCGACCAGCAGATCGGCGACGGCGATCATATCTTCAACCTGCTGCGCGGCATGGAAGCGCTCGTCACGGCGCGCGCGCAGATCGAGGCTGCCGCGTTCGGGCCCGCGCTCGACCTGGCCGCGATGAAAATCCTCTCGACGGTAGGCGGTTCGTCGGGTCCCTTGTTCTTTTCGCTGCTGAACGGCATGGGAAAGGCGTCCGCGAACGAAACGCTGAACGTCGATGCCCTGGCTCGCATCTTCATGGCCGGCGTCGATGCCGTCGGGCAGCGCGGCAAGACGGGCGAGGGCAGCAAGACGATGATGGACGTGCTGATCCCGGTCGCCCGGCGTTTCGAGGAACTGGCTGCCGCAGGCGCGTCCTCCGGCGATGTGCTGACCGGCTTGCCGCAGGTCGCCGAAACGTCGATGCTCGCCACGCGCGACATGCTCGCGACCAAGGGGCGCGCGTCCTTTCTCGGCGAACGCTCGCGCGGCCATATCGATCCCGGAGCGCGGTCCAGCCAGCTCATGATCGCGGCGGTGTGCGCGCGGCTCGCCCAATCCAGTTGAAAAGGAGTGGAAACATGAAGAAGTTCATCAACCACGTCGACGACTTCCTCACGGAAAGCCTCGCCGGCTTCGCCGCCGCGCATGCCGATTTGGTCGTGCTCAACGAAGATCCCGTGTTTGTGCGGCGCCGCGAACCGAAGCCCGGCAAGGTCGCGCTGATCTCCGGCGGCGGCTCGGGACACGAGCCGCTGCACAGCGGCTTCGTCGGCTACGGGATGCTCGACGCGGCGTGTCCGGGTCAGGTTTTCACCTCGCCGACGCCCGACCAGATGATGGCTGCCGCGAAGGCCGTCGATATGGGCGCGGGCGTGCTGTTCATCGTGAAGAACTATTCCGGCGACGTGATGAACTTCGAGATGGCGTCGGAGATGTGCGAGGTCGAAAACGCGATGGTGCTCATCAACGACGATGTCGCCGTGGAGAATTCGAGCTATACGACGGGGCGTCGTGGTGTGGCGGGCACGGTGATCGTCGAGAAGCTGGTGGGCAGCATGGCGGAGAGCGGCGCGAGCCTCGAACAGTGCAAGACCTTCGGCGATCGCATCAACAAGCACACGGCATCGATGGGCGTCGCGTTCACGAGCTGCACCGTGCCGGCGGCGGGCACGCGCACGTTCAAGATCGGCGACGATGAAATCGAGGTGGGCGTCGGCATCCACGGCGAGCCGGGGCGGCGCCGCGCGCCGATGGCCTCCGCCGATGCGATCGCGGGCGAGCTGCTTACGGCGATCGTCGACGATCTGGCGCCAGAGGCGGGCGCGCAACTGCTCGTGCTCGTGAACGGGCTTGGCGGCACGCCGCTCGGCGAGCTTTATCTGCTTTTCAACTCGACGCGTCTGTGGTTGCAGCAGCGCGACCTGCATGTTTCGCGCGTGCTGGTCGGGCCGCTCACGACATCGCTGGAGATGTCGGGCGCATCGATCACGCTATGCGTGCTCGACGACGAGATGACCGCCCACTGGGACAGCCCCGTGCATGCGCCCGGCCTGCGCTGGGGGATGTAGCCGCTTACGTGTCGCTCCACATGCGCAGCAGGTTGTGATAGCAGCCGACGAGCGTGCGGCGTGCTTGGTCGTCGGCGGGAAGGCGCTGGATGGCCGAGTCCATGTCGAAGAGCAGCGTGCGGCGCCCGTCGTCGCGCACGAGGCTCTGCACCCAGAAGAAGCTCGACACGCGCGCGCCGCGCGTGACGGGGCGCACCTGATGCAGGCTCGTCGCCGGATAGACGACTGCGTGTCCAGCGGGCAGCTTCACTTCCTGCACGCCGTAGGTGTCCTCGATGACGAGTTCGCCGCCTTCGTAGTCCTCCGGCCGCGAAAGAAACAGCGTGATCGACACGTCTGTGCGAACGCGCGCGCCGTGGCCCGGCACGATGCGGATCGCGCCGTCGACGTGACTGCCGAAATGCATGCCTCCTTCATAGCGGTTGAAGAGCGGCGGATAGACGCGATTCGGCAGCGCCGAGCTGATGAACAGCGGATTCTGTTCGAGCGCGCCGATGATGAGCTCGCCCATCTCGCGCGCGATTGGCGAGTTTTCCGCAATCTGCTGGTTCTGCTTGACGGGCGCGCTCTGGTAGCCCGACGTCACGCGCCCGTCGACCCACGAGTCGGTGGCGGCTTCGAGCCGGGCGCGCATCGCGGCGGCGTTCTCGGGGGTGAGTACGTTGGGGATGCAGACAATCATGATTCGGTTCTACGTGCGTAAAAGCCGCCTGCTTCGGCAGCGAAGCGGGCGGCGTGGGTGGATCGTCTCAGGCGATCACAGGAAGCGATAGTTTAGCGTCCCGATGAACGTGCGTCCGACACCCGGTACCGCGCGTCCGCCATCGGACGGGATCAGCGCGTCGTAGTACTTCTTGTCGGTCATGTTGAGCACGTTGAACTGGATGTCGTACTTCTTCGCGTGATAGGCGGCCATCGCATCCCAGCGCGTGTAGCCCGGCACCGATACGTAGTTGGTATTCGCCGCATAGCGCGACGACATGTACGTCGGACCGCCGCCGATTTCCCAATGCGGCGTGAACGCATAGGTGGTCCACAGCGTCAGCATGTTGCGCGGCGTGTTCGCCAGCGTGTTGCCGGTGGTGCCGTCGAGCGCCTTCAGCACTTCGCCGTTCATGTACGTGTAGCCGCCGAACACCTGCCACTTGTTCGTGATGTGGCCCGCGACGCCCAGCTGATAACCGCGCACGCGCACATCGCCGTCGAGATGGTAGCCGCCCGTCGAGTCGGCCGTGCGCGCGTTGGTCTTCTCGATGCTGAAGAGCGACTGCGAGATCGACAACCCGCCGCCGAGCAGGTCCCATTTGGAGCCGACTTCATACGAGCGGTTCTTTTCCGGCGGCAGGTTCTGCTGGCCGTTTGTGAGCGTCAGCGCTTCGAGCGACGGATCGAACGAAGTGCCGTACGACACGTAGTACGACTGCCAGTCGGACGGCTGCCAGATGACGCCGCCGCGCACGCTGGTAAAGAAGTTCGTCTGCGTTGCGTACGAGGGCACGTTGATCGAGTTGTTGATCGACGCCTCATAGCGGTCCCAGCGCACGCCACCCACGACCTTCCAGTGCTCGCCGATCGAAACCGTGTCGTTGACATAGAGACCGATGCCGTTCGCGCTGGATTCCGCGAGATTGGTCGCGACGGTCTTCGTGCTCGCGGGGCGGGTCGTGTACACCGGATCGACGAGCGGCACGATCGCGAGCGTGTTCGACGGCAACCCTGCTGCGGTCGAGGTGAAGCTCTGGTTGCTGTATGTCTCGTGACTCAGGTCCACGCCCGTGATGACGTCATGCTTGAGGAAGCCGGTGTCGAACTTCGCTTCGAGATCGGTCGAGTTGTAGACCGAGTGGTCGTTGATCGTGCGGTCCTTGCCCTGCAGCCTGACGTACAGCGACGACAACGGCAGCGTCGTGTAGTTGCCGTTCGTCAGCGCGGTCGATGTTCCGGGCGGACCAGTCAGCACGGCGGCCGGATTGGTCGCGCGCGCCTCGGTGCCGTAGTGGCTGAACTGCGTCTGGTTGCGCAGCGTCAGGTTGTCGTTGAAGCGGTGCTTGATGCGCGCCGAAACGGTTTGCACGTCCTGAATCGTGCGGTCGTCGGTGAAACCGTAGAAAGTCTTGCGATCGACCGGCGCCGGATGGCCGTTGAGCGCCGGCACGCCGTAGTCGGGCTGGTCGCGGTTGTGCTCGATCAGCGCGGTCAGCGTGACTTCGGTCGGCGTGCCGATGCCGAACTTGATTTCCGGCGCGACGCCGTAGTCCTTGCTCTTCATTACATCGCGCGTCGTGCCGATGTCCTGCCCGAATGCGTTGACGCGCACCGCGGCCGTATCGCTGATCGGCTGGTTCACGTCGACGGTCGCGCGATAGCGGTCGTGCGTGCCGGCCATCAGGGACACGTCAGCGCGCGGTTTCAGGTTCGGCTGCTTGCTGACCTGGTTGATCACGCCGCCCGTCGAGCCGCGCCCGAAATACAGCGACGACGGGCCGTAGAGCACGTCGATGGATTCGAGGTTGAACGTGTCGCGATAGTACTGGCCGCGGTCGCGGAAGCCATCGAGGTAGATGTCGGTGCGCGCGGTGAAGCCGCGCAGGTTGATGTTGTTGCCGATCTGGCCGCCTTCGGCCGCGCCGATCGTGATGCCGGGGACGTTGCGCAGCGCATCGGTGAACGACGTGACCGCCTGCGACTGCAGCAGCGCCTTCGGCACCACGGTCACGGCCTGCGGAATATCGCGCAGCGCAGTCGGCACCTTGGCACCGACGCTCGATGTGTCCGCCTGGAAGTCGCCGCTCGTGTCGGCCTGGCCGGTCACGCGCACGGCGGGCAGTGCGCCGCCTTCGGCGGGCGCCGTGGTGTCGGCGGCGGCCGGTGCGGTTTGCGCGGCCTGCGCGGTTTGCGTTGCCGGCGTTGCCTGTGCGGCGGCCTGCGGTGCAGCTTGCGGTGCGGTCTGAGCGTAGAGCGGCGCGGCGATCGGCGCGGCGACGATCGTCATCAAGGCCGCAGCAAGCGGCGTCTTCCTCAACATGTGAATCCCCGATACATGAAATTGTTGCTGGCAGGCGAGATCGACGTCGATCGCCGCCAGGCAAGTCACGGCGCAGCCCGCGGCTGGCTGCGGAACTGCCCGGAATTGAAGGGCAGCCGCCGTCGTGCCGGACACAATGACGGAAGCTGTCGATAGTTAATGCGAATCGTTATCATTACATGAGTAAGAATTATTAACAAGATGTAGCAAAGAGGAATAACATGCCGAAAACAGAAACGAAGTGAGTTGTTTTATTACATATAGCTTTCTGTCGTGGTATGCTCTCCGCTGTCTTTGGGGAGTAGCCGGCTTCCGTCTCACGGAAGCGCTCATGTCAACACGCTTGGTCGGATCGACCGTGGCATGAGCAGCCATCGCACCTTTTCAGGTTGGCAAGACCATCGACATGTCAGCGCGGCCGGCCGGGCGCGAGGGCATGTCGCATGTTCACGCCCGGCCCGCACGCTACTTCATGAATATCGCCTCCACACTTCTGCTCGCCGTCGCCATGTCGACGGATGCCTTCGCTGCCGCCGTCGGAAAAGGCGCGGCGCTCAACCGGCCGCATTTGCGCGAGGCGCTCAGGACGGGCCTCGTCTTCGGCCTGATCGAGGCCGCTACGCCGCTGATCGGCTGGGCGCTCGGCCGGGCCGCCGCGCCCTATGTCGCTTCATGGGATCACTGGATCGCGTTCGGACTGCTCGCGCTGCTCGGCTTGCGCATGATCCGGTCGGGCTTCGGCACGCCCGAGCCGCAAGCCGAAAAGCCGAGCCGCCATTCGTTCTGGCTGCTCGCGGCGACGGGCTTCGCCACCAGCATCGATGCGATGGCGGTCGGCGCCGGCCTCGCGTTCATCGACGTGAACATCCTTTCAACGGCCGCCACCATCGGCCTCGCGACCATGGTGATGGTCACGCTCGGCGTGATGGTCGGGCGCTTTCTGGGCGCGGTCGTGGGGCAGCGGGCGGAAGTCGGCGGGGGCGTGATACTGATCGCGATCGGCTCGCTGATTCTCGCCGAGCACCTCGGATACATGGGATAAGCGCGCCGCCATTGCGGCGACGCGTGCAGGCGGGAGTCAGCCGGGCGTTGCCCGGCTGATCGCTGTCAGTTGGACAACGAGAGGAACGGCGAAACGAGCGGATTTGGCGGGAAGGACGGGATGCCCGACTGCTTCGAGAAGCTGTAGCGGACGTACACGGCCGCGAGCCACTCGCGATACTGGTACGCGTTGCCGAAAGCCGCCGTCGCACCGAACGCGAGTTGCGGCGCGAGCTGGTATTCGCCCGTCGCGTTGAGCGAATAGGACACGCCCGTCTTGCTCTGCTCCGGATAGACAGCACCGGCATCGGGTGCAAATCCGAGCTTCGCGTAGGCCGCCTGATAGCTGGCGTTGGTCGGGAAGTAATCCGACTTGTCCTGCCGGTAATGCTGCACGCCGATCGATCCCTTCAGATCGTACGAGAACAGTCCCACGCGACCCATGTATTCGACCGGGAAGTTCAGGATCATGTACTGCTGCGGACTGAAGTATCCGCCCTGACCATAGGTGAAGTAGGACAGGTTCTTGTCGTAGTGCATCAGCGTGGTGTTCGCGCCGACGGTCAGCGTCTGGTCCGCGTCCTTGATGAGGCGCGTATAGATGCCGCCGCCGCCCTTGACCGCGTTGTTGCTCGCGACGTTCTTGCCGTCGAGATACTGGAAAGCCGCGTTCAGGTAGACGCCGCTCGTGCCGTCGTCCCAGCCGAGGTCGCCGCGCACGCCGTTCGAGGTCACGCCGCCCCATTCGAGGCCCGCGAAGCTGTCGCGCGCGCCGGCGTAGGAGAGCAGGCTGTCCGTGACCGCCCGCCGCGCGACCGCGACGGAGTACGACACCTTGTCCGTGATCGCGTTCTGGTACTGCACGCCGCCGACCACGGTCGTCTCGCGAAAGCCGAGGGGCGTCGAGCCGACGTCGCCCTTGATGTTGCGATTCTCGTAGCCCACCGACAAGCCGACGCCCGTCGCCGTCTGCGAGCCGTAGGGGTTGGTCAGCGCGTTGGTCGGCGGCAGGCCCGTCACTGGCCCGAGGCCGGAGCCGAAGCGCGCGAGCGTCTGCGAGTTGGCCTCGGCGGTGCCGGCGTCGAGCGTGACGGGCGTCACGCGCACGACGACGTGGCCGTTACCCGCCTTGATGCGGCCTTCGATGGGTGCTTCGATATCGGTCAGATTCGACAGTCCGTCCTCGCCGTTGCGGTTGCGGAACACGATCCCGCCCGATACGGTGCTCGCCTGCTCGCGCTCGATCTGCGCGAGTTCCTCCGCGACGCCCTGCGTCTGCGCGCTGGCAACCGCGGCCGCGCCTGCGGGTTGCCGGGCTTGAGGCTGGGCCAGGTTGTACGGCTGCGCGTATCCCGCAGGCGGCTGCGGGATGTATTGCTGCTGCGCAGAGGGCTGGTAGGGCTGCTGTTGCGGATAAGGCGCCTGCGGCACATAGGGCTGTGCGGCGTAAGCCTGCTGCTGCGGGTAAGGCTGTTGCGGATAAGGCTGCTGCTGCGGATACGTCGGCGCTGCCGCATATTGAGGCGCGCGCGCCGGCGCCTGCTTCTTGCTCGTCGAACGCTTCGAGCCGGCGGCGGGTAACGGGACGTCGGCCGCGTACGGCTGCGCGTCGCGCGCTGCCGGCGACATCGGCCAGGGTGTGCTCACGTAACCGTTCTGCGCGGGATAAGCCGCCGGTTGCTGCTGATACCCCTGCGCAGGCGCCTGCTGATACTGCGGCGCGCCGTAGCCCGCCTGCCCGTCCTGTCCCGGATAGGGTTGCAGCGGCGCGGCAGCGGGACCGCCGGACTGTCCGGAGCCGTACGTGTCGGGACCGTAGCCGCCGCTTGCCGCCACCGGGCGGGTCGCGCCGGACGGCGCGCCGGGATTCGCATAAGGCGCCACGTAAGGCGCGACATAGGGCGCGGGCTGGGAAGGCGGCAGATAGTTCGGCACGGCTTGGGTCGGAGAAGTGGTCGGCTGGAAAGGGGCCGAGGAATAAGGTGCTGCCGTCGTCGTATCGACGGCCGTCTTGCCTTCGAACGGATTGGTGCCGGGCAGAGGCGCCGCACCGACGCGCTGCATCGCGGTTTCCCAGCCGCGCGGCACATTCGACGGCGCTCCGGCGGCACTGCGCGCAGTCGGCGCGAGCGGCGTGTTGGCCGCGACGAGCGAACGTTGCAGATACTGCGCCGCGAGATCGAGCTTGCCTTCGGCGCGATACATCCGTCCGACGGCGGCAAGCGTCGCCGGATCGCCAGGCGCGGCTTGCAGCGCCTGATTCGCGAGCGATTCCGCGTATCGATAATCCTTCGTGGCCGTCGCCGACGACATCGCCGCCAGTTGCAGCCCGAGGTCGTCCGGACGGCGCGCGAGCGCCGCGCGATAACTCCTGAGCGCGCTCGCATCGTCGCCGGCGGAAGTGTAGAGGCGCGCGAGCGCCGCCTGCAGATCGGCGTTGTCGGGCATCGCGGCGAGCCACGGCGCGATCACGTCGTAAGCGGCCGCGAGATCGCCGCGCAGCCGCACCGTATCGCATTGCTTGATGACGATGCCGAGGTTCAGGTTGTTGAAATCGGTGCGTTGCTGCGGCGTGAGCGGCATTGCCGCGAGCCGGCGCATCACGGAACCGAGTTCGGCCTCCTGCTGCGCCGCCGACAGGATGCCCGCGTATTGCAGCAGCAGCCCGGGATCGTTCGGCGCAGCGCTCAGCGCGCTGCGCACGAGTGCGAGCGCGCGGGACGGATCGCCCGCCGTCACATACGCCGACGCCAGCGCGCCGATCAGTTCCGGCGAGCCGTACGCGACCGGCTCGGCCGCCTGCAGCATCGAAAATGCCTGCTGGCGCTGGCCGTTGCGTGCGAGGCGCGTGGCGAGATCGGCCTGCTGGTGCACCCACAGCCGGTGCTGGAGCGCCGTCATCGCGGCGGTGCGCTGCGCGGCGGGAATCCGGTCGAGCTGCGCGAGTCCGGCCGACCAGTCCTGCGTCTCCGCCGACAGGAGCGCGCTCGCGTAGAGCGCGTCGGTCATGTCGGGATGGGTCGCGAGCAGGCCGTCCATCATGCTGCGCGCGTTCGCGACGGCACCCTGGCGAACGTAGATGCGCGCGAGGTCGAGCCGCAGCCACGGATCGTCGGGATTGTTGAGGAGCGCGTCTTCGAAGAGACTGCGCGCGCTGCCGAGATCGCCGCGCGCTTCTGCCGCGCGCGCCTGCGCCGCCTGCGCTTCGCCGCGCAGCTTGTTGATGCCGCCCGCCTTCGACTGCTGTTCGGCGTTCAGCCGGTTCGCGAATTCGAGCGCCTCGTCGCCGCGACCCTGCGCCGCGAGCGCGCCGACGAGTCCGCGGATCGCGTCGGGGTTGTCGGCCTGGCGGCGCAATGCCATGCGGTACGCCGCTTCCGCGCCGCGCGCGTCACCCATCGCGAGGAGCGTCTCGCCGAGCAGCGTCTGCGCGGTGACGTCCGACGGATTCACCGCGATCGCGCGTTCGAACAGCGCCTTCGCCTTCGCATTGTCGCCGTTGCTGCGCGCGCCGATCGCTTCGCTCGTGTAGGTCCAGTAGGTTGCGCTCGTGAGCGCGTCCTTCCAGCGCGCGGGATTGCCTGCCCGCGACGCGCGTTCGAGATAGGTGCGCGCTTCGGCGAATTTCTCCTGCTTGAGCGAGGCGACGCCCATGCCGCCGAGTGCATCGGCGTCGTTCGGATTCGAGACCAGCACCGACGAAAACTTCGCCCGCGCCGTGACGAGATCACCGCGATCGAGCGCGGTGAAGCCCTCGGCGACAGTGCGACCGCGTGCATCGACGACCGCGTCGGTTTGCGCGCGCTCGCGGGCGGCCTTGTCCTGCTGCACCATCGAATCGAAGCGGGCTTTCACGGCAGCGTCATCTGGCGAGGTCTGCAAATACGCCTGGAAGAGCGGCGCGTCCGACGCGCGAGCGCCGAGCCACAAAAGCGCCTGCCGCCAGCTCTTCTTCGCCTGCGCGCCGACCGTGCTGTCGTTCGACAACTGCGCGAGCCGCGCGATGCCGTCGCGCCGGGTCGAGTCGCGGTAAGTCAGATGCTGCGCGTACGCGAGCGTGTAGCGCGGATCGTCGGGATTCTGGCGCGCGAGCTGTTCGAGCCCGCGACGCGCTTCGTCCCAGCCCTGCGGCGTCGCCGCGAGCGCCTGGTAGTACTCGAGCTGCAGCGCGGGCGTCGACGGCTTGCCTTCGATCGCCCGCTTGTACTCCTCGACCGCCGATGCACTCTGGCCGCTCTGCGCGAGGCGCCGGGCGTCGTTCACGGTCTGGTCGCGCGCGCTGGTTTCGCCGAGCCGGCGGCCGAGTTCGTCGATGCTCGGATAATTCGGCGCGACCTCCCTGAGGCGCGCGAGATACTGCTGCGCGCCGCTGCCGTCCTTGCGGTCGGCGAGCACCATGCCCATGCCGAACAGCGCGTCGGGCTGCTTCGGATCGATGCGCAGCACTTTCTGCCACGCCTGCTCGGCGAGGTCGCCGCGCTTGTGCGCCTGCCAGTACTTGCCCTGGTCGATCAGGACGTTGAGCGGGTCGGCCGCGGCCTGCGCGAAAACGACGGCGGGCGCGTTGGCGGCGAACGCCGTCGCGATGCTCAGCGCCAGCGCGCTTCTTTTTGCGCGAATCAGCATGCGCTTCTCCAGCTTGGCACGAGACGGCCGCTTTCGTCGAAACGATAGCGGCCGTCGATGAATCCCGTGCCGAACAACCCCAGCACACGATCGTAATAGACAGGGTCGCGTCCGGCGCCCGGCGAGGGCGCGTCGAACGCGGCGAGATGCGTGCGGGCAAGGCCGAGCCCGCGTTCGTCGTTCAATGCCTTGAAGTACGGCGCGAGCGCGGCCCAGTAGGACAGCGGGCCTTCGCCGGCCGGCGTGCCGGTCGCGACCGCGACGCGCTCCGGCGGAATGCCCGTCTGCGCGATGCTCTGGCGCATGCCGCCAAGCGCAGCGAGCCACGTCTTCGCGAGCGGATCGGCGGGCGCGGCGAGACCCGCCCACAGATAGACGCGGATCGCGTCATAGCTGCCGGTGTCGCCGTTCTTCGGGTCGACTACGAACTGGCCGTCCTTGTACGCCGCCCAGTCGGGCGCGTAGCCGTGCGGCGAGGTCGTCTTGACGAGCTTGTACGCGTTCACGGCGAGGCGCGTCCACGGGCCGTTCGGCGCGTCGTGCGCGAGTGCGCGCAGCACGGAAAGCGGCAGATAGCTCGGATTCAGGCGCGTCACGTCGCCGGTGCGAAAGCCTTGCGGGCCGGGCAGCAGCATCGGTCCGAGACCGGCCAGATCGACGACTTCATGCTTCACGATCTGCGCGGCGAGCGCCTGCCCGAGCTTCGTGTAAGCCGGCTCTTTCCAGAGGCGTCCGGCCTGCAGGAGATCGTAGGCGATCCACAGGTCCGAATCCGACGCGGAGTTCGGGTCGAGCACGCCGAACGAGCCGTCGGGCTTCTTCCCCCACTGCCACGCCGGAAGCTGCACGTTTTGCGGATCGAAGCGGTTGGCCGCGAGGTTCGCACGCGTCCAGTCGAGCAGACGGTCGAAGGTCGCGCGGTCGTTCGCGACGAGCGCGAAGAACATCCCGTAGGACTGGCCTTCGGACGTGGTCTGCTGCGCGGGCGTCGAAAAGTCGATCACGCGGCCGTCGGCCTGCACGAAGCGCTCGACGAACGTGCGGTACGCCGGCCAGTCGGCGCTGCACGAGGCAGCGTTCGCAACGCTGCCCGCGAGCAGCATCGCGGCCGCCACGGTCGTCATACGGAGGGCATGCCGCATCTCAGTCCCTCAGGCGGCGCGCGGCGATCGCACGCAACGCACGGTAGAACAGCGCGGCGATGATCAGCGCGGCGACGAGCCCGGAGAGCACCAGCAAAAGCGGATGCGACGACAGCGCCCAGCGCATGTAATTCATCGGCGACAGGTGGCCGACGTAGTACGCCTCGCCGTTCGACGTCACCGTGACCGAGCGGCCGTGGATCACCGCCATCGCGCCCTGGATTTCCGGCAGCAGGTCGTTGTCGAGGAGCGCGGCGCTCAAGTCGGCGTCCGACTGGCCCGCCGCGCTGATCAGCGCGACCGCGCTCCTGCCCTTCTTCAGCGGCGATTCGAAGCCGGTGATGAGCGCGTCGCCGCTCGAACTCACGAGCGACAGGTCCGCCCGCGCGGGCGAGCGCTCGACGCCGTGCGGCCCGTGCCACCAGTCGACGACCTTGTACGCGACGTCGGTCAGCTCGAACGTGCGCGCGTCGCCGTCGCCGGAGAAGGGCATCGACTTCGCCCAGCGCTGCAGGAGCGGCTGGCGTCCCGGCGAGCCGAGGATCAGCAGGTCCTTGTCGGCGAACTGATCGACCTGGTCGGCAGAAGCGACCGCGACGTTCGTTGCCGGATAGCCCGTCGATGCGCCCATCCGGCCCATTTCGAGCAGGAACAGGCTGTAGTCGGCGGAACCGGCGTCGGTCGGCAGGATCACGGCTGTCTGCGACAAATCCGCGAGACGCGTGAACGGGAAGCCGCCGTTCGCGAACGCGGCGAGGTCGGGCAGCGCCATGTAGTGCGGGAAGCCGGAGAGATCGATGGTCGAATTCGGATCGATCGCGCCGACGACGTTGTCCAGCACGCGCCCCGTGCATTCGCCGGTCTTCGGGATGTCGTAGTAGAAGTGCAGGCGCAACTGCGCGCGCGGCGTGAGCAAGAGCGGCGGCACATAGATCTCGCGGCGCGCGGCAACGGTCTTGTCCGGCATCACGCGGCTGAAGTACTGGCCGAGATCGAACGTCGACGCCGACACCGCCGGAATCCGCAGCGACTGCACGAAGCCGTTGTTCACGCTGATATTGAGCGACGAACGATCGGGCGCGGGCCGCACCGTATAGCGGTAACCGAGGTCGATCGGCACGCCCTTGGTCTGCCACATGAAGAGGTCGGGCGGCACGCGCAGGTTCACGCGCACGGCGTCGGCGTCGTAGCCGTTAGCGGTCAGGTCGCGGGCTTCCGCCAGTTCGCCGAAGCGCACCGGACGGTCGGTCGCGAGCCAGTTCGGCGCGTCGTAGGGGCGGCGCGGCTGGAGGTCGGTCAGTTGCGTGATCGTCGCGCTCTGGCCGGACAGCGCGTTCTGGCCCATGCCGAGCGCGCGCGCGGCGGTCTTCAGTTCGGTGTCGTTGCGGCCGAGCACAAGGAGGAACCGGCCGCGCGCGGGCGCCGGCCGGTCGACGACGGCAATCGTCGGTCCGGAAACCGGCGGAATCTCGACGCCCGTCGGACGCGATTCGGACGTCGCGAAGATCACGGCGTTGCCGGCGAGCGGCGCGTTGTCGATCTGCGCGGGGAACACGGCGCCGCGATAGCCCGCGAGCGAGCCGAACCACGATGCCACCGAACCCCCCGCTTCGAGCGTCTGGCTGCTCGGCTTCTGCGCGAACACGAACGGCAGTTCGAGCCGGCGCACGTCGCGGCGGTCGAAGAAGGGCGCCGGCAGTGCGGCGAGATCGGGCTTGCTTGCGAGGAACGCGTAGGTCAGGTCGAGCGAGCTCGCGTTGCTGACGGTCGCCCACAGCGTCGAATTCGACGGGTCCTCGCACTGCTGCGTGTAATGCCCGATCAACTGCACGTTCAGGTGGTTGAACTCGGTGATGAAGCGCGGATCGATCGCGACGTCGCGGGCGACGAGCGTGCCCGCCTGATCGCGCGGCACCGGCAGCGTGGCCGCGACTTCGCCGTTGATCAGCACCTTCAGTTGCGAGATGTTCGGCAACAGCGACGGCGAATAGCTGTAGATCAGATGCAGCACTGCCGCAGTGACGACTTCGTCGCCGCGCACGGAGAACGGCACGCCGTTCTGGCCGTCCGTGCCGCGCAGTTGCAGCGGATCGAGCGCGCCGAGATCGGCGAACGTGAGCGTCTGACGGCGGCCGCCCGGCACCAGCGTGCCCGGATCGGCGGTGGTCGGCACGCGCACGGTGAGCGGCTTGCCCTGATTGCCCGAGAACGCCGGCACCGGCATTGCCAGCGCAGGCTGGGCGACCGTGTTCGGATTGAGCAGCACGGCCGGACTCGGCGCGGGCACCGAGCCGACGCCGGTAGCGGTGTCGGTGGCAGACGGCGCGCTCGCTGCCGTCGCGGCGGCCGCGAGCGGCGCCGCGAACGCGGTCTGCAACGCCATCCAGACTGCCAGTACGCGCCCGAGGGGCCTTTCGCAGAAACGTGGCGTGCGCTCGCCCGGTACGTGATCCACGCGCAACTTCGAGATGCCTTTGCCCATTTTCAGTCTTTCGTTTTCAGCTTCTTGGTATCGATGGGGCGCTTTCGCATCCACGTCCGAAGGTCACTGTGAAGAAGTTCGAACAATCCTGCGATGCCGCGCGAGCCGACCAGCAGCACGTGCGACAGCCCGCGCAGGGGCGTATCCGCGAGGCGTCCCTCGCCCCAGCCGGTCCAGGCGTCGGCGCGCGCGAAGGTCGTCTTGACGAACTCGAACTCCTGCTCGCGCGTGAGCGTGGCAAAGCGCAGGCCGACGCGCCCCGGCGCCGTGAAGCCGACCGTCGCAGGGAACGCGTATTCCTCGTCGCCGCGAAAGAGCGAGACCGTCACGCGCTCGTGCATCGGCACTTCGATCTGGCTCGGCAGCTTCACGCCGACGCCGCCTTCCGAGTAGTCGATCGTTTCGCACGCGAGCGTACGGCCGGTCGAGAACTTGAGCATCACGGGCATCTGCATGTGCACGCGATGCGTCGTGCGGACCTGGCGGCGCTCGCTCGCCGCCGCGACGCTCGCGCCGAGGATCAGCATGTTGTAGACGGTCCAGCAGAGATTCAGGATGGTCGTCTGCACTTCGCTTCGCACGTCCCAGTAGAGCCAGATGTGCGCGATGCCGGCCACGAAGCCGATCAGGTTCAAGAGCAGCAGGAACAGGTAAGGGCGCGAGATCGACCAGTCGAAATAGTCGTTCGCGATCTGGCCGCCTTTCGCCGTCACGTTGAACTTGCCGAGCTTCGGGTTGATGACGGCGAGCAGCGTCGGGGCCGTGATGTAGGACGCCAGCACCGATTCGTACACTTCCGCCCAGAACGAATGGCGAAACGAACGCTGCATCCGCGAATTGGTGATGCTCGCGTGCATCATGTGCGGCAGCGCGAAGATCGCGATGGTGCTCGCCGCCGCTTCGATCACGTGCGCGCCGAAGAACAGGAACGACAGCGGCGCGGTCAGGAAGACGAGTCGCGGGATGCCGTAGAAGAAGTGCATCATCGCGTTCAGGTAACACAGGCGCTGGCCGATCTTCAGGCCGCGCCCCGTCAGCGGATTGTCGATGCGGAAGATCTGCGTCATGCCGCGCGCCCAGCGAATCCGCTGCCCGATGTGGCCGGACAGGCTTTCCGTCGCGAGGCCGGCCGCCTGCGGAATCGCGAGATACGCGGTGGTGTAGCCGAGGCGGTGCAGCTTGAGCGCCGTATGTGCGTCTTCGGTCACGGTTTCCACCGCGATGCCGCCGATTTCTTCGACCATCGTGCGTCGCAGGATCGCGCACGAGCCGCAGAAGAAGGTCGCGTTCCAGAGATCGTTGCCGTCCTGCACGAGGCCGTAGAACAGCTCGCCTTCGTTCGGCACCTTGCGGAACGTGCCGAGATTGCGCTCGAACGGGTCCGGCGAGAAGAAATGGTGCGGCGTCTGGAGCATCGCGAGCAGCTTGTCGCGCAGGAACCAGCCGAGGCCGATCTGGAGGAACGAGCGCGTCGGGATGTGATCGCAGTCGAAGATCGCGAGATATTCGCCCTTTGTGATCTTGAGCGCTTCGTTGATGTTGCCGGCCTTTGCATGGCGGTTGTGCGTGCGGATCGTCCAGTTGACGCCGAGTTCCTCGCAGAACGCCTTGAATTCGGGGCGGCGGCCGTCGTCGAGCACATGGATCGCGAGCTTGTCGGCGGGATAGTCGAGCGCGAGCGCGGCGTAGATCGTCGGCTTCACGACCGACAGCGGCTCGTTGTAGGTCGGAATGAAGATGTCGACGGTCGGCCACTCGGCGCGCGAGGCGGGCAGCGGCAGCGGTTTGCGCTTCAACGGCCAGGCGGTCTGGAAATAGCCGAGCATGAGCACGATCGTCGAATAGACCTCCGCCGAGACGAGCAAAAGTCCCCAGGCGGCATCGAGCGGACGCTCCCAGTACGTGGTCTCGGTCAGGCGCCAGAACATGTAGCGGCCCGAGGCGACCACCGACAGCATGATCATCACGAGCGTTGCGTACTGGCCCTGTAGGCGGCGAAAGCCGAGCGCGAACAGGAAACAGAGGGTCGCGAACGCGAGTTGCTGGCCGAACGCGAGCGGTACCGTCACCACGAAATACAGCGCGACGACCGCGAACAGCGTCACGAGGATCGTGACCGGGCGGCTCGCCCAGATGCGCGCATCGACGAAACGTTCGAGGCGCGACGGTTTCTCGGCCGCCTCGGGCGTGCCATTGGTCGTGCTCATGCGACGTTCCTCGGCGAGACCTGCATCGTGTCGATCGCCGACAGCAGCCAGTCGCCGCACGCGCGCAGGTCGGCGGCGGCCTGGGAAAGCGGGTCGTAATGGATGAGCGTGGTGTCGCACGCAAGCGATTCGCTCACGCCTTCGTCCTGATGGATCACGCCCGGGAACAGCCTCGTGCCGAGCATGTTGCGCAGCACCTTCAGCACGTCCTTGCTCAACTGGCGCGACTGGTCGACCTGATTCACGACGTAGCCCTGCCCGCCGAAATCGGCGCGCGGCGACGCGTAGTTCTCGATCATGCGTTCCATCTGCGGGATCGCTGCGTAGGACGCGGCGTCCGCGAGCACGACGTTCAGCGCGAAATTCGCCGCCGTCAGCGCCGTGCGCGTGTAGACGGACGAACCCGGCGGGGTATCGACGATCACGATGTCCGACGGATCGAGCCCGAGCGTGTCGAGCGAGTGCGCGAGCCAGGCCGGCTCGCGGTCGACGTGGGCCTCGAAGCGCCGGCGGTCGTCTTCGAGCACCGCGCCGTACGGCAGCACGGTGACGCCGTCGACGCCGTCGAACATCACGCTCTGCCAGGCGTCGCCGGCGAGCGTCGCCCGCGAGATGCCGTCGATGCTGTCGAGCGGAATGCCGAAATGCAGGCGCAGCGCGTTTTGCGGATCGAGGTCGAGCACGATCACGCGACGCGAGCGCGCGGCGAGCACGGACGCGAGATTCGCGGCGAGCGTCGTTTTGCCGACGCCGCCCTTGGCCGATACCACGGTGATGACTTTCATGAGCGCGGCATCCGGCTGGTGGCCCACGCGCGGCTGGCGGGGGGATTGTCGTTGCGGGCGTCGTCCGGGCTTGCGAGCGAACCGCGCAGGCGGTCGAAGACCGAAGCGAGCAACTTCGCGGCGGCCGCCGGGGCCTGGGGTTCGGGCGCGGCGTCGCATGCGGGCGACGCGAAGAGCTTGCCGAGAATCGATTGCGGCGCCGGAGAGTGCGAAGCCGCCGGGCGGGCGGGGATCGCGGCGGGCTTCGGCGCGGGCGGCGTCGCGGGTGCGGGGCTCAGGGCGGCGCGCAACGAAGTCTGCGCCGGGCGCGACGCGAACGGGTTTGCTGCGAGGGGGGCGAGGGGCGCGAGGGGCGCAGCGGGCACAGCCGGTACGGCGGCGCGCAGCGCCGGCTGTGCCGGAGCCGCAGCGGGCGCCGTCGCTGTTACCGGCGCTGCTTCGGCCGGCGACGCTGCTTCACTCGATTCAGCGAAGCGCGGGGCGCCCGGTGTGACAGCCGGCAGCGTCACGTTGCCGACCGGCGGGATCGTGCGCCGGTGCGCTCGTGCGAAGAGCGGCGGCTTGCCGCGGTTGATCGGCGTCGGCGCGGGCGAGGCGTCCGAGGCTGCATCGCCGCGCGCACCGCGCGCCGTCGGCAACTGGACGTCGCGACGCTGCGCGACCTCGGGAATCGGCGGCTGCGCGAAATCGAGCGTCGCAAGGAGCGGCCAGCGCGTCCGCGCCGAGCGTGCCTCGTTCTCCTTGCCTATTTCCTGATAATCACCGGCGTTGCCGCCGAAATGCTCGAATAACTTTTCGATGTCCCGCGAAGTATTCATGATGCCGCCGTCCTCGTAATGCCCTGATTCGCGTTGCCAATTAGGTAATGCCGCGCGGATTCGCCGAACCGCTGCGGGTAATGATTCAAAGCGAATGCATCGAATTCGATGCCGTGTCCACTCTCGCTTTTGCCGCTAGTGACAATCTTTCGTTTATGCAGCGCCGCGTGCCAATCGAAATTCGACTGCGGCGTTTTCATCGAATTCACCGGATTGCTTCATCGCGAGACCGTCTGCGCCGAGCGCACCCAGCCACTGCTGGTAGGCGCCTTCGAGAAACGCGGGCGTCCAGGCGAGCGCGCGCTCGCCGAATGCCGGCAGCGGCGCGCAGTAGTGCGTGATGCTCAGGTAAGCGGGCTCCTCGGCAAGCGCGACGAAACCCCAGTCGGTCCCGCGCCACAAGGCGTTGAGCGATTCGACGAGATCGGCAAGCGACTCGCACGCAGGCAGCGGATGCGCGTTCGCGAAGCGCTGGCCGATCCGGTTCATCAATTGACGCAATTCATTGCGTCCGATCTGCGCTTCGAATTCTTCGGCGAGCGCGGCGAGCACGCCGCGCCATTGCGTCGATATCTGGCGTTCCAGCAGGTAATCGAAAATGGCAACCATGTTGGCCCTGAAAGAGACTGGGAACTCCGACCGGTTTTCGGTCGTTCTTACTCGAATAGCACGGAAAGCATAATTGCCGCTTGCAGGCAACATAATCCGACGCGCTTATCTATGGGATTTCGCACGCCCGAAGGTACTTCAACGCGTTTCTTTTCGCCAGTAGAAAGACTAGCAGTGCCATTTTTATCGAATTCGATGAAGACGCCCGCAATCGCCCCGCTATTTACCGATTCGCGCGTTCATCCGATGGACAAAAACTCTGCGCTAGGACGGAAGCAGCAAATAGCGCGATTCGTCCGATAAAAACTGCCTTTGTACTATCTCGTTAACGGCGCAGCGGCCGCAGAGTTTACCCGCGGCGAGCGGAAATACGCGACTTTCTGGCCGAGGCAGGCTCCCGGCGTCAGCGTGAAGGACGGAAGAGGGCGGGAGAGGACGGGCGGAGGGGCAAAAAAAAGCGCCCCATTTGGGGTAATGCCGTTCAGTTAATGTTCTTTTTGAGGTATCGAACGGTGTAGCGTTTAGGGCGGGATTTGACGACTCGGTCGC